>JAUIIX010000007.1 GCA_030431515.1 bacterium
CTGGCTCATATCTATTTTGTTTTTTCATAAATGATTTATCTTCATTTAATAATTTTTTATATGCTGGAATACCTTCCATATTAGATACAATTATATCAGCATTTATTTCTTTTCCATTTACATTAATACTTTTTACTTTTTTTCCAGTTTTATTAATTTTTTCTACTTCAGAATTTAAATGGACTGGTATATTTAGTTCATCCATATATTTTTTAAATCCTTTAGCTATGTTATACATTCCACCAGGCACATACCAAAGGTCATATCTGAATTGAATAGTAGGCATCATATTCATAAAACCTGGTGCATTATATGCTGATGAGCCCACATATTTAATAAAATAATCCATTATATCAATTAAATAAGGATGGGAAATCATACTTGCAACTCTACCGTGCATAGTTTTAAAAAAATCAATTTTAAAAGTATCCGATAAATTATAATGCTTCATAAAATCAGTTGTTTTGTCTAAACCAGCATCTAAATAACCATCTGCTAATATATCATATTGTTTTTCTGAATAATCTAAGAATTTTCTGAATTCAGAATAAGTATTATTTCCAAGTTTTGATAATTCTTTTTTCATAAATTCCATATCAGGGTCTAAGTCAATTATAGTCCCATCTTCAAAATGGTTTCTCCAATGAGGTCTAACATTTACCATTTTGATATAGTCATCTATATTTCTATTTCCTTCGTCAAATAAAACTTTGAAATACTGTGGTAATGTTAAAATTGAAGGTCCTAAATCAAATGTAAAACCTTTTTCTGAATGTACATTTAATTTACCTCCTATTTTATCATTTTTTTCAAACACTTCTACGTCAAAACCTTTTAATTTCAACATAATAGCAGCGGATATTCCTCCTAGTCCTGCACCAATTATCACAACTTTTTTATTCATTTCAATACTTTTATTATTTTTTTTAATATTTTTAATGGAATATTGTAAGGAGGATATATTTTATTATTATCAAATAAAAAACTCTTTACCATAATTCCTTTTTTTCTTGAAAATGTTTCAAAACTATCAAATCCATGATATGTTCCAATTCCACTTTCACTAACTCCTCCAAAAGGTAAATGATGATTTACTATACCGTGAATAGTACCATTAATTACAATATTGCCAGAATTTGTATTTTCAATTATCAATCTTTGTTTTTCTTTATTCTTAGAAAATAAATAAATATTTAAAGGATTTTGAATTTTATTTATTTCTTTATTTAAATTATTATATGAAATAATTGGTAAAATAGGACCAAATATTTCATCTTTGTAATTAATAGTTGAACATAGAGTTGCTTCTATTTCTAAATTATCTTCCGAATAATTACCACCATAAATTACTTCTTCTTTTTTAATTATATTAATTAATCTATCAAAATGCTTTTTATTTATAATTTTAAATTTATTATTATCATAAAATTCTTTAATTATTTCTATGCTTTTATTAATAAATATATCTTTAATATTTTCATTAACTAAAATATAATCAGGAGCAATACAAGTTTGTCCTGAATTAAAGAATTTTCCCCAAATAATTCTTTTTACAGTTACATCTAAGTCAATATCATCATCTACAAAACAAGGGTTTTTGCCTCCTAATTCGAGATTAACTTTAATTAAATATTTAGATGCTTCTTGATTAATTATTCTACCAACTTCAGTACCACCAGTAAAAAATACTTGATTTATATTTTCATTAATTAAGACATTAGTTTCTTCACCTTTTAATTCAATAATTTTAATATATTCTTCATTAAAATTATTATTAATTAAATCTTTAATTAATTTTGAAGCTTTGGGAGCATGTTCTGAAGGTTTACCAATTACACAATTACCGGCTGCAATAGCACCTACAATAGGTGTAAGCAGTAATCCAAATGGATAATTCCAAGAACTAATTATAAGGCAAACTCCATTAGGAACATATTTATAATAACTTTTAGAAGGAAAATTAATTAATGAATTTTTTACTTTTTTATCTTTACTCCATTTATCAATATTTTCTAATAAAATATCAATTTCTTCAATTACATAGTTAACTTCTGAAGTGAATGCTTCTATTTCATTTTTTCCTAAATCTTCAAGCAATACCTTCAGAATTTGTTCTTCATTTTCTTCAATTATCTTTTTTAATTTAATTAAAGTACTTTTTCTAAAGTCAATATTTAGAGTTTTACCAGAATTAAAAAATTCTTTTTGCTTTATCTGTAATATATTAATTTCATCATGAGTCAAACTTGACTCCATATTTATCCATTATCAATTTCGCAGATATTCTACCAGATTCATAAATAGTAGGCAATCCACTTCCTGGGTGAGTTCCTCCTCCTACTAAGTAACAATTTTTAAATTCTTCAAATTCATTGTGCGGTCGTTTATATAGCATTTGCCCCATATTATGAGCTAAATTAAATGTTGCTCCCTGAAAAATATTCATATTATTTTGCCAATCATCAGGAGTTATAACTCTAATTTCTTCAATATGTTCTCTGATGTTTTCCATACCAGCTTTAGATTCTAATAAATCTATTATTTTTTCTTTATATTTAGCTTTTCTTTCTTCCCAGGAAATACCTTTGCTTTTATTTCCAATTGGAACAAGAACATAAACAGCAGATTTTCCTTCTGGAGCCAAACTTTTATCAATTCTACTTGGATTATGAATGTAAAAAGAAGGGTCATCGGACACTACTTGATTCTCAGTTATTTCATCCACATTCTTTTTGTAATCGTGTGAAAAGAAGATATTGTGATGGTTGATATTAGTATAAACTTTATCTAATCCAAGATACAACATAAAGGTAGAACAAGAATACTTCATAGATTCTAATTTTTTATCTTTATACTTTTTACGTTTATCTTCTGGAATTAAATTTTTCATAGCATAAGCAAAATCTGCGTTTAATACAGTATCATCAGCATTAATGATTTCACCATTTTCAAGTTTTATTCCAGTTGCTTTTCCATCTTTAGTTAAAACTTCTTTAACTGTCTTGTTTAAATAGATTTTACCACCAAACTCTTCTAATACTTTAGCCATCGATAAAGATAATTGATTTAATCCACCCATCACATGATATACACCTCCACCATGTTCTATATATGAAATCATACTAAATAAACCTGGTGCTTTCCAAGGGGACATTCCTATATATTTAGCTTGGAAAGTAAAACACAACTTTAATATTTCATCATCAAAATACTTACCTAATACTTCGTAGATACTTTTTGTAGCATCAAGGTATGGAGCTGCTTTCACTAAGTTCATTGATAGGTAGTCAGTATATTTTCCATAAGGTATTTCTAAACAAGGAATGAGTTTTTCATATTTAACTTTTTCCTTTGCCATATATCTTTTATAATTTTCTGCGTTTCCTGGGAAAACTCTATTTAGTTCTTCAATCATTTTTTCTTCATTCGTAGAAGGATGAAAAACTTTATCTTTGAATACTAATTTATACATTGGATCAAGATCTACTAATTTTGCATATTTATGTAAATCTCTTCCACATAGATTGAATATTTTTTCGAGTACATCTTTCATTAAAAAAAATGTTGGACCAATATCAAACTTATAATCACCGGCTTGAATGAAGCCATTTCTACCACCAACTTTATCTTCTTTTTCATATATATGAACATCAAATCCTTTACTTGCTAAAATCATTCCACAAGCAAGTCCTCCAGGTCCAGCACCTACAATTATTATTTTCTTTTTTTTCATGGGTAATATAGTTCTATTTTATGTGAATTTGGTTTATCTGTTAATTTGAATTTCGCTTGCTTGTATGAAGGTGGTCCGAAGTTGCCTCTTGCATTATTTGATGCTCCAAGTCCTTCTTTTGGCATACCTATCCAATTTTTATTTAATTTATTATTTCCGTCTTCATCGTGATGAATACTAAAGGCATATTCATCGTAAGGTAGATTTTCTAAAACAAATGTTTGAGTTTTTGAATCTATTTTGAATTTGTATATTTTATATGCTTTATCTTTATCAGATGGGAAAGCATCTTCATTTGATTTGGTAAATAAAGATACTCTTATAGTACCTTTTGCACTTTTAAGATTTGTAATATTAATTTCAATATTATTAGTATTTTGAGAAAATAGAATAGTTAAAGGCATTATAAATATAAAGAAAATTATTTTTTTCATATAATTCGAGTTTTTATTAACTAAGTACATACATATAATTAACGAATATATATTATTAATATTATTATTTAATAGAATTAGCCATAAAAAAAAATCCAAGTAAATTAATACTTGGATTTTTTAGTGATTCCGGCGGGGCTCGAACCCACGACCCTTTGATTAAAAGTCAAATGCTCTACCAGCTGAGCTACGGAATCATATCTATTCGTTTCGTTAACGTTAGATTTCAAAATTAAGAACAATTTTTGTAAAAACAAAATTATTTCTAATTTTTTTTACAAAGTAAGTGATTCTTTTACTAAAATTTCTTTTACTTTAGCTATTATACCCTCAGAATCAATCTCTAATAATCTATGTAACTCTTTTTGAGTTCCGTGAGTTACGAACTCATCTTCGATACCCATTACTGTTAAATTATTTTTTAGATTTTTTTCTAAAAAGTACTCTCCAACTGCCGAACCAAAGCCACCTTGTTTCTGTCCATCTTCAATTGTGATGATATTTTCGAAACGTGAACAAACATTTTCTATCATTTTTGTGTCAAGTGGTTTTATAAATCTTGGATTTATTAGTTCAACTTCTATTCCATCTTTAGCTAACTCTTCAGCGGCTTCGATTGCATATTCAAGCATTTTTCCTACTGCTAATATAGCAATATCATTACCTGATCTGATGACTTCTGATTTACCAAGTTTTAGTTCTTTCATTTTGGTAATTGGTGTTCCTAATCCACCACCTCTTGGGAACCTAATTGCAATCACTTTGTTTTTATATTCTTTTACATTTACAGCTGACCAAAGCATATCTCTTAATTCTTGCTCGTCTTTAGGAGCCATTAGCGCCATATTTGGTATTGACCGTAAATAAACCAAATCCATTACACCGTGATGTGTTGCACCGTCAGCACCTACTAAGCCCGCTCTATCAAGTGCGAAAACTACGTGAAGGTTTTGTAAGGCAATATCGTGAATAATATGGTCATAAGCTCTTTGCAAGAATGTAGAGTATATTGCTACAATTGGTATTATACCTTGTGTAGCAAGTCCAGCAGCAAAAGTAACTGCGTGCCCTTCGGCTATACCAACATCCATCACTCTATTTGGAAAATCTTTCTGAGGAATATTTAATCCTGTTCCGCCAGGCATTGCTGCAGTAATTGCAACTGTTTTTTCATTTTCTGCTAAAATCTCTGTAACTGCATCACCAAAAACATCTTGATAATTTGGACTTGGAGCAACTTTTGGTTTTTCTTCAGTTGATCTTCCTGTTATCTTATCTATCTTTCCTATAGCATGTAAGAATTTAGTTTCTCTAGTAGCATATTTGTAGCCATACCCTTTTTGAGTAACTACGTGTAAGAAGACAGGTCCTTTGAAATGCTTAATAGTGCTTAATATTTCTGTTAATTTTTTAACATTATGTCCATTTACTGGACCAATGTAATTAAAGCCAAGTGCTTCAAATAATACACCTGGGGTTACAATTGCTTTTACACCGTCTTCGATTTTACCAGCTAATTTTCTTAGTCTGTCGCCTACGGCATCGAATTTACCTGCAAAATCCCAAATATTATTTCTTAATTTTTGAACAGTTCCACTTGTATAAATATCATTAAAATAATTAGATATTGCCGAAACGTTAGGTGCAATTGAGAATTGGTTGTCATTCATAATAACAAGCATATCACGTTGCTGAACTCCGCAATTATTCATTGCTTCGAAAGCTAAGCCACCTGTCATAGCACCATCACCTATAACTGCAACTACTTTGAAATCTTCATTATTGAAGTCTCGTGCAGATGCAATTCCTAAAGCAGCAGAGATACTTGTAGAAGCATGACCAGCACCAAATTCATCATATTCGCTCTCAGTTCTTTTCAAGAAGCCCGACAAACCATCTTTTTGTCTTATTGTGTGTAATGCGTCTTTTCTTCCAGTAAGGACTTTATGCGGATAACCCTGATGCCCAGTATCTAAGATAATTTTATCTTTTGGAGTATTAAAAACATAGTGAAGTGCTACAGTAAGTTCTACAACTCCTAAGCCGGCTCCAAAATGCCCACCAGTTTTTGTTATGGTATCAATAATAAATTCACGCACTTCCTCAGAAACTTCTGGAAGTGCGTTTATTGGTAATTTTCTTAAATCTGATGGAAAATTAATATCTTTTAGATATTTATAATCAAATTCATTGGACATTATTAATCTCTTTTTTTAAAATTTTTCTAATTACTTTTCTTTTGGTGTAATCACATAAATCTGAACAGTTCTTGATAATTGTCTTCCAATTGGAAGGTCGTTATCATATACTTCTATATTTTCTCCAATCCCATAAACTTCAATTTTATTAGATTTTGTGCTTGGCTCTAAAAACTTTTTAACCGATTCAGCTCTACGTAAAGCTAATTTTTGGTTATAAGCTTCATCTCCAATTCTATCACTATATCCATAAATTTGAATTGTAGAATTGTAATTTATAGTTGGTATGACGTTCTTCTTCAAGATTTCTTTATCTTTTTCTGAAATTTCTGGAGAATCAAAGTCAAATACTACTAAAGAATATTTAGAAATCACTTTATCAGGTTTTTCTTCTACTTTTTTTCTATTGAAAGAAAAATATTCTACAGGTATAGTTCCAGATTTCATTGCTGTCTTACCTTTAATATTTTCAACGAATAAAGAATAATCTACAGGAACATCACTTTGTTTTAATTCGTTTGGTTGTACATTCCATTGAATATTACCTGGAGTTGTATTACCACCAAAACTACGTAATAATTTTCCTGATTGATTTACTTCCATTGTCCAACTTGTAATAGAATCGCTACTCGATACTGCTGGTTCAAATTCAATTAAGTTAGGAGTAGCAAAAGTTTGTCTATCTTTTTCAATAATTAATGGTTCAGTAACCATAGGAACATTACTTGTTATTTCAATACGTCTGTTTTCTGCAACACCATCTTGATCACGTTGAGAAGATGCATTTACAGGTAAATTACGAGCATCCACATCTATTCTATCTGGTGCAATACCATAATTTACGGAAATATAATTTTTAGCAAATTCTGCTCTTTTCTTAGATAAATCTAATTTTTCTTTTTTGTTATCATTAGTACCAGTGATTTTAATTCTTGCATTTGGATATTTTTGTAGTCTTTTACCAATTATATCTAAAGAAGATTTATTAATATCAATAGCATCTGCAGGTAAATTTTCGATTGAAAATTCTCCTGTTTCGCTTTCAACTGCTAATGTTTGATTTGTTGAACTTGGAATATCTTTTCCTTCATCAAAGAATACATTAGTCAGCAAAGGAAATAATTCTGAAGTTTGTACATCTTCAACAACTATTTTCTTAACTGGCATTTTAACGCCATTGTCATAATAATTAACACCAGCAAAATCTGCACTTAGTGTAGATTCTTGAGCAACTTCTTCTTCTTTTTTACCTATTGAATAAGTTAAATTAACACCAAATCTTAATTGTGGTGCTGTCCATGAGTTAAATCCACCATTGCTTGTTGAAATACCATTTACAACATCTCCAAAAGGAAATCTAAATGATAATTCTGGAGCTAAGTGGAAATTTTTACCAAGATCAATCATATATCCAACGCCAAAAGCAAGACCAAATCTTACACTTGATTCCGAATAATCACCTGCAGATATTTCTTCATTTACTGTTTCTGGATTAGCTCCAACTACAGTTAAGTCTCTATTATAGTTATAGCTTGTTGCTAATGGAATTCCAATTTCAACACCAGCCATTAAATACAAATCTTTAACTGGAATTAAATCATATATTTGATACATCGGAGATATTTCAAAATATGAAACTTTATTCTCTAAATTGTATAATGCAGAAGAATCTGTTCCTACAGATCCGTAATTATTTTCAAAATCACCATTCATTGTATGATATCCTAATCTGAATGAAATCCAATTAGTTCTATTGATTGGAATATTAACTAATCCACCGACATTGAATCCAAATGAATTAACTGCATCAGAGAAAGGAACACTCATTGGTGTTGCTGTATTAGAACTTTGGCTTAGCCAATTCATATCTGGGCTGTGCATATTCATATTGCCACCCAAATAAATACCAAAATTTAAAGTTCTTTCTGGAGTTTTATTGCTATCATCAGCAAACAAAGAACTACCTAACACTAAAAATAATACAAAAAATAGATTTTTCACAATTCCCCCAAAATGTATATTATAATTTACAAAAATAAGTAAAAATTACTTATTATTGCTATTTCGTAATTCACAGATTTAAGTTACAAGAAAATTGAAAATATTTTCAATATGTTTTAGTTCACTTTTGAAATCTTTCTGGTAATCGACAACTCATTGAAAGTAAACTTTAATAAATAGACAGAACTTGATAAATTTGCCAAATCAAAATTGAATTTATTAGTACCAAGTTCTGAAATTCCTTGATACAATTCTCTTATAACATTTCCATTAATATCAATAAGTTCTATTGATAAACTTTCTTTCTGTTTTGATTCAAAATCAATATTAATAAAATTATTTGTTGGGTTAGGATATACTTTAATTGAATTATCTATCTCATTAACACTACTTGTTACCATTTCTTTTTTTATAACTAATATTGACTTTGAAGGAATATCTATTTTGTAGTGATCACCTTCTTCAATTCTACCCTTGTAAATGGTCTTTTCATAATTTGTGATTGTAGATACTCCATTCCCTGAAGTATAAAATATATTATAATCACCTGCTTCTAAATTGACTATTTCAATTTGTGTTTTTGTTTCACACATAATAATAAACTTAAGATTTCCATTCTTATCAATAAATGCAAGTGGATCAACATTTGGGTCATTGCTTGTAGCTTCTACCCTTACATCACCTGGTCTTATATTTTTAATATACTGTGAAGCATACTTTGTTCTTACTTTTAAATCAATATTATAATTATCAGGCGAGATAAACTCTGTTCCCATATAAGCATAGTGGTCTGACCCCTCAATAGGTGCAGATATACTTGACATATATTGAAATGAAGAGTTGTTTGCTAACTTCAAAGATTTATGAATAAAGTCGTATTTATGTCCTGTTGTCCACCACTCTAACATAGAAGTTCTTACATTATATTGCTTTCCTATATCAGCGATTTTAATAAAATTCTCATCTGTTCTACCAGTATAAGCATGATATGAAAATTCTTTCCAATACTCTAATACTCTGGGTACATTAAGAAATTTAGTAAGGTAATTATCATTAACTGCATTATTCATATTAGTATTAGATAGTGCAATGAAGTCAGGAGTAAAGCCATTATCTTTTAATAAATCACCAGTAGCGACTATACATTCACCAACCAATTTTCCATCTCCAAATTTTGCTACATCTGGTTCTAAAATAACTTCTAATGCATCAGGCGTGAATCCATATTTTTCTGAAATATGTTTAAAAGCAGCTAAAACTACTTCTGCATATTCGGCTGGGTCATCTTGAATATACTCTTCATTACTCAAATTTCCAGCAAATGCTACGTAGCATAAATTAATATATAGTTTTTGACCACTTTCTTCAAGTTTGTTTTTCAAAGGTAAGAGTCCAACTTCGATTTTATTATCTAACTCACTAAAATGGAAGCCCGACATATCCAAATCATTAGGGTCATCATTATCATTTACCGTTAAATATCTAAATCCTTTCCACTCATCATAAGTCATTTTCCCATCTATCATATCTTGCCAGTTATCATTAGTATTTTCAACTCCAGAGCGAAATTCAATTCTACATCTTGTAACTCCAATTGAATCAACCATCATATCCATCAAGTCATCAGTTATATACTTATAAGTTGTATCTGTTCCCATTAAAGTACCTGTATGCGAAACAATACTCAATCCAGTTTCCCAACCTTGAAAAGTCTGATATCTAATATTAGTATCAACTTCAATATCTGCTGCATAGATATTAAATATATTTAAAAATAGAATTAATAAAGCCATAGTTTTCTCTTGTGTTTTTATAGACTTACAAAGTTATTAATAAATTATGAAAATTACAAAGTAAAAGGTCATTTATTTTTTTATTAGGAAGTATTTTATATTTTTGTAAAAAGTAAAAAATAAACTTAAAAAGAAAATACTATGGCTTACAAATCATACTTAATAAGTAATTATGAAAATACACATGAAAATGTGTTTTTTAGAGAGCTTAATCATACACTCAAAAATGAATATTCCGAAAAGCTTGGTTTACATATATTAATTGGTAATCTAGAAGTAGGTGGTCATTCTATAGATGCTGTATTTATTAAGGATGGAGCAATTATAGTTATAGAATTCAAAGATTATACAGGTGAGTTAACTTTCTCTGAAAATAATCCTTGGACACTTAAAGTAGGTAAAAATGAAATTTTTGTATCTGGTGGCTCTGCTTCAAGAAACCCTTACCAACAAGTAAAAGCATATAGAAGGTCTTTGTTTGAATTTTTATCTGAAAGAAAAAATGAAATATTAAGTCCAAACCATGAAATTGACAAATGGGATCATGTAAATTGCATTGTTCTTTTTCATAATTCAATTAAATATGATAACTACTCAATACCTGAAAAGATAAATAAATATTTTTTCATTGAAGACAAAAATACTATTCTAAACAAACTAAATGATATTTATTCGAAATACTTAAATTTTAATGATTCTGAACTTGCTAAAATTTTAAAAGTGTTGAACATAACAGAAGAAAACATATTTGATGCAAACGCTCCAATAGAAAATACTTTTATTGCTGCTGGGTTTGATATCAATAGAATTAATCAATTGCTTCCAGAAAATATAGGTGCTTTAGATGAAGTAAAAAAAGCTTTACATTACTATAAAATAATGGTTCAAATAGAAGAAATCAAAGAAGCTAAAGTTGAATCTGAAATAACTTACCCTTTAGATTTTAACTTTGATAACCAACAAGAATATATTCTAAATTTAACAAAATTTGAGCAATTTTACCTAGTATATTTAGATAATATTAGCAAACCATTTTCAAAGAACCTATATATTGGACTAAAAGCAAGAATATTAAATCGACCAATAAAATTCTTCTATAACATATTATTAGTTAGTGAAATTAGTGATTCAACAAAAATAAGATTAAATTTTAATGAATTTATTATTGATGAGAAATCTTTAAAGGAATTGAATTTAACAGAAGAAATTATAGATGAAATACTAAAACTAAACACGAGTGACAAAAGCTTAAATGAAAATTTAAATAAAATAAGCGCTTATTTAGGATATCCTATCATTTTAGAAAACTCAATTACATTTGGATTAAGTGATAAAAGTAGTTTTACAGTTCAACTCCAATCAGAATTAAAAAGTTTAATTAAGAAAAATATTAATAACAATAGCTTTTTTACCAATTTCCTCTTAAAAAAGGATGTCGGTAGAGATAATATTTATAATAATAAACCATTAATAAATATCTCAAAATTAAATGATGAACAATATAAATCTATTGACCAATTATTTAAGCAAAAATTAACTGTTATTACAGGGCCTCCCGGGACAGGGAAAACCCAAGTAGTAAAAAATATAATTGCAAATGCAATAATAAATAATAAAAAAGTACTATTTACTAGTAATAATAATAAGGCAGTCGATAATGTTGTTGATAGCTTATCACAAGAAATTGATAACAAGTATTTCTTAAGGTTAGGAAAAGAAGAAAACGTAACAAAAACAATTCAAAACTTGAATTTGATTATTAATAGTAAAACTAATAATAAAATTATTGATTTGTCAGATGAATTGAAAAAGAAACACAATGAATTTGAAGAGAATAAAAAAAGGAGTTACGAATTATCAGAATTATTAAATTCATTAATTGATTTAAAAGAAAAACTTCAATTAAAAGAAATATCTCTAGATAAAAATAAAAAAGAATATGATGATTGGTTAGATAAACAGATTAAGGAATATGTTGAATTCTTTTTGGAGAAAAAACTAGAAATTAAAATCCATAATGCAGAATTTAATTATGTTTTACAAGAAATTCAAGGGGCAAAAAATAGTTTCATATCAAAAATTATATTTAATGTTTTTAATAAAAAAAATATAATAAATGAAGTTAGAAAAATTAACTATAATTTACCAGAAGAAATAAGAGTTTTTGTAGATAAAGTCTCTCCATTTATATCAATGAAAAATTTATTAGATAGTTTGGAAGATAATTTATTATTCATAAAAGCATTACAAAATATCAACATAGAAATAAATCTGAAAAATGACGAATATAAAGGAATTATTCAAGAAATTAAAAATGAAATTAAGGAAATAAATAGTAAGATAGATTATATTGAATCGAACAAAATTAAATTTACAAGTGAAATTAATAGTATTGAAGAGAAATTACAATTAATTGGTAAAGAAATACTTAAATTAGAAATTAATGAAAAGCTTAGGTTGTCTCAAATAGCCCCTATAATTAGATATAAAGAGTATTTAGAGAATGAGTTGCCTTGGAAAGATCATTTAAGAGTCGAGGCTTTAGAAAATACTCAGAATTTTTTAAATATATTTAATTTAATAGCTACAACAAACTTATCCATTAAAAAATCTTTTTTACTTGCACCAGAAATATTTGATATTGTTGTTGTAGATGAAGCAACTCAAAGCAATATTGCTTCAATTTTACCCGTTTTATACCGTGCAAAAAGTATTGTAATTATAGGCGATCCATTACAATTACCACATATTACTAAAATTGACGATATTGAAGAAAAGTATGTTAGAGATAAATTAGAATTACAATCTGGAAAATTTAATTATATTAAAAATTCACTTTTTCACTTAGCTAAAGATATTTCAGATGTATCTGCTTTAAAATCATTCTTTTTAAATGAACATTTTAGATGTCATCCTGATATCATTAATTTTAGTAATATTTATTTTTATCAAATGAAAGCTGGGCATGAATTATCAATTAAAACAAAGAAAGAAAATTTTAATTTTGGTACCCCTGGTATCCATTGGATTGATGTAAAAGGAATTGTTGATGAGTATGAGAACAAAAATATTGAAGAAGCAAGAAAGTCGTTAGAATTAGCAGAAAGATTATCAATTGAATTTCCTTCTGCTTCAATAGGAATAATTTCACCTTTTAGAAATCAAGTTGACCATATTAATATCATCATAGGAAAATTAAAAGAAAAGGATGTCACTTGTGGAACAGTTCATAATTTTCAAGGTGATGAGAAGGATATTATTATATTTAGTTTAATTGTGAATCAGAACAGTAAATCTTCGCTTACAAGATTCATAAATGAATACCAACCATACTTATTAAATGTAGCAATTACAAGAGCAAGAAGTGCTTTGTATATTGTAGGTGATTTTGAGTATTGCAAAAGTCTTTATAGAAATGGAAGTACATTATTATCGAATCTTGCAAACTATGTAGAGTCAAAAGAAAATCCGAGTGTTAAAGATGACTCGGAAGTGAAAAGGAAAACTAATGTACCTAAAGTTATTGAAACAAATACTTATGATGAAATTACAGATTTTGATATTAATTCTGTAATAAAATTTGCTATTGATAACAATAAAAACTTAAAAATAGAATATTCAAATTCTGATAAAATTTCGAGTGAAAGAGTTATTAGTAATATTCAAATAAGTAATGAGTTTGAAGATAATGGCTTTTTAAATCAACATATAAAAGCTTATTGTCATAAAAGAAATGAAGATAGAACATTTAAAATTTCAAGAATAATAAGAGCAGAAATAGTCCATTAAAACATAAAAAAAGAGGCAAACGCCTCTTTTTTAATAATTTATATTCTAACTCAAACCTTAATTCTCAGGTTCAAACTTCATTATTTCTTCGTATAGACGGTCAACTATTTCTTCTTCTTTCACGTGACCAATTGCTTGACCTTTCATAAATAACAAGCCCTTACCTTTAGATGCGGCAATCCCAATATCTGCGTCGGCCGCTTCACCAGGACCATTTACAGCACAACCTAAGATTGATACTTTTACTGGTTTTTGAATGTCTTTTGTTCTTTCTTCAAGTTCATTTACTATCTTGAATAAGTCAACATCCAATCTTCCACAAGTAGGACAAGAAATAATCTCAACTGTACGTTGTTTTAAATCTAATGATTTCAAGATCTCTTTACCAACTTCAACTTCTCTTTCTGGCTCGTCAGTTAGTGATACTCTGATTGTATCGCCAATTCCTTCTGCAAGTAAAGTTCCGATACCAACTGCGGACTTAATAATCCCCATTTTAGGAATACCAGCTTCCGTAACTCCAAGATGTAAAGGAATATCCGTTCTTTGTGCGAACAATCTATATGCTGAAATCATAAGTGGAACTGAAGTTGATTTTACAGACACAATCACGTCATCAAAACCAAAATCTTTAGCAATAGCAACGTGACGCATAGCAGATTCAAACAATGCCTCATCAGTTGGGTAGCCATATTTATCAAGTAAATCTTTCTCTAAAGACCCAGAGTTAACCCCAATTCTTATAGGAACTTCATACTCTTTTGCTTTATTTAATACTTTTCTAATTCTATCGTGTTTACCAATATTACCTGGGTTAATCCTAACTTTAGCAACACCTGCTTCAATAGCTTTTAGAGCAAAAATATAATTAAAATGAATATCAGCACAAATTGGAACATTACTTTGTTTTACGATTTCTGCCATTGCTTCGGCTGCTTCTTTTGTGTTAACCGTAACTCTAATAATATCAACGCCTGCTTCTTCGCAACGTTTGATTTGAGCAACAGTTGCTTTCACATCGGCAGTTTTAGTTTTAGTCATAGTCTGCACAGTAACGGGTGAATCGCCACCAACCCAGATACCACCAACATTCACTTTTCTTGTTTTCCTACGAGGATACAATACTTGTGAAGGAGTATCCTTATTAATTTCAGAAATAGTATTTAATTCAATTATGTTACTTTTGCCATTATTTTCAGACATAAACTTACAACCTTTTGCTTAATTCATTTAAAATAAATTTTTCTTTATCAGTTAAATTTTGATATCCAGATGCAGAAATTTTATCAAGTATATCATCAATTTTATTTTGAGTGATTTCTTCGCCATCTACAACATAGGATTTAGCATACGTTGAAGTAACGGATTTAGTTTCTTGTTTTGGCGTAGATGCTCTCCAAGTATTTTGAGAAGTATAAGAATGAACATTTTGCCTTTGTTGATATCCACGATTTGGTGAACCACTATTTATCATTTTATATAAGGCATCCCACAATTTATCAAACACTTCATAAATTTTAAACTGGTCACCAAATCTGAGTAGTAAAAAACCAGCAGCAGCACCACCCAAATGAGCAAAATGTGCTACTTCTGAACCGGTATTCATAACACCAGAAATCAACTCAATACCTGCGAAAATCATCACAAAATACTTTGCTGAAATCGGTATAAACAGCGGAAACATAAAGATTTTTCTATCAGGGAATGACAATCCAAAGCCAAGTAAAACTCCATAAATAGAGCCAGATGCACCAACAGTTGGAGCATCACTTATGAAAATCTGTAACAATCCTGCACCTAAACCACTTAACAAATAAAAGGTTAGGAATTTCTTGCTACCCCACATCTGCTCCAATTCAATTCCGAACATCCATAAAGCAAACATATTAAAAAGTAAATGTAGAAATCCACCATGTAAAAATTGATAAGAAATTAATTGCCAAGGATAGAAATTAGATTCACCAAAAACTGGAGAATCTGCTAATGGATTAAGGGCTAACCAATCCAAGATATAATAATTAATAGAAGCATCACCTATTAAAACATCTCCTAACAAAGATCTTAATAGATAAACTGCTATATTAATAACTAACAATGCTTTAATGACCGGAGGAAACATTCCAAAACTTCCTGAAGGCCTTTGATATTCAAATCTACTCATTTAAACCTATATTTTTGTCTAATGACGATAATATCATAATTTTAATTTAAAATAATAAAAATCTATACTTAAAAATAATTTCACTCTAAACACAGCATTTTAATTAAAAATCATTAAAAAAATCCAGACAATGTATTTTAAAAATTAATTTTAAAACAATACTAAAACTAAAATCTTTTAAAAGCAATTTATTCCTTAAGCTTGTAAAGTCATTCCGAGCAAAGCAGAATATTATATAAAAAAGTAGTGAATGCTAATTAGCTTTCACTACTTGTTAGTAAGGGTTTTTATAATTTGCAAAAATGTATAGAATATTTAATCTTACTTATTTATATTCACTGTGAAAGGTGGTGCTTCAACTAAATGGAATGTAGCTGATGCAAATTTTATTTCACCTTTTGTTGCTTCTACTTGATTTAATATTTCTGTGAATAATGCTGTTTTTATTGTTCTTCTTTTGTTATAACTAACTACATATCTTAGTGTGTATTCTACCCAATTATCATTAACTATTAATGAAATCATTGGCTCTGTTTGAGCGTCTTCTAATCTATAGTTATTCTGCAATGATGCCCATTTTTCTTTAGATGGTAGTGTCAAATCTCCTGCTACTTTGTTTGCGATTTCTAAAAACATTAGTTTTGCTTTATCATAGTTACTACCAAATTGAACCGGAATTTTGATTTCATCCCATAAAAATGGAAAATCACCTGAGTAATTAAATACCGGTTCTTTGAACACAAAACTATTTGCAATTAATACTATTCGTCCGTTATACAAATCACCATCTACCCATTGCCCTGTTTCCATTATTGAAGTTCTAAGCACTCCAATATCCATTACATCACCTTTGATACCGCCTAATTGAACTCTATCGCCTGTTTTGTAAAAGCCACCAAACATTATTGCTAACCACCCTGCAAATGAAGCAATTACTTCTTGTAGTGCAAAGGCAATACCTGCACCAGCAACACCAAAAGCCACTGTTAAACTTCCAATTTTGTCGCTGAATACTATTGATGCTAAAATTATAGCAAAAACAGTCCCTAAGAAACTGCTAAATTTCTTTGCTCTATATTTATTATCGTTATCTTTTATTCTTTTGAATAAATTTCTTTGGACTATTTTATTTACTACCCAAATAACTGCTATACCTATACAAAGGACAATTATTTTACCTACTAAAGGGTCGAAAATAAATTCTTTAATTTGCTCTTCCATTATTTTTCCTTGTTTATATTAACGTTAAATGAAGGTGCTTTATAATCATCACTTAAATAATTTGATGGAATTGTAATTTGATTTCCATCTCGAGCAGCACGGTAATGCGGAGATAAGATTTCTATTCCATTTTCATTGCAAACATCTTGAATATTCTGATGTAAATTAGAATATATACCTGATTGTTTACTTGCTTCTTTCGTATAAGCATTTATTTGATATGCAACATAAAAATCCTCTAAACTTGTTTGTAATACAAATGGCTTAGGATTTTTTTCAATTAAATTGGTTCTTAGTGCTGCTTCGATTAATGTTTCGTGCATTTTAACCCAAGGAACGTCGTAACCAATTGTAATTGTTGTATGTATTATTAAACCTTCTTCCAATGTTTCACTTGAATAGTTGATAGTATTACCAGATAGAACTGATGAATTTGGAATAGTAACTATTTCGTTTTTAGGTGTTTTAATTCTTGTTACAAGTAATGTTTTTTCCTCTACATCACCAACTACATCACCTATTTTTATTCTATCACCAATCTTAAATGGTCGCATATAGGTAATTACCAATCCCGCAACCATATTTGAGATTGCTGTTGATGAACCGAGAGAAAACAATATCCCAATAAATACCGATACACCTTGAAATATATTAGAATCTGAACCAGGTAAATAAGGGAATATTAGCACAAACATAAAAGCATAAAGTAAAAATTTAATTATGCTATAAGTTGGTAATGCCCAGTCGGAATGGAATCCTGTTATGTTTAATTTACCAGTTTCAATTTCATTAAATATATAATGAACAAATTTAATCAAATATCTCATTGAGAAATATATAACTAAAATTGCAAATAAATTAGGGATAAATGCAATTACTGAATCAAATACATTGGTAACTGGTGACCAAAATAAATCAAATAATGTTGTTGCCCATGTTCGAGTAAATGGGAAAATACTAAATATAATTGGTAAAGTAATATAACCAATAACACCGTAAGAAAACCAAAGAATACCTTTTAATAATAATAAAATTATTTGTAATTCTTTTTCTGTGCTTAGGAAAGTATAATCCTTATATTCTAATGCTTTAAGCCAACTATGTTCGGTAGAATTAACATATACTAATAATTTATTATAAGCATTTCTAATAAGCCAAATAAGAATACTTGCTATAATTAAAATTAATATAATCCATCCAATTCTAAGTAATATTTTGATAATTGTATTTTCTTTTTTACCTGTTTCAACAGAATTGAGTATTTTTTCTTTGAATTTTTTAGCTGTTTCATCTAAACTACCACTATACCAAATAGCATCACTTTCTGAGATACTCATTATAATTGTTTCGCCATAAACGATATCAATTGTTGATTCAGAATTATCTATCAATAATGAATCTTTATTGAAATAATCATCTTCATACAAAACATCAATCTTTTCTGTAATATTTAATGCTCTGTCTTTTGAAGTGGAAGCCCCTATTTTAGTATAAATATAAAATAAAGTATCATGCATAGAGCCAATAACTGGGAAACCTTTTGCTATATTACGCAAAGAATCAATTTTAGCTCTTTTAGTAAGTATTCTCTGCTTTTCATTTTCTTCAATATCTTTTAATTGCTTTAAAAGTTCTGTTTTTTCAAGATTATCAGTTGTTTTTAATTTATTAAGTTGGTTCTCAAGTTCAGCTTTTTTTACTGAATCAGCATAACGTAATTTTTCAATTTCATTGAGTTTTTGATTGTATTCTTCTAATGCTGCAGTATTTAGAGAATCGTTATTAGTACTCAAACTATCATTTTGAGCGGATAAATCTAAGTTTTGAATAGTGAAAAGGAATAAAATGAAAAGTAGTAATTTCATATATTTTTAATAATTATTTTAAAACAATAAACAAAAATAACTAATTTATAAATACAAAAGAATTTTTTAGCAGTTGGGCTTAGTGAAATTAGAAACTATAGTTAGCTAATTGAGGAAATAAGATTGTGATAAATCCTTTAATTATATATGACAATTGAAAGGATAATACTTAGAAAAGTATAAACATAAGAAAAAATCTCGATCGAAAGACCGAGATTTTTTTTGCAAGTGGGAATAATAAAAAAAAATTAATTTTCTAATGGATAAACAGAAACTTGTAATTTGTTTCTTTTATAAGTTTCAAATTTAACAGTACCTTCAACTAAAGAAAATAATGTGAAGTCTCTTCCAAGACCAACATTTTTCCCTGGGTGAAATTTAGTACCAAGTTGTCTAACAAGTATATTACCTGCATCAACAAACTCTCCACCGAATTTTTTTACTCCACGTCTCTGGGCGTTTGAATCACGTCCATTCTTAATGGAACCTTGACCTTTCTTGTGAGCCATGCTATTACCTTAATTTATATTAATACTTGTAATTTCAATTTTAGTGAACGGTTGTCTATGACCATTCATTTTTTGATACCCTTTTCTTCTTTTCTTGTGAAAAATAAGAATTTTAGGATCTCTTAATTGCTCAACTATTTTAGCTTTTACTGTTCCAGAGATTTCTGGAGCACCAAAGTTCAAATTGTCGCCATCTTTGGTTAAAAGAATTCTACCTAAGTCGATTTCTTCACCGTCTTTTGCATCAATAAATGGTGCTTTGACTACATCGCCTTCACCAACTTCAAATTGAATGCCTGATATTTCTACTACTGCTTTCATGTGCGTTTTCTTTATTTACAGTTTTTTAAATTATAGAACTACAAAAATACGGCAAAAATATTTAAAAAACAAAACATTTTTTTTATTTTTCCACAATTTATTTTAAAATCCTATATCTTTTAGTAAGTTAGGAAGTGCATTACCAGATAATTCTCTTACACATTCATCTGCTTCTTTACTTATTTGTGTTGTAGATGGATTAATTTCTACTAAGTAAGCTCCACCTTTTTTAGCAAGTAATGGCAAATTAGCAGCAGGGAATACTTCTGAAGATGTGCCTATTGAAAAGAAAATATCACACATCTCAGAAACTTCTTGTGCTTTTTCAATTGCTTTTTCAGGTAACATTTCTCCAAACCAAACCACATCTGGTCTGATATTTCCACTACAAGACTCACATTTTGGTAACTCTCCGCTATCCAAATCAATTTCTTTTGTATATGCTTTTGCACATTTAAAACATCTATTCGTTAGAATATTCCCATGTAACTCAACTACATTTTTAGCACCTGCTGCTTGATGAAGTCTATCTACATTTTGAGTTATAATATGTACATCTGGTAGAAACTCTTGAATCTTTGCCATTGCATAATGTCCTGCATTTGGCTTAGCGTTATTCAATATTTGCCTACGGTGTTGGTACCATTGCCATACTCTTTCAGGATTATTAACGAATCCCTCAATCGAAGCTAATTCCAAAGGAGAAAATTTATTCCATAACCCGTCAGGATCACGAAAAGTAGAAATACCACTTTCAGCAGAAACACCTGCTCCTGTTAAGAAAATTACTCTCTTTGCCCTTGGTAAAAAATCAACTAAATATTCTGAAAACATAATTTTGTACTTTTATTTTTTACAAAATTAATTAGAAGAATTTGAATAGCAAGTTTTAAATAATAAAATTATATTTTTTTTGTTTGATTATTATTTCATAATTTTATGATTATTATTAATAAGGAATCAAAAAAAATGAAAAAAATCGCATTATTATTAGCAATCGTATTTTTATTTTCATGTTCTCAGAAAAAAATAAATGACTTGTCTGAAGAGAATAGTGTTTCAATTCCATTCCAATTAGGCAAAATCAAGTTTGATGATAAAAGAAGCAATGTGGTATCGCCCAGTATTGACTTATCAGTAATGCCATCGGAAGACAATAAAAAAGAAATATCACCTAAAATGAGTGATGAATTTCAACTTGACTTAGAATCAATTGTGCAGAGAGCATTTAGAGGAAGTGATATTACTTATGACGTAGTAGTTGTTATTAAAAAAGCAAACAAATATATGTCAAAGACTTGGAAAGAATCACAAGAGAAATCTGAGGTAGAATTAGTAATCGAACTAACTAATAATACAGAAACATCATCTTTCTATCAAGCAAAATCAAGTTTTATGTATAATTTTGAAGCTCCCAATGTTTCTGATTCTCATGCACAAGAATTATACGAAAAAACATTTAAAAACGCATTATATTTGGGCTTGAAGAAAATCCAAGATGAAATCAGAAACAACTAATATTATAGAAGTTAAAAATCTAACTAAATCTTATGGCGATTTAGTCGTGATTAATGACCTATCATTTTCAATAAAATACGGCGAAATATTCTTTTTTGCTGGTGGCTCTGGTTGTGGTAAATCAACTGTATTGAAGCAATTAATAGGATTAGAAACACCAGACAGAGCAAGTATAACAATTGATAAAAAAGATTTTTTTGACAATCAGACTGAATTAACTAAAGAATTTGGAGTATTATTTCAGTCTGGAGGTCTATTTGCATCAATGACACTTGCTGAAAATATTGCTGTAGTATATAAAAAATTTACAAAGTTAAATGATAATGTAATTTCGGACATGATAGATATGAAATTATCATCAGTCGGATTATCAGGATTTCGTGATTATTTACCGAGTGAAATATCAGGTGGAATGAAAAAACGAGCAGCAATCGCAAGAGCAATGGCACTCGACCCCAAAATTTTGTTCCTTGATGAGCCATCATCTGGCTTAGACCCAATAAGTTCGGCAGAGATAGATGATCTAATTAAAGAACTGAACACATCACTTGGTATAACAATGGTCATCATATCACACGATTTATCCAGTATATTTAATATAGCAAACCGAGTATTACTTTTGGATAAATCAGTAAAAGGTCAACTCGAAATCGGAACACCTGAACAACTAAAAAACAGTGTTAACGAAAAAGTCAGAAACTTCTTCAGACGAAATATCGATTTTGAATAAATTTAATCAACTCTCTAAAAAATAAGTTTTCATTGTACCGATACCTTTTATCATTACTTCACCTCGTTCTTGGTATTCGTATTCTTGGTATTGACTGACGGCATCTTTAAATCTTTGAGTAGTTTGAATATGACCTGCTTCGCCTGTGCTTTCCATTCTTGATGCTGTGTTTACTGCATCAGACCATAAATCATAAATGAATTTATGTTCGCCGATTGTCTTGATTTTTTCCATTCCTTATTTATGTGCTATTCCATAATAAATAGTGAATTTTTCATTTTTTGGTTTTTGCACTTTTATTGTAAATTGTTTGAATTATTGTGTGTTACAAGGGCTAAAAAAATAGGTCTAAAAAAAATTAGTGATTTATGCTCTTTATTCTATGTTTTATTTTAAATATATTTAAAATAATTTGGAAATAATTTGGAAATAATTTGGAAATAATTTGGAAATAATAAAAATGTATTTTAAGTTGCAATAGTGATTTTAAGAAATAAACTAAAGTTTTTGAAAAAATGTAAATAAATATCAATAAATTATTTGAGGTGCTATTATGAGAATGCTAAATTCTACAAATTCGTTGCTAGGTAAGTCCTTATATATATATATATATATATATATATATGCGTAATGTTTGTTACAACTGCTAATGCTCAGATTATGTATAATAAGGTAAAGCCAGTAAGTTTGGAATCCCAATCTTTTAAACAAATTCAAGATTTACCTATTATTGACTTTCCTGTGGAAGTTAATGGCTCGATGATGCAAAGCAATCTCAATTTAATTGTAAAAAACAAAGCAATTTTTGAATCTGCTAATGATAAGAATATTGCCAGAATGATGATAAAAGTAAATGCTCAATCACTTGGTAATATAACTGTTAGTTTCAAAGATGTGCTTTTAGATAATAATTCTTACTGCATAGTTTATACTCAAGACCACCAAATAGTAGCTGGTCCAATTTATCAAAAATCAATAAATAATAATAAATTCACAATAATGAATATCCCCGCCTCTGAATTAGTCCTCGAAGTAATCTATAAATCAAAAAATGATTTCACATTAAAACTTGACGAAGTTTCATTTTCTTCATTGGTTAATTTAAAAGAAGTAAAGAGGAAAGAAAAGGTAAGGAATCAGTTGCTTTCAAGTTCTTGTGATGATTTTGGAGTTGTAAAGTATATTAATAATATTGTATCGACACCTAAATTAAAGTATGCTATTGATTATTCAAAAGGTTGGTTTCCTTGTGATAGTAATAATCCTACTAATCATTATGAGCCATCTGGTTGTAGTTGGATAATTAGAGAACCATCTTTTGGTCATAGAGATATTTGGGATTATAGTAAATTATACCAAGCAAATGATTCTATATTTACTGAGTTTAAATCAAACAGATCATCTTGTGTAATTATGTTTCCAGCTGATCCTAGCTGTGTATTAGATAGCCTTCAAGACAGCCTAATATTTGGACCAACTAACGGTACTTTAGTAAACATACCTACAAAAGGATGTGATTCTTCATTCGTAATAGGAATATCACATCAAGTAGGTGGTCCAAGAATTGATAGCTTATTTAATAGTGAGAATTTTAGAAGTAAAACTTTAGTTAGATTTAATTATCATTATAAATATGGCAGACCCAACCACCTAATAAATGTAGAATGTAAGGCAAATGTAAATAATTTTGAAATTTGGAGAAGCACAATTGATTTTGATGAAGTGATTGACTATCAAGGTGTTGATATTTTTGCTCAAACCAGTGGAGAGCTTTTCGAACCTATTATTCTGTCACTAAGGTGTAAACCATTTTTTAAAGAATATCATTTGGGTTGGACGCGTCAAAATACTTTTGATTATTATGGTAATATTTATGATTTAAATTATGTTATTCCTGAAATCAGTAAAAATGTTTTTGTAATGGGGGCTAGAGATGGTTTATATCCAAGGTCATATTTTTCAAATTATAAAATAAGATCAGCTAATATTGGAATGTTTTATTTTGGAGATGAGAATGATACTATGAGTGTACAAGGGTGGTCTGGTGCTTCAATGTTGATTAATAATTATTTAAATAATGATATGCAAATATTAAAAGGAATCCTAAGTTATCATAATTGGTATCAGGACTCTAATACTAAAGTAGTATATGGGATTCCAAATGAAGAAGGGTACTTTGAAATGAGTTGCTCACAAAATGATTTTTATTATATATTAAGAACACATAGTTATTTTCCTAATAGCCCTGATAAAAGTATTTGGTCTTATTTTACTAATAATAATTTAATTCAAAAATTAAACTATGAGAATATATATGTTAAAGAATATGCTGATTCTACAGCTGATTCTGTAATTTCAACATGGTCTGATGGGTTTTACTGGTACCCTTCCATGGAAAACAAAGAAAAATGTCCAAGTCCTGTTGAGCCAAATGAACCATGTGATTTTGATATTAATGATTACATTACTTACTCATATAATGGTGGAGAGGTATGTGTAAAAATAAGTAAGATACCAGCAAATAAATTTCCTGATTCTACTGATTTACCTAAGGGTTATAGAATTTATCATAATTTCGGTGAACAAAAAACGATTGATTGGGACTCATTCCAAGATGGTCAAGATATTTCTTTTCCAATTGTTTTTTGTATTGATAAATGTAGATTAGTATATTTGGCTTCATTAGGTAAAAATAAAGCTAAAATAGCAATTGATTTTTATGATGTAAATGGTAGAGTTTATAATAATCCAGGTTGTGACTCAGTAGAATTTGAGTTTGATATTAATTTATGCGAATTTATTGATTATTCTATTGAACCAATTTTTAAAAATGATTCATGTTGTACATATGAAGTAACTTTAGATTTTAATTCTTTTGATGATTGTGAATCATTTAACCCTGGCATGAATACTATTGATAGTATTTATAATAGTGTTTTTAGTTTGTCTGATGGGTCTAATTCAATACTTTTATCAACTTTAGATGGATTTACTAAGACTGGAAATCAAATTAAATTTGAAATATCAAAATGTGAAGTTAGTGAAAACGATAGCACGCTTTATATTAGTTCTGATAATTTTGAATGTGAAATTGCTATAGATCTTACTGAATGTTCTAAATGTGCTTGTCCAGAAGATCATAATGATTGGCTAACCTTTGAGATAGCAGAAGGAGACTGTGATGGAGGAGGTTGTCTTGTTGACCTTAAATTAGATATTCCTCAATTATATTCTTGCTATACGCATTATAGTATATCTTCAAATGGACAACAATCTATACCAGCAATAATCCCACCAAATGGTGAATTACAATTTCCACAAAGAAACTGTATTAGTAAAGGTGATTATAAAACATTTAGAGTATATTTACGAAAAAGTGGTAGTTGGCTTCCTGATTCAAGTTGCTATATTGATAAATCTGTTTATTGTCCCATTAATTCATCTGTTGAGTCTTGCGTTCCAGATTGTGATTCAGTTGGATTTACAGAACGTGAGCTAGATTTTGATTTAATTGGTTGCCCTAATTGTAAAATTAAAGTTAAATATAGCTATAGAACGAATACTTGTTATGTCACACCAACGCAAGATATTCAAATATTGTCAATGGAAGAAGTTAGTGACCCTTCTTATCCAACTGCTTGTGGTAATTGTTCTGCTCCTACTTCTGAAATATACAGACAATCTGTTCTCGCTGTAATTCATAGAAATGAAATGGGATTTGACCCTAATGAGAATGATGAGTCATGTGATACTACTTGGAGATTAGTTCAATCCTTATGTTGGGCAGAATTTAGTAACCCACTTGCTGAAACAGGAGGAAAGATTTATATACCTTGTGATTCTGTAGAATGTTGCTATTCTGGTATGAGAGTTTGTAGAATGACTGACGGTTCAGTAGTTGTAACTCCTTTGAGCTTCTCTGTAACTGCCGATACTTGCACTATTGAAAGTATGTCATATACCACATTTGTCTCTCCAAGTGAACCAGACACAGCGTGGGCAGATTGTGAGTTTACTTGCGATTGGATGTTTGGAATTGCTGGAACATATAATGCAAAACCAATTTTTAGTTCTGACGATAAAGAATTATATACTAATAATCCAAATTTCGAAATTGAAATGTTCAATTATGGTGATTTATTAAATTTAAAAGTAAATTCTAAAATTGAAAGTAATCATTTCAAACTTCAATTACAATCAATTGAAGGCAGAATAATTGAAGAAAGAATAAATAATTTGACAATCGGAGTTAATGAGTTTCCAGTACGATTAAGTAACTTAAACTCTGGCGTTTATATGCTAAATGTATTTGAAAGTGGAAAACATATTATTACAAGAAAAATAATTATTACAAGGTGAAAATATGTTTATTTTCTTTATATTAATTTTTTCAAATCTTTCTTCCCAGAATATCTGGGAAGTTAGACTTGATTTGAATGGAACTCCTGAAGAATCTGTAATTAATAAACTTGAAGTTGTTGATACAAATAATATTTATTTTATTTCCAACAGAGGGATACCAAATTATCTATATAAATCTATAAATCAAGGTAAAAATTGGGAATTAATAAAATATTTCTATGAATCTGGTCTTTCTTCTTCAAGAGATATTAAAGTTTTTGATTCATTGATTTATATTTCTTTTTATGGTGGAATAATTTTAAAATCAACAGATTATGGTAAAACTTTTGAGAAAATAGATATTGGTTATAACAATTTTATTGATGATTTAATAATGTTTGATGAGAATAATGGTATAGCTAATATGCCTTTAAAGGTTTATAAAACAACTGACGGTTGGAAATCATTTGATACTATTCAACTACCTTTTAAATTAAATTCACATGTAATTAAGAAATATGATGATTCGATAGCTTATGGTATTTTGTCTAATTTTGGAAAAGAATTTGAAGAATCCAACGAGCCAAATAATTTGAAATTATATCAAAGGCAATATTTTAAATATAACATTTTAAATGATGAATTTATTACAACTAATTTTCCAGATATGACTTATTCACAAATTGAGTTTGCAAGTGATTCTGTTTTTTATTTGTGTGGGAAAAAGAATGGTATTTCAGGTGGTTCAGGTCATGATGCAGTTTTTAAAAGTACTGATGCAGGTAAAACTTGGAGAACAATTTTAGATTTGTATGCTGATTGGAATAAAATTCCAAATATTAATAATCATAAAAAGCCCTCACCTTTTGGATTGCAAGATATTGCATTTAAAAATGATTCAGTTGGAATTGCTGTTGGGCAATTTGGGAAAATAGTATATACGTATGACGGTGGTGAGAGTTGGATATATGAACAGAAATTACCACATCTGATAGATTCACTTACCCCACCAACTTTGTTAGTTACTTATGTTGGTGATAAAGCAATTATAGGTGACTTTACTGGTGCAATCCATACATTAAAAGAAGATAATCTAGCACCTAAACCCGAAGATACATTGACTATAAGTGGTAAAATTGATTCTGAAGATAGTCTTGCTATTACCTGTATTCCTATACGTTTGAATAATAATAGAATAACCATGACAGATAAATATGGTAATTATAGATTTACTAAATTATCCCCAGGAACTTATACTGTTACTGCATTAAATAAATATTTTGATGGAGAAAACCCTTCATATTACTATGAACCATATTTATATTCACCTACACATTCCTTTGAATTAACATCAGATACAAGTGGGATAGATTTTGAAAGTGAATTGAATATTGAAAATTATTTTGTATTTGGAACAATATTTTTAAATGATGAGCCAATAGATAATTATGATGGGTTATCTGTTAAGTTAGAAAATGTAATACCAGGTAAAGACACATTAGATGCAACTTTTGAAATCAATAATTATTCATTTCAAGGTATAAAATCTGGTACTTACACATTAAGACCTACTTCAGAAATTTATACTTTTGAACCTGAATTCTATAAATTAGTTTTTAATACT
The DNA here is from genome assembly GCA_030431515.1 of bacterium. Taxonomy (GTDB): domain Bacteria; phylum Bacteroidota; class Ignavibacteria; order Kapaibacteriales; family UBA2268; genus JAJRPT01. The sequence continues at coordinate 28,239 of JAUIIX010000007.1, forward strand.
AACCATTTATATAAAAATTTTATTGCATCTGCAATCTCTTCAGTTAAGAAAAATAATAACTTTGAAATAAAAAAAAATGTATTGATAAGTAAAGAGTTTGTTGGTATGCAGTACCACATTTTCTCACTCACAGGCAGAGTAGTAAAAAATGGCACCCTAACAAAAGAACTAAACTTAAATGTCGAGCAAATTGGTACTTATATTTTGCACATCACTAAAGGCGAACAAGTGATTTATTCGCATAAGTTTCAGGTGGTGAGGTAGGGGTTTAGACAATATCCAAGAACTTGGTATAGTAGCGAACGCAAATTTGCGTTCGCTACTTTTTAGAAATGATTTCAAATTAACTTGATTATATACAGAAATCGAAAGCACTTTTCCCTCCATTTTATTATATTTTCTTACTTATCCGTATATTGCATTATATTTTTTACAAAAAATTTTAAAAAATGATTAAGATTAAAAAAAGTGATGCCTTAGAGTATCACAGTGGGAAAAGGAAAGGAAAAATTGAAGTAGTTACTACTAAACCAGTTAGCACTCAGAGAGATTTGTCTTTGGCTTATTCGCCAGGTGTGGCTGAGCCATGTTTAGAAATTGCTAAAGATGAAAGTAAGGTGTATGAATATACTGCTAAAGGTAATTTAGTTGCTGTTATTTCTAATGGAACTGCTGTTTTGGGTTTAGGTGATATTGGTCCTGCGGCTTCTAAGCCAGTGATGGAAGGGAAAGGTGTTTTATTTAAAAAATTCGCTGATATTGATGTATTCGATATTGAGTTAGATTCTAAAAATATAGACGACTTAGTAAAAGCTATTAAGATGATGGAGCCAACATTTGGTGGTGTTAATTTGGAAGATTTTGCTGGTCCTGACTGCTTTGAAATTGAAAATAGATTAAAAGAAGAAATGAATATCCCTGTTTTTCATGACGATCAACACGGAACTGCAATTATTTCTGGTGCTGCTATGTTAAATGCTGTTGAACTTGCAGGTAAAAATCTAAGTGAGATGAAAGCAGTATATAATGGTGCTGGTGCTTCTGGAATTGCTTGTGCAAGATTTCATATTTCACTGGGCTTAGACCCCAAAAATGTAATTATGTGCGACTCTAAAGGAGTTATTCATAGTAAAAGAGATGACTTAAACGAGTATAAACTAGAATTTGCTCGTGATACTGATTTAAGAACATTAGAAGAAGCATTTGTAGGTGCAGATATGTTTTTTGGTCTTTCGAAAGGTAATGTCGTTAGTAAGAAAATGGTGAAGTCAATGGCTGATAACCCAATTATCTTTGCAATGGCTAACCCTACTTCTGAAATTTCTTATCCTGATGCAATCGCAGCAAGAAAAGATGTTATTATGGCAACTGGTAGATCAGATTATCCTAATCAAGTTAATAATGTGCTTGGTTTTCCATTTATATTTAGAGGAGCATTAGACGTTCACGCTAAAAGTATTAATGAGGAAATGAAACGTGCAGCGGCTTATTCTCTTGCAGCACTTGCTAAAGAAGAAGTTCCTGATGCAGTAAAACACGCTTATGGTATTCAAAATATGAATTATGGTAGAGAGTATATTATTCCAAAACCATTTGATCCAAGAGTACTTACATGGGTTGCTCCTGCAGTCGCTAAAGCAGCGATGGATAGTGGTGTTGCTCGTAAAAAAATTAAAAACTTTGAAAAATATAAATTTGACTTAAATATCAGAATGGGTAGAGCTCATTCATTTATGTCAACTATCTATAATAAAGCAAAATCAAAACCATTGAGAGTAGTTTTCCCAGAGGGTGAAAATAAGAAGATTATTTCATCGGCTTCAATTGCAAAAGAGCAAGGAATTTGTGAACCAGTTTTAATTGGTGATCCAATATATATTAATGAAATTGCTGAACAAATTAACGTAGATTTAGAGGGAATTGAAATCATCAACCCAAGAGATAATGCTTACACTCACTTTTACGCTAATCAATATTATGAAAAAAGAAGTAGAAAGGGCTTAACCCAGCAACAAGCAATGGAAGATATGCTTAACTCTCCTAATCATTTTGGTAGTATGTTGTTAGAAGCAGGTCAAGCAGATGCAATGGTTTCAGGGTTAACTTCAAATTATTCTAATACTGTTCGTCCAGCATTAGAAATAATAGGTAAACAAGATGAATATAGTAAAGTATCTGGATTATATATTGTTATATCTCAAAATGAAGTTTATTTCTTGACAGACACTACAGTTAATATTGATCCAAGTGCTAAAGAAATTTCTGATATTACTTTACAAGCAGCAACATTTGTTAGACATTTTGATATAGTTCCTAAAGTAGCTTTATTGTCATACTCAAACTTTGGTTCTGCAAGTGGTGAAGTTCCTCGTAAAATGCAAGAAGCTCTTAAATTAATTAATAAAAGAGAACCAGAGTTAATTGTTGATGGTGATATTCAAGCAGATGTTGCAGTTAATCAAGAAGCAATAAGTGCTGATTATTCATTTTCAAAATTAGCAGGTACTTCTGCAAATGTTCTTGTATTCCCTAATTTAACTGCTGGTAATACGGCTTATAAATTATTAAGAAGTTTAGGTAAATTAAATGTAATTGGACCAGTTTTACAAGGTATGAATAAGTCTGTTCATATTTTACAAAAGGGCTCATCAATAAATGAAATCGTTGATATGACTGCTATTGCAAATGTAATGGCTCAAAATCTTGAAGAGGATAAATTAGTATGTTCAGTAAAATATTAATAGCTAATAGAGGTGAAATTGCTTGCAGAATTATAAATGCTTGCAAAGAAATGGGGATTAAAACAGTTGCAGTTTATTCTGATGTTGATAGTAATTCGCTTCACAAAAACTTAGCAGATGAAAGCATAGCAATTGGTGGTAATACGGCTGCCGAATCATATTTAGTATTTGATAAAATAATCAATGCTGCAAGAGAAAGTGGTGCAGAAGCTATTCACCCTGGTTATGGTTTTTTAAGTGAAAATCATCATTTTAATCAAGCAGTTAAAGATGCTGGATTAGTATTCATTGGTCCAGAACCTGAACCAATGAGATTACTTGGCTCTAAAGTCGAATCACGTCTAAAAATGATTGAAGCAGGAGTTCCTGTTGTACCTGGTATGAAAGGTGCATCAGAGAAGATCCAAGATTTTATTGATGCAGCAGAAAAAATTGGATTCCCGGTTTTAATAAAAGCATCTGCTGGTGGTGGTGGTAAAGGTATGCGTGTTGTAAACGACATAAAAGACCTCGAAGAATCTGTAAATGCTGCTCGTAGAGAGGCGAAATCATCTTTTGGTGATGATAGTATATTTATGGAAAAATATGTACTTGAGCCACGTCACATCGAAATCCAAGTTGCTCGTGATAAATTCGGCGATGGAGTTCATCTTTATGAAAGAGAATGTTCTATCCAGCGTCGTCATCAAAAAGTAATTGAAGAATCTCCCTCAACCGCAATTGATGATGTAGTTAGAGCTAAAATGGGTGAAGCCGCACTAAAAGCACTTGATGCAGTTGATTATCATACAGTTGCAACAGTTGAATTTTTACTTGATAAAGATAAGAATTTTTACTTCTTAGAAGTTAATACTCGTATTCAAGTAGAGCATCCAGTTACCGAAATGGTTACAGGAATTGACCTTGTTAAATTACAAATTAATCTTGCTTATGGAAATAAAATTGGATTAAGACAAGAAGAAATCAAGCAACAAGGTTGGGCAATTGAAACAAGAATTTACGCAGAAGATGCTGAAAATAATTTTATGCCAACTGGAGGTAAAATTCATTTCTTATCACAAGTTTCAAACCCAGGTATCCGTATCGATAGTGGAATCAAAGAAGGTGATGAAATTTCTCCTTTTTATGACCCAATTATGTCTAAAATAATATCTTATGGTTCTACAAGAAAAGAAGCAATTGATAAATCAATTTATGCTTTAAAAAACTATAATCTTCTTGGTGTAAAAACGTCTATACCTTATCTAATTAATATTCTTGATCATTCTGATTTCAGGTCTGGTAACACGACCACTGATTTTATTGCAAAAAGGAATGATGAATTGATGAACTTTGTAGATTATACTGATGAAGCACTTGCTTTAATTAGTTCAATATCTGAAACACCTCAACAAAAGAATGAATTTTATAATATTAAAGAAAGCACCCCTTGGCAGGAAATTGGTGCTTGGGAAATTGATTAAATAATGCCGAATGAAGAACTTAAAAAGCAATTCAAATTAAGAGATAAAGTAGTTAGAGCTATCTCTAAAGATAAAACAATTAGAATTGCTGTTGTAAAAAATACTAATACTGCTAAAGAAGCACAAGAAAGACATAATCTAGATTTTGTTTCTGCAACTTTACTTTCTCGTGCTATGGCTGGAGCAACTCTTGTTAGTAGTTTTATGAAAGGTGAAGAACGTATCATAATTCAGATGCAAGGTAATGGTCCAATTTCTGACATTTACGCAGAAGCAATGAATGTTGGTGAAGTAAGAGGATATGTTGAAATGTCCAGCGAAATCAATGTAGAAGCAATGAAAAGTATCAAAGATGCAATTGGAATTGGATTGCTTTCTGTTTCAAAAGTCCTATTCGATCAAAAAGACCCAGTAAAAGGTATTGTTCCAATAATAAAAGGTGATGTTAGTACAGATTTAGCTAACTACTTCACTCAATCAGAGCAAATACCAACTGCAATGATATTAGACGTATCGCTAAGCGACAATGGACTAATAAGACAAAGTGGTGGTATAGTTGTTCAAGCTTTACCTGGGGCAGATGAAAGCACATTAGAGATGCTTCAAGATCACTTAAAAGGTATTGATAATCTTTGTGATTACTTTGATGATGAAATGATGCCAGATGATATTTTAGATAAATTAATACCAATCGAATGTGATGTTATTTCTGCAAGACAAACTGATTTTTTCTGTAGATGCAGCAAAGATTTATTCAAACAAAGATTACTTACATTAGGTGTTTCTGACTTAAAAGATATGAGAGAAAAAAATCAAAATGAGTTAGTATGTAGATTTTGCAATGAACAATATATAATAGAATACATTGACTTTGAAGAGTTAATCTTGACTTCTCAGGCATCTATAAACTAAAAGGTGTTATTATCAATAGAATAAAATAAAACTGGTAATTGAGCGGAGTTGGAATGAAAAAACTAAAAAAGTTTTTTAGTTATATTTTATTTGTATTTTTGATGTAATATAATTTATTATCGGGATATTTACGAGTTAGTAACAAGTTGAAAATGGCAATATGGAAAATTTTAACTAAACTTTTTATTATAACTTTGGAAAAGATAAATGATTGATATGAAAAAGGAATTTTTAGATAAACTTCAAGACTTTTCAAAAGAACTAACTGAGTATGTTTCGGACAAAGTTGGTGGTTGGAAAGTTAAGGGTTTTATAGATATTGAAAAAAGCGTTTATACCATTTCTTCTGACACAAAAATAATTTCAAAAATTCTTGAAATTCAACTTTTTCCAAAGTTTCAAGAATTTGCTGACCAAAACGGATACGAAATAGTTCTTGCAGAAATGCAAAATTGGTATCCAGATTTATCATTTGTTAATAAAAAAAATCCAAAAATTAAATTCGCAGTTGATATAAAAACAACTTACCGATTAGATGACTATGATGGATTTTGTAATGGATTTACGCTAGGTTCACACGGAGAATATTTCAGAAAAAGGACAAGCACAAAAAACATTCAGTTCCCATACGCTGAATACACTTCACACATTTGCTTAGGAATTTTATATACAAGAGCATTATCAATTGACATTGATGAGACAAAAATACTTCAATTAAATGAATTAGATAAAATCACTTCAGTAATTAAAAACCTTGTTTTTTTCGCTGAAGAAAAGTGGAAGATTTCGAGTGACAAAGGCGGTAGCGGAAATACTGCCAATATAGGCAGCATTCAATACATAGATGATATTCTTAAAGGAAACGGTGTATTTAAAAATCTTGGAGAAAAAGTATTTGATGAATATTGGATAAATCAAGGCGTTATAAAAGTTCCTGACCCAAAAAAAGTAGGTAATTATAAAAAGCTAACCAAATTGACAGAATTTCTTGAATTTAAAGGAATGAGTTCGGATAAAATTAATACAATGAAATCTAAAAGAAAATACAAGAAAAAATGAAAATATTTGTCCCACCAATAAAATCTCAAGGTATCAAAACAAAACTTGTCGAATGGATTTCTTCAAACGTAAAAGAAATATCCTATGACCGTTGGGTTGAACCATTTATGGGAACAGGCGTTGTTGCATTCAATGTTCGCCCCAAAAAAGCGTTACTTTGTGATAGCAATCCACACCTTATTAATTTTTACAAGGCAATACAAAACAAGGAAATAACAAGTATAATAGTAAAGAACTTTCTAAAACAAGAAGGTCAAAAACTTTTAGAAACGGAAGGAAAACATTATTATGCTGTAAGAGAAAGATTTAACGAGTTTGGGAATCCTTTAGATTTTCTATTTTTAAGTCGTTCTTGTTTTAACGGAATGATGCGATTTAATAAAAAAGGTGGTTTCAATGTTCCCTTTTGTAAAAAACCAAATCGCTTTGCACAAGCATTAGTTACTAAAATAACTAATCAAGTAGAGAACATTTCCCAAATCATTGAACATGGTGATTATGAATTTAAACAACAAGATTTTAATCAGACTTTATTAGAATTAAAAAGTTCAGATTTTATTTATTCAGACCCTCCATACATTGGAAGACATGTAGATTATTTTGATAGCTGGTCTGAGGAAGAAGAAATAATTTTGAAAAATGGTTTGGACAAATCACAATGTAAATTTATTCTTTCAACTTGGTTGAGTAATAAATATAGAACAAACGAATATGTTTTTTCAGTTTGGAAAAATAGTTATATTGCTACTAGAGAACATTTTTATCACGTTGGAGGAAGAGAAACCAATCGAAATGCTGTTTATGAAGCTCTTTTGTCAAATATTATGTTAAAAGATAGTATTTCAAATTCTGAAATGAACTCTAGAATTAAAAGTAATAAATCACAATTAACTTCAAAATTAAAAGTTATCTCTCATCCTGAACAATTATTATTTAAATTTGAAGATAAATCTCTTGCAAACAATTTGTATAAGTAATAGTTTGTTTTGTGCCAATTTGAAACGCTATAAATAATAATATAGGTGAGTGGTTAAATTCTATGTTAGTGTTTTTTAACGCCACCTTCACTAAGCGCCCCAAAACATTAAAAAAATACTAAACAGGCGGTCGATTAATACAACAATTTTAGACCGTATATTTCACTTGACATTATTTACACTAAACGAAGTTCATAAAACACCCCAAATAGTTTCTTAATTGTGAGATATTATTAATTTTTTCATGTAGATTTATTAAGAAATATTCATTACCAAATACGACCAACTCAATTGTGTCACCAACGGTGACACAATCTGTAAATCAGGAAACTGCTCCGCAAACTGCATCATTCTTCTCACTTTTCTATAAGAATAACTTCTGCTAAATTGTTGTTATAACTGTTTGGCAACTTTTATAACAATTTTTACACACTAACAAAGTAAAAGAAATATTTTTTATATTTTTGTAATTATTGTAATAAACTTGATTCAGAAAAGGATTAAAATGACTACGGATGATATTCTGAAAATAATAGATGGTGGCGAATCTTCCACAGTAGAGTTTAAAAGAAAATCTCCCGGTCCTGTTAAACTTGCTAAAGAAATTTCTGCTTTAGCAAATACAAAAGGTGGCTATCTTTTTTTAGGAGTTGATGATAATAAAAAACTTTATGGTATTCATTCCGAAAAAACTGAAAAGAACATACTTGAGACTGCAGCTTACTTTCATATTGAACCAACAATTGATTTAGAAATTTTATCATTTAGATTACACAAAAAAGAAATAGTATTAGCTATTGTTCCAAACTCAGAATTCAAGCCACATAAAGTAATAATCGTTGATGAAAACAATATCACTAAAAAACGAGCTTACATAAGAGTTGGCGAAAAATCAATAGAAGCATCCTCTGAAATGGCAAGGTTAATGACCTATCAAAATCCAATATCTGGTAAAGAATTAAAACTATCAATCTCAGAACATGAAAAAAGATTATTTAATTACTTAGAGAAATACGAAAGAGTTACAGTAAAAGAATATTGCAAATTAGTAAACATATCTAAACGCAGAGCAGAACGCTCCTTAGTCTCACTTGTCCGAGCTGGCATCATCCAAATCCATAATGACTCAACTTATGATTATTTTACATTGGTGGGATAATTAATAAATTCTTTAAAAGTGTTTTACCGCTTCTAATTTAATCTAAAAACTAAAAGAATAATTTAAAATATATTACAAATTGTTTTAATATTACATTTCTCTTTACACATACTAAATACTTAAGTTCTTAATATCTTTTCCATTTTCCAACCTTTAGCCAACTCATCAACCAATTTATCTAAATATCTAACTTTTTTTGTTAAAGCCGTTTCAATTTCTTCAATCCTATAAGCACAAATAACTCCTTTAATTAGATGTGCCTTAGGATTTAAAATTGCAATTTCAAAAAAAGTTTCAAAAGTTACATTTTCATCTATTAATTCGAATAGTTTCTTATCATTAAAAGAAGTTAACCATTCTATAACTTGGTGCAACTCCTCAATTGTACGACCTTTCTTCTCAACTTTACTCACATAATGAGGGTAAATGGAAGCGAAGGTCATTTTTGCGATTCTTTCATCATGTTCAGGTGTTGTATTCATTTTAATTATATTATTAAATTCGCTGTTTTTTATTGCCGGTCAAATTAACCCTTTCTTCTTATGTAATTCATAAAGTAAATTGCCACTTGATACACCTACTAATAAAGCAACTACAAATGCTACTATTACATCGCCCAAATCTGCACCATCAAATACCAATGAATAACCAGCTAATTGCAATACAAACATTAATGCAAATTCAATACCCATAGCTCGTAGTCTAGATTTATAAACAAAGTCTGAATACTTTGAAAAAAATGTTTTGATACTCATAATATTTAAGATAAATTGAAAAATACTTTTGTTTAGCTTCAAACAAAATTAGTAAATATTTTAATAAAAACAAAAAAAAGCCCTAACATCTGTCAGGGCAATTTTAAATCTTTTACCATTTTTTAAATATAATTCATAATTTTTTAGTTTTGTTTTATTTAAGAAGATTACTAAGTTTGTATTTTACATTTTAAGAATTAAGATATAATAAATTTAATTTCAAATATTATTTTCAAAAAAGTATTAGTATCAATATTTATTGTTGCGATACTATCCCCCCTTAATTTAACAGAATTAACGCTTTATCTTTACAAATCGGCTGTTAGAAGAGAAATCAAACAACATGTGATTTCTAATGATTACCACCTTAATTATATTGTATTTAACTTTTCAAATCTTGAATATCAAAATGAATTAGAGTGGGTGAATGATAAAGAATTTATTTACCAATCTTTTATGTATGATGTGATTAGTATTAGTATATCTAAAGAAATAGTTCAAATAAAATGTATTAAAGATAAATTTGAAAGTTTATTTAAAGATTATTTTTCTAAATATGTATCAAATCAAAGACCTAATAAAAGTAAAAACCTTTCATTCTCGCTTTCTGAATTATTAAAATTTAAGTATATTCAATTCAAGAAGATTAATCTATTAAATAGTTTTTTTGAAATTGAACATTTATCATATTCAGTTTTTAAATTGAATAAAATATTTATTAATATTCCTTCTCCTCCCCCCTAATTTTATCCTAAAATATTAAGTTTATAGAAATTTAAAGGGATTAAAATAATGATGAAATTTATTTTAATTTATTTTTTTCTAACTTATTTATGTCTTCCTAATGATTTAAGGCAAGTTCATTTAAATGATTTTACAAAAAATCAATTAATTAACGTCTATTCTCTTTGCGATTTGAGTAAAGAAAATATTCTAAAATCTTTAGATAGTAATAAAAACACTGAATGTGATTCATTTATGATTATTAATAAATATAATGATAGTTTACTTATTAATAAGATTGAACTAATTAGTCTTTTTCAAAATATTGAATTAGCTAATAAGGAATATGAATCAGCAGAAGTTATGGTAAGTTCAGAAAGAAGTAATTTAATATTAAGTTCATTAAATAACAAAGTGTTAAAAATCACAAACCAAAACTATTCAAACACATCAGATATTAGTAAAATATTAACTAATATCAATGGAGTTGCTATGATTTCAACCAGTCCTGGTAGTACAAAGCCAGTGATAAGGGGACTTTATGGGAATAGAATACTTACATTATTTAATGGACTTAAATTTGACAATCAGCAGTGGCAAGATGAACACGGAATGAATTTGAATAAACTTGGTGTTGATTATGTTAATATAATTAAAGGACCAGCATCAATTATTTATGGTTCAGAAGCATTGGGTGGGATAATTGATATTGTGGATATTGGGAAGAATAAAATACCTAAATCAGAAAAATCTGTTTGTATGAATTTACATAGCAATACAGGTGGAGCTGAATTAGAATATAATAGTTCTAATTTATATAAAAACTCATGGTTTAATATTTTTACTTCGCTTATTTCGCATAGTGATTATAATGACGGAAATGGCAATCGAGTTCTTAATAGTAGATTTAGTAATTTTAATTTCAAAACAAATTATGGATTTATAAAAAATAATTGGAAATCAGTTTACTTATTTAATTCTAATTATTCATTAAATGGTTTTATATTTAATGATTATGAAAGTTTTACAAGTATTGATAATAGATGGTCAAAGTTAATGAACGGACCTCATCATATTGTCAATTTGAATAACTTTTCCAATTTGAACTCTATTCATTTAGATAAATCGTCTTTAGATATTAATTATTCATTAAAGACAAATTATAGAGCTGAAAATGAAGGTGGTAATGAACTTAGTTTGAAAATGCTTCAATTAAGTTCTCAGATTCATTTGATTTATAATTATAAATTAGATGATATTTATTCATTTTTAATTTCTTCTAATAGTAATTTGTTGAAAAACACAAACTATGGAAAAAGAAAAATAATTCCTAACGCAATGGCTTTTGAATCTAATATAGCTGGGGTTTTAAAAGCAAACTTCAACTTTATAGTAGCTGAGCTTGGCATAAGCCAAGGATATTCTCAAATTAATTCTCTTTATACTAATGGAGTAAATTCTGAAGAAAAGGATTTAGATCCATTTTTTCAGAGGAGATATTTTAATAATATTATGTTTGGATTTAATTATTTCAAAGATAATTTTAATTGTAATTATAATATCTCATCTGGGATTAGAGTACCAAATTTAGTTGAGCTATCTTCTAATGGATTGCACGAAGGAGTTTACGTTTATGAAATAGGCGACCCTAATTTAGAAAATGAAAAATCTATAAATAATAATTTAGATCTAAATTTTAATTTTGATAATTTTTCACTTAATGGTTCCTTATTTTTTAATAAAATAAAAAACTTCATTTATCTAAAAAGTAAAGATGGCGATTGGTTTGGTTTTCCAATTCAGGAGTTCATACAAAAAACTGCTAATTTATACGGAGGAGAACTCCAGTTGGAATGTAAGAATATTTTAAAAAACACTAATATTGTTCTTGCTTACTCCAACATAAGTGGTGTATTTAAAGGTAATAGTTATCTTCCATTTATACCAGCAAATTCATTAAAATTTGAAGTAAAATTTACTAAAATTTTTAATGATAATTTTCTAATTAAGACATATTTGAAGGACAATTATGTCTTTGAACAAACTAAGTTCAGCTCTTACGAAAGCTATACTTCTTCATATAATTTAATAAATATTGGAATAGATTTTAATTGGGATAATAAATATCAAATTCAATTAAATTCTACAAATCTTTTAGATGTACAATATTTTGATAATTTATCCAGATTGAAGTATTTTGGCTATTACAATCAAGGAAGAGTTGTTACTTTAACATTTTTATACAATTATTAAGGAAAAACAAAGATGAAAAATCTAATTAAAATAGCATTATATGCAATATTATTATCTACTTTATTCGCTTGTGATAGTGAAGACGAATCTGATGAAATGTCAATTAATTTTGAAAATGAATCCGCTTATACCTTTGAAGATTCAAGTTTGGACTTAAATGATACTTTAAGAGTAAAAATCGAAGCTGAGACCGAAAAATCATCAGACCCATTAATTAAGTTTTCAATAACTGAATCTATTAATGATGCAAAGCCAGTAACAATTATTAACAATAAAATCAATACTTCTAAGTATGAATATATATTTGAGAAAGTATTGAGTGAAGGATTTGAGTCAGGTGATAATGTGCATTATGTATTTACAATTTCAAATAAAGATGGGATTATAAAACAAAGAAAACTGAATATACTTATAAAGTAAATATTCATGGGAGGCAATGCCTCCCTTTTTATTTTAAACTGCTATTTCAAAATATACTACAGTTACAAAAAAAAGCTCTAAAATAAAATTAGAGCAATTTTTAAATATTAAATAATATTTTTTTAAAATAATTTTTCTCGTTATATTGTGTTTTAAATATTTGTAACTTGTAAAAAATATTATAAAACTAAGTGAAGTTTAAAATTTAAAATTACATATTGAAGTATAAATAATAATTTACAATATAGTAATAAAAGAGAAAACTAATTAATTTGAAAGAAAATAATCGAATAGAATATAAAGTAGAACTAACACCAGAAGTTGATTTAGAAAAAGAAGTAATAGCTTTTCTAAATTATGGTGAAGGTGGTTTAGTCTATATTGGTATAGATAAGATAGGAAATATTATTGGTGTACAAGATTCAGATTCTTTAATGTTAAAAATTAAAGATAGAATTAAGAATAATATTTCACCATCTGCAATGGGTTTGTTTGATGTAATATTAGAAGAAAAAGAAAATAAAGAGGTATTTAAAATAATTATTGCCAGCGGAAGTGAAAAACCTTATTTTAAAAAGAAATTTGGAATGACTGAAAAAGGAAGTTATATTAGAATTGGTAGTGCTTCGGAACCTATGCCACAAGCAATGATAGATAAACTATTCGCATCAAGAACAAAAAATTAAATAAGTAAGATAAAATCTCCAAGACAAGATTTATCCTTTGAGCTACTTCGTATTTATTACCAAGAAAAGAGTAAACCTCTAAATAAACAATTCAAAAAAAATTTAGAACTTTTAAATGAAGATGGGTATTTGAATTATGTATCATATTTACTTTCTGATGAAAATAATTTTTCTGTAAAGGTGGCAAAGTATAAAGGATTGACACGTTCAATTTTAATTGAAAGTAATGAATATGGTTACTGTTCGTTAATAAAATCAACAAAAAATGTATTAAATAAAATCGATATTGAGAATAAAACTAATTCAACTATTACTTCAAAAAATCGACATGATGAAAGGTTATGAAATGCCATCGCATTACGAGAAGCAATAATAAATGCATTTGTGCATAGTGATTTTACAAAAGAAGTACCTCCAAAATTTGAAATATTTGATGATAGAATAGAAATTACATCTACGGGTTCACTTCCTGACGGATTAAGTCAAGATGAGTTTTTTGAAGGTTATTCTATACCACGAAATAAGGAAATAATGAGAGTATTCAAAGACCTAGAGTTAGTGGAGCAATTAGGTTCAGGTATTCCAAGAATATTAGATACTTATGATAAAAATTGTTTCAATTTCACTGAAAACTTTTTGCGAATGACTTTTATGAAGGGTGGTCAAGAGGGTGGTCAAGAAGGTGGTCAGAAATTTAAATTAACAGATAGGCAAACAGAAGTTTTAAATATCATAATAATAAATCCAAAAATCTCACGAAGAGAATTATCAGTAAAGTTAAAAATTAATGAATCTGCTATACAAAAGCATCTCAATGCCTTAAAAAAGAAAAAGAAAATAATAAGAGATGGAGAAACAACTGGTAAATGGATAATACTATGATAAATTTATTTGATATCAGCCAAATACAATAACAGTAACAATAAAATCAATAATATCCATTTTATTAATAAAAAAGCTTTCAATTTCACTGAAAACTTTTTACGAATAACTTTTATGAAGGGTGGTCAAGTTACCGAACAAGTTTAAAATTGATTAAAATAATAGAGAAGAAAGAATATTCAAATGTAGAACTAATGTAACTTGTTGAAATAAAGCATAAACCTACATTTTATACAACTATTTACAACCTGCTATTGAATTTGAATTGATTGACTTTATAATACCGAATAAACCAAATAGTAGTAAACAGAAATATAACTTACAGAGTTAAGTAAAAATTACAAATAATATCTACCCATTTTAAATTCCTTTATATAAAAACAACATTACAAAAAAAGCCCTAACATCAGTCAGGGCAATTTAAAAATTCAGAAAGATAAAATATAATCTAATTACTTACCAGCTTTTGCTGCTTTCATTTTTTCATAATCAGCTACAAATGCTGCAACACCAGAATCAGTTAGTGGATGCTTTAAAGATTGCATTAGCACATTGTAAGGTACTGTTGAAATATGAGCTCCGCTACGTGCTGCATCTAAAAGGTGCATTGGGTGGCGAATCGAAGCCGCAATGATTGAAGAATCATACTCGTTTACATTCCAAATCTCGCAAATATCGTCTAATACGTCTGATGAATTCATTCCGATATCGTCTAATCTACCCATAAATACAGAAACATAAGTCGCACCGGCATTATTAGCAGCAATTGCTTGTGTTGGAGAAAATACTAATGTTACATTAGTAGGTATTCCACGCTTTGCAAGTTCGCTTACAGCTCCTAAGCCAGATGGTAACATAGGTATTTTGATTGTTGCTTCAGGAAACCATGATAAAATATCTTCAGCTTCTTTTAGCATCTCGTCAGTTTTCAAAGAGTTAACTTCTACTGATAAATGTCCACCAACAGTTGCATATATTTCTTTGATAATATCCTTTACATCTTTTTTAGGGTCTTCTTTCGCTAATAAAGAGGGGTTAGTAGTAACTCCAGATATAAAACCATAAGATGCACATTCTCTAATATGACTTAGATTTGCTGTATCGATATATAATTCCATTTGTTTTCCCAGTTTGATTTTTATAATTTACAAAATTACTAAATTCTAACAAATTTACAATTAGTGTTTTATATTAAATTCTCATCTGCATAATATTTCATTGCATTATATAAGAATTTAGCAAATTCTGGATTTTCTTCCTCACCGATTTTTGTATATCGGCTGTCGTCTATGTATAGTTTTCCTAATCCTAGATACTTATCTTTATCTATCTTTTGATAATCCTTTATTCCCCAGAATATTTTAATCATTTTGTAATGTTCCTTCATTAATTTTTGAACTTCCATTGATTTAGGAATTTCATTAGAAATTTTAGATAATTGAATCCAAAGAGTATTAAAATCTTGTTTAAGTTTTGTAAAATCTTTCTTATCCATCTTAATTAAAGACTTTTCAGATTTTAATACCTCATCTTCCCAATTCCAAAGAGCTTCTTCTCTGTATTCTTTAGCTTCTTGGTGGTTAAATCCTTCGTATAATTCATCTATATTCATACTATTACCTTTTTTTAAATTTTTAATTGTATTTTCTACTGTTTTAATTATTCTTTCAAGTTTTGTTTTTTGAGAATATAAAATCTCCTTTTGAGTTTGAAAAGATTTGACAGGGTCAAAGTCATCATCATCTAAAATTAATTTTATATCTTTTAGTTTAAAACCTAATTCCTTATAAAATAGAATATGCTGAAGTTTTAGTAAATCTTCTTCATTATAATACCTATATTTAGATTCTCTAATTTCCGTTGGTAATAACAATTCTATTTGCTCATAATATCTTAAAGTTCTAACACTTACGCCAGATTTTTTGGCTAAATAACCGATTTGATATAGTAACATATTTAATTCCTGTTAAATAATAATTAAAAATATAGGATATGACGATAGGTAAGTGTCAAGTTTTTTATAAATTTTTTTTCAAAAAGTTCTATTTATTACTGATTAAAACATTGGAATTTGCAATTATTTTTCTATATAACTAATATAAATAAAGATAATAGAAAGTAAAAAAATAATTAAAATATTGTAAAATTAAAATCTTATAGTTAAATTGCGAACTTATTTTTTGAATTTAGAAAATATAATTAACTAATTTTTTCAGTAAACATTGTTGTATAATGAATCAAATTATATATCTTATTCCTGTATGTGGTGTTATAGCCCTGCTATTCACCTTTATAAAATCTGCTTGGGTATCAAAACAAGACCCAGGTAGTGAGAAGATGCAAAACATCGCTAAGTTTATAGCTGATGGTGCAATGGCATTTTTAAGAGCTGAGTATAAAGTTCTTTCTTTCTTCGTAATTGCTGTAGCAATATTACTTGCTTGGCAAGGTAGCTCACAAGGTGATAGTTCATCACCATTAGTAGCACTTTCATTTGTTGCTGGTGCATTAAGTTCAGCATTAGCTGGATTTATTGGTATGAAAGTAGCAACAAAAGCAAATGTAAGAACTACAAATGCTGCAATCACTGGTTTAAATAAAGCTCTTGCAGTTGCTTTCACAGGTGGTTCTGTAATGGGAATGGGTGTAGTTGGATTAGGTGTTCTTGGTCTATCTTTACTTTTCTTATTATATTCAAATTTATTCGGATTTGAATCTATTGAAAATATTAATCAAGTAATTACAGTTATAACTGGTTTCTCTTTCGGTGCTTCATCAATCGCTCTTTTTGCAAGAGTTGGTGGTGGTATCTATACTAAAGCAGCAGACGTTGGAGCTGATTTAGTAGGTAAAGTAGAAGCAGGTATTCCTGAAGATCACCCATTAAATCCTGCAACTATTGCAGATAATGTTGGTGATAACGTAGGTGATGTAGCCGGTATGGGTGCAGATTTATTTGAATCTTATGTTGGTTCGATTATCGGTACTATGGTATTAGGTGCTGCATTCTTTACTACATTTGACGCATTAGACTTACCATTCGGTGCTATTTCAGCGGTAATTTTACCATTGATGTTAGCCGCTATTGGTATTTTAGTTTCAATTTTTGGAACTTTCTTTGTGAAAGTAAAAGAAGGTGGCGATCCACAAACTGCACTTAATATTGGTGAGTTTGGAGCTGCTGGAGTAATGGTTTTAATTAGTTATTTTATAATTGATTGGATGTTACCAAGCACTTGGTCTTTCGATGGTAAGGATTATACTTCATTAGGTGTTTTTGTGGCAACTATAGCTGGATTAGTTTCAGGTGTTGCTATTGGTAAAGTAACTGAATATTACACAGGGACAGGAACTCCTCCAGTATTAAAAATAGCAAAACAATCATTGACTGGTGCAGCTACAAACATAATCGCAGGTGTTGGAGTTGGTATGATGTCAACTGCAATTCCAATTATATTAATTGCTGCAGCTATTATGGTTGCATTTGATTTTGCTGGATTATATGGTATTGCAATAGCAGCTGTTGGTATGTTATCAACAACTGGTATCCAATTAGCAGTTGATGCTTACGGACCAATTTCTGATAATGCTGGTGGTATTGCTGAAATGAGTGAATTACCTAAAGAAGTAAGACAAAGAACAGATAAATTAGATGCAGTTGGTAATACTACTGCTGCTATTGGTAAAGGATTTGCAATTGGTTCTGCTGCATTAACAGCATTAGCATTATTTGCAGCATTTATGCAACAAGCTGGTATTATCTCTATTGACGTTTCTAATCCAACTGTTATGGCTGGTCTATTAGTTGGTGCAATGCTTCCTTATGTATTCTCA
This sequence comes from bacterium, assembly GCA_030431515.1. GTDB lineage: Bacteria > Bacteroidota > Ignavibacteria > Kapaibacteriales > UBA2268 > JAJRPT01. The sequence continues at coordinate 46,103 of JAUIIX010000007.1, forward strand.
GCATTAGCTATGGATGCTGTAGGACGTGCAGCAATGGCAATGATTCAAGAAGTAAGAAGACAATTCAAAGATATTCCTGCTTTAAAAGCAGCTCTTGAAATAATGAGAACCAAAGGAGATGATTCTTCTAAATGGTCTGATGCTGATAGAAAAACTTATGATGCAGCAGAAGGAAAAGCTGAATACGCTAAATGTGTTGAAATTTCAACTAAAGCATCAATCAAAGAAATGATGTTACCTGGTTTATTAGCAGTTGCTGCTCCAGTTGTAGTTGGATTTGTATTCGGTGCAGAAACATTAGGTGGATTATTAGCTGGTGTTACTGTATCAGGTGTATTACTTGCAATCTTCCAATCAAATGCAGGTGGTGCATGGGATAACGCTAAGAAAATGTTTGAAGAAGGTGTTGAGATTGATGGAACTGTATATAAAAAAGGTAGTGAAGCTCACAAAGCTGCAGTTACTGGTGATACAGTAGGTGATCCATTTAAAGATACATCTGGACCTTCAATTAATATCTTAATTAAATTAATGTCAGTAGTTGCATTAGTAATCGCAACAGCAATATAATTTTTAGATATTTTTTATTTCTATTTAAAGCCGGCTTTTAGTCGGCTTTTTTTTATGCTCAAAACATATCAAGTACTTAGTCGTAATAGTTATTATTTATATTACAATCTTGAGATTAATATGAAATATCTATCATTCTTATTCTTGCTGCTTCTTAGTTTCTCAATTTCTAATTCTAAAGAAAGTATTTTTGAATTTGAAAAGGATAATCACCATTATTTTTTATCAAAAACATCATGTGACGAGAAATATTTTTACCTAACAGAAGATGTCTTCAAAATACCATGTAAGATTAGATTTTTTAGATTAGATTTTGAGAATAATAAATTAGACTCTTTTTATGTAGATGTTCCTTTAATTAAAGGTGTAACTTGTAATGTACAAGCAACTTCTATTAAAGATTTTATATTCAGAGATAATAAACTGTATTTATTATTATATTTTAATTTATTAATATTTGATAATATTAATGGCGAATATGTATTTAGATATGACTATAATTTATCAGAAATGTATATTAGAAATTATCCTGCATTTAGTGAAAGGTTAGTTGTTGAAAACGATACAATCGTAGGACTTTATGATTCCTATCAATCTCGACTAAGAGAGAGCAATGGTGTTTTTACTTGGAAAATAAGTCCAAATAATAATAATATAATTGACACAACTTTTATTCCAATTGATACTAATTTCATCCCAAACGTAAAAGGATTCAAGTGGACTCAAATCCAACCCAAAACAATAATAGATTACCACAAAGGGCAATTTGTTTACTCTGATATAGAAGACGATAAAATATATTTATTCAAAGATAAAGACGATGTATCAAAAATAGATTTGAATATATTTGATAATGCTTCTGATATAAAATCAGATGAATTAAATATGTTTGGCAAAACTTATGAAAGCACGGATGATGAAGGGGACTTCATACATCCACAAGTCTTTTATGATATGAAGAAAAGAACAAAAGATGAAACTTTTTTGGTTCATAATGTCTCTTTTTTAAATGAAGATAATATCTTAGTAGTTTACTCTATTCCTAAAAAAAACGACACAGAAACAATACATTTATTTAATTATTGTCTTGTAAGGAAAAAAGGAGAAGACTGGATAGTTAAAGATAAGATAAATCCAGAACTTTTATTAGGAGATAATAAATTAGAAAATAAAGATCATTATGGTAATAATTATAAAATATCCAATGGCAAATTAATTTCCTTTCATTCACCAAATTACAAAAACAAACTAATCCCAAATTTCATTAGAATTGAAGATATAAATGATGTTCTAAATAGGATAAGGTGAATTTATAAATTAAAGAATTGCAATAATATACATAGTTGAATTTTGAAAGTAAATTATTTTTTACTAATTTTGTTTTGTGATAAATTAAATAATAAGTAGAAACTAAAAAATCCTCATGAAAATATCCGAAAAAGCACTAGAAATCTATAACCAAATCAACAAGGATAATACAAAACTTGGTGATTTGAGAAAAATCGCAAAGGATATCAAAAAAGACCACACTTTATCTTTAGAACTTTGGTCAGCAGGTAAATTTTTTCCTCGAATGTTGGCAGTTCTAATTATGGATGTAAAAAAAATCAATCAAGAGTTTATTAATAAAATAGATAAAGATATACAAGAACATATTATAGATGAAAGAATTCAATTAGCAGATTGGTTTATGGCTAACCAACTTACTAAAGATAAAAGAACTATAGCTCTGATTGAAACTTGGGAAAAGAGTGATTCAAATATACAGAGAAGAATCTTTTGGTATTATCAAGCGAGATTAAGATGGATGGGAAAAACAAATCACGCAAACACCGAAGAGTTATTGAATTTAATTGAGAAAAACATATTAAGTGAAAATGAAATTGTTCAATGGGCAATGAATTATACAGCTGGTCAAATTGGCAAATGGGAGGAAAAATATAGAGCAAGATGTATTGCTATTGGTGAAAATACTGGTCTTTACAAAGATGAAATGGTAGCTAAAAATTGTACTCCAAGTTATTTACCAGAATTTATTAGAATCGAAGTCAATAAAATTAATAATTAATACGGAGAGATTATGAAAATATTTATTTACATACTTGCTATTATATCAGTTTTATTTGTAAGCTTTTTGTTAGTAGGTTTATTTAGTTCAGATTTAACTTATGACTATGAGATAGTTGCAAATAAACCACTTACGGAAACTTGGTCAGTATTAAATGATGAAGATAAATTATCGGAATGGTTGCCAGGATTTCAGAAAATTGAACATATAAGTGGTGAAGCAGGAACAGTTGGTTCAGTTTCAAATGTTTATTTTATTGAAAACGGTGAACAAATGATTGTTAAAGAAACAATTACGGATATAATACCTGAGGAATCTATTTCAATGACTTATGAAAGTGAGTTTATGACTATGGAATATAGAATGTCAATTGCAGATTTAGGTGAAAAAACGAAAATAAAAACCAATACTACGGTAAGGGGTAATGGAATAATGTTCAGTTCTATAATTGCCTTTATAGGAAATACTATCAAAGAACAAGAAGAAGAAAATCTTTCTAAATTAAAGAAAACTATTGAAAATAATAAAAAAGTTTATTTGCAGAAGGAAGAAATAGATTAATTTCCTTTCATTCACCAAATTACAAAAATAAACTAATCCCAAATTTCTTTAAAATTGAAAACATTAATGATGTTCTAAATAGGACAAAGTAAAGTTAAAATTAATATTTTGTAATTATTGAATAATTATTTAATTTACTTTTTTAAAAAGTAAAAAGATTATTTTTATGAAAGTAATTTCATTAATATTATTTACCATACTATTGTCATCTTGTTCATTCTCTAATAGATATGATTACAATACCTTATCTCAATTAGATAGGGGTATTAGTGAAACTAATATAGTAAATTTCTTCAATTTAGATTACGATGAGTTTTATCCTTTCGAGTTTGAAGGAGAAAAGTATAAAATTTATTATCAAGAAATGACAATTATTTCATCTCAAACTAGTTATTTCTCTACTTATGATGTATATGTATTTTTAATAAAAGATTCTAAATTATTTGAATACGGTCTGTTAGAAGATTTTAGAAGAAGTAATTTTTTAATTAATAGAGAAGTTGCTAAAATTGTATCGGAGGAGTTATGAAATTAGTCCTTCTTTTTATATTGATTGTAGTTATTTCTTCCTGTAAGTTTCGTGAAGTTGGAGTTAATAAGTTTGCAAAACTCCATAAGGGATTGGATAGGAATGATGTAAGAAGATTAATTGATGAAGCAGCATCTACATCTAAACTTATTCAAATTGGGCAAGAAAAGTATTTTTATGACATATATATGATTCCTTTAGAAGTATATTCTAAAGAAAGAACTGAATATAGACCGAATTATAATTATAATAAGTATGATGATTATAAAAAAGTAACCGAAACAACAACATTTAGTTATCCTTATGTCATCCTGTATAAAAATAACAAATTACATTTTCAAGGTTTTATTTGGGAATTCAAAATTAATGAATCCATTGAAATAAATGAAATTGGAAATACTTTATCGGAGGTCATTCTTGGCTACTAAATTAATCAAAACACTAATATATTCCACTTTTATTTTACTTGTTATTTCTTGTTCTACTTATGTTTACAAGCAAAATAAAAAGTTTGTATTATTTGAAACAACTTATGCAAAGTTTGATGATATTGGAGTATCCGGTCAAAAAGAACATAATGTAAGCTTAGAAAATGATTCCAACAATTACATGATAGTAGAATCTAAAATTGACCATGTTGCTGGAAGACTAAAATATCTTTATGCTTTCCGAAATGATACATTAATTTATTTTGGTTACCCTTATCAATTCAGTCAATCTAACGATAGTACAGTTAATGAATTAGGTGAATATTATAGTACAAAAATTAATAAATGATAGGTGTAGTCAATTGAAGAAAAGTTGATTTTAATCTAAACTAATAAAATGAAAAAAGTGATAAGATAGATTCAAGATGTATGTTTTTTGTTAAATTTTTACTTGTTATCAGTAAGATTGAAATTCTTTTTTAGTCCTCTTTTAAAACCAATACCATCTAAATTCTTTAGAATAACAAATTATAATATTATTTCCTAAATTATTTCGAATTCAATTAATCAAATCATTATTTTTTTTATAATTATTTAAATTAAATATGTATATATTTAATTATTTTTATTAAATTGCAGTATATTTTTAATACATTTAAGGGTTTTTATATGAAAAGATTTATTCTCTCTGCAGCTGTATTAGTTATTATGGCTTTTACTGCGAATAATTTGGAAGCACAACTTCCTAAAGGTAGTGTTGGAATTGGTTCAAGTTTTAGTAATGGTGGATCAGGAATGAACCTTAACTACGCATTCGGTTCTAATTTCGATTTAGGTGTTAGTTTAGGATATTTATCTATGTCATCAGTAGTTAAATATGATAGTGATACTAAAAAAGATGACGAAATTGACATGAGTTTGATGACTTTTGGCTTAAATGGTAGATATTTTTTAAAAGACAATGAAAATGTTGATCCATATTTATATGTTGGATTTGCTTATGCAAGTAACCCAAATGAATTATCTTTGGATGAAGGAGAAGAGGATGAAAATTTAGACTCTTCAGTAATGGGTCTTAATATTGGTATTGGTGCTCAAGCTGAAATTTATAAATCAGTCTTTATTTATTCAACTGTTGGCTTAAGCTACTCAGCTATATCAATAGATATGAAAGATATATCTGAAACAACCAATACTACAATTGGTTTATTTACTACTTCAGTTGGTATTACATTTTATTTCAATTAATTGAAATTTATATTTTTATAAAAAAGAGAAACTATAGATGTTTCTCTTTTTTTTTTCTTTCTAAATTTCAAACACTTCAGCATATAATTCATATTCGCCAGCGTCAATGATTTTTGCTTCTACAAATTCACCAACTTTGAGATTAGTTTCACCTTCAAATATTACGATATTATCTACATCTAGTGAGTCATGTTCTGTTCTACCAATTGATTTATCTGCCAAAACTTCATCAATTAAAACTTTTAAAGTTGAACCAATTTTAGCAGTGTTTTTCTTTAATGAGATTTCTTGTTGAAGTAACATTACTTGACCACGTCTTTCGTCTTTTACTTCTTGAGATAAACTATCGCCTAAGATATGTGCACCTGTGTTTTCTTCTTGAGAGTAAGTAAATACACCAACTCTATCTAACTGCACAGTATTAATAAAATCAAGTAGTTCAGCAAGATCTTCTTCTGTTTCGCCTGGGTAACCAACAATAAATGTAGAACGAATCGCTAAATTGTCTATTTTTTCTCTAAATGATAAAAGCAAATCCTCCATTTCTTGACGCTTAACTCCACGTCTCATAGAACGAAGAATTTTATCTGATGCGTGCTGTAATGGAATATCAATGTAATTACAAATTTTTGGATGTTTAGCCATCATTTCCATTATTTCCATAGGAAATTTTCTTGGGTAAGCATATTGAATTCTAATCCACTCAATTCCTTCTACTTCAACTAATTGCTCAAGTAACTCAGGTAATGCACGTTTTTTGTATAAATCTAATCCGTAATAAGTTGAGTCTTGTGCTATGATAATTAACTCTTTAACTCCTTGTGCTGCCAAACTTTTAGCTTCTTCAACTAATTTCTCAATTGGTTCAGAAACGTGTTTGCCACGCATCAAAGGAATAGCACAAAAAGAACATTTTTGGTCGCAACCTTCGGAGATTTTCATATATGCAAAGTGCGAAGGAGTGTAAAGCATTCTTTCTCCTGTCAACTCATACTTTCTATCACCCATAAGTATTTTCAAAATTCTTTCGTCTGAATTTACTCCAAGGAAGTAATCTACGTGCTTAATTTGTTGCTTTAGTTCTGCATTATATCTTTCTGCCAAGCAACCAGTTACAATTAATTTTTTATATTTATTTTTTCTTCTTAATTCTGCGGCTTGAAGAATTACGTTAATATTTTCTTCTTTAGCTGCTTTGATAAAACCGCAAGTATTGATGATAAGAGATTCAGCTTCTTCAGGATTAGGAATAATCTCAATTCCATTTTTTCTTAGTAAACCCGAAAATCTTTCACTATCAACCAAATTTTTAGCACACCCCAAAGTAATAACCGATGTGTTGTTAATCTCTTGATTATTCTTATCTTCTTTAATTAATCTTCGTTTTGTTTTAATCATTTTTTCCTTTCTGCTGAAATAATATTTACAAAAATAAAGAAAATATAAACTATAAATGAATTTTGATGTAAAATATTAGAAAAATGTTATTTTAATTTTTTTTATGTTAAGAATATATCATTGATATTTCGAGCGTAGTCGAGAAATCCGTCATCCAAACCGAAGCGATGAATCCATTTCTTTATGAATAGCCACCAGTTTTAACTGGTGGACTTGTAAACATATTAAAAATGGCTTTAGCCAAATATTCAGTTTCTCTCGTCATTCAGAGCGAAGAGATGAATCCATTGTTTTGAAGTGAACGCAATTTTGTGTTTATTATTTTGTGTTTTGTTAAAATTACTAATTTTTTCGTTTTCTGGTTTTTGCACTTTTCTTGTAAATAGTTTTGTCGCAATGTATTACAAGGGAGGAAAAATTAGGTCTAAAAAAAAATTAGTGATTTTTTGTTTGCTTTTCATGGTTTTGATTGTTAAGTTATTGTTAGTTTATGTCGTTTTTATATATTAATTTGTTCTTCATTTGTCATTTTGGTTGTTTTTGTTTTGAAGATATGCCGAAAGAAAGCAAGAAATACACCGTCGCTGCTGCGACACCCCTATTTTACATTTCGACTACGCTCAATGACCGAGGGGAATTTTGAGGAAATACACTCAATAAAATATTATTTTATTTCGATTTTGTCTATTTCTTTGATTTGGTCTTCGATGTCGAGTTGCTCTATGGCGGCGAGCTGTCTTTCGAGTTCTTCTAATTGTGCCTTATATTTATCTGTGTTTAATAAGTTGAAATCGCTTTTATCTACTGCGTTTGGTGCGTAGTTTTCGATGTTTTTAAATTGTTTATCTATGTTGCTTGTTAGTCGTACGTAACATTCGAAAAATCGCATTACCATATACATTGTTTGGATTTCTTGTTTTTCGTGTTGTCTTTTGTTTTTTATTATATCGTGGTCTATTGGATTGGTATCCCATTTATATAATGTTCTGTGAACTTTATCGCTTGATAAGTTTGCTCTTTCTTGTATGGCTACGAATTGTTGTAATGCATCCATCTTTTCTTCTTGAAATTGCATTAGTAATCTGCTTTTCATTGTTTCAAATTCGTTTCTGTCATAATCTATTGATCTTTCTTGCCATCTGAATTTTTTTGCAAAAGCATAAAGTGTGTATGGTTTACATTTGTATCTTGATGCTAAGTGGGATATTTTTCTTGGCAAACCCATTTTTAGATAGTCCAGAAGCATGTAATATTGTTCTGTTGTTTCGTTTTTCTGTTTTGGTGGATGGTTTACTAATTTTTCTACTATGTGTCTATCGTCAAATCTTACGGACATTTTAATCGCCTTATTGTTTTTTGAATTTTGGCGAATTTAAGGTGTTTCTATTATTTATAAAGTTATATATTGTGAATATATTTTTGTTTTGTTTTTATTTATTTTTAAGGATATGGGGTGGGTTTGTAAGAAATATTTTGCACCTAAAGGCGCTTTTGGGTTGGTGGGGTTTTGTTGTTTACAAACATTTTGCATCTAAAGATGCAATTTTTATTTCTCTCAGAATTACGTTGGCAATTCTGGGAGATTCTTCGGCTTCGCCTCAGAATGACGTTAGGGTTTTTGGGGGATTTAGTTTTAACCTTCGGAAGGTTTCTAATATCGTTTAAAATGGATTCCACGCTTCGCTCTGAATGACAGGATAGGCAAGAAGTAAGGGAAATTCATGAATTTCCCCTACCAATACATATGGATTCTTCGCTTCGCTCTGAATGACGAAAGAATGTTGTAGTTTTGGCTAAAGCCATTATTATTTTGTAATGATAAAAAGAAATTATAAACTAATATTGTAATTATTACGTATCTTTAATGGTAAACTATTTATTTATTATTAAATCATTTTTTTTACAATATTTATTTAAATGTACAAATTAGTCTCAATTTTTATTATTTTATTTCAAATTGATATAGTTGCTGATGAAAAAGAAAAGAAAAAGGATTTAAGAGGACTTGTAAAAAAATATATTGATAGTATTATTCTGGATACGATAAGTACTAATGAACCACAATTAATTTTATATCCTACAATAGCTTATTCACCTGAAACAAGTTGGGAATTTGGTATTAACTCTCTTTTACTATTTTATGCTAATAACGATACTAATAATCGACTTAGCGAAGTTAATGGTTTTTCTTTTTATACTTTAGAAAATCAGTTTGGTTTTTGGTTTGACCATGCTCTCTATTTACAAGATGATAGCTGGATTTCTCTTGGTAGATTGCGTATTCAGAGTTTTCCTTTGTTTTATCATGGAATAGGTACAGACACACCTGAAGATTATATTGGTAGAATTGATGGATTTCAATTTAATCTTAAAGAAAGTTTATTAAAAAATATTTATAAGGATATTTTTGTTGGATTAGAGTTTAATATTAATTCTCTCAGCAAAGTAGATTTTATTTCTGATGAAAATAATCCGAAACCTAATATTATAGGTATAGATGGTTCTACTAATTATGGGCTTGGTTTAGGTATTGTGTATGACACAAGGCATAATGTATTAAATGTTAGAGATGGTGCATTTAATGAACTTTATTATTTGCATTCAGATGATATTTGGGGTAGTGATTATAATTTTTCGACTATTATATCAGATAATAGAATTTATAAATCTTTGAATGAAAGAATAGTATGGGCGAATCAATTATTAGGCCAGTTCAATTGGGGAGATGTTCCTTTTAATCAAATGGCATTAATGGGTGGAGAGTCAATTATGCGTGGTTATTATTTAGGTCGATATAGAGATTTAAACCAAATAGCAGCCCAAACTGAATTGAGATTTTTACCATTTAAATTACCCTTTACTAAGAGATTGGGAGGAGCAGTTTTTGGTAGTGTAGGAGCTGTTTTTCCTAATTTTAATAGTCTTGGGAATGATGACTTCACTTGGTCAGTAGGTGGCGGTTTGAGATATTTATTATTTCAAAGGAAAGATATTTATACTAGATTAGATTTTGCTTATACTCAAGAAGGTTTTGGAATTTACTTCTTTATTGGTGAAGCGTTTTAGATAATTCATTTATTAATTTTGTAGTCAATTTTAATTAATTATAGCGTTATTTTTATGAAAACAACAATATTTTTACTTTTTATCTTAGTTTTTACTTCTTGTAAAAAGGAAAACTCGCAAGAAGAAGATTTTGCTAATCTAAATGAAAGATATTTAGAAATAAAAGAATTATCTGAAAGTGTGGATTGTGAAGATTCGTCAGAATGGAATTTTACAGCTTATGGTGCTAAAGCTTGTGGCGGTCCAATAGGATTTATTGCTTATTCTTCTAAAATAGATACTGTTCATTTTCTAAAATTAGTAGAAGAATATACAAAGGAAAATGAACGGCTAAATATAAAATGGGGTGCTGTATCAGATTGTAGTATTCCAAGAGGCCCTAAAGGTGTGAAATGTGAAGATGGAAAAGCTGTCTTTGTTTATGAGTGATTGATTTTTTCTTTAATAAATCTATTAAAAACAAACAATAAGAATGTTGATATAAGTATTCCAAGAATTGCACCTGCAGTGATGTCTATTGGATAATGAACGCCAACGAAAACTCTTGATAATGCGACGATTGTAGCAATTGAATAAAAGTAATATTTATTTTTACTAAAGAAATGGGAAAGTATAAGTGCTGCCGCAAAGTTATTAGTTGCGTGTGCTGACGGAAATGATTTGCCAGAACCACAATGAACAAGTAGATTAATATTTTCTAACTCTCTACAAGGTCTAAGTCTTCCTACTATATCTTTAATAAGATTAGCTGATATTTGATCTGCTAAAATTACTGCAACTGCTAATAAAATTGCAATCGAAAATCCAAGTTTATTATATTTTATTAGGTTTTTAAAATAATTTGAATTTAATTTTATATTGTTTTGTTTTAATATTTTTAAATGATTGAAAAATATTAGATAAAGAAATAATCCAATATAGACAGGCAACCAAACTCTACCTTTTGTAATTATTGGCATGATTGCATCAAATAGTGGGTTTGCTAACTGAGTATTTATAAAGTAGAATATATCTTTGTCAAAAGCAACAACTGTTTCTAACATTATATTTTTTCAATAGTTAATACAGTAATATCATCGTCAGGTTTGCTTCCTTCAGTCCAGTTTTGGATATGAAAATCAATTATGTCAATTAATTCATCTGAATTTGCATCTGAATTTATTTTGAAAATGTCAAGTAATCTTTCTTCACCGAACATCTCTCCTTTTGCATTTGTTAATTCAGGAAGACCGTCAGAATATAAAATAAGTTTATCATTTTTAGCTAATTTTAACTTTGTTTCACCTATTTTCACATCTTTCAAGAATCCGATAGGCATACCTTTTAGGTTTAGAAATTCAACTTTATCATTACTGATATGAATTGGTTTTCTATGTCCACCGGTTGCAATTTTTGTGATTGAATTTGATATATCAATAGTACCATAACAAATTGTAAAAAACTGAATGTCTTCATTTTTAGTTAAAAAAGTTTGATTTAAAGTTTGCAATGCATCAGATGGACTTTTAGTCAAATACTTGTTATTTTTAAAATTTAAGATTGGATTGTTTGGTATTTTATCAGAATTAATTAATCTACTAATAGCAAATGAAATCATTGAAGCGGGAACACCTTTACCTGTTACATCAAGAACATAATATACGATTGTATCATCTATCTGAAAGAAATTGTAACTATCGCCAGAAAGAGTTTTAGAGGGCAGGTAGAGTGTCGAAAATGTATATCCAGCGAATGAGCTTGGTGCAGGTTGAATCTCTTGCTGAAGAGTTGCTGCTGCCTTTAAATCTAAACTTATTTCATTATATGCTTCTTCAAGTTCTAATTTTAGCTTTTTCTCATTTTTGATAATTCTATAGATATTGATACCATCTTTAACAGCACTAATTACTTTACTTAAATCATCATTTTTTATTAAAAATCGAAATATATTGCTTTCATTAACTGCCTCTACTACAATATTAATATCGCTAAAACCAGTTAGTAATATTCTAATTGTGTCGGGGTAACGCTTTCGGACTGAGTTTAGAAATTCTATTCCATTCATTCCAGGCATATCATAATCTGAAACAACTACTGCGAAATTCCTTTTTTCTAAACAAGTTAATGCTTCTTCTGCCGAGTTTGCTAAATAGACATCATAATCGTCTAAAAACAACATTTCGTAAGAAGAAAGAAGTAGTTCCTCGTCATCAACAAATAATATGCAGTCTTTCATAGAATTGTAAAAATATAAAAATCTAAATTAAGTATTATTTATATTAACACCAATTTTATAATATATTTTTCAGGTATTTTTTTATTAAAATTTAGAAATTATATTTTATCAATATTACAACTTGACCTTGATTATTTTTAGTATAATTAAGTTGTTGTAAATTAATATTCTGATTAGTTAGAGAGTTGATTTCGTATCGTCCTTCAAGTTGGAAGCTGCTTGGTAAATTTACAATTCCCGCTATACCATATCTCAATATTGGAGATGAAGAATTGAAATCATAGCCACCACCAGCTAATATGACTGGAGTAAAATTATTAATTAATCCTTTAAATTCATGTCTTAAATCAGCTGCTAATACAAAATTATTTGAAGCAAATGTATCTGAGAATAGATTTGTAGAAAAATTTATCCCAATTGAATTTATTGTATTATCAAAGAATTTACTGCTTGATAAATTATATTCAAGAGCAATTCTAATTTGATTTAAACTTCCACCACCTGCAATAGTATTAAAATCCATTCCAGATGAATATCTTTCAAATTTTTGATTGTTGTAGTTATAGTTTAGTTTGCTTCCAATATTAGATTGATCAATAGTGATATTATTTGTTATTATTTCACTCGGGAATATATTAAATATTTCTTGTTCAATAATTGGATTATTGCTCTTAATTTCTTTAGATTCTATTGGTTCTGCTATAATATCATTGTTTATTATACTTGATTTCGGAGTAATTATATTACTAAATTTATTTGCTCTATTATTAGAAGTATTAGTAATTGGTTTTACTTCTTTGCTTTCGCTTAAATTTTCAACTATAGTAGATTCTTCAAGTTCATTACTTAATTTATCTTTAATTATTGATTCAGATTTTTCAAGCTTGTTATCTTTGTTAGATATTTGTTGAGTTGTTCTTGCTGTTTCAGTATTAGTTTCTGCATCTTTAAAGAAATCAATCCCAAATGTAGCACCTACTGTAAGTAATGCTGCACTTAAAGAAGCGACAAGTGGCATCATTAACTGTTGCCAAACAGTCATACCAACTGATGAAGAAGTAGCAATAGAAGAAGTGTATGAAATTCCTAATGATTCGAAAAGTGTAGCTGTAGTCTCGTAAGGTGGGACTAATTTCTTTACATCTTTTTGAACAGCTTCACGAATAGCAAGCATCTCTCTATATTCAGATTGTAACTCTGAATTAGTAGAAAGCTCATTTTCAAATGCAGGAATCATCGATGGATCAAGTTCACCATCCATGTATTGAGTCAGCATTTCTGAAGCGTTATATTTGTTTATTTCATTCATTTATACTGTTAATAACAATAATTCTTTAAAAATGTTACAAAATCCTTACATTTTGTCAATTTCTTTAATATAAGGTTCTAAAATTTCTCTTATTTTTTGTTTTGCTCTATGGATCCTAACTTTAACATTTGCAACTGTTTCATCAGTTACAGCGGCTATATCGGCATAAGATAAGCCATCATACTCTCTTAGTATAAACATTTCCTTGTATTTATCAGGAAGTGTGTCAAGTGCATTGTTAATTAAGTCTAAAAGTTCTTCATCGCCTTCGTAACTTTTTTCTTCGTTAAATGCCATAAAATCTTCATAACTTACATGAACAAATTTCATGTTTTTATTTTTAAGAGCGTTTACACATAAATTTCTTGCGATTCTTAAAATAAAAGCAGGAACATTTGTCATTTCTCTATCTTGTTCACCAGACTTAAAAAAACTAATAAAAGTTTCTTGAAATATATCTCTTGCTTCTTCTCGACCGCCCAAAAATCTTTTACAATAAGCAAAAACACGAGGCGAATGTCTTTTGTATATTTCACCAAAAGCTGCATCGTGTAATCCCTTTTTGCTACGCATAATTTGGAATAACTCGTCGTCTGAATATTCTTCGATATTTTTCATTTACTATTAAATAACACTATTTTTTAATAAAAGTTACAAATATATGTTTTTCAAAAAGTGCCAAATTAACTAATCTTTTATCAAATATAATACCTAAATTGTATTTATACTTCTAGACATTAATAATATAAGTGTATTTTTATAAATAAAAAAAAATCACCCGAAGGTGATTTCTTTTTTCAAATTGTATTTTAATCTTGATGATTATTTTTCACCATTTAATTGGTCAACAATGTATTTAGCAACTGCTTCTACTTCATTTTTCTTTAAACCTTGATTTGCCATAGGAGGATATTTATTTCCATTAGGGTCAATATTACCTCTTGGTGTTGGATTAGCTATAAAGTTAACTAATGCTTCCATATTATCAGCATATTTAGGAATAACATCTGCATAAGCAGGAGCTGTAATTTGCGCAACATCAAATTTATGACACGCAGAACATCTTGTTTTATATATCTCACCACCATCAATTTCAACTGGACCAGATTTTTCTGCTGCTCTTGCTAACTCAAGCATTTCAAATTCATGTACTCTATAAGTTAAATATTCATGATTTGCTTCTTTGAAATTTGATTGTTGTGAAACAGCAAAGAAAATAAATGCACCAATCACAGCCATATAAGCATATTTTAAATATGATGTTTCATTGTTTCTTAAATATGTATAAAGAATATGGCTACCAATAAATGATAGAACTACTGCAACTGCAATACCTACATAAACCATACTTGAAACAGTACTTTTATCTGCATATCCAATAACTATTGCCATTAATAATGGTTGGAATACCAAAGAAACTAATGTCCATCCTAAAGCAGTTTTTCTTGCATATTCTGAATACTCATTATTTTTAAAATCATATCCACCATCCCAGAAATATCTCAAGAATACATAAGTTGCTCCAGCCATGGATACTCCACCAACTATAAACTGAGTCAACTTAAAGATTACAGAAAAAGAGAACATATTCTCTATTGCTGATGCACTCCACATTGATTGATCAACAGCGTATTGAGTACCTGTTGCAAATAACCAAATTGAAATAAACATAAATGTTAATCCCCAAAAACCAGTTGAATGATTTAGAATCTTCATTTGTTTATTTTGTTCTTCAGCTAATCCTTCTTTAAATTCATCCTTAGCAATTGCTTTACGATTTTCATATAAAGAATAAAGCATATTAAAATGTAATGAATTTTTGTAGAAATAAATTACTGTAATACCTACTGCATAAAACAAAAATGATACGATTAATATATTAACAGAATTAATACCCTGACCACCAGCCATTTGAATATACATCAATATAATAGCTAAAAATGGCATTAAACCAAAACCAAACCAAGTTGTTGGATTTGTAGTAATAACATTAATAATATCTTGAGAAAAATTTAATTCTAAATCATTCCCAGACTTTTTGTTTTTCTTCTTAAAGATGTATGATAAAATCATACTCCCAAACACTATACCAGTATAAATAGTAAAAGAAATAAGTGCTAAAAGCAATAAAAACCCTAGCAAACTTATGTGTGAACCTGATACTGGCAAAGCCAAATTTTCCAAAGACATCATATTAATCGCCTTACCTTTGTTATTTTACTAATTTTTCGATAATTAAAGTGAATAAAACTATCAATACAAAGAGATTAACTCTCAAAAAAGTTTTTTTAATAATTTTCTTATCATATTCTTCTGTTAAAAGGTTTCTTGAACCCCATATCATATATGAACCAGAAATTAAAAATATAATACTTACTACTAAACTCTGAGTTAATTTAAAAAAAGGAAATATAATAGAGCATATTGCTAAATTAAAAATCCATATAAATGTTACTCGTTTCAATTGCTGTAAATTAAGTTTATCTGTCAAAGTTGGATAACCAGCTTTGCGATAATCTTCTTCATAGACAAGTACTAACAACCAAAAATGTGGTATTTGCCAAAAGAAGATAAAAAATGCTAATGCTAAAATCTGAATATCAAGAACATGACCTCCTGCAGCTACCCAACCTATCATAGGTGGAATTGCTCCAATAATAGCACCTGGGAATACAGCTAATGTTGTTTTTCTCTTTAATGGAGTGTAAATACCATTATAAACTAAAAGAGCTGTTAAGCCCAAATATGCACTCATCTCATTTACATAAAACATTAAAATTAAATAACCAATTAATGCGCATGCTATTGCAAATATAAATCCATGTGTTGAACTAATACTTTTCGAAGCCATAGGTCTTTTAGCTGTTCTATCCATTAATGCATCGAATTCAATTTCTTGATAATGATTTAAAGCAGATGAACCAGCTGATAAGAAAAATGTCCCAATTACAGCAAATAGTAATAAATATGTCAAAGAACTACTAAATAACAGATATCCTATTATACAAGTAATAGTAATTGATACTGTTATTCTGATCTTAGATAAATCTAAATATAATTTAAGAAGATCTTTAAAATTAAGTGAACTTATTGTATTCAATATAACTTTGCATATATTATGATATGCACCTTTCAAAAAAGATTATTAATGTGTTACTTCTTCTTTGTTTTCTTCAGCTTCTACTTTTTCTTCTTCAGTAGTTTCTGTTTCTTCAACAACTTCTTCTTTTACTGGCTCACTTGTATCTTCACTTAAAGATTTAGTTAATCCAGCATACCATTTATCATACTCATCCTGAGATAACACTTTAATTTTAGTGTACATATTCCAGTGCCTTACACCACAGTATTCAGCACAAGTAATATCATAAACACCAATTTCTAGTGGTGAAATAGCATATTGTGTTGTTCTTCCAGGTACAGCATCTTCTTTGATTCTAAATGATGGTATATAAAAACTATGAAGTACATCATAAGATGATATATCAAATCTAGTTGTTTTATTAACAGGTACATATAATGTATCTAAACTAGCACCATTTTCATAATTAAAATCCCAGTCAAATTGTTTTGCCATTACTCCAATAACATAATCAGGATCATCTAATAAATCTCTATTTGTATCAAAGTCAGCATAACCAACATAAAACATTGAAATTACAATTATAGTTGGAACTACAATCCATACAGTTTCAAGTGCTGCACTACCATGTGTTTGAATAGGTTTTTTATTTCTTTTATGACTGTATTTATATACAAAATATAGCATAACAGCGGTAACACCCAGTAACATAATTACGGATATTACCATTATATACATCATTGCAAAATCTACTTGATCTGCATATTTTGAAATTGAGTTAAACATTAAGAACCCCCTATAAATACATCAAACCCTAAGAATATTATTACTAATGCAATAATAACTCCACAGCCAGCAGCGAATACTTTAACTAATATGTTATCAAATTTTACGTGCATAAAGTAATTAAGTACTAACATTGACTTAATACAAGCAATTAATAATGCTAAAGGAACAGTGTACATTCCCATATCAACACCTGCAATAGCAACTGTTAATCCAGTAAGTGCAATTAAGCCAATCCAAATAGCAGTATAGAATCCATAACCTGGATGTTCTTCGTGATGCTCTTCTTCATGTAATTCAGCGTGATTAGACATTAATCAATCCTTAAATTAATGTAATAAATAAAATAATGGAAACAAGAAAATCCAAATCAAATCAACTAAGTGCCAATAAAGACCACTATTTTCTAAGATAATGTATTTGTCTTTATTGATATGTTTTTTAACGATGAATACCATACATACTGCAATAATAATTGCACCAACTATTACGTGAAATGTATGTAGTCCAGTCATTAAATAATATAAACCAAAGAATGATATTTCACCTTGTGGCATTTCAGCTACATGATCAGAACCTGGATAGATTCCATGATGAATTTTAGCTGACCATTCAAAATACTTGTTTACTAAGAAGGTTAAAGCACAAGCTATAGTTACGGCTAAATAAAATAGCGATAATTTAACTGAATCTCTTTGGATTGCAACAATAGCAAGAACCATCGTTAAACTCGAAGTTAACAGAACTATAGTATTAACTGCACCAAGCATAACATCTAAGTTTAGAGCTGCATCATGAAAAGCTTGAGGATCAGCTACTCTATATCCAAAATAAAGAAAGAAAAGACCACCGAATAATAAAACTTCAGTGAATAAAAATAACCACATTCCGACTTTAGAACCTAAGTCATCTCTAAATATGTGAATATATAATTTTGAATTATCACCATATCCATGACCAGCATGATCGTGATGATGATTATCATGTGTTTCAGAAACAGCACTCACTATTTTGCCTCCTCTATTTTTTCATCTGAAAAATCTGGGTAATCATAAGGTCCATGTCTAAATACTGGAGTTTTTTCAAAGTTTAATAATGGTGGAGGTGAAGGTGAATCTTCCCATTCCATTGTCATTGCTTCCCAATAATTACCTTTTTCTACTCTACCATTTTTAATTGCATAAAATAAATTTATTATCATCGTTAAAATAGCAGTAATTAATATCCACGAACCAACAGTTGAAATTACATGATAAATTTGAAATTCAGGTAAATAATCATAATATCTTCTTGGCATACCTTGATAACCCATAATAAACATAGGGAAGTAAAGTACATTTACACCAATGAAATACATTATTGCACCAAACATTGCAACTTTTTGATTGTACATTCTTCCAAACATTTTAGGGAACCAATAATGGAAAGCCGCAAAAAACATTGTTAGAATACCTCCTAAAATTACATAGTGAAAATGGGCTACAACAAAATATGTGTCATGTAAATGGACATCAGTAGATAATGCACCTAAAACTAATCCAGTCAAACCACCAATAGAAAATAAAAAGATTGATGCAAGTGAAAAGAACATAGGTACAGTAATTTTAATAGATCCTCTCCATAGAGTTGCTAACCAGTTAAATATTTTAACACCAGTAGGAACACCAACTAGGAAAGTAAAGAATGAAAACATTGCTCTTGCAAAGTCACTCATACCAGATGTAAACATGTGGTGAGCCCAAACCATATACCCTACAAATACAATTGCCATCATAGAAATAGCCATTGCTTTGTAACCATAAATTTGCCTTCTAGAAAATGTAGCAATAACATCACTCATAACACCAAATGCAGGTAATATCATAATGTAAACTGCAGGGTGAGAGTATATCCAGAATAAATGTTGCATTAAAACTGGATCACCACCTAATGCAGGATCAAATATACCAAAATTAAATGCTCTTTCTAATACAACTAATACTATTGTGATACCTATAACTGGAGTTGCAATTACTTGAATCCAAGCTGTTGCATATAATCCCCAAGAAAATAGAGGCATATCAAACATTCCCATTCCTTTAACTTTCATTCTATGCATCGTTACTACGAAATTTAGACCAGTTAAAATAGATGAGAATCCAAGTATAAATGCTGCCATTAAAGGTAATATGACGTCTGCTCCAGTTCGTAAGGAATAAGGAACATAAAATGTCCATCCAGTATCGATAGCAGTTCCACCAAATATTAAAGAACCTAATGCCATAAATCCACCTATTAAATATAAATGGTATGACATTAAATTTAATCGTGGGAAAGAAACATCTTCTGCACCAAGTTGCATTGGCATAATAAAATTACCAAAAACAGCTGGGATACCAGGTATAATAAATAGGAATACCATTATTACACCGTGTAATGTAAAAGCGGAATTATATTCTTGAGCGTCCATTATAGTTGGACCAGGAGTTAACATTTCAAATCTCATTAAAAATGCTAATGTTAATCCCACAAGGAAAAATCCCATCAAGCTATATAAATACATCAAACCAATTCTTTTATGATCGGTAGTTAAAAGCCAAGATAAAATTCCTTTATACTTAGTTTTAACATCATAAAAGGTAGTATATTCACCTTTATTATGATTTTCTTCTTGAATTTCTCTCGAAGATTTATTAATATCTATTGAAACATCGCTCATGCTTCTACCTCAGTAGTTTTTTTCTTTTTAGATAATGTGAGTACTAATATTAATATTATTACTCCTAATGTTATAATTACACCAAAAATTCTTGTAACATTTAGAACATAACCTCTACCTTCCGGGTCATATTTAAAACACATTTCAAGAACTTTATTTATTGTAGGTTGTGCTTTACCTTCGGCTGACTCAATTGCAGCCATTTTTAAATTAAATGGTAAAAATTCTGTTCCGAATAAATACCTTGTTATTTTACCTTTAGGTGATATAAATACTAAAGCACCTGCATGTAAAAAATCTAATTTACCTTCTTCAATAATGTCTTCTTTGAACTTAAAACCTATAGCATCTGTTAATTTTCTTATAGAAACACTATCAGAAACTACCCAGTACCATGCATCTTTATTGATTTTTCTATTCATCCCAGCAATATAATTTTGCTTTTTATTCCTGGCTAAGTGGTAATCTTCTTTATGATTAAAACTTAATGAAAGTATATTGTAATCAACACCTGGTTCCATATCGGCTCGTTCAACAACATCTCTTAGTCCACTTAATAATATATTACAAATACCTGGGCAATTGTAATATACTAATGAAAGTACAGTTGGTTTAGTTAGAATGTCTTTTAATTGCAAAGTATCTCCAGTAGAATTAACTACTTTTAACTCTGTATCAATAAATTCTCCTAAATGTTCATCAATTCCAACTGTTATTGAATCTTTCGGACTAGCAAATACTAAATTTAAGAACAATAATAAAAAAAACATAAGACCTTTCTTTCACACCTAATAGGTGTATATATTTTGTGTTATAATTATAATAACACTAAAAAAGTATTGTATAGCTCGTCAACTTCTACATTATTCAATTCAGTATAATTTGAATTAAACCCATTATGACCAATGTTAGAAATTATTAGTTTTGTAAACAATTCTTTATTTCCTTTCCAAACATTTGAGTTTGCGAAAGAAGTAACAGCTTTTTCTGTATCAGCAATTGTTGCATACCAATTTTTATCTGAATACATTTTTTCAATATCATAAACTGCAGAACGAATAGTTGCAGCTTTATCTACGTTTGAAGCAAATATATCTTTCGAAGCAGTTTCAATCATAAATGCACTTGACTCATCAATATCAACTGAATCAGGCATAAAAACTGAGTTATTTACACTGTTCATATATATATTATTTATATTTTTAAGAAAGTAGATTCCACCTAATACAATACCAACGATAAGTAATAAGTAGTATAGACCAAACCATCTTCTTGGATTAGTTAATACATCTTTAAAATCTATTTCATCTTCATATTTATACATAATTTAATCCTTGTCAATATTATAAATGGAAGTTTATTGCTCTTTCCATTTTGGCATCACCAATAGGAACAATATTTTTATTTTTTGCTGCAATTGCAAAAACAAAGAATACTGCTGAAATTGCAAACAATACAAACCCTAACTCTTGCCATCCAAAAAATGGAGAATGTGTTTCTTTCAAATGAGAATATGTAGGATAAGAAACCCACCATATATCATATATATGAGCACCAATTATCCACATAGCAACTAATTTTAATCTCTTAGGATTTGTCTTAGAAGGTCTTTGAATGCTTAATCCAAAAGGTACTAAGAATTTAATAAAGATTAAAGCTATAGATAAATAAGCCCAAGTACCTTCCATTCTTGGCATATACCAAAATGTTTCTTCAGGAATATTAGCATACCATATCAACATAAATTGTGAAAAGGCAATATACATCCAAAATGTTGTGAAAGCAAACATCCAACCGCCTAAAGAATAGTAATGGTCTTTGTTAATACCTTCAATCATTAATCCTTTTTCATTAAAGTTTACTGCAATTAAAGTAATCATCGCAACTATACATGCAAATGTACCAGCAAAATAATAGATTCCAAATATAGTTGAGAACCAATGTGGTTCCAAACTCATCATAAAGTCTATTGCTGTTAAAGTAATTGATACTGCAAATACTGCCATAAATATAGCTGAAAAAGCAGCGTTTACTTTATTAGTCTTGTGATTAAAAGTTTTATCTTGTTTGTATGAATTACCAACTAAAATAAACTTAAATATAATCATTAACACCCAAATTAAAACTGTTCTAAAGATAAAAGAACTTTCATTTAGGTATGGTGCTTTCTGAGACAAAAATGGATCTGCTGCAACAACTGCATCATGTGTCCAGTGGTACATATCAAACATACCATGTCCACCCATTTCTAAAAATATATTATATAAAATTGGTGCAGCCATTATCGGTGCAAGCCAAATCGCATTTGTAAGAATTTCTGCAATTCTTCTAAAAGGAGTACTCCAGATAGATCCAGTTATGTGATCTAATGCTATAAAGAATAAAGCTCCCATTGCGATACTCATAACAAACATATATCCTAACAATGATGAAAATGCTAATCTTTGCATATCCATAGTTGCAGAAAATATTACAAGAGCTAAGCCAACGATTAATCCTATGCTAGACCATTTAATTAGTCCAGAAGGTAATGCTTTTTTTACGTATTCAACTGTTATTGAAGCTCCCATTATTCAGATGCCTCCGTTTTAGTTTCAGAATTTTCAGCAATTTCTTCTTCTGTTTTTACAACAGGAGTTCCAAATGCTTTTTGTAATGTTCTAATATAATTTATAATTGCCCATCTTTCTTCACGAGTTATTTGAGATTCATACCCAGCCATGATTCCTTTACCTTTAGTAATAGTATGATAAAATCTACCATCAGTAAAGTTCTGATAAAATTCTGTTCTTAAATCAGGACCAGGAGGCATATTACCTTTTAATCTAGATGCTCCTTCAGCCATATTACCATGACAAGGAGAACAATAAGTTAAAAATTTTCTTTGACCTAATTCTAAATTATGCTCTGAGGCAACTGTAGGATTAGTCATATATTTGGAAGCACTGTCAGGAGAATCATATTGATAAGGAATAAAACCTCTTGCTATTGTTCCAACTGGTGCAACTCTCATAGAATATCCATCAGCAAAAAACTCAGAAGTTTCACCATAATCTGCTCTTTCTTGATTCATCATCCAATCAAATGGCACCATAAATAATACTTTATTCATGTGCATATAAACAGAAAATGATGTTAATATAGCAATTCCAATAGTTCCAATAACAAATTTTGGATCCCAAGTATTAGGTTTCCAATCAACTTCTTCTTCATCATAATATATAGGTGACACACTTGATGCACCTAATTCTTTAAATTGTTTTTCTAATTTTGAATAATCAAAATTTGAATCTTTAGCTTCAACATAAATACCATACTTATCAGATGATACTGCTTTCATATAGCCAGAATCATGTAAAGGGTGTGCATTGTTAGGAAATTTAAAAAGAACTGAAATCATCATAGCAACTGATAACACAGCCCCAGTTAAAATAGTTATCTCAAACATAATAGGAACATAAGCTGGAAAAGCAAAAAATGGTTTTCCACCAATTACTTGTGGATAATCAACACTATTACTCCAATACATAAAGTAAAGCATAAAAGACATGCAAAACAAACCAATAGAAATTGTAAAGTAACCAATTCTTGAAGGTGTTAGTTTCATTGCGTCATCCATACCGTGAACTGGGTAAGGAGTATTTACATCAAATCTTTTATATTCAGTTGAAATATTATCTGCTGCTTTCATTATACTATCAGGAGTATCAAAAAGAGCAGAAATTGCATATAAATTTTCTTTAATCATTAATGTGCCTCATTTGATTTTCCGTTACCAATATGTAAATGAGTATGAGATGGTTGCCCTTGCTCTGTTACTGCTTTTATCTCTGCAATCGCAATAGCAGGTAATACTCTAACAAATATTAAAACTAAAGTAAAGAATAAACCAAAACTTCCTATTAAAATTGCAAAGTCAGTAATTGTTGGTGTATAATATGCCCAACTTGAAGGTAAAAAATCACGAGAAAGTGAAGTAACTGTAAT
This sequence comes from bacterium, assembly GCA_030431515.1. Lineage (GTDB taxonomy): Bacteria > Bacteroidota > Ignavibacteria > Kapaibacteriales > UBA2268 > JAJRPT01. Next base: position 70,048 of record JAUIIX010000007.1, read on the forward strand.
TACAAATCTTTCAAACCACATACCTACGTTTACAAATACTGCTATAATAAACATCAAAAATAAATTTCTACGTACTTTTTTAAACCAAAATAGTTGAGGTATAAATACGTTACAAGAGAACATTATCCAATACGCCCAAGCATAAGGACCAAAGGCTCTATTTACGAATGCAAAAGTTTCTGGTTGATTTCCTGAATACCAAGCAATGAAGAATTCCATTGTATAAGCATACCCAACCATCATACCAGTTAATAAAATAATTTTATTCATTAATTCTAGAGTACTAATTGGAATTAAGTCCTCCATATCAAATATTTTTCTAATTATAACTAATGAATTTTGAACCATAGCAAATCCAGAGAAAATCGCTCCTGCAACGAAGTAAGGAGGAAATATAGTTGTGTGCCAACCAGGTAATATAGATACGGCAAAGTCAAAAGATACTATCGTGTGTACTGATAATACTAAGGGAGTTGCCATACCAGCTAAAATCAAATACATCATTTCATAATGTTTCCAGTGACGGTTAGAGAATCTCCAACCTAATGAGAATACAGAATATAATAATTTTTTAATTTTACCTGTTGCTCTATCTCTTAATACTGCAAAATCGGGAATAAGTCCTACATACCAGAATACAAATGATACTGTAAAGTATGTTGATACTGCAAAAACGTCCCATAATAAAGGCGATGTAAAGTTAACCCACAAACTGTGCTGATTAGGATAAGGCAATAAATATACTGCAGCAACCCAAGGGCGACCAGTGTGAATAATAGGAAATATCAAGGCGGTTATAACCGCAAAAATAGTCATTGCCTCTGCAAATCGGGCAATACCATTTCTCCATCTTTGTCTTAATAAGAATAAAATTGCCGAAATTAAAGTTCCAGCGTGACCAATACCTACCCAAAATACGAAGTTTACGATTGGTAAAGCCCAACCAACAGGGTTATTGTTTCCCCATAAACCTGTACCGTAGTAAAATGACAAGCCCAATGCAATTGCACCAACCATTAACAAGGTAAGAGTAAAACTAATTGCTATCCAAAATTTAATATTTGGAAGTCTATCTAAAGGAGCTATAATTGCATCATCAATTTGTTTTAGGGTTCTTTTTCCTTCAACTATTGGACGCGCTATCCTTAAGTCATTATCGTAATCTTTAGTTTCAGTGTGCACTATTATGTCCCTCTGAATTATCTATTTCTGGAATAACATTATTTAATTTAGCGATATAAGTTACATTTGGTTTTACATCTAATATTTCTAATACATGGTATCCTAAATCATGTTTTCTTAATTTAGATACTTCTGAATTTGGATCATTAGAATCTCCAAAATAAATTGCATTAGCTGGACAAGATTCTTGACAAGCAGTAACTACATCACTACCTTTGAATTCTCTTCCATCTTTTGTAGCATTTGATTTTGCATCTGCAATTCTTGATGTACAGAAATCACATTTTTCCATAACACCACGAGATCTTATCGTTACTTCTGGATTATACATTTGCTGCATTGATTGTGCATAGTAATATCCTTTAGCAAGATTGTCTCTAAAATCATAAAAATTAAATCTTCTTACTTTATATGGACAGTTGTTTGCACAATATCTTGTACCTACACATCTATTGTAAACCATTTGGTTAATACCGTCAGGTGAGTGAGTAGTTGCAACAACTGGACAAACATTTTCACAAGGAGCATTATCACAATGTTGACACATCATTGGTTGAATACTAACTTTAGGGTTATTTTCATCACCGCTATAGTATCTATCCATTCTCATCCACTGCATCTCTCTACCGTGAAGTACTTCTTCTTTTCCAACTACTGGTATGTTTGACTCAACATTACAAGAAGTAATACAAGCATTACAACCAGTACATTTATTCATATCAATAGCCATAGCCCACTTAATACCAGTATATTCATGGTTTGCCATGATAGACTTAGTTGCGTGCTTATGTCTTGCTATTACATCATTATCTTTTTTATAAGTATCTAATTCCGTTTCTTGAATAATATGTCTATCAATATGGAATTCTGAAATTTTATATGCTTTATCACCAAGAATTGCTTCACCAACTAATTCATCCATTTGGTGATGCTCTTGTGTAGAGGCAATTTTATAAGTTCCTTCTGCTTTACTTACTTTTGCACCAGTAAATATCCAAGGAGATATTCCATTAGAAGTCATAAATTGATTTACATCAAATCCAACTTCGTTTCCAACATCACCGGCTGCAGTTCTACCATAACCTAAATCAATTTGAACAAGATCATCAGCCATACCTGGTTGAACAACAACAGGTAATTTGATTGTTTTACCATTCAAATTTAATTCAAGCATATCTTGAAATTTTAAGTCTAATTTTCTAGCAGTATTGATAGAAATATTAGCTGTATTATCCCAAGTTACTTTAGTTATAGGGTGTGGAGTCTCTTGTAAAAATCCATTATTTGCATATTTACCGTCACCTATAGTAGGGCTTTCAGTAAATACAACAGTATAATTTTCTTTTTTAGTTGGCTTCAAGCCAGACAGACTTGAAGTATTAAATTCATATATTGCTTCAGTTGAAGACTTCATAGTTACAACACCATCATGTAGTGTATTATTCCAGAAAGTCTCAAAATTCACAGCAGAATTAAATTTAGGGTAAATGTCATTTTTCCATTTATTAGCAACATAGTTGTAATAAATATCAAAACTATACTCGCTACCACCATTTATCCAAGTTAAAAGCATTGCTTCCTTTTCTCTTGTATCATACAAAGGTGAAATTACAGGTTGTTGCAATGACATCACATTTGATCTAGCATGTGCATCACCCCATGATTCTAAGGTATGATTAGTAGGTAATAAATATGTTGAATATCCCGTTGATTCATTTTCTTGTTCAGATAATGTAACAACAGTATTAACTTTTTGGATTGCATCAGCAAAATTCAAATCTGCTGGCATATTAAATACTGGATTAGTATCAATGTTAATTAAAACACCAACTTTTCCGGCATTCATATCTTTTACTAAATTAGTAAAATCACCATTTTTACTGAATTCACCATAAGAAACTGGAATACTATCTTGTCTGTATAATTCAGTGTTTCCAAGTATATGATTCAAGTAATTAATAGCAATATGAGTTGCTTTTGGTAGATGTCTTCCACCTAAAACAATTGATTTACCTTTTGATTTAATTAAATCATCTACAAGGTATCCAATTTTCTGAGCATGAAAACCATTTACTTTTATAAATTTATCTAAAGAATAAGATGAGAAAGCAGAAGAATCTGCAGTCAATGCACCTTTCTTAATTACTTCATTAATTAATCCAGCAACAAATTCAAATTGCATTTCTGGAGATAATCTAAATCTATAATCTGCTTTAGCACCTGTCAATGTCATAGCTCCTTCAACACAATACATTTTATTGAAACCATATACATTGTTTATATCTTTACGAGATACAAACATTCTTGTGTTTTCAATAGTATCGCCATCTACCCCTAAGAAATCATTTTCTAAAGAAAGAATTACATCTGCTTTATCTAATTGAATTGAAGGGAATAAATCTGTAGTGTTATAAGTTTCTTGCCAAGCTGCATTTTTAACATCATTATTAAATGTATTAAATCCGTAAACTTTAGCAGTTGGATATTTAGCTATGAAATCATTTAATAGACTTGCATAAGAAGGTGACAATACTTGTTCGGATAAAATTGCAATTTCTTTTCCAGAATTTACAGCATCATTTAATGCTTTTACAATTGCTTTATCAGCATCTTCCCAAGTTGTTTTTTCAAAAGGAACTAATTTTAATCCTTTTTTTCCTTTGATTTGAGGAGCTTTTAATCTTGATGGGTCATACAAATTAACAATAGTTGAATGAGCCAGATTACTAATTTTTCCTTGATTTACTGGATGTTCAGGATTACCTTCTAATTTGATAGGTCTTCCTTCTCTTGTTTTAATTAAAATACCCCAAGAGTTTCCAGTTATATTTAAAGTAGAAGCATAGTAGTTAGCAACACCTGGCTGAACAGATTCTGGCTTAGTAGTATAGTTAATAATCTTGCCTTTATCTTGGTAATCAGTACAAGCTGTAGTTGCAAAGACACCTGACGCAGTCATTAAAGCTAAAAATTTTCTTCTGTTAACAGAAGACATACTATCCAAATTGATTGCTTGATCTTCACCAAAAGGGAATTCAACCTTTTTAGCATCAAGTACTTCTTTCGATTCAGGATTATTTAATACTTCTAAACTTCTCCAATATTTACTTTTCTTAGCTTCTTTTTGACCTTCTTCAGTTCTTGGAAGGTTAAAAAATTGCTCCGGATTTTCTATTTTAGGAAGTTGCTTAACGCCACTTTTTTTCTTCATTTCATTATTACTCATTTACCACTCCTTGCATTTCTCTTCACTGCATTAGGGTGAATCTTTACTTCAAATTTTTCCTCGTCGTTGACAAAAGACTTAGAAATCGATTTAATCGGATTGAATGCGAATAAACCAGTAACAAGCACTCCGCCTGTAATTTTTTTAAAGAAACTTCTTCTATTATCTTTCATAATCATCTTTTCTTATCTGTGACAAGCATTACAATTTTCAGGACCTTTATTGATGTTTTCAGCAATTTCAGGCATTCTTTCGTGAGCGTTTCTATGGCAGTCCAAACAATTACCCATAGTAAATGAATGAACTTGCTCTACTTTATCCATCTTTCTAACATCACCATGACAGTGAGCACAGTCAATACCTTTATTAACGTGAACACTATGGTTAAAATAAGCATAGTCAGGAACTTTATGAATCCTCTTCCAAGGAATTGGTTCACCTTTTTCCCAATACTCTCTTAACTTTTTAATTTCTGGACTATCTGTTTTAACAACTTTATGACAATTCATACAAGTCTCCGCAGGAGGAACCATTGCATGTCTCGTTTTCTCTACACCAGTGTGGCAATATTGACAATCAATATTCATTTCACCAGCGTGAAGTTTGTGAGAGTAGTTTATAGGTTGTTCGGGTTGATAGCCAAGACCGTCTCTTTCTGGTCTTGAAACATAAAAAGTAAGAGCAAACGAACATAGTATTACCACAACAGTAATGGGTAATCTTATTTTCAAAGCATAATCAAGGGCTCTTTTATTCATTCACCTACCAAGTTTTTTGCTAAAATTGGACAATACTTAAAATACTTTTTTCTTTTTGTATTTTAAAATTTCGTAAATTTAATAAACATATTTCAAATAAAACAAAGATTTTTTAAAATATTTTAATCTTCATTATATACGACTGCGTTAGTCTGAATTTGCCGATTTTCGACATCTCTTTATTTATTAATAATATAGTTTAAGATAGTTTTATTCTAAACTATTTTAATATTTTGAAAAATTATTTTAATCTTTTTATTAAATCAATAATAAAAAAATAACTTTTTCTTTCATTACTCGTACTGCATATCTCTTATCTGATATTTTTAACTTAGTTTATTGGCTCAAACCAATGCTGATAGTTAACTTTTGATTCAATTTCTCTTTCAATTTCATCATCTAATTTATAAAATAAATCAAAAGATAAACGAGATTCTAAAGAATCGACTGAGATAGCAAACTCCCAAATATTCATATCTGTTTTACTATTTGGAATTATAAAAGCAACTGCTTCTTTGCTTCTATAATTTAAAAATGCTTTGAAAAAATACTCTGGTACAGCCACCTTATTCTTTCCAATTCTTTTCATATTATTCGTAAATATTGGTCCAGTTATTATGTATATACTATCATATATACACGCTAATTCACGAGTTCTGTCTTCTAGTTTTTTCCATATACCTCTATTAAAGCTCGCCTCTTGTGGAGATATATTAGAAAAAAGAAAACTCTCATTCATAACTTCCAAATCCCAACTACAATCTGCAGCAGGCATCAGATGACCTCTATCATACCCTGAATTTCTATAGTCATCATCTTCCGCAGAATTAGTAACTATTCTGCTGTCCTCTCTAAATCTATTGGTTCTTTTAACACTACCTTTCGTTTCTTTACATGTTAAACTGTAAGCAACCCAGTTAGCTTGTTCATATTCTTCATTATATGACAAATGAAATGCTTTGTATTCTATCAAATTTTTATCATCTGGTAATTCTAATAAATCGATACTTTCTATTGTATTTACGTTCGTTATAGTTGTTTCAATGGCATTGCTTTCTTTTCGATATTCCAAATAAACCGAAATAACAATTACTATAAGCAAAATAATAATAATCCACTTCAAAAGTGATTTCATTAAGAAATATCCCAATTTGTAATTTTACGGTATAGAGTTCTTTCGCTCATACCAAGACTATCAGCCGCTTTTCTTCTGTTTCCATCGAACTTGTCAAGTGCTTTTTTAACAAATATCTTCTCTATTTCTTCTAATGTCATATCTTCTAAGTTTGAAGTATCAATTTCTTTCTCTTCTATTATCTTATATTCATACTGCATCTTCTCAAAATCTTCTTTCAATTCAGATACGTCATTCTTTATTAATGAAACATTATGTTTCACTTCATTAAGACTATTTTGAATCTCTAATAAGGTTCTAAATATCAATCCAAGTTCTGACTCGTTGCTTGTGGGTTCATTATATCTAACTGGAGTATACTGACTTGTAGCAAACTCAGTTGAAGGTGGTAAAGCAGGTGTTAGGTACTTTCTCAATATTTTAGGTGTTATATCGCTTGTTTTTTCAAGAGTTATAATAGTTTCAATCAAATTTTTAAATTCACGAACATTCCCTTTCCAATGCTGAATTTTTAGCAATTCAACAGTTTCTCTATCAATTGGATGAGCCGTAATTGATAATTTTTTAGATATTTTTTCAATAAAGTAATCAAGTAATATTGGAATGTCTTCAAGATGTTCATTCAAAGAAGGTAATTGCAAGTGAACATTTTTCAATCTAAAAAATAGATCTTGTCTGAAATTATTCTTTTGAACTTCATATTCAAGGTTTCGATTAGTAGCAGCGATAATTCTAACATCTACTTTTTTTAATTCAGCAGAGCCAAGACGAGTAAACTCACCAGATTCAAGTATTCTAAGCAATTTTACTTGTGTACCATAAGGCATCTCCCCTATCTCGTCAAGGAATATTGTTCCTTTGTCAGCGGTTTCAAAAAATCCTTTTCTGCTGCTGTCAGCACTCGTGTAAGCACCTTTTTCGTGTCCAAAAAGTTCAGATTCGAGGAGAGTTTCAGGAATTGCTCCACAATTCACAGATACAAATGGCTTATTCTTTCTTTTTGATAATCCATGAATTGCATTAGCAAAAACTTCTTTCCCTGTGCCTGTTTCACCAGTGATAAGTATCGATAAGTCCGTAGGAGCAGATTGCACTAAAGCTTGAATTACATCTCCCATCGGACCATTAAAGCCAACTATACCAAATTTAATTTTTAAGTAATCTATTAATTCTTGTGTTATAAAACTATTCATTTTCTTTTAATTTACTGCCAAAATGTTAGGACAAAATTGCAGAATTTTTATGAGATATGCAAATATAATTATAGTAATTTCATTTTAATTTAAACTTTTCATTTTACAAATAAATTATTTAACTCTGCAACCAATTTTATTTAATTACGTTACAAAGCAATAGAATTTTTGGAATATATATGATATTTAAAATATTTTTGCTCCTATTTGTTTTTATGCTTTATAGCAAATCATTTGCGAATGTAATCTCTGGAAATATAATTGAAAAAAGTAGTGGTGAAGTTGTAATTGGTGCAACTGCTGCTATTTATAAATTTTCAGAAAGTTCTGATTCGTCTGACTATACTCTCATTAATGGTAATAAGTTAGAAAGGTCGCCTTTGAAAGGTGCTTTCTCAAATCAATATGGATTTTATTCTATTGCAAACGTACCAAATGGTAAATATGGGCTTGTTATTCGTAGCATTGGTTATGATATCTATTATAAAGAAGTTAAAATTACTGAAAATAATGCAAGAATTGACATTGAATTAGCAGTTAGTTCTGTTTTGACCGATGAAGTGCAAGTTTATGCTGAAAAAGACTTTTCTCCTACTGCCCAAATTTCTTCTATTGAAATATCTCCTACGATGATTAGCAAATTGCCTCAATTTGGTAGTGAAGTTGATGTTTTCCGTACACTTCAACTATTACCTGGTGTTGCTTCTGCTTCCGAATTGTCTTCTGGCTTGTATGTAAGAGGTGGCTCTCCCGACCAAAATTTAGTATTACTCGATGAAGTAATTGTTTATAATCCATCTCACATGGCTGGTTTTTTATCTACTTTTAATGCAGATGCTTTACGTGATATTAAATTAATTAAAGGTGCAATGCCTGCTGAATATGGTGGAAGATTATCTTCTGTTATTGATATGTATATGAAAGAAGGAACGAAAGAAAAAGTATCTGGAAAAGGTGCAATTAGTTTAATTAGTTCAAAATTAACAGTGGAAGGACCAATCACAGATGAATCAACATTTATGTTTTCTGGGCGAAGATTTTATTTTGATTTACTTACTTCCTTAATGAGTTCTGGTGAAATGCCTCAATACTATTTTTATGACTTGAATGGTAAAGTAAATGTAAAATTAGGTGAGAATGATAGATTATATGCTTCAGGTTATTTTGGAAGAGATGTACTAAATTTTGATGAAGAATTTAGCGATGATGGAATTGACTTCGGTTGGGGAAACAGAACTCTAAACCTAAGATGGAAACATATAGCAAGTCCAGTTTTATTTACTAATTTTTCTGCTATTTACACTAATTATAATTCTAAATTAAAAATAGTAGAAGATTACGGAGATAGTGATGACAAAGAAGTTTTCTCAACTCTTTCTGAAATTGAAGACTTTACTTTAAAAGGAAAAGGTGAATACTTCGGAATAGATGATCACCTAATCAAATTTGGTGCAGAAGTAACTAATCATGCTTTTGAATCTGGAGTTAACACAAGCTTTAATGAAGATTTTGAGAATGACTTAATAGGAACAAGAAAAATAAACTCAATGGATGCAGCAATATTTATTCAAGATGAATGGAATATAAATGATAGGTTTTCTACTAACTTAGGAACAAGATTATATTATTTCCAACAAGGTAATTATTTAAAATTTGAACCAAGAATATCCGCCTCTTATAAATTAAATGATAATGTTTCATTAATAGCAGCAGGTGCTATAGCTAACCAATTTTTACACTTAATTGTACGAAATGATATTAACTTACCTACTGATTTATGGTTCCCTTCGACTGACAAAGTAAAACCACAACAATCTTCTCAAGTGGTGGTAGGAACTCATACTAAATTCGGTAGTGATAATTCTTGGAAACTAAATATAGAAGGGTATTACAAGGATATGCAAAATCTATTAGAATATAAAGAAGATGCACAATTTACCCTTGGAATTCCTCTCGAAGATCAGTTTACTTCAGGAGTTGGTTGGGCTTACGGAGTAGAGTTCTTTTTGGAAAAGAAAATCGGTAATTTTGTTGGTTGGGTTGGATACACTTATGCAAAAACTCAAAGAAAATTTGAAGAATTAAATAATGGGAATGTTTACTACCCTCGATATGATAGAAGGCACGATATTTCTATTGCTCTTACTTATGAAATTAATGAAAAATGGGAACTCGGAGCGGCGTGGGTATTAGCAACTGGGCAAGCATATACAATGCCTACTGGTGCATATCAAGGTCTAGGAGTAAATGGCAATAATTATATTGATGAAAATGGACAATATTGGGGAGGTAAATACCAATATTCTGATAGAAATGGACAACGACTACCAAACTATCATAGATTAGATTTAAACTTAATGTATAAATATGAATGGTTTGGACTTCCTTGGGTATTATCTATTAATACTTACAACACTTATAACAGACAAAATCCTTTTGCTTGGTATATTGGAAACGATTATAAATATGATCCAAATACTGGACAAGAAACAAATACTAAAAAGTTAAAACAGATTACTTTATTTCCTATAATTCCAACAATTGGATTTAGTTTTGAATTTTAAATTAAGAAAAAATATGAAAAAAATAATTTTAATTTCTATCTCAATTATATTTTTAATTTCTTGTGAACAAGATGTAGATTTTGACTTGCCTTACAAAGAGCAAGTAGTTATTAGTTCTGTATTATTCAATGATTTAGGATTAACTGAGTACCCTTATATTTCAAAGAATTATTCTTTTGTACATATAGGACGTACAATTCCACCTTTAGATAAAGGAGATACTAACAACTCACTGATTAAAGATGCAAATGTAAGAATAATCAACGATGATGAAGTTTTCCAATTATCTTATTCGATGTTAGGTTATTGGGTTAATGAGAATTTTATACCAGAAGAAGGTGAGACTTATAGAATAGAAGTTGATTACAAAGGTAAAACAACAAGTGCAGAAACAACTATACCTAAATTAGATTATAAAATTGAATCAATCACAAAGACATATCTTAAAAGAAAAGATTGGGATAATACATATTATCATTCTTATTTTTTCTATGCAAATATAAGCACTCGAATGAATGATTTTGCATTTTTCGTATCAGAAGATGATGATTTAACAAGAAGTTATTATTACGGTAGTGTATTATATACTTATACAAAATTACAAAAGAAGGAGTTTGAAGTTGCAATATTTGGAGTTGAGTTTGATGATTTAAAAGATACTATGAATTTTTCTCAAAAAGTGAAATACAGATTAGACTTTTTTGACCCTGCTTTTGAAAGATATTGGGATACCCAAGATTTAGGCAATGAAGAATCAGGTATATTCGGCGGTGGCGGATTAAATATAGAAGGAAATATAAAGAATGGTATTGGATTCTTTTATGGTAGCAATCCAAAAACTGATTCTTTAATTGTATCATTTAATTAATCTTCTATAAATATTTCCCAATTATTTTCATTAATAATCTTTATCCTTAATTTTTCAGTTTGAACCCTATTATTATTTAATAATTTTTTTATAAATACAATATAAGGATCAATAGTTCTCGGGTTATTTGATTTATGTTCTTCAAAAGGGATTTTTAATGGTTTTAATTTGAATTCTAACCCTTTTAGGATTAGTTCACCAAAATAAGTATAACTCCCGTTAACTAAATTACCTTTATCTCTTTGAATTTTTCCTTTTTGCATATACTTTTTTAAAATTTGTACATATTCTTATATCAATTAATAGTTTCGAGGCGATTTTGTTACATTTTTTGTGTAAATATTTTTCATTTTATAAGTAACTATTCTTCTATTTTTCTTTTAAATGCAAGACATTATTACAATTAGTAAGATTAATATTATTTTTACAATTTTCCCAAGTTTTGAAATTACTTAAATAATAATTGAACAAAAAGCATATAATTTCGTTTATCTTGTTATTAAAACAATTTTACCTTAAATTGTGAATTATCTTAAACAAAAAAATAATTTATGAATATTCCTTTTGTTGATTTTTGGAAGTATATTCAATTTACAATTTATGATTATCTCAAAAACTAATTAGCAATGATTAATAGAATTAAAATAGAAGGATTCAAATCTATTAAAAAGTTAGAACTCGAACTCAAGCCAATTAATATTTTAATTGGTGCTAATGGAGTTGGAAAATCCAATTTTATTTCATTTTTTAAATTAGTTAATAATATTTATGAACAACGACTTAGACAATATTCTTTAAAACAAGGTGTTGATAATTTGTTGCACTTTGGTAGAAAGAATACTGAACAAATTTATGGTCATCTTTCTTTTCACTCTCAAAATGGATACTCTTTCAACTTAGTCCCTGCAAACGATGGTACACTATTTATTGATAATGAAAAAAGTATTTTCGTAGGTGGTGGCTCTATGCCAGAAAATGTTAATTATGCGTTAGACGAAAGTAATATAAAAAGTTCTGATAGCTTTAGAGATAAATATCTACGAAAACACTTAAGTAGTTATAAAATATATCATTTCCACGACACAAGTGTTTCTTCTTCGCTTAGAAATTCTTGTAATATAAATGATAATAGAATTTTGAAGGAAGATGGGTCAAATTTACCAGCATTTTTATATTATTTAAAACAGCAACACCCACAGAATTATATAAGAATTGAGAAGACAGTTCAGTCGGTAGTTCCAGATTTTGAAAAATTTAACTTAGAACCAGATAAACTTGATGAAACAAGAATTAGATTAGTTTGGAATGAAATTAATTTCCCAGAAAACTATTTTGACGCAACTAATTTATCAGATGGTAGTTTAAGGTTTATTGCTATGGCTACTCTTCTTATGCAAGCGGAATTACCTGAAATTATTATATTAGACGAACCAGAACTTGGATTGCACCCTTTTGCAATTAATAAACTTGCGGCAATCATTAAGTCTGCAGCACAAAAGAATTGTCAAATTATAGTTTCTTCTCAATCTGTAAATTTAATAAATAATTTTTCGCAAGAAGATATTATTACAGTAGATAGAAAGGACAATCAAAGTATTTTTAATAGATTAGAAAATATAGATTTAAATGAATGGTTGGCAGATTACTCAATAGGTGAATTATGGTTGAAAAATGTAATTGAAGGTCAACCTTAATGAAGAGATTGATTATTATAGTCGAAGGCGATACTGAGTTAGAGTTTGTTAAAACTATATTGAAACCATACTTAAATCAAAATGGTATCTCCTATGTAAGTGCCTCTAAAATTAAACATTCTAAAGGTGGATTGAATAAATATGCACATTTAACTACTGATATATATAATTGTATTTATCAAAGTGATGTAATTGTTACAACTTTAATTGATTACTATGGATTGCCAAACGATTTTCCTAAATATGAAGAAATAAAAAGTTCAAGTATTTCGGCAATTCAAAAAGTTGAAAAATTAGAAAATGCAATTAAAGAAAACATTGAAATAAATAAAAATATTCAAACAAACAACTTTATACCATATATTCAGTTGCACGAATTTGAAGCACTTATATTTAGCAATACTGATACAATTAAAAATTTATATAAATCTAATGAATTTAATTTCAATGGTTTAGATAAAATAATAAGTCAATATCCAAACCCTGAGGAAATTAATGATTCTGTAAATACAGCGCCATCTAAACGTCTAATATCTTTATATAAAGGATATGATAAAGTTTTAGACGGTAATTTAATTTTAAGAGAAATTGGTATAAAAACAATATTAAATAAATGTAATAGATTTAATTCTTGGGTGAATAAAATAATTGAAGAATTTAATAAATGAAATAGCATTATTCATTCGTTACAATCTTGCTTTTAAAATTTTTATAGGTAAATTTGCCTAATAACTTAAACAAAAAAATAATTTATGAATATTCCTTTTGTTGATTTAAAATCTCAGTATCACTTAATCAAAGACGAAGTCCACAAGAATTTAGAGCCAATTTTTGAAAATACTGCTTATATTGGTGGTAAAGCAGTTACTGATTTTGAAAATAATTTTGCTCAAAAACTTGGTGTTAAGCATTGCGTTTCTTGTGCTAATGGAACAGATGCAATTTATATTGCACTCAAAGCATTAGGTGTAGAGTTACTTGATGATGTTATTGTCCCTGCTAATACTTGGATTTCAAGCTCTGAAACTGTTACACAATGCGGGGCAAGACCAATTTTTGTTGATAATGATGAAAATTACTTGATTGATGTAAACAAAATCGAAGAAAAAATCACAGAAAACACCAAAGCAATAATTGTAGTTCATCTTTACGGACAAAGTGCTGATATGAAACGCATTATGGAGATTGCAAAAAAACACAGAATTAAAGTAATTGAGGACACTGCACAAGCTCATTTTGCAAAATTCAATGGACAAATGGTTGGGACATTTGGTGATATTTCTACTTTTAGTTTTTACCCAGGAAAAAATCTTGGTGCTTATGGCGATGCAGGAGCTATTGCTACAAATAATCAAGAACTTGCTGACAAAATGCGGGCTTTCGCTAATCATGGTCAAACGGCAAAGAATATCCATAAATTTGAAGGAATTAACTCTCGATTAGATGCAATTCAAGCAGTAGTTTTGAATACGAAATTAAAATATATTGACGAATGGAACAAAAGTCGAAACCAAAACGCAAAATTATATAACAAGTATTTAAACGGAATTGAGGAAATAGTTTTGCCTAAAGAAAAGGAAAACTGCGAGCATATTTTTCATTTATATGTGATTAGGGTTCAAGATAGAGAAAACTTGCAGAAGTATTTGAACGACAATGGAATAGCAACTGGTATTCACTACCCTTTGGCACTTCCTTTCACTGAAGCATATAGCAAAAGAAAACATAAGCCAGAAAATTTCCCTTTGGCTTATCTATATCAACATGAAATATTATCACTTCCTATGTTCCCAGAACTAACAGAAGAACAAATAATATACATAACAAACAAAATTAAAGAATATTACAAAAGATAAAATATGAAAGCATTAGTAACAGGTGGAGCAGGTTTTATTGGGTCTCATATCGTTGATAGATTAATTGAAAATGGACTTGAGGTTGTCATAATTGATAATATGTACACAGGTCAAAAAGAAAATATTAATCCTAAAGCTAAATTCTATTTGAATGATATTAGAGATGAAGAAACTTACAATATTATTTTAAAAGAAAAGCCAGATTATATTTTCCATACGGCGGCTCAAATGTCCGTTCCTTTTTCTGTTGAAAATCCTAAATTTGACCTTGATGTAAATGGTAACGGAACATTAAATTTAATAAAAGCAAGTTTAGAAATAAATTTAAAGAAATTCATTTTTAGTTCGACTGGTGGAGTTATTTATGGTCATCTTGATATTCTTCCAACTAAAGAAGATGTAATATTAAAACCACTTTGTCCTTATGGTATTACTAAATTACTTTGCGAGAACTATTTGCATTTCTATATGCACGAATTTGGCTTAAACTATACTGCACTTCGATACGGAAATGTATATGGACCAAGACAAGCAAATGCTCACGAGTCAGGTGTAATTACTATTTTTGCTCGTAAATTATTGAAAAATGAGAGATGTAAAATCTATGAATATGACGACCAAAAAGGCGGTATGGTTAGAGATTATGTCTATATCTCAGATGTGATTGATGCAAATATAGCAGCAATGGAGTCTGAAAGTGGAGTATATAATGTCGGAACAAGCATTGGAACAAATACTCTTTCACTTTATAATACAATATCTGAAATTACAAAAATAGAAACTGGATATGATTCTCTACCTCCAAGAAAAGGTGAAATTAGATCAATAATTCTTGATGTTTCAAAAGCTAAAAATAACTTTAATTGGTCTCCAAAAATAAATATTCAAGAAGGAATGGAAATAACTTTAGATTATTTCAAAAACCTTAATGAATAGTATTTTAGTTATTAATAATAATCTTATTTTTATTAATTAATTCATCATTTGAATATAATAATAATAAATAAATACCAGTTTTTAAATTATGATTTAATTTAATATTATTAGTATTATAATAATTATTAATTAATTCTTTTTCTCCAAGCAAATTAATTATCTCTAATTTAATGTTAGAATAATTATGATTTAATTTTATTTCTAAATAATTATTGCTTGGATTAGGATAAATTAATAAATTATTATTTCTAACACTTGACATATTAAAGGTAATTGTATTTGAATTTTCTTCAGATAAACAATCAAACTCATTTACTGCAATTGCGTAATAAGTCATATTATTTTTCGGAGTAATAATATTCCCTTCTTCTGAAAGTAAAATATCATTTTCATACCATTTATTTCTTATTTTATCTGATATTATTTTACCATTTTCTTCTTTGATTGTAGCCGCTTCTGGAACATCATTAATTGTATAATTAAATAATATTTCTTCATTACAATTTGTAATTAAATCAGCAACATTTATTTTTAATTCCTTATCACCAATCGAATTATATTTAATTATTATTTTATTTTCTTCTGTTTTAATTAATTCATAATCTACAGATAATATTTCAATTTTGTGCTCTGCATTATTATTAATAATTGTAATATTTTCATTTAAACAATATTCAGTTTTTAATTCTTGAATATCAATGTTACTAATATTATTTACATTAATTAATTTACTTATTTCTTCACTTTTTTGATTCATATTATTAAATCTAATTAATTTAATATCTACTAATCCTACTTTATTAAATTTAACAATAATATTATTATCATTATCTTCAACTATTTCAGCATTTTCTACTGTCCAAGTAAATGATAAAAACTCTGCATCACTTGTTACAAATTTAATTTCATCATCTAAACAAACTTGACTAACACTTGGTGAAATTTGTAATTTAGGTTCGCTTAAAAAATAAATATCTTTTTCCGCTATATCCTCACATCCCCCTTTCTTATAAGTAACATTAATTTTACCTGGTTTGCTTTTCCATTTTACTATAATATTGCTAAGAGTCGAACTATTACTTAAAACTTCCCCACCTTCTACAGTCCAATTATAGCTATCATATTCATTTTTAATATAATATTCTTCTGTGCATTCAATACAAGAGCTATCGCCTCCAATTATTTCAGCAACATTTAATTTTACAGGGTTTATAATCAATTTCTGACTAATTTCACAATCATTTTTAGTTGCTTCTATAGATGCACTTATACTTGCTAAAATAGAATTCCATTCTACAAAAATACTATCATCTTTTTGAGAAGAAATAACTCCACCAAGCACTTTCCAGTTTATTTCTTCTTTAGAATTAGTTTTAAAATAATATTTTTCAACTTTATTTAAACATACATCTGTATTTCCAATTAATTCTAAAGTTTTTACATTTTTAACTAACACAGTAATACTATCTTCACTAATACAGTTATCATTTGATTGAATAATATTTAATTTATATTTCCCACTTTCAGAAATAGTATAATTTAAACTGTCACCTTCATAAATTAATTCTTTATTCAAATACCATTTTGTTTCAGAACTTGGGTATTCTTTAGAAAATAAATTAATACTCTCATTCGGGCAAATAGTATCCCTAATTATAGAATAATTTAATTTAGGATAAATAATAAACTCTTCAGAAACAGATAAGTTATATGGTTTACTCGACTCAACTTGAAATCTATATTTATCAGAATAAATATTAATTTCAGGTAGATTAATATTTAATTTATTAAAATTACCTTTTTGATTATATATTTGTTTTTTATTAGTAAAATTACCATTCTCATCAGATAAATAAACCGTGAAAAAGTTCTCATTTGAAATTTCATAATCTGGCTCAATATCTAATTGAATATCACTTTCAGAACAATATTCAACATTGTTATTTATACTAATATTTCTATAAGAATTATCTTTAAATATAGAGTAAAAAGCATCTGTATCACCATTATAATTATTTTGATGCCCATTTAATCCAAAAATATTAGCTGATGAAGTATATCCTGCTACATAAATTTTTCTGTCATGATTAAATACACTTCTTGCTACATCTTCTTCCTGCCCACCTAAATATGCACCAAAAATCACATTAAGATTTTTATCAAACTTTGCAAGTACAGCATCATGATTTCCACTTCTATCCATAAAATCTGAATTAATTCCGATATTATTATCTGACCTGGATGCACCAACAATAAATAAATCTTCATCATATTTTATATCGTAAAATGATTCACCAAGACTACCACCATAATATGTAGATTTGATTAGAGAGTTAGTTTCAAACTTAGCCACAAATGCATCAGAAGAACCCCCAAAAGTCGTTTGGTGAGTATTTACTGGCAAATTATTGCTATATGAAGTACCTAATATATATAAATTAGTTCCATCATAATCAACTGCATTCATAAAATCATCATCACTACCACCAAAATAACTACTTCTTACTAAATCTCCATTAATCAAAAATTCAGAGAAGAAACCATCATATTTCCCAGTTAATGAATTGTTATATCCATTTTTTGCAATATTATTGCTACTATTCGTACTTCCAACTACAAATATTCTATTATTTTCAACTAAAATATTATTCCCAAAATCAGAGAATTCGCCACCAAGATATGTTCCCCAATCTCTAATGCCATCTTCAAATCTAACTAAAAACATATCATACGCACCGCCAAGAACTGTTTGATAACCACCTGACACTATTCTATCAATCGACCTTGTATATCCTGTAATATATACTGCTCCGTTTTCATATCCAATTCCATTAATTGCATCATTCTTTTCCCCACCGTAATATGTAGAATAAAGCACTTCGCCATCATTATTAAACTCAGCCCAAAAACCATCATCATCATCACCACCAAACACTTTCTGATGTGCATCAGTAGTCATTGTAAATGTCTCTGAAGACATCCTTCCAGCCATTAAAATATTATCACCCTTTACCTTATTCGAGAAAGCAATATCATTAAACTCTCCACCAAAATACGTTCCCCATATTCTCTTTCCCGTTGAGTCGAATTTCACCATATAAGCATCATAATCAGCATCTTTAATATTTTGATAGCCATTAAAAGCAATTTGTGCTGTCGATAAAGTCAAGCCAGCAGCATAAGAATTTTGATTAGAATCTAAATCCATATCATAAAATCTATCAATAGCAATCCCACCATAATAAGTACTTTTTAACATTACTATTGGGTCAATAATTACTACTTTACTTTTATCATAATTTGTAATTTCAAACTTAATTTTATTATTAATTATTTTATATTTAATATCAATAAATTGTGTTGGATTATGCTTATAAAAAGCAATGGCTTTTGTCATAATAAAATCACCTAAAGCAATATTTCCTTCAATATTTTCAATGGGAGTATCACAACTAATTTCTACATCATTTAAGTCGGCATTTTCTTTTAATTCAATAATATATTCATAATTCAAATCATTATTTTTAATCTCTAAATTAATATTATTATATATATTCTCAATAACTATTTTATCATTATTTATAAATTTCTTATTTTCTACTTTATTAAAATTAAACACATTATAATCATTGTTTTCAATTCCACTAAAGTTCTCAAACTTAGCATTCTCAAACTTTAACTTCAAATTCTTAAATTCCGATTTCATTATTCGAATATCATGAATCTCTCTTTCTCTTTCTTCAATTTTATATTCACTCAAATAAGTAAAATAAATCTCATTACTATACGACGAAATTGCATTTTGGCTATTAAAGCCAAAAAACTTGTCATTATTAAAATGCAAGTTATTAGAAAAAGAAATAAAATTAAGTGAAATTAAAAGTATAATTATTATTTTCATATATAATACATTTTTTAAAAGTAAAATAAACTCAAAAGTAAAGAAATTATTGTAAAAACAAAAAAAAGTCCCAAATTATTTGGGACTTTTTATCTTTAAAAATTAAAGTAGATAATTATCTACCACTTCCTTTTCCTCTATCATCTCCGCCTTTGTCGTCTTTACCATCTCTTTTGGGCTTATTTCTGTTATTTAACTTATCTTTTTGCTCTTGAGTTAAGATATCATCAATAGCAGTTTTTAAAGCTTCATGACATTTTTTAAGACCTTCCATTGCAGTTTGTAAATCAGTATTAGATTCCAAAGCACTTTGGATTTTCATTCTTAATTCTGACATCATTTTATGAGCTTCTTCTCTTGTAATCTCACCTGCTCTTAATTTTGTCATAATAGCCGTTCTTGCATCATTTGCACCAGCAAAAATCTCTCTATGAATAGACTTAATTGTTTCTAAATACTCTTTAGCACAATCATCATAAGCAGCTTTAGCTCTTTCCATTGCAGCTTTTTGATCATCAGTAAGATCTAAATCTTCACCAAATCTCTTAGCTTTGTCACTTCTTTTCTTTCTATCACCTTTAAGATCTGATCTTTTTTTTCTGTCGCCCATTGGATCTCTATCGTCACCACCCATCAACATATCAAAAGTCATATCTTCGTAATTCTCATTAAAAGGATTATCTAAATCCCCAGAATTCAAATCAGCAACAATATCAGCTGGTAAGATGCTACTTGTAGCTCTTCCACCCATGTCAATATTGCCATCATCAGTCATTGGATTATCTGATTGGCAAGAGAATAAGAACATACTCAGTGCAACACTTAGTGCCACCAACATCATATTTGTTCTACGCATATTATACCTCAAAAAATAAATTATAAAATTGTTTTCAACTACAATAGAAATTACACATCAATTTCTAAAACGTTACAAAGTTTTTAACAAAAATAATAATAATTTCAATAGAAAGCAAATATTTCTATTGTTTTTATAGAATTAACTATATTATTTTTTTCCTTTGCGATGTCCTTTGCGGTGTTTACCTTTCATTTCTTTCATTTTTTCTAACTGATCGGCAGTTAGAATACTTTCCATTTTTGTCTTCATTTCATCATGACAAGCTTTCAATTCCTCTTTTAATGAAATAATTTCAGAATTATTCTTGATAGATTCTTTCACTTCACCTTTCAAAGTTTTTAGTAATTCTTTAGCTTCTTCCTTAGTGATTTCATTATTATTCATGCTTGTTATGATCTCATCTCTTTTAATATTAGCGGCTTCAAATTCAACTTCCAATAAACTCTTAATTTCTGTTCTTGAACTTTCAGAACATTCCTTCATTGCATCTTTTGCAGCTTTCATTTGTTCAACTTGTTCGTCTGATAGCCCTAATTTCTCTTTCATCATACCTTTCATTTTCTCGGCTCTTTCTTGGCGTTTATTAGCTTTTTCTTCCATATTACAATTTTCTTGATTTTTATGGTCTATTCCAAAAGGTGTTTCTAAATCCACCATTTCTAAATGTTTGTCCAAACGAGCTTCTCCATCTTCCATATTCATCATCATAGATGTTGAATCTTCATCACTATCTATCAAATTTTCATTTTTACATGAAACTAAAGCCATTGTAGTTAATAATACTACTGCAAATACAAATTTTTTGTACATGATATTTCTCCAATATTTGTTAAATAAATCTTACTAATAAGACATATTATTTATTGAAAGGTTTAATTTAAAAATAAATATCTTCCATTTGTGAGAATGGATGGTTTTATTTTACTCAGACTTGATACTCAGTGTGATTAATATTAAAGTTCTCTGAAACTATTTCTTGTATCTTTGCATTCGCTCAGAATGACTGTGTTCTCAGCCCTTCAAAATATTACTTAGTGCATCTTTTAGATGTGGATATTGAAATGTAAGTTTCTTGTCAGTTAAATTTTTTGGAATTACTTTTTGACTACGCATAACTTCTTGTGCTGATTCGCCTAAGATTATTTTTAGCACAAAACCAGGCACTTTAAATAAAGATGGTCTATTCATTACTTTGCCGAGAGTTTTTGCAAACTCAGACATTCTTACAGGATAAGGTGATGCAATATTGTAAGTTCCCTCTAAATTCTCTTCGATTGCAAATTTAAAAATTCTGAATACATCTAGTATATGAACCCAAGGAAACCACTGTTTGCCGGAGCCAATTGGACCTCCTATAAAAAACTTAAATGGTGTTAGCATTTCTTTCAAAGCACCACCATCTTTAGTTAGCACAATCCCAATCCGTGGAATAAAAGTCGGTACATTTGCTTTTTTTGCTTCTGCTTCCCAATCTCTGCATAACTCTGCAATAAAACCATCGGCATTATCTAAATCTTCGGTCAATTCTTTATCACCAGCATCACCATAATATCCTACTGCCGAAGCTGAAATAAATATTTGTGGCTTAACTTCAGCAATATTTATTGCTTCAACTAAATATTTTGTAGTCTTAATTCTGCTATCATAAAGCACTTTTTTATATGCTTTATTCCATCTTTTGCCAACTACGGATGCACCAGCTAAATTAATTACTGCACTTGCACCACTAATTAACTCTGCAAGTTCTTCAGGTGTATCAGGATATTTCACATCGTGGCTGCCACCAGACCTTGATAAAATAGTGACTTTATAACCATTTTTGTCAAAATGTCTTTCTAAAAATTGACCTAATAAGCCACTTCCACCTGCTATAAAAATTTGTTTACTCATAATTCTAAATTTGCTTTTTTAATTTCATCAAAATCATCAAAAAATACTTTTTCTGTTCCAACAACTTGATACTTCTCATGCCCTTTTCCTGCAATCAATATAATATCCCCACTTTCACTTAGTAATACTGCTTTCTTAATTGCTGCTTTTCTATCCACTATAATTTCAAAATTACCTTTCATTTCTACAATTATATCATCAATTATCGCTTTCGGGTTTTCAGTTCTTGGGTTATCACTTGTTACTATACTCAAATTTGCAATTTGATTTGAAATATTGCCCATCAACTTTCGCTTACCTTTATCCCTATCGCCACCACAACCAAATACAGAAATCACCCTTTTTGAAGTCAATTCTTTAAGACTTTTTAATGCTTTTTCTAAAGCATCAGGAGTGTGAGCATAATCCACAACAGCAATAGCTCCATTTTTAAGATTAACTTTTTCCATTCTTCCTTCAGGACCTTTCACTTTTGATAGTAAGTCCGAAACTTCACTTCTAAAGCCAAGAAAATCAAGCGATAATGCCACAAATGATAAATTCATAATATTAAAATTAGATAATAGTGGGCTGTCTATAAGAATAACATCACTTCCATTTTCAATTTCAAATTTATTTCCTTCAATTCCAGAATTTATTATTTTAATAGCATAATTATCTACTTTTTTTGCAAATGACAATTTCCTAATCTCTGCTTTGCAATCACTTAGCATAAATTCTGCCCATTTGTCATCAGAGTCCAAAATCGCAAGTGAATTTATACTTAACTTATCAAAAAGCATCTTTTTAGCTTTAGCATAATTTTCCATTGTGATATGATAATCCAAATGATCACGAGTTAAATTAGTAAATATTGCAATATCAAAATCAATAAATTCCACCCTATGTTGATCCAAAGAATGTGATGAAACCTCCATAATCACATATTCAATTCCAATTGCTTTAAATTCTTTAAATAAAAGTATTAACTCTTTTACAGATGGAGTAGTATGCGTAGCTTCTTTTTTCTCATCATTTATCCAAATGCCATTTGTTCCAATCAATGCTACATTTTTATTTAACAATCTAAGCGATTGAAATAGCAAAGTGCTAACCGTTGTTTTACCATTTGTGCCAGTAATTCCGATAGTTTTAATATTTCGAGAGGGAAAATCAAAATAGAAATTCAATAATTTAGAAAGAGTAAGTCGGCTATTTTCAACTAAAGCAATATTTACTTTAGATTTATGTAAATCAAATACTTGCTTATCGTCAGTAATAATTAGTATAGAATTACAACTTGATAGCTTTTCTATATAGTCATTCCCATTAGAAACACTGCCTCTAACGGCAACAAAAATAAAATTATCTTTAATTTCACGAGAATCATCGCTAATCCCATGAATATCAATTTCATTATTAAGATTGCTTGAATCAATTATTTCAATTTGATTTATTAAATTTTTAAGTTTTTGTGGCATAATTTTTTTTAATGTTCATTTATATTTTTTTCTCAAAATTCCATTTGTAGAGACACGATTTAATGATTTAGTATTGTCATACCTACCTCACCACCATAAAATTAAAATTAAGGTTTTGGTTTGGCAGTTGACATTGTAAATAATAAGCACCGCTTGGTAGTTCAGGAATATTAAAATTATAATTTGGCTGATTTATAATTCCATTATAAAGTGTTCCGACTTTTACACCAGTGCCATTAAAAATATCTATAACGACAACTTGCCCTATGAATTCTAATGAATTAAATGCTATTTTAGAATTTGAATATTTGAAATAATTTGAATTATCAAGTTGCTTTTCAATATTTAGAGTTTGTAAGAAATAACAATTAATTTTTTTTCGACTGGGTGATTCCATGTGTAAAGAATATCTATCATCATTAGACAATTTAATAAAACCAGTAAAAACTTCTGAATTATTTATATAATCTAATAATTTTAAACTTGGAAAATCATATATATATATACCTTTAGGATTAAAGTTAAATAATTTATTTCCATCATGTGAAGAAATAATTGTTCCACTTTTAGTG
>JAUIIX010000067.1 GCA_030431515.1 bacterium
TCCATAAAAATAACAAGTAGTTGTAATGGCAATTCATGAATTGCCACTACACCTTTTAAAATCAATTTTTCAATAAAGTTAAACTTTTTAGACAGCCTCTATTTTGGATTCATCACTTCGCTCTGAATGAAGAGATAGGCAAGAGAAGTAAGGGAAATTCATGAATTTCCCCTACTATTTTTTAATGTAATTTAAATAATAAATATTAGAATCCTGTCCAATTAATACCAAAGTAGATGTTACGTCCCATAAGCGGCCCCCATAGGTCAGTTCCTATATAGTTTGCACCAATAGCTTGTAAATCTGTGTTTGCTTCAAGTATCGAGTATGATGTAATGTTTTCCGAACCAACATAAACTTCTAAATTTAATGATTCAAACTTCTTATTTAACTGAGCAGAAAATAACCAAAATGGGTCGAAGTTTTTGTAACCACTTCCTTCAGGTAATGTTCTTTTCCCCCAACCGTAATACGATCCAGTAGTACGTAAAGAAAACTCCCAAGGTAAGGTAATATACAGATTAGTCATAGACTTAAATACTGATGTAAGTGGCTCTCTAATCAATTCATTATTTTGATTAGTAAAGAAAGTATTATCATATCTAACAGATGAAGTAAATGCAATATCTTCAGTGAAAGGAATATCCACATCAAAGCCAAATGACTCTGAATATGATGTTTTATCACTTTCATATATCTGAGGTAAATAGTCTGCTGTATATCTATACTGATCTACAATAACTCTATTTATAAAGTCAGTTTTATAGTATTCACCATTAACTGTAATATTTTTATCAAATAAGTTAAAATTCCAATTAGCAGTTATACCATAGTTCCAAGCTTCTTCCATTTTATTCTGTTGGAAATTCATCATATTAGATAAATAAGACTCATTTATATCATAGAAGAATAAATAAATATTTTCTGAGAAAGCATTATTATATCTAAATCCTTTTCCAGCATTTATTCTAAAATCTAAATATTCATTTGGAGTATATTTTAATAATGCTCTCGGTGTGAAAAATACATCATTCAATTTGTTGTAATCTGCTCTAACTCCGAAAGATAAATCAATATTATCTATTTTTGTATATTTGAAATTAGCAAAAACTCCTGGAGTAATATATTCTAACTTAGGAGATGTAGAGTTATTTAATGAATCAATGAATTGATTAGTGAAATTATCATATAAGAATGAAACTCCATAATTCAAAACAGTTTTAGATTCAGTGGCAGGTGTTCCAAGCCCATCAATATAGTTGATATTTAGATTTGCATTATAATGACTTAAATTAAACTCATTGTTATAAGCAGAAAAATTATTCATACTATTATTATTCTGATAAACAAGCGAACCACTCATTCCCAGATTTGATGTTTCAAAATTATATCCATTTTTGAAAAATAATTCTGCTCTTGAGTTATCAATATTAAATGAAAAAGGAACAACATTATCAAGCACTACATTGTTTAATTGACTTTCTCTATTGTCATATAATGCTCTTACGCCAATTTGTCCAACTCTATCTCCTTCAGTACTTTCAAATTGATATTTATTCAAAAAATTAAAACTTTGTGTTTTAGGTCTATCGCTAAAATTATCATTATTCAAATCACTATAATCAGGAATAACACTTGCATGAAGCATCACAACACTATTGATATTATTAGCAACATTAAAATTTTGAGTAGCATTTATTTCACTTCTACCACCTATATCTACAAAAGCATTAAGTAAAGAAGCATCTTCAAATGGTTTTTTTAATTCAACATTTATTTGTCCTGTCATATTTTCAAAACCATTAGTAACATCGGCAGTTCCCTTAGAAATAGAGATAGACTCTATCCACGGACCTGGTACAAAAGATAATCCATAAGGAATATTTAATCCTCTTAAAAAAGGTAATTTCTCAATCATAACTTGAGAATATTTTCCATCTAAGCCCATTAATCTAATACGCTTTGCACCAGATACTGGGTCTGAGTATTGCAAAGATACACTGGGGTCAGATTCAAATGCTTCCGATAAATTACAACAAGCAATATGAGATAATGCTTCTCGAGTAATAGTTTCTTTTGCTTCCAAACTACTATTGTAAATTTTATTAGGAGATTTTCTTTCTACCACTACTTCATTTGTGCTAATAGGACTTAAATCGTGATTTATAAATTTATTTAAGTCTTCAACATGAAGAGTATCTGTTTTGTAGCCAACCATTTGAAAGACCAAATGATTTTTTCCTTCAACTTTATCGAACATAAAATGTCCGTTACTATTACTCATTCCTCCAATATTAGAATTGAGCCATTGAACTCTTACCCCGCTAAGAGCTATTTTTTTTCCATCTTCATCAACACCATACACATTACCATGTATTAGTTTATCTTCTGCATTTAAAGAAATAGCAAGAGATAATAAAATTATTAATATTTTCATTTTTTAATTCCAATTTATAAATAATAAAAAATAAATATGGAGATTTTCCATATCTGAATTTTTAGAAATAGATAAATAGAATTATATTAAATTGGAGCTAAAATATTGAATTGAAATAGATTCGAGGAGGGATTTCCGAATCTTTATATCGTCATGATTTTCGATTATAAAATCAACTTTATCATCAATCGAATCCTCTTCGATGCTTTGATGACTTATAATAGTGGTACGAACTAACTTCACATTCTGACTTAAAGTTATATTCACGCCAACATTAGAAGCATTTATATTTTGAAAAGTACAAGAATCTAAGCAGCACTTACAAATAATAGAATCAGAACAATCATCAATATGCTCACTTACATTGATTGAAGAACTGGAACATTCATTGTGATCCGATATTGATTCTTCTGCACAGCAATTTTCTTCCACTATTACTACTTCTTCTTCTTGGCTACAGCAAGTAATTTCCTCTTCACATTGATTGATATGAGTAAAGAAATCCCCTGCTTCCAAAGAGATTGGAGCAATGTAAACTAACATCATTAAAATGCTTGTTATGAATTTTATTCTGTACATAGTTCTATTAACGAAAGTCTATTAATTTTATTATTTATTAAAAAAGTAATTTTAACTATTTTAATAAAACTGAAATCGTATCTAAACTCAACAAGAGACTTAAATACAATCCCTTGTTGAATTAAAGATATAATGAATTAATAATTTTTATTATAAATTAGTATAAATTTCTATATATTTACCCTATAAATTCATTTTGTTTATGAGTACCATCGCAAAATGGTTTGTTGGCAGACGAGCCACAACGACAGAGAAATGCCTTTGATTTAGTATCAATTAGATTACCTTCTGAATCAATTATTTTAAAATCACCAGTAAGTAAAATTGGTCCATTTTTAGTAATACAGACCTCGGTATTTTTTGGTATTTGTTCAGATTCATCATCTGCAACATGCTCTTTTTTAATCATCAAAGCACCAGACGGACATTTTGATACTTGCTCAACTATCTCATCTGAATTAGCGTTTGTTGGATCAATCCAAGGACTCGCATTAATATTAAAAACGCTGGGAAGACCCGTAACGCACTTTTCAGAGTGGATACAAAGCCCTGAGTTCCAAACGATAGTAACTTCACCGTTGGAATATTCTCTTATCGACATAAAGACCTCCATATAAAATTATTTATTCAACTAAGAAATCGTATTTATATGATGCTTTTAGTTTCTTTGCTTCTGAAAGAGCTTGGTCCTTCGATTCAAATCCCCAAAGCTTTACTTTATATGCTGGACGGTTATTTACCAAATATCTCTCGAAGTACGACCTAAACCCCTTTGCCTGCCATTCATTCACTTGCTTCTGTGCTTCCTCTTCTGTCCAGTATTCTTGAGCGATTATCTCGAAAGGTAAATCACCCGGTTTTATCCATCTGACTTCAACTCTACGATTATAGTGTTGCTGCCATTCTGTGCTAGGCAAAAAATAGATTGGTTTAGCACTTCCTAAAGAATTTGATTTTATCTGATAGTCTGGAACACCCTTTTCTAAAAAAACTGTTCTAATATTTTCAACTCTGTCAGACGAAATCTTGATATTATTTTCTTCTTTGCCATCTTCTATACTACTATGTCCGATTAGCTCAATAGAATATTGTGGATTATCTTTTAACACACGAGTAATTGAAGTGATTAACGACAAATATTGTGGGTCTAATTCAGTATTTTTATAATTAAATATTGCTATAGATTGATGACTATTACCGAACCAAGTAGGATTACTGATGTAATTTCCATAATCTTCTATAATATTGTCATTAAAATTTAATTTTAATTCTAAAGTATAAAATTCACAATCAGTTTCAACTGGTTTTGGAACTGAAATCTTGTAATATGCATTTTGTGCAAATTCTATTTCGTTGATTATATCTGAAATATCTTTCATATCAGCAGCATCAATATTATAAAATTTACCGCCTGTTCCGTAGGAAATATATTTCATTGAATAAGTATCTATTGCATTTCCAATTGAAATCACATAGATTGGGATAGATAATTCTCTCGCTAAGCTAACTAAATCCTTTGCATTATATATTGTAGCCGCATTATTAGGGCTATAAGTTACTAATATTAATGCTTTATTTTCAGAATTTCTAACAAATTGCATTTCTGCAAGTGCCTTATAAGCATTTTTAAATATTGCATTTAAACCGTCATTCTTTTCTACTTTAAAATCTTCATTACTAATATCCTTAATTGTTTTAAAATCAAAAATATCTAAATAATCTTGATTAAAAACAGAAAGTGAGGCAATCGAATTTGAATTTACTTTCTTCAAACCATCTTTAATATGAAATAACAAAGATTGATTATACTCAGCCGCTTTAGAGTTATCTAATAAAATCTTAATCGCAGTTCTTTTATCAGAAATCTTTTCTTCTTTGTATTTATCAATCGTAATTAAATCTCTATAATCACCACAAGAATTTGTAATCTTCCAAACTAAGAAATCATTACTTTGTATTCCAGGTATATAATTTCCGAACTCATCTAATAATAAGACTTTATATTCAATTGTACTATCATTTATATCATTATATCCCATCATTTTAATATTTTTGGGAATAAAGTTTTTAGGGTCTTGGTGAACACCAGAAAAATAGTCAGATTCAATGTAAGAATTAGTATATTTTAATATTTCTTTCTCTTCTACTACTTTTTCCTCATCAACATTAAGATATATTCTCCAACTCAGATTCATTGTATCTTTTTCATTTATCGCCGAAAATTCTAATTTCGTATTTCTTTTTGGAACAAATGTTAACGAATCCTTTGGATTAAAATTTTGAGGAATATCTTTAATTGTAACGTAATGAGCATGATTAAATGCCCAGTTAATTGTTAGAGTATCACCTTCATTAACTTGAGAAACACCATCAAATTGATCAAGCATAATCTCTTTGTTACTCGAACAAGAAACTAAAATAATTAAAGTGAAGAGAATATAAATAATTCTATTAATTTTCATTTCTTTCTTTTTTAAATTCAAATTTACCATTGCCATCAGTATCAACTAAAATAACATCACCAGAAATATATTCTTGACCAAGCAACTTGATAGATAAAGGGTTAGTAATATATTTTTGAATTGCTCTACGCAGTGGTCTTGCTCCATACTGGATATCAAATCCAATTTTAGCCAACCAATCAATTGCATTTTCACTAAACTTAATCTCTAAGTTTTGTTTTTTTAATTTTAAGCGAAGTAACTCTAATTGTAAATCGGCAATTTCGTGAATTTCTTTAGCTGTAAGAGGATTAAATAAAACAATTTCATCAATTCTATTCAAAAATTCAGGTCTTAAAGTTTTGCGAAGCATACCTATAATCTGAACTTTAATAGAAGACATAATTTCTTCCCGATTATTTTCAGCAATCTCCATCATTCTATTTTGGATAATATCAGTACCCAAATTAGAAGTCATAATAATAATTGTATTCGAAAAATTGACCGTTTTACCCTTGCTATCAGTCAATCTACCATCATCCAACACTTGTAGCAAAATATTAAATACTTCAGGGTGAGCTTTCTCAATTTCATCAAGCAAGACAACAGAATAAGGTCTTTGTCTAATTGGTTCGGTAAGCTGTCCACCTTCATCATAGCCGACATATCCGGGAGGTGCTCCGACTAACCTTGAAGTAGAAAACTTTTCAGAATACTCGCTCATATCAATTCTAATCATAGCGTGCGAATCATCGAACAAATACTCAGCAAGTGCTTTTGCCATCTCAGTTTTACCAACACCAGTAGTACCTAAAAATATAAAAGAACCAATTGGACGGTTACTATCTTGCAATCCAGCTCTCGACCTTCTAATAGCATTAGAAACAGCAGTAACAGCTTCTTCCTGACCAATAACTCTATGATGAAGTCGCTCCTCCATCATAATTAATTTTGAGCGTTCAGTTTCAAGCATCTTACTTAAAGGAATACCAGTCCATTTAGCTACAATCTCAGCAATATCTTCTGCCCCAACTTCTTCATTAAGTAGTCGATTAGATTTTTGAGTTTCTTCAAGTTTTAAGTTAGCCGATTCAAGTTGTTTTTCTAAAGAATGGATAGTACCATATCTAATTTCGGCAACTTTTTCGAGATTACCTTCTCGCTCATATTTTTCAGCTATCTGCTTATAATTTTCAATATCAGCTTTAATAGATTGAATTTTATTAAGTTGATTCTTTTCAACTTGCCATTTGTCAAGCAAATCTTTTTCTTTCAACTTAAGAGAATCAATTTCACCTTCCAGCTCATCTAATCTCTTTTTAATATTTTCTTTTGCTTCTAAATTATTCATTTTAATTAAAGTTATTATTAATCATAATTATATAGACGAATTTATTACAAAATTAGTAAATTTTATTGAATTAGAGTAAAATCATAATCAACATTCATAATTTATAATGGAATTGTAATAGTAAAGTAACTTTTTTAATTAATTTCCTAAATAATAAGTTTTCATTAATCCCTTGCCTTTGATTTCAAATTCACCACGAAATGTGAAATTCCAATCGCCATCGTATTTTTCTAATTCTTCTTTGAAATTTTCGGTAATTTGAATTTGTCCCTTTTCTCCTGTGGATTCCATTCGGCTGGCTGTGTTTACTGCGTCAGACCATAAGTCATAGATGAATTTCTTTTCGCCGATTACGCCAGCTACTACTGCTCCACAATCTATTCCAATTCTGAATTTTATCTCAGTCCCATCACTTGTTTTAAAGTCTTTCATTTCTTGCTTAATGTCAAGAGCCATTAGGGCAGTTCGCTTGCTATGGTCAGCTTGGATCTCAGGAATACCAGCAACTGCCATATATGCATCACCAATAGTTTTTATTTTCTCAAGTCCATGTTTATAAGCGAGTTTATCGAATATTGTGAAGATGTCATTTAATAAAGCAACAATTTCTTTTGGATTTGCACTTGAAGACATTTTAGTAAAACCAACTAAATCAATAAATATTATACTTGCATTATCAAAATGATCTGCAATCGGATGTTCTTTTGCTTTCAATCGCTTAGCTATTTTTGCTGGTAAAACATTTAAAAGTAACTTTTCAGATTTTCTGCGTTGAATTAAAATTAATCCAATAATAATTCCAAGTCCAGCAATACCACCAAACATAGCATATTTTTGTATTTTTTCATTCTCTTTTTCTTTCTTTAAAATCAATATTTCTTTTTCTTTTAATTCATTTTCTCTTTTTGCTTCAAGTTTTGCGATTTTAGTTTGGTTTTCTGAAGAGAAAATTGAATCATTTAGTTTCTTTGATTCTTTATAATATTTTAATGCATTTTTATAGTCGCCTTTTAATTTGTAAGCATTTGATAAAATAGCTAAAGATTTAGAATTTGAATGTAATTCTCCGATTTCCTTATATGCATTGATTGCGTTGATTGAATATTCTATTGCATTATTTAAATTCACTTCTTTATTTAAAATTAATTCCATTTTGTTTTCACTATTTTCAATTGTAGAATCTTCAGCTTGTTTTAAGTATAAAGAACCAAGATTTCCAAGGTTTAAAGCTATTCCATCTTTCTTATCGAATTTTCTACATATTTTCAATGATTTTTGAAAATATTCCATAGCTTCAGAATATTGAGATTGGGCCATATATATATTTCCAATATTTCCAAGTATAGCTACTGAGCCATATTCATCTCCTATTTGTTCTAAAACTTTTGCCGCTTTATGATAATACTCGAGAGCTTTGGTATAGTTTTTATCAATTCCATACAAGTTTCCGATATTTGATTGAGCATAAGCTGCCCCTCTTAAATCACCTAATTCTTCGTTAATTTTCAAACATTTTTGATAATATTCTAATGCTTTAGGAAAATTTGATTGACTTTGATAAATAAATGCAATTCCAGCTAAATTCATTGCCACTCTACTTAAATTATTTAAATCTTCATCAATTTTTAATGCTCTAATAAAATATTCAAGTGCTTTTGAATAATTGGACTGTTGAGCATAAATACTTCCCATATTTGATAAAGCTACAGATATTCCATTTTTATTTTTTAATTCCTCATTAATCTTTAATGATTTTGCGTAATATTTCAGTGCTTTAGTGAATTCAAAATTTTGGTGATATGATGCACCAATATTTCCAATATTTCTTGCAATTTCATGTTTGTTTTCAAGTTTTTCGCTAATTTCTAAAGCTTTTTGAAAATATTCTAATGCCTTTTTATGCATTAATTTAGCACTATAATTAGATCCTAAAGAATTATAGATTTTTGACTTGCCTAATACCCATTTTATTTTTTTCGTAAGTTTTAACCCTTGTTCTCCATATTGAATACCTTCATTAGGATTTAATAAAGAATATGAAAAAGAAAGAAGAGATAATAAATTCACTCCATTAGTATCTTCTTTCATTTTTGGAAGTTCTTTGAGTAAAGAGTCAATTTTAGCTTGTCCTTGTAGTTGAGCATTAAGGAATTGTGTGTTTATTAGTATAAATATAATAAAGAATAGGGTTTTCATAAAATTACTCCCAAAGCAAAAATATATGATTTTACAATTAATATCTACAAATATATAGAAATTATGGAAATAAATTAGAATATGTTAAAAAAAATATACCCTGCTGTCTTATAATAAAGTTTATATTGAATCGTATAAAATAAAGAATCTTGGCTTCAAATTTGCTGATTTAATATTAAAAGAACTATGATATTATGAATTTATCTTCTGCAGCAACTAAATTTTTAAATTACTGTAAAAATGAGAAAGATTTCTCAGATCACACCTTATTGGTTTATTCCAAAGCTCTTGAAGACTTTGGAGATTATCTTATGCAAGAGTACGAGCAAGAAATCGACATTAATTTAATAGATACAGAAGACATCAGGCCTTTCCTTGGTTGGCTTGACGATAAAGGTTTAGGTAAAAATAGCATTAGACTAAAGACTTCTTCTATTAAATCTTTTTTCAAATATCTTCATAAAAGAGAGTTTATTGCTAAAAATCCAGCATCACCTATTTTTACAAGTAAAATCGAAAAGAAATTACCTTCATTTATTACTAAAATTGAAATTGATGCTATCATAAATGATTTTGAAATAAATAGCCCTTTAGATGCAAGAAATTTTTCGCTATTTGAATTACTTTACGGCAGTGGACTTCGTATATCCGAAGCACTTTCATTGAAAGTTAGTGATATTAAAGTAAATACAAACACTCTAAGTATAACAGGAAAAGGAAGAAAGCAACGCTTAGTTCCACTTGGTAAAAAATCTAAAGAAGCACTACTAACTTATCTTAATTACCGTACTCAATTAGAAAAAAGTACAAAAATTAACGAATTATTTTTAACTAAAAATGGAAAAAAACTTGATTCATCTGGAGCTTACAGAATAATCAAAAAGATGTTAAATGGTAAAGTTAACTCAGATAAAAAGTCACCTCACGTTTTGAGACATACTTTTGCTACTCATTTAATGGATAATGGAGCAGATATTAACTCGGTAAGTGATATGTTAGGTCACTCCTCACTATCCACGACACAAATCTATACTCACAATACACTTAATAGATTGAAAGACGTTTATAAAAAGGCACATCCAAGGGGCTAATAAAACTACTAATCTCTGCTTTATCATATTCATAATAACATTGAAATCATTTTATCGTATTTTCTTATTTAGAGATGTGAAGAAAATTAAGTAAATTTGTGTTTTTAATTTTGTGATTTATGAATAATATAAAATATATAGTTTTTACGCTTTTTGTTTTGCTCGCAATATCTTGTAGTAAGAAAGATAGTAAAGAGATTAAAACTCCAGAAACGATTTTTAATGAAGCATTGGAATATTTTAATGATGAAAATTATTTTAAAGCAAAGCAAAAGTTAGATGTAATCAAATTACAATATCCTGCTTCGGAGTATGCTGAAAAAGCTCAGTATTATCTTGCAGAATGCGAATATTATGATGGTAATTTTATAATTGCTGCCTTTAATTATAATAACTTACGTCGTCTTTATCCATCGACTTCTTATGCAAAAGAATCAATGTTTAAAGCCGCAAAATGCTATTATAAACTTTCCCCTTCTTATGAAAGAGATCAAGAATATACTAAAAAAGCAATCGAAAGTTTACAAGAGTTTCAATATATTTACCCAAATGATAGTTTAGCAGTCGAATCAACTAAATTAATTACAGAATTACGTGATAAATTAGGACACAGAGAATACCAAAATGCTTATATTTATAGACGTTTAGAGTCGCCTCGTTCTGCTTTGATTTATTATGATGAAGTGATTAACAACTATGATGATACTAAATACTATGAAGATGCTTTCTTTGGAAAAATTGAAGTCTTGAATACAATGAAAAAGTATGAAGAAGCTCGAGGAATAATCGATTTATATATGAAGAAATTTCCTGAAGGTAAGTATTTGGCTGAGGTCAAAAGAATTAAAAATGAAATAACTAATAAATCTGAAGATTAAATGTTAGAAAATCAAGCAAGTTTTTCCTTTGAAGATTTATATATTATGTTTGGAAAATATGCCTTACATAATATTACTAATGATATTATTATAAATGGTATATCTATAGATACTAGAACTTTAAAGCAAGGGAATGCTTTTTTTGCTTTTAAAGGTGAAAACTCCGATGGGCATACTCGAGTTAAAGAAGCATTTGAAAAAGGGGCTTCTGTCGCTTTTGTAAGTAATAATTGGTATAAATTAAATGAAGAATCAGTAAAAGATTTACCAATAGTTACAGTTAAAAATTCATACTGGGGACTTGGAGAACTCGCAAATTTCCATAGAAATAGATTTGATTGTAAAATAGTAGCAGTTGCTGGCTCTAATGGTAAAACTACCACTAAAGAAATGATTGCTGCTGTTCTTTCTACAAAATATAAAGTATTAAAAACATACAAGAATTTTAATAATCAGTTAGGTGTTCCTCTAATGCTTTTACAATTAGATGAAACTTATGATGCTGCAGTTATTGAAATTGCTACAGATTCGTTTGGAGAGATTGCAACATTAAGTAAAATTGTAGCTCCTGACCACGCAGTAATTACGAATATCAATAAAGAACATTTAGAGCAATTGATTGATTTAGATGGTGTTGAGATGGAAGAAACTAATCTCTTTACTTATGCTAAAAAATACGATATTTATGCTTATATCAACTTAGATGATGAGAGATTAAAAAAATACACTAAAGCTCTTGAAAAATGTTTGACTTATGGACTTAATAATGAAGCATTTGTGAGAGCAAAAGTTGAATATAATGCAGATTTATATCCGATTATGAAAACTAAATTCCACGAGGAAAGTGTTGAATTAAGACCAAATGTAATTGGCTACCCTGGTGTTATTAATACTTTAGCAACAGTTGCTATTGCATTTAATATGAATATTCCAACTGAAGATATTAAAAAAGGAATTGAGAATTATTATCCTGATGATAGAGCTGGATATGGACGATTAGCAGTTATTAATCAAAATGAAATTAAAATAATTAACGATACTTATAATGCTAATCCAGGCAGTGTAAGTGAAATGATTAAATTAATTAATTCATTTTCTGAAGATACTAATAAGCATATTATCTTAGGAGATATGTTGGAACTTGGAGAAAATAGCGTACAAGAACATAAAGAAATTATAGATTTAGCAGAAAAAACTACGAAAAATATTTATACTTTTGGTAGTGAATTTAAAAAGGCAAATGCTAAATATAATTATTCAGAAAAAAGCCAAATTCTTGATGAGTTGATGAAAAAATTAAGCAAAGGTGATGTTATTTTGGTAAAAGGTTCTCGTGGTATGAAGATGGAAGAAGTCGTTAATATGATATTAGAAAAGATATAAATTTTAATTATAAATGAATATATAATTTAGACTAAATAAAAGGTTTAAAGATGAAAAAAATGATTTTACTATTTGTTTTATTGCTTTCAGTTAGCGTTTTCGCTGATGATAGAAGCGATATAGAAGAAAATGTTAAATACCTTGCTTCTCCTGAATTAAAAGGTAGAAAACCCGGAACGGATGGAATTGAAAAAGCGGCTGCTTTTATCGAGAAAAAATTCAAAGATATTGGTTTAAAAGGAATTAATAATACATACACCCAATCATTTGAAGTAAAAACTGGTAAAAAACTTGGTGCTGGTGAGAATAATTTATCATTCAAAGTAACTATACCTCGTCCTGGAGTTCCTGCAGATAGATGGCCCACAACAGAAAAAAAATGGGAAATTAATACAGATTATCTTCCTTATTCTTTTTCAGGAAGTGGAAGTGCCGAAGCTGAAATGGTTTTCTGTGGCTTTGGAATATCTGCACCAGAGTTAAAATATGATGACTATGAAGGTGTGGACGTTAAAGGTAAAGTTGTGATTTTACTTTCTGATTCACCAGACGGAGATTCTAAAACTGGGGATTTTGCAAAATATTCTAATTTTAGATATAAATTATCAAATGCTAAAAAACAAAATGCTGCTGCAATAATCTTTGTAAATATTCAAGGTGATAGTGCAAATGTATTTCAAAAACTTGATCAAGTAGATAGAATGTCAAGCGATGCAGGAATTATTGCTGTTCAAGCTAATAGAGTTCAGATTGACAAGTTTTTCCCAAATAGTGATAAACTATTTCCATCTGAAGAAACTATTTATAAAACTAAAAAACCAAAATCATTTGCTATTCCTAAAGCAGTTTGTAAAATATCTGTAAGTTTAGAAGACGAAGTAACTACTACTAAAAATGTATTTGGATTATTAAAAGGCGATTCTGACAAATACATAGTAATTGGAGCTCATTACGACCACCTTGGCGAAGGTCATACTCACGGAAGTCGCTACAAAGGTGGAACTGATAAAATCCATTATGGTGCTGACGATAATGCGTCTGGAACCTCTGCTATAATTCAACTTGCTGAAAGATTTGAAGATGAGGAAATAGAAGATAATATTCTATTTATAGCATTTTCTGCTGAAGAAATGGGTTTACTTGGTTCAAAAGCATTTGTTAAAAATCTTCCAATTGATAAATCTAAAATCAAATTTTATGTTAATTATGATATGGTTGGTAGATTAGAAGATAAAGACTTACAAGTTTTTGGAGTAGGTACATCACCAAAGTTTGAATCCACCCTTGATAATATTGCTACTGAAAAAGCAATCACAATCAAAAAAATTGCAACAGGAAATGGACCATCTGACCACCAAAGTTTTAATATCGAAAAAGTGCCTGTTTTATTCTTTTTCTCTGGTATTCACAGCGAATATCACACTCCTCAAGACACTCCAGATAAAGTAGATTACGATGGTATGATTAAAATAATTGACTATTCAGAAGCAGTAATCAGAACATTATCAAAAGAAAGTAAATTAGATTATAGCGAAGTAAAAGAATCAGAGAAAAAAGCAACAATAAGCAGAACTTCAAGCAGCGTAGTGATGGGTGTAATACCATCTTACAGTGACACTGAGCATGGTTTTGTATTAGACGGTGTAAAATCAGGCGGACCTGCTGAAATCGGCGGTCTAAAAGCTGGCGATATAATAATTGCAGTCGATGACGATGAAGTAAAAGATATTTACGATTTTATGTATTCTTACTGGACAAAAAACCCAGGCGATGTAGTAAAAGTAAAAGTCCTTCGTGGTGGCAAAACAGAGCCATTAGTATTTAATGTGAAATTAGCCGCTAAGTAAGAAAAGCAATATTAGTTTAATTTAAAATAGTGAATACAAATATGTGTTCACTTTTTTTTTGTTAATTATTTGAATTTGGATTCCCTGTCATTCAGAGCGAAGCGAAGAATCCATTCCCTGTCATTCAGAGCGAAGCGAAGAATCCATATTAAACGATATTAGAAACCTTCCGAAGGTTCAAAACCTTCGGAAGGTTAAAACTAAATCCCCCAAAAACCCCTCCGTCATTCTGAACTTGTTTTGTCATTCAGAGCGAAGCGAAGAATCCATTCCCTGTCATTTCGAGCGTAGTTGAGAAACCCTCCGTAATACATAGCGTTAAAAAACCAACAAAAATGTAGAGGCATCTAAACAAAACCATCAAAGTAGTGAACGCAAATTTGCGTTCACTACAGTTACATTTATAAGTATTGGGCATAGTCGAAATATCATCATTCTGAATTTGTTTCAGAATCTTTTGTTTTGTCATTCTGAGGCGAAGCCGAAGAATCTACCAGAACTTGCCAACGTAATTCTGAGAGAAATAAAAATTGCATCTTTAGATGCAAAATGTTTGTAAACAACAAAACCCCACCAACCCAAAAGCTCCGTAGGTGCGAAATGTTTCTTACAAAACCAACACCCCACATCTTTAAAAATAAACTAAAACAAAACTAAAATATATTCACAATATATAACTTTATAAATAATAGAAACACCATAAATTCGCCAAAATTCAAAAAACAATAAGGCGATTAAAATGTCCGTAAGATTTGACGATAGACACATAGTAGAAAAATTAGTAAACCACCCACCAAAACTGGAAAACGAAACAA
>JAUIIX010000068.1 GCA_030431515.1 bacterium
TATTTATTATGACTTAGAATTATCAAAAGAGTATGTTTATAGAAAACAAAAATCTGATGGCTCATTTTATACTTTGGCGAATGCAGAATATGAATTATTAGAAATTAATGGAGTAAATGCTTTAAAAATCACTTTTGAAGTTATTGATGGTGGGGCTGGAGATTTTGATGGTATAATTAATGGTGTTATTTATGATCCAGGTGGTTTAGCTATTCTTAATATTAATAACAATATTCCAATTTGGGATTGGTGGTGGATATTAATAATTACTACAATTATAATTTATTCATATCTTAGAGTAAAATAATATATTTCATATTACTCTTTAGACCAGAATTTATTTATCTAAAACAATCACTTTGTAATATATTAGCTTAGATAAAAAACAAATACAAAAAAAAGCCATCTTATTGCTAAGATGACTTTCTTTTTGTGGGCCTGGAGGGACTTGAACCCCCGACAAACGGATTATGAGTCCGCTGCTCTAACCAACTGAGCTACAAGCCCAAAATTAATTTTGTTTTCTGTTTCAGAACAGACTCCAAAATTAAGAAAAAATTAATAATTAAACAAGCCTAAAAATATTCCAAATTCAAAATAAAATCCATTTGAATTTAATCCATTTGGGGTATTGTCTAATTGTGCTACTTTATTTATCTTCCAAGATTTATCATCTGCACTTGCTATTGGGTTATCAAAACTCAAGTTATAGTTAACTAATGCACGCATCATAAAAAAACTTGTTGCTGCCCATTCGACTGAAACTGTTGGAGTGATATACATAAAACTTTTCTCAGCATGAAGAAAATAATTATCCACACCTACTAAACTGTCATTAAGTTTTGTCCAATCATAAGATGCAGCTCCTTTGGCGATGTCGAAGTTAATACTTCCCCAACCAATACCAAGACCACCCATAATTGCAAGATTGTCTATAGGAACATATCCATAATCAAAATTGATACCTGACATAGATACACTTAATTCTTCGCTTGTTTTTATTTCACCTACTGTACTTTCATTTAACAAATTACCACCATAAGAATGATAACCTAATCTAAGATTTTTTATAAATGGTATTCCAGTAAACGCCGAACCACCATGCATTATCATTGTTTTACTAAGTTCTGAGCGTGTGAATTTATCTTTTAATAATTTGTTGAAATTATCTAAATTTAGATTCAATACTCCGATTGAATATCCACCACCAATCGCAAAGTAATTTCTTTCTTTGCTCATAAGCGGCTCATCGTCAAAAGGCAAATCATCTAATCCATCATCTTGAGAATATAAACTAACAGTTAATAAAACTAACAATAGCAATAATTTTTTCATTTTTACTTCTTATTTTTTACCAATAATATCTAATACTTACAGAACCTCTACTAAGCCATAATCCTGAATCACCAATCAAATTTAATGTTGGATTCCAGTCAGCAGAAACAACAATAGGCACTTCTCTGAATGAATATTCAATTCCAAGAATACCATCAACTCCTAATACTAAATCAGTATCAGTGTTTCTATCCCATGGTGTGTGTTTATGATCTTCTATGAAAACAGCATGAACACCTGCACCGTAATACCATTCTAACTGTTTTGCGTGAGTTTTATTATGCCACTGATAAAATCCAGTTAAACCAAACCATTTATCTCCACCTGAAAGAATAACTTCAAATGCTTTTGTATTATCTACAAATTGCTTGTAAGTTATACCCCCATCAAATAAACCTCTTACACCTATAGCATTGTTATAATTTTTTGAAATTAAACTTGCTTGAGAGAAAGTAAATAGTAGCAAAAATATTATAAATATTTTTTTCATTTAAACCTTGTATAATTTAGATTGCAAAATTAAGGAATTTTTTATCATTTTACGATAATAAATCTGTTTTGATGTGAATTTAATCCATTTGAAAAACGAACAAAATATATACCCGTCTCTAAGTCATTTATTTGATAAGTATATTCACCAATTAGTAAAATATCATCACAAAGTTTATTTACAAGCGACCCTTTGTAATCAAAAATTTCTAAAAGTGTATTTTCTTTATTATTCGTGATTATTGATATTGTCGCATCTTTAAAATTATTTTGTCCTATTATTAAGTTAGTATTTTCACCTAAACTGAACATTCTTTCTTCTATCTCACATATTCCATATAATTCGACTTCAGTACTATCAAGATTTATAGTTGTATTCTCATCAAAATCAAAAGTAAATTTACCTATTTTTATAGGAGCAATAATCCCCTTTCCAAGCAAAGGTTGAAATTTTAAATTAATAATTGATTCATTTAATTTATCAAAATTCAATTTAATTAAATTATTTGCAATTTGATAATCAACACTTAATGGGTTTTGTTTTGAATCTGTAATACTTAACAGATTAAGAATAAAAGTATTTACTTCAATTTCAATTTCTACATTTTTAATATCAAAAGTATCTAAATCATATTGATTTGAATATACTTTTAAATCCAAAGACAACTCTTTATTTGCGTCATGATAAATGTTCTTTTCTAAACTAAAATTAATATCTACATCTTTAATTATTTCAACTTTTGAGCCAGATATTAACACTATTTGTTTTTCGGAATTACAAGGATAATCAAATTTAACATTTAAAATACTTGTATCTTGGCTTTCAATATTTGATAAGTAAACAATATCAAGTTTTAATTCATCATCATAAGTTATAAGATCATATTTATTGAGTTTATCTAAAATAGTAAAATTAGAATTTGTAATATCATCAATTGTGAATGAAATCTTAGAAGTTGATTTATTCTTAATTATTACAGATTGTGTTTGACTTGTACCAACTAAGTTAATATCATAAAATATCGTATCCGGAATTTCATATTCTATAATTCGATATTCACCCCTAAGTTTAATAGAGTCTATATCTCCACAAGGAGCATATTTTATAAAAATATAATCATCATAACTCGTTTGATTATTAGGAGTAAAAGTAACACTGAAATTAGTAATGTTAAATAACTCTTGACCTAACTTCAAATCAGTTGTAAATCCAAAAGGAACATATATTGAATCAATTCCAGCAAAAAGTGCTTCATCACTTGTAATGCTTAATCTATTAGTTTGAACAAGATAATCAATATTATTACAATCATAAATTGTATCAAATTTCATTATATCTTTATCAAATGTATAAGAAATTTGAGATTTCTTACCTTTGATGTTAATCTTATTATCAATCGTACAAGGAAGTGATTCGAATGAACTATTAAAATTGAAAACACCATTATTTGGAGTCAATATTGAAACATCTACATCTAAAAAGTCATTTTTAGGAATTGTAATAGGTAAGTTTTTAAACAACATTCCATTATTAAATTGCGTTTCAATTGTAATATCTGTTGAAAATTTATTTGTTAATCGTATCGTTGTATCTTTTTGATTAACACAATAACTTAAAATACCTAAATCAATTGAATCTGGTTGGATTTCTAATACTGGCTCGTATATTTCACCTTGTACTGGAATTTTAAAATAGTCTTCTACCCCATCACTTATATACGTTACTAATAGAGTATCATAGTAAATTCCATTTATATTAGGGTTAAAAGATAGTTTTAATTTTAAAGTGTCTTGTTTTGCAGTAATAGTTGGTAAAGCATTATTAATCACAAATGGTAAGTTTACACTTGCATTAATACTTATATTACCTTCAGTATTGTTAAATATATTTATAATAGTGTCATTATCAATATTTTTACATTTTAATTTCTTTGGAAACTTTACTTCTCTTGGTTCGATTATAACTTGATCATTAATTCTAAATGCTTTTATAGTGGTCTTTTTCTTAGTATCACATTTATTATTAAGCTCTAAAAAATAATCCTCACTTGTAAAATCGTCAGAATCTAATAATACGTAGATTTTCAATGAAGATTTTGCAGGAATTATTAAAGGAAAAACAACATTAGATAATTTAAAAGGAGGCGTGATATTAACATCATCTTCGTTGAATATTAGTTCTTTATCTGAATTGTTAGTAATTAGTACATCAATAGTTCTATCGATGTTTAATAATTTATAAAAGGCAATTAGGTTTTTATCTAAAGTAAAAGAATAATCAAGAATATTTACAGTTACTATTTTAGAAGTATCTTGACAATCCCCTTCTGAAGCAATTGCTACAAGTTGACCATTTCCATTTACATCAAATTCCCAATCATTTTTAACTAAAGAATATTTGTTATTTAATAATTGATACCAACTTATAGTTCCATAGTCTGTTTTTGCTTTTAAGTCAATTAATTCACCTTTACAAACTTCTATCAAAGTGTCTTGGCTTATTAATTTTTCTCCTCTATATATTTTAACTTTAGGACTCTTGTTTATCTGAATTGACAATAAATTTGAATTTTTTATGCAACCATCAACATTTGAAACTTGAACAAAATAATTACCACTTTCATTTACTTCTAATTCTGCATTTTGACCGTATTGTGTACCTATTTTAAACATAGTACCACCTTTAAACCAAGTAAATTTATACTTTTGTATATCAGTAATTGATGTTTTAATTGTAATAGTTGTATCTTGTTTTACACAAAAGACAGTTTCATTTCCATCAGTTAAAATATTATAATTCTCTACATTTTCTCTACGAATTGTATTTTTTATATAGTTGCTTGTATTAT
Organism: bacterium; assembly: GCA_030431515.1. Taxonomy (GTDB): domain Bacteria; phylum Bacteroidota; class Ignavibacteria; order Kapaibacteriales; family UBA2268; genus JAJRPT01. Next base: position 4,674 of record JAUIIX010000068.1, read on the forward strand.
ATGTTATTCCATTACTTAAATAAAATAAATAATTGTTTGATAAGTCTCTAAACCTACCTAATATAACAGATATAGTATAATCTGTACCACATTTTAAGCTTGTAGATATATTAACATTACCATCTTTATTACCCTGTACAATCTCCAAAACAGTAGATTTACCAATAGCATCACCTATTTTATAATTTGTTCCATTTTTAGGTAAATCACCTTCCTCTAAATTACCAGGAGTTATTATAACTAAAAATGAATAGTAAATATCAGGTTGAGGCGTATTAGAAACTTTGCCCCATTTTAAGTTAAATTGATTATTTACTTCAATAATATTCAAAGGACCAGGGTTTAACCATTGTGGAGCCCGTAGTAAATCAATAAAGGTATGATTTAAAGGAGTTCCAGAACTTAGTCTATTTGAACCACCAACTGTTTTAAATGTATTATTCGTTGCGTTTTGTTTTAATTCATCATAACCAGCAAAATAACTTAACTGTGAATCACCTGGAATTACAGAAATAGCTTCATTATTATTTAATGTGGTTTTTGTTAATATTCCCATATTATTTACAAAATGTCCAATATTATTACTTGTATGTCCAAGTGTATGAATATTATTAGAGTTATGTGTAATCGTGAATAACTCAGCATCATTGTCAATAATAAAAGCTTCTAAATTCCAATTTCCAATATTACAATTTTCGCATTTTTGCTCAAATAAACTTGCATCAGTTGCTTCGACTGCAATCCTTCCCTTTACTTTATCAATACCAAGTAAAGAGTTATCTACATCTTTCAGATAAATAATTATGAAAGTTCCTTTTGGCATATTATTCCAAAAAGCTACGTTTTTAAATTCAACTCCACCATTATATTGCAAAGGAGAAGAATCAGAAATTTCTGAATCAAACAAAATAAAATTTGCTAAATTTGCATTTTCTTTTGTTACAATTAATTCTATCCATTCATTTTGATTACTTGTAGTATTATAATACTCATTTATTAATACTTGAGAATATAGATTTAATGGAATAGATAATATAAAAATGACTAATAATAAGCCCAAACGTCTAAGTTTTAATTCTAATAATTCTATTTTAAATGATGGTTTTATTTCTATATTCATTGTGATATTTTTAGTTATATTTTCACAAGTTTCGATATTACTAATTGATTCTAATACTGATAATTATTTATTAGCTTTAGCACTATCTCAATATTTGTTCTTGTTTCTACCTTCATATATTATCTTAAATTACTTAAAATATAATTTTAATATGAAGTTTCCAATAAGTGTAAAACTACATAGTTACCATTTTATTGTAATTTTCCTAATTATTATTTTAACACAATTATCTGGAAATTTAATATTTTACTTAACTGATATAATTTTTCCACAAGAGCTAATTGATTTTTTAGAAAAAGTAAGTCAAAGTTTAGAAGAAACTTATGATTATTTATTGTCATTTAAGAAAAATTCACCACTTATTGTAATATTTGCAATTGCTTTAACTCCAGCAATTTGTGAAGAATTCTTATTCAGAGGATATCTTCAAAATATTTTGAAGCAAAAATATTCTATCAATAAATCTATTATAATTACTTCTTTGGTATTTTCAATAGTTCACTTAAATCCTTTGAGTTTTTTAGGGATTTTTTTGTTAAGTTGTGCTATTGGATTTTACAAAGAGAAAACAAATTCTTTAAAAATACCAATTTTGATTCATTTTATAAACAATTTTATATCAATTGTTTTATATAACAGTATGATATTATTTAATATAGAAATTTAATTTATGCAAGAAGTAGTCTATCATAGTAATTTTGAAATTGAAGAAAGTTATTTTTGGTTTTTAGCCAGAAATGAGATTTTAACTAAAATCATTAAAGAAAAAACTGATTTAAAAGAAAATGATAATGTAGCAGATATTGGTTGTGGAACTGGTGGTTTTGCAAAAGTATTATCTGATTCTAAATATAAAGTTACATGTATTGACACAGAGCCATTAGCAATAGAATATTGTAAAAAACGCGGATTAAATGATTTACATTTGGGTAATTTGAAATCTTTTATCAACTCTAATGAAAAGAAATTTAAAGCTGCTTTTATGCTTGATGTTATCGAACATATTCCCGACGACCAAGATGTAGTAAATGATGTTTATAAAATTCTTGATGTTGGAGGATATTTCATTGCCGCAGTTCCTGCTTATCAATGGTTATGGAGCAAACATGATGAAATTCACATGCACTTCAGAAGATACAACAAGAAGAATTTTGAGAATTTATTTATAAATGCTGGTTTTGAAGTTACATACAAAAGTTATTTCAACTCATTTTTGTTTTTACCTGCTGTTCTAAAACGCTTTATTGATAAAGTTACTAAAAATGAAAGCGACAAACCAGTTGATGAAGTTTCTTCTTGGATGAATAATATATTTTTTAAAATTTTTAAAAGTGAGAAAAACTTACTCGGAAAATTTAGTTTACCATTCGGTTTATCTGTATTATTAATAGCAAAGAAAAATTAATATGAATAAAATCATTAACACTATCAAAGATAATTACTTAATCATTATCTTCTCTTTATTGACAACAATAATTTTCTTTAATCAACAAATATTTGGGAATAGCTTCTTTTGGGAAGATTTCTTAGAATATGTCTATCCAGTTCAAACATTTGCAGCCCGAGAATCTGGGTTATTCGATGTTCCATTTTGGAATCCATTTTCATTTAACGGAATGCCATTTTTTGCTGATTTGCAAGTTGGGTTCTTTTATCCATTACACAGAATACTAAATTTATTTATATCAAGTGATGGGTATTTACCTGTTGGAATATTACAACTTATTATTATTATCCACTTTGTAATTTCGCAATTAAATACATATTTCTTAGCCCGTTCATTTGGTATCTCTAAAAATGCTTCTTTAGTATCTGCAATATCTTATTCCTTTTCTATGATATTAGTAGTTCACGTTATTCACCCAATGATGCTCTATCATTTAGCATGGTTTCCATTAATTTTTAATTTGTTTAGACAATCATTAATTACAAATAATACAAAATACGGAATTTTAGCTGGGTTAGTTTTTGGATTTACAATGTTATCAGGACATCCACAAAGTACTTTATATGTTGCGTTCTTCTTGCTTTTATATATGATTTACTTCATTATTTTTGAAAGTAAAAAAGATAAAATCTTTGTAAACTTACTATTATCAGCATTACCAATATTGATAGCATTTGGGATATTTGCTGTCCAGTATTTGCCTTCTACTGAGTTAGCAGAGCTTTCTCAACGTGATGAAAGCAATTATGAATTAGTTTCTGAAGGTTCATTACAATTAAAACAAACAGTTACTATGATTTTACCAGAAGTATTTGGTAAAATTACTGGGAACCCACAAGAGAATCCAAATTCATTTTATTTACAATTTGCTGATGGATATAAAACTCACTATTACTGGGAAACAAGTTTTTATTTTGGTATTACTGCATTAGTATTTGGACTATTCCAACTTATTGTAAATTACAAAGATAAGACCACTATATTTTTATTAGCAATGTCTTTATTTGCATTATTCTATTCATTTGGTTCAAATTTCTTTTTGCATAAGTTATTCTATAATCTGCCTTTATTTGATACATTTAGAAACCCAGGTAGGATATTATTTTACTTAACTTTGTCTATGAGTTTGCTCGCTGGCTTTGGAATAGACGCATTAAATAAAAAGACTTTTAAGTTAATTTTAATTCCAACAACTTTAGTTTTACTATTCACATTAATAGGTATTTCGGGCTTTTACACATCTAACTTACAAATAAATCCTGAATTGATTTCTTCAATAAACTCATCTTTTACAATCAATCTATTTTATGTAATTGTAATTTTAGGAGTAGCATTTTTAATTACTAAACAAAAGAAATTAACTCATTATTTAGTTATTATACTTGCCTTAGTATCATTTGTTGATTTATATATAGCAGGTTCAAAGTTTAATCAAAGTCCTGTTAATCCTCAAGAAAAATATGCCTTAAATAGTGAATTAAAATCCATATTTAAGATAAATCCTCCAAATGAGATATTTCGAGTTAATATGAGAATGTACAGCCCATCATATATGGCAATGAATAGAAGCCAGGGCTTAGTAGATAATATAATGCTTGTCGAAGGTTACAATCCCCTATTACTTAAGCGTCCAGTGCCGAGATTAGCAACTAAAGAGCAAATTCATGATATTCTAAATGTTAAATATGAAATAGGTATTGATAAAAATACAAATCAACCAAGATTTTATGAAAGATTTGATAGATTTCCACACTTTTGGGCAGTCAATCAATATTCTATTTTTAATGAGAGTAATATTTTAGATAAAATAAGCACAACTGATGAAGACTTGAGAAAAACGGTTTATTTAGAAAGTAATCCAAAAATCAAATTAGAAGAGAATGAGAATTTAGAATTTGATTTCAAAACTAAGACATATTCTAATGACTTGATTGAAATTGAAACAGAATCCAACCAAAATTCAATAATGCTTATGAGTGAAATCTATTACCCTGCTTGGAAAGCTTATATAGATGGTAATGAAACTCCAATATTAGTTGCTGACTATGCTTTAAGAGCAATCGAATTGCCAAAAGGTAAGCATAAAATTAAGATAGTATATGAGTCAAGTTCGTTCGCTACTGGTAAATGGATAACTATAATAACTTTACTTTTATCAATTATTGGGTTATTTCTTCCAAAATTTATGAAAAAATAATATTATTTTAAAAGACTTACAAGTTTATTTTAGATTTTTTCTTAAATTGCTGAGATGTTTTCTCTAAAAATGTGTCTATGTATTATATTGGTTTACAAATATTAAAATAAATTATGTTAGTACTTATTATATTCTTTTTAAACTTACTAAATGCAAACTGGGAACAGGAAGGTGATTATTTAAAAATTAATCATGGTTTAGAAGATGTGAAACATTTTAGGTATTCCATAGATACTACTAATTTTTTAATTTATGATGATACTCAACTTATATATTTTGATAAATATACTGGAAATGTATCACAAACATATCCTAAAACATTTGAGAAATCATCTCTAGAAATATTTGGTTTAACATTCGCATTATCATTAGAACCTCACTCATTAAGTATTAACGAAAAAAGATGGACTTACTCATTATATGCTCGCTTAGGAGAAGATTTTAATGATGTTGGATATTGTATAATAAATAAAGAAAAAGATAGTATAATTTCTAAAAGAACTGTATTTGATAAATACGTTTATATAGTATTAAGTTATAGTCCACTTGCAATCCAATTTTCTGATAATAAAAACACATATTTCTATTATTTTAGTTATAATGCAGTAGAAAGGGATGGTGGAATAGATTATAAACGTGAAGGTATTAATTATCATTTTTCTTACAATTATCCATCTGCAAAAAGAATAGAAGATGTAGCATACGGTTTCAAATTTAATGAATATAATTATGATGTAATAGTTCCATTAGATGATAGAATTTATAGAAAAGGTAATTATAAGTATTCTATTTATAAACCATTTACTTCTTATTCTTTTGCAAATAATGAAACAGAAATTTTAGTTCAGAAATTTGATTTAGAATTAGAAGATAAAAAAATCTTCAGAAATTATATTTATGATTCCAAAAATAATGATTCAAGCTATATTTATTCAGATACCCAATTTGGTAATATATACTATTTAGAAGACAATAAATTTATAACTCAACTAAATAAAAATACTTTTGCAATTTTAGATGGTGTTGATTTTAAAGAATATCATAGATTTGAAACTCCATTTGAAGTTTCTAAATCTTTCTATGATTCTACTAATAATGAAATATATTATTTGTCAAAAGAGTTTGTTTATAAGTCGAAAATAAATCTAAACTTAAATACAATCAACTCTAATTTTATTTGTAAATCAAAAGCTGATGCAGAGGATATTATCAATTTTTATAATATTTCTACTGGTAAATATGATGATGTAAAATGGGATTTTGATGATGGAACAATATCTTTTGAAGTCAACCCTAATCATAAATTTGAATATACTGGTGACTATTTTGTTAAATTATATTTATATAAAAGTGATTCTATAGCCGATGTGTTTGAGAGAAAAATATCAATTTATAAAGAATTAAAAGCACAATTTGAATATCAAATATTAAGCGATGATAAACCTTTCAGAATCTATTTTAAAAATAAAACTGAAGGTAATGTAAATAAAATTCGCTGGTTTAAAAATGATTCTCTTTTTAGCGAAGACAATCACCCAGAATTAGTAGTTGATAATTATGGAACTATGAAAATTAGACTTGAAGTAGAAAATTTTAATTCAATCGAGTCATTTACTGAAACAATTGCTTTATTTCCAAAAGACCTAAATGATAATTTTGAATTTAGAGTAGCAACTAAACAGGGTGTAGTTGATTTGCAATATTTTGGAAATGATACATTTTTCTTCAGCAATGATATATTTAATAAAATAGGAAGAGTACATTATGGATATATTTCAAAAGATTTACTTGATACAAATACATTTTTTAGAACAAGAAATAAATTAGAAGGAACTAATACAGCAGTAGAATATGATTCTGAAATAGAACTCTATAAATTTAATTCATTATTTCAAAAAATTAATAATAAATTATATTATTTTAATTTTAATATTTTATGGGAAGTTGAATATCGTGGCAAAGAATTATATTATATCGATGACGACTTTCATTTTGAAAAAAAAGTGTATTTAATTGATGAAAATAATTTTAGTTTGGTAAATAATTCTACTGAAAAAACATATGGGCAACCTAGCTTCTACCCTATTAATATAGAAAATAGTTTTTATATTCAATTTAAAGGAAACCTTTTAAAATATGACATTGATAACAATAAGTTTAATGACTTAAACTACAAAATTCCATATTTAAAATATACTATAAATATAAATTCTAATACTGATAATATCTATATTATGTTTTCAAAAAGCATTTTACAATTAAATACTATTACTTTAGATACAATGTTTTTGAATTTAAATGATAATTATTATGATAATCATAAAACTGTAATTGATGATGATCTATATTTTGTAGATGCTTATAATAATAAATTAAAAATTATCAAATTCGATTTTTTTAAATTAGATACAATCAATGAATTTTCCACGAACTTAACTACTGTCAACAAAATTTGTAAATACAATGATGGTATAATTCTATTTGGTAATAATGACAATAAATTAGCTTATGAAATTTTTGAAAAAGGTGGATCCTATTTAAAAGAATATGATTTTAATGCAAGTTTTATAAATGCAGTCTTAAATGACAATGAAGAATTCTTATCACAGATAAGAGTTGACGGTATTAGTAATGAGGATTATTTATTTATCTCAAAAATTGAAAACTTTATGAGTATTGAGAAAGATTCAAAAATTATCATAGGAAATTCAATCCCATTAAAAGACAAGATATTAGAAATCGAACTTTACTCTATTTTAGGACAATCTATTGAAAAAAGCACAAACATATATACAGATTCTTATAATATTTCACATCTTCAAAAAGGAATTCATCTATATAAAATTACATACTCTAACTCAATTGAAACTGGGAAGATTTTAAGAGATTGATCTTATTTTAACTTAAATACTCTCTTACTAATTTTGCAAAATCATCATAGTTTTGGATTGATGTATTTTGCTCTGAAATAGATGTTGATTTACTTGCTAATATTTCTTTTAATCGTTCTGGACTATCTGTTTTTAAATAATTAACAATATCTAAGTGTTTATTATCGATAGGTATTGAACCGTGTTGAAGTAATTTATTATCTATAACTCTTTGTGCTGAACCAATTAACTTTTTACCATCAATTTCTATTTCATACTTTGCTGATGATGCAAAACATATACTTCTACTTTCACTCGATTTATAAATACTTTGAAAGTCAGAATTAGATTTTACAAAGTCAGAATTAATACCAATTGACTTTAATATTTTATCAAACTCAATATGAACTAATTCATAAGCTTGTGATTTATTAAACTTATCTAATTTTGTTATATATGAATAAGTTAATTCGTTTGCATGAAATACTGCCCTACCACCTGTTGGTCTTCTAACTAATTGATATTCATCATTTTCTAATACTTCTAAATTTATATCATTCGTATCTTGATTCATACCAAGAGAAATAGCATAAGGTTTCCAAGCGTAAATTCTAAAAAATGCCTCAATTTCTGTATCTAATTGGTCAATCAGTGATAAATCATAATCCATATTAAATTGTGGTTCACAAAAACCACTATCTATGAATTTAGTACTTTTCCCAAAAAGATTAATTATCAATTACTTAACACCTAATTTAAGAAATTCGATATATTCTTCTTTACTTCTTGTAAATACTTTTGTTCCAATTACATTTTCATTTGCATCTTGAATAACATATAACGGTAAATCTATAGAATTAAATCTATCTTCTTGCATTTTTTTATACGATAATTCTGGTTCTTTTCTTCTATCAGTATATAACTTTACTTTAACCATATCTTTCATTAATCCTGCTATTTCACTATCAGGAAATAAATTAGACTCCATCCATCTACAATTAGTACAAGTCCAGCCAGTAAAATCTAAAAACATCATTCTGTTTTCAGCTTTTGCAACTGCTAATGCTTTATCATAATCTTTATACCACTCTGATTCATCATAAATAGCACCACTACCTGAACCACCACCATTTACACTCGATTGGTAATTCGCAGATTGACCATATCCTTTTGGAGGTAAAAAGGCATCTAATTCTCCTAAAGGTCTTCCATAAAGTCCTGATATTAAATATACAGTTAGTGATAGGAATATAATAGCCCAAACAGCTCTTGCCGCTCCAATATATTTAACTTCAGAATCTAATTTCATTCTCATATAACCTAATACATATAGAACTATTAAAACTCCACAAGCAATCCATATTGATAAGAAAGTTTCTCTTGGTAATAATTGCCAATCCCAAACTAAATCTGCATTTGATAAGAATTTAATAGCTGCTGCTACTTCCAAGAAGCCCATTACAACTTTTAAATTATTCATCCAACCACCTGATTTCGGTAGCGTTTTTAACATACTTGGGAATAAAGCAAACAAAAAGAATGGAACTGAAAATGTCGCTGAAAATGCTAACATTCCTAAGATTGGGTAAAACCACTCTCCACCAGTTGAAGAAATTAATGCTGTTCCAACAAATGGTACAGTACAAGTAAATGAAGTTAATGAGAAGACTAATCCCATTAATAATATACTACCTACACCAGATCCTTGTGATTTGGCATTCAGTTTATTCATAATAGAAGTTGGAATTTGAATTTCAAATGCACCAAATAAATTTAAAGCAAAAAGAATAAATATCCCTGCTATCAATAAATTTACTATTGGATTCGTTGCAAAATCTCTAATTCCTGTTGGTCCTAATATTGCAGCAAGTATAATTCCAAATAAAGTAAATGTAGAAATAATTCCAAACGCAAAAATAACTGAATCTCTTAATCCACGTGAGTTAACTTTCTCCGAACGCTTAGTAAAAAATGATACTGTAATTGGTATCATTGGAAATACACATGGAGTTAAAAGTGCTGCTGCACCAGAAACAATGGCTAACCAAATAAAAGAAAATACACCTTTATCTTTTGCTGCTTCAATTTCTTTAGATGAATCAGTAACATTCTTATTCCCAGTTTCTTCTTTTTTAACATCTTTGTGAGCCGGTTCGTAATATAACTTTGTTTCTTCGATTAACTTAGTAATATAAATATTATACGGCTCAGGAGGTAAACAACTTGTTGTATCACATAATTGAATATAAACTTCAGTAAAAATCGAATCTTTTATTAAATCTAAATCCTTTAATGCTTTAACATTTAAAATATAACTAAACTTATTATTATAATAGTTTACTTTCATTTCAAAACCTTCGTCAAACTTATTGCTTGGTTCTGGAACGACTAAATCTCCTATCAATTCTAAACTTCCTTCTGGATAATTAATTATCTCAGTAGTGTTTGGACCTATTCCTTCATCATTCATTTGTAATTCGGTGGTATAGGTGTACCAATACTCATCAAGTTGGAAATCTAATTGTATTGAAAACTCTTCTCCAGCTTTTGGGGTTAAATTAGTAGCACTTCCATTAATTTTTAAATGTGAAGATACAGCTGATAGATTATAAGTTAATAATACTAATAATATTAAATATTTAGTTATTTCTT
>JAUIIX010000069.1 GCA_030431515.1 bacterium
AAGTAGAGTTAATGCCTGATGGTGAACATTTTATTGTAAATTATGGAATAACTGGTGAGAACAAAAAAGATATGAAAGTTGAAGTTCGAAAGTTAATTGACGGATCAATTGAAAAACAAATTTTAACAGATGAGTTTAGAAACGCTTATATTGAATTAAATACAGAAATATATTTCACTCAAGATTTTAAATATTTTATGCTTAAATATTCAAATATATTATTTGATGTAGAAACATTGAAACCTGTTAGAACTTTTGAAGCAATACTTGACTGGAATGGTGAAAGTATAGATATAGGAAAAGTTCAATTCTCAAAAGACAATAAGTATGTTTTTATTCTTAATAGAGGTGATTTTGATGGTGAACCTGATGCTCCTTATTTTACCACAGCCAGAAGTTCAGTTTACATTTTTGACTTCCAAACAGGTGAATTTATAAAAAAAATATTTTTACCTTATCTAACAGAAAATATTGAAATTTCAAATGATGGAAAATATTTACAGACTTTTCAGGGAATGTATCAATATGGACAATATGCAAATCAACCAGTTGCTATAAATATTATTAGTACTGAATCATTAGAAATTATAAAAACTTTTGAACCAGGAATACATTATAATTCATCAGGTTTTATTAATAATAAAAATATATATTATTATTCAATTTATAATGAAAAACAATATTATTTTTATGATTTAATAGGAAACGAAGTTATCTTTAAATCCAATTTTAATATAGATCCGAAGTATTTTACATCAAATTTATTGTTTAATAAAACAGGAAGTAATTTTATAATAATGTTTAAAGATCTAAATTTACCCTCGAAAACAAATTTTTATAAAATATCTTATCCGTCGTTTCAAATTGTTGACAGTATTTTTGATTTCAATATTACTTTACAATATTTGTTAAGAATTGATGAAAATACTTTGTTTTCTTTTTCAAAATCAGAAAAATGGTTGCATTATTATGATTTTAATTCATTAAAAGCTGTAATTTTTGAAAGTTCCGAATATTTTAATATTCAAAACAATAAAGTGTTATTTAACACAAATGATTTAATAAATAAAAAGGTTAGAGTTAGTGTATTCGACAATAATGGTTTAAAAATTCAAACTATTTTTGAAGATATTTTAATTAATAATAACTTAAAATTTGATTTACCTATTTTATCAAATGGTATTTACCACATTTTATGTGAATCAGAAAATAAAACCATTAATTACAAATTTATGGTAGTGAGGTAAACAAAAAAATACTGTATTAATAATATAAATCTATTTACCAATACAGAAATCGGAGAAAATAGCATCAAGAATTTCTTCATTCCAAGCTTCACCAGTTATTTCGCCGATGATTTTGATAGCAGTTCTTAGATCTATTGCTATTACTTCATTTTCCATTTCAAGATTTAGGGATTCAGTGGCGTTGTCAAGATTTACTATTATTTGTTCTAAAAGAGATTTTTGACGTTGATTTATTAGTGCATCATTTACTCTTGCTATTGAGTTTTCAGCATTTTCAATCAAGATATTTTTAAGTTTATCAATTCCGATATTATCTTTAGCAGAAATTGAAATTCCATCTACTTTTAAATCAGTTAAGTCAATTTTATTCTGAATTAAAAGTACATTTTTATTTTTTAATTTTATTTTTTCAAATAGTTCATCAGAATTTGTAATTCCATTTGAAATATCATTTAATATTAAAACAAGTTCAGATTGTTCTAATATTTTTTCTACAAGTTGGATTCCTTGTATTTCAATTACATCTTCACTTTCTCTAAGTCCTGCAGTATCAACTAATTTGAAGGGTATGTTTTTAAGATAAATGTATTCCTCGATATAGTCACGAGTTGTACCAGCAATATCAGAAACTATTGCTCTGTTCTTTTCAGATAAAGTATTGAATAATGTTGACTTACCAGAATTAGGAAAACCAACAACAGCAACTTGAAAGCCGGAACGTAAAATATTAGAACCAGTGAAAGAATTTATTAAATCTTCACAAAATGCTTTTGCTTCATTTATTTTAAAAATTATATCTTTTTTAGGAACTAACTCAAGATCTTCTTCACTAAAATCTAATTCAAGCTCAAGTAAACCAGCAATTTTTAAAAGAGATTTACGAAAATCTTTAAGCCGTTGTTGAAAATTACCTTCGAGTTGTTTTGCAGCAGTAGCACTCCCTCTAATACTAACAGAATGAATTAAATCTGCAACAGCTTCTACTTGAGTTAAGTCAAGTTTACCATTTAAGAAAGCACGCTTAGTAAATTCACCAGGGTTGGGAGTAGAAGCACCAGCAATAATCAATTCTTTGATTATCTCATTAGAAATTATCATCCCACCGTGGCACCCTATTTCAATAGTATTTTCACCAGTATAGGAGTTAGGAGCTTTGAATATCGAGCAAGTAACAGAATCTAATAAGTCACCATTATTTCTGTAGAAATTACCATAATGTATAGTGTGGCTCTTACATTCAGACAATGCTTTTTTTCCACGGAATAACTTATCAGTGATAGTGATTGCATCATCACCTGATATTCTAACAACAGCAAGCCCAGATAAACCAGGTGCTGTTGCTAAAGCTACAATATTACAAGCCATTTTTAATCTTTACTAATTATAGGATACATTAAAATTATATGTTTAGGCATACCAGGCACATCTATATTACCTAAATAAACCTCCATTCTTGGACCTATTATATCAAAATTCTTCATCTTCAAATATTTTTCAAGTAAGTCATAGTAATACTCAACATCTTTGCCATCAGGTAAAACTTCAACAGTAGTAATTAATGGCGATCCTACATCTACAATTTTTAGGTTCTCTGGTAGTTTTTCCAATAGATCTAACTTTTGATTTGGTGAAATAGTAAATCCGATTTGCATAGTTGTTTTGTTATTTATTTTATCCCACTCAGGATAAATAATAACAGGAGGGTCTCTTAAAATTATACTATTTTCTTTCAAAAAATTAAAAATGTTTTTACCAATCTTGTTACGATAATATTCAATCGAATCTCTCTCAGCGGATGTAGAAATTTCAGCTACGATTGCGTTCATCATTTGATTTGGCTGTATGTCAAAACGTGGGAATTGCAAAAGTATTTCTTGTTCTTTAGAATATTCATACAAATTATCTAACCCTTCTGTAAACAGTTTAGATAAGTTTTCATTCAAATACATACTTAAGAATCTTTCTTGAATTTTAAAAAAGCCAGCAGTATCCGTCAATGACCAAGTAACTTTTGTCCCTTTACCACCTACTTCACTAACACTTTCAAAATCAAATCTATATCTATAAACAGGTTCTTCCATGCTAACTTTATCTAAATAAACATCCATGATTACATATTCATTAACCTTAGCATCAACAATCACATGTTTTCCGTTAGAATTTTCAGGAATTGTAGTTGTAAATCTGTCTTCTCCACCAATTCTATTTTTAACATTACCTTGAACATAAGAGTGCTTGCGAGTAGAATCCATTTTATCCCACGGAGACCAAGCAACCCAATTTTGCATATTCCAAATTAAAGTATAAGCAACATCTTTTTCAACATCTAAAGTTTTTTCAACTTTAACATCTATAGCTCTCGGTAATAATATTAAAGCACCAAGTACCATTAATATAAATGCAATACCTAAAATTTTTGCAATTTTCATTTAAAATCCATCCTTTTATTTAATTATCTTTATCAATAACATTATAAACCTCAAAAAGTTTCGAAATATCTATTCCTGAAATATTTGAGTTCTTATATTTGTACGCTATTGATTTCATTGCTTGTTCTAATTCAGAGCTTCTAATTCCATAATTGATTGAATTATATGCTTCTAAAAATGCAGAGAAATCATCGGCGGCTTTAATTAGTGGTCCATCAAGTGGACTTTCTTCTGTTTTAATTTTTTCTTTAAATTCTTTAAAAGTGTTATATTTTGCATTTTTAGTTTTGTATGCAAATTCATCTTGAGTAAAATACTTGATTTCTTCAACCCATACTTTCCTAATATGGGGGTGTATTTCTTCCTCTGCTAATTGTTTCTCTATTTTCTGAATTTCTTCTCTCATACCTGGTACAGAAATTTTAACAGGTTTAATAATATCACGAGTTACTACTTCTGGCAAATCATGAAAAATAGCACAATAGAAATTATTATACAATCTTTCGTCAGTCAAATCTTCCAATTCTAAAGAAAGAAAGTAAGTAATACTTGCCACCATCATCAAATGCCCTAGTACAGAAGTCTGAGGAATTCTTTGTAGATGACCCCAACGTAATTGGTAACGCAACTCTCCACATAAATCTACGAAATTCTTAATATTATGTTTTTTCTTTAATCTTCTAATACCTTCTAATTCAGATAATTTTTCAATATCATTTCCCATCATTATTTCAATATCTGAAATCGAATATCCATTAGGATTAGCATTTCTGATAATCTGAAATTCCCAATAACTCGAATATTTGTGAGCAGCTTCTAATATCTTTTTAGAATGTGGATGCAAAAATGAATCATCAAGTAAATAACGTTCAAATTCTTTTCTAATTATATCATTTGGTAATTTTGATTCTACTTCTTTATAAATCATATAATTTAACTTATGAAGTAATGCTTCATTTTTAGCAATTTCTCTATAAACTGGTGATTGAATATCAGATATTACACTTCTACGTATTAATTCATAAATACCACCACGAATTATATCTCTCCAACTAAATTCATTACCACAATCCTCTTCGTAACGTCCTAACACATAAGTAAGCATCATTTTATGTGCATGTTTATCCATTTGCATCAGCGGTATTGGTCGCAATTTATCATTCCATCTTTCTACCGAAAATGCTTTGAAAATTAAATCTATAAGTTCTTTTCCAATCATTAAATTTTTTCTTTGTATAAACGTTTATATATTTTTAAAACGAAAATTAACTAAAATAATCATTTTAACAAAATATAAGGTCAAATTAGAAATGTTATTAAACATAAAATCACTCCTTTTCTTATTAGTTTTTTCTTTTTTAGCGTGTAGTCAAACTGACAAAAAAACTGAATCTAATAATTCTGATACTTCAGAACAGTATGAGTTTAAAGAAATTAATGTAGCTGAATTTAAAGAATTGCTCGACAAAGGTGATGCTGTCTTGGTTGATGTTAGAGAGCCATCAGAATTTGCAGAAGATTATATCGAAAATGCAGTTAATTTACCAGCATACACTATTGACAAAACTTGGAAATCTAAAATGAATGTCGAAAAAGATAAAGTAATATTGACTTATTGCTTATCTGGATACAGAAGTGGAGTTGCTTCTGAAGAGTTAATAAATATGGGTTATAAAAATGTTTATTCCCTAAAAGGTGGTATTTCTGCTTGGAAAGCAAGTAACTTACCTGTGGTTAAGTAATTATATTCTACGGCTGTTTTTTCCAAATTTTATCAGATACTTTCAGATACTCAGAAAGAGCAGCCGAACCATACCAATTATATAACTCATAATTCAAGAACTTAGCTTTTACTGCTGGGTCAGTGTATAATAGTTCATTTGCTTCATCTAATGTTTTCACATTTAAAACAAATATACCTCTATAACTCTTGTCATTTTTTCCGATAGGACCAACTATTATTAATTTTCCTTCGTTAACAAGTCTTGATATATTATTAAAATGCCCTCTGAAACAGCTATCTCTGAACTCTTTGTCAGTCGTAGTATTCGAGCCAGTTGTTAACATTACTAATACATAAGCTTTCATTCCATAGTCGTCTGCATCTAAGCTAACTGCGAGTGTAGAATCATAATTTGGATTATCATTTTGAGAGTATAAATTACTAACACCAAGTATTAAAGTTATTAGTATTAATATTTTCATTTTATTGTCCTTTTTATTTTTTCAAAATTACTAAATATTTGATTTAACTCATTAAATTATTAAGTTAAAATCTAATTGCCCTGACTTTGTTACAAGATTTCTAAAAAAATGCCCTGACTTTGTGTTTTAGTCAAGGCAAATTTAATTAGGTTTAATCTTTTAAGTACTTACTTATTAATCATTTCCCGAAATTCAAATCAACTTCTTCTGGGTTTTCTATCCAATCAGCAACAAAAACATTAGTTTCTCTTGTTGGATTTCTATCTATAGTTCTATTTGATGCAAATGCTATTTTCTTTCCATCGTAACTAAACATAGGGAAAGCATCAAACAAGCCAGAATTAGAGATTTTCTTCATATTAGTACCATCTATATCAATCATATAAATATAGAACACTCTTCCTTTCTCGTCTTCGTGATTTGAACAAAATAAAATTTTATCTCCACTTGGGTGGAAGAAAGGAGCCCAATTAGCTTTTGGTAAATTTGTGATTTGTTTTACATTTTTACCATCATTATCTGCTATATATACTTGAAGAGCAAATGGTTCTACTAAGTTTTGTTTTAATAAATTTTTATAATCTTCAGCATCTTTCCCAGTTGGTCTGCTTGCTCTCCAAATAATTTTTTTACTATCACGAGAGAAGAAAGCACCACCATCATATCCAAGTTCAGTAGTTAATTGAATTATCTCTTTAGTAGCAAATTCATATCTATACAAATCCAAATCACCATTACGAGTAGAAGTGAAAAGCATATATTTACCATCAGGAGAAACAGTTGGCTCTGCATCATAAGAATCACTCTCAATTAATAACTCAATATTCCCATCAATATCTCTTTTGTAAATATTATAAGTTGGGAAAATACCCCAAACATATCTACCAGGCATACTGATTGCTTCAGGACATTTATCGTCTGCAGCGTGAGTTGACGCAAATATAGTACTACCATCCTCCATAAAATAGCCGCAAGTAGTTCTACCTTTTCCAGTTGAAACAAGTTGGTATTGCTCGCCATTCTCTAAAGGACTGCCATCAGCATTCATCACAAACTGCTGGTCGCATCCTTGAGAGTTAATTTTATCCCAATCAGATTGGAAAATAAGTTGTTTATTATCAAAGCTCCAATATGCTTCAGCGTTATTTCCTCCAAAAGTTAACTGTTTGATATTTCGGAAATGAACTTCACCAGGGAATCTTAGACTATCTAATTCTGGCTTGTAAGTATTTACATCTTCAACTATTTCAGCAGTTTCTTCTTTTTTAACGCCACAACTTAATAGTAAAGCTATAAATATTATTGATAAATATTTCATATAAATCCTTAAATAAATAAATTATATTTACAAAATTAAGGATTTTATTAGTAATTAAGAAGAAAGAAATCAAAGTATTTTAGTTATGTTTTGTCTTAGTTTTTTTAAGCATCTCTACTTAATTAGTAAAAAGTGATATTCAAATTCTCAGAACTTATAGATTGTGCCTTGTTTCATACTCTTCTTCTACTTTCAATACAATATTATTTTCAAATCCAAACCCTTTGCATGGTTGAAATCACCATCATTCAAATTGAAATACAGAATCCATAAACTATAACTACCCAAAAATGTAAGAAAATCGCCTATAAAATTTAATATGGTAGAGTAAAGGAAATAGATTAAAGTTTAGATAAAATTTTAGAAGAAACTAAAACTATTAGAGAAGAATTGTATAATAATTCTATTTAAATTTCGTTGATAAAAGTATTACTTATAGGGAAATAAAATAAAATATATAGCTGAAGGAATTACAGTTGATAAAGATTTGTGTGGTGGGCAAGCTACAATAAGAGGTATTAGGGATACTGTTAAAAATATTTTAGGTTTACTTTCTGTTGGTGAAACTGTTGAGAATATATTATTGAACTATCCTTCATTAAATGAAGAGAATATAAGTAATTGTCTAAAATACGCTTCTGAATAGGAATATTAAGAAATTTCAACAAATTAGTAATAGCTCATTTAGACAGTATTGAAACAATTAAATAATGAATAAAATATTATATTTACCCTATGATTAAAATTATACTTGATTACAAAAGGGCATATTTATGTATGTATTCTTTTCTAGATTCATATTGGGAAATGAACAATTTTGAAGATTTAAGTATTTTATTAGGAATTATGGATCCAAATTTGTGGGGTGATGGTATTCCAATAGATAAAAGTTTAGTAACCGATTGGGAAGAAATCACACTAAAAAATAATTCAATATCAGAAGTTGAAGGCTTTACATATTTAATTAGTTTTTTAGAAAAGCAATTGGATTGGTTGAAGTTAGATATGTTAGTGTATGAATTAAAATCTTCTTTAAACTTAAAAGATGATAATTGGATAATGTGGCTCCAAATAATCAAAGAAAATGTATAAATTAGTAATAGCTCATTTAGATAGTATTAAAACAATTATTTAAATATAACTAAATACCTACTCCCCTTTCTCTTGACACAACTCCATCAAAACGCCACCTGTGGATTTGGGATGTAGGAATGCAATTAGCATATTATGTGCTCCATCTTTTGGAGTTTCATTTATCAAGTTTATATTAGAATCTTTTAATCGGCTAAGGTCGTTTTCGATAGCGTCGCTTTCGAATGCAATATGATGAATACCCTCTCCTCGTTTTTCGATAAACTTATGAATTGGTGATGACTCGTCCATTGCTTCGGTTAATTCGATTATAACTTCACCAATCTTGAATGATGCAATGTTTACTTTTTGGTTAACAACGCTTTCTTTATGAATATCGCTTAGTTGAAATAAAGTTTTGTAAAGTTCTATACTTTCATCTAAGTTCTTTACTGCAATACCGATATGATTTATTGATTTTATCATTTACTTATTATTTTAAATTCATTGTTGACATATATTTTGCTGCTCTTGCAAGGTCTTCTGGTGAGTTAATTCCTTGCAATTCATCAAAACCAACACCTGCAAATGCCATACATTTTTTACTATCATTGATGAATATTTCGACAATATCTGTCAAGTAGTATTCGCCTTGTGCATTTTTATTTGAGATTTTATTTAGTGCTTCAAATAACATTTTAGAGTCAACTAAGAAAATACCACTATTAATTTCTTTGATTAATTTTACTGCTTCACTTGCATCTTTTTGTTCAGTTATTTTTGTAAAATTACCATCTGTATCTCTTACTATTCTACCGTAACCAGTTGGATTTTCTGTAATAGCAGAAAGCACAGATAAATCTGCATTTGATTTATTATGATTTTGGATAAATGTATTTATAGTTTTTGTTCTAAGTAAAGGAACATCTCCACAAAGTATCAAAACATTGCCTTCAAAGTCATTTAATTGCTCGGCTGCCTGCATTACAGCGTGTCCTGTTCCAAGTTGTTGCAACTGATAAGCAGTTTTGACTGTTGGATAATTATTTTTTAAATATTCTTCTACAATTTCTTTTTGATGCCCAATTATCGTAATAATAGAACTTGCTTTTATTTCATTTGATACATCTAATACGTAAGATAGCAATGGTTTACCCTTCAAATCTGCTAACACTTTTGGCAAGTCTGGGTTGTTCATTCTCTTACCCTGACCAGCTGCTAAAATCACTACCGAACAATCTTTATTTTCATTCATACAATTATTTATCTAATTTACATTTTTAAAAATGCAATTTACGAAATTTCCTATTTGAATTAAAAAAATGCTATTAAATTATTATTCACTTATCAAACTCACAAAAGAACTTCAACAATTAGTTGGACTTAGTATTATTGATGTTTTTACGCAGGAAAAAGACAGCGTAATTATCGAATTTGATGCAGAAGAAGAAGTGTTTTTGGATTTCTCTACAGACAACAAATATTCATCTTGTTTTATCAGAACTGACTTTAAACGTGCAGGTAAAAACACGGTTAATCTTTTTCCCGAATTAGTTGGCGAAATTGTACAGAAAATCGAACTATTAGATTTTGATAGAACGATTGAAATTACCCTAATTAATTCGATTTTATATTTGCAATTATTTGGGCGTGGTTCGTCTAATTTAATTCTGACTAAAAATAATTATGAAATACTTGATTCTTTAGAAAATTCAAAAGATTTAGTCGGAACTGAATTTGATAAAAAGCAAAATATACTTGTTTTAAATAATGATGAAACAGTATTTAATTCTCTTGCTAAATTGCCATTTATTATGGGAAATAAACTTACAAATGAGTTTATTTTTAGAAATAAATTAGACAAAAATATTTTAATAAAAGATTTAAAAATTGATATTAATAAATTAGTAAATGATTTTATTTATATGATTTTAAAAGAAACTAATTATTTATATTTTATTGATAATCGTTATTTATTTTCTCCAATTGAATTAAAAAGTTTAGAAAATGGAAAATTAATTCAAACATATAATTCAATTTCTGACGGCATTAAATGGGCTAAAATAAAGTCTATGAATGACGATAAAATTAATGAAGAAAAAAAGGGAATTAGTCGATTAATTGATAATGAATTAAAGAAAAGAAAAGCGAAATATAAGCAATCAAGTAATTTTCATAGTTTAATTAAATTAGCAAATGACTATAGATTGTATGGCGATATTTTGATGTCGAATGCTAATCCAAAATCTTCTTTTGGTGATAAATTAGAAACTGTGGATTGGGAAGGAAATCCGATAATAATTCCACTTGACCCCAAAATGAATATTTTAGATAATGCAAATAAGTATTACTCAAAAGCAAGAAAAACTCAGAAAGATGCTAAAATAAAAGAGCAAGATTTGCCAGAAGTGAAATTAAAATTAGATTTGTATCTCAATATACAAGAAGAGTATGAGAGCGTTTTAAATTTAAAAGATATAAAAGAATTTAAGCAAAAATATGCAAAAGAATTAAATTTGAAAATTGATAAAAAAATGGAACAAGAAAGTAAATTTAGACAATTTGAATACGAAGGTTACCAGATTTTCGTAGGTAAATCGGCAAGTAATAATGATGAATTAACTATGAAATTTGCACGACCGAATGATATATGGTTACACGCACGAGGGGTTCCTGGCTCCCACACAGTCATTAAAATTCACTCAAAAGATAAGTTGAAAAAAGAAGTTTTAGAAGTTGCAGCTGCACTTGCTGCCTACTATTCGCAATCAAGAAAAGCTAATTTAGTACCTGTTATTCATACAGAGAAAAAATACGTACGCAAACCAAAGGGTGCAAACGCCGGCAGTGTTTTAGTTCAAAAAGAAAATGTAATAATGGTAAAGCCAATCAGCCCAGAAGAGCTGTTTGGGTGAGGGGTTTGAAGTAAATTATAAGACTTATGTTAATTATTAACGGACTTGAAAAATTACAATCCTGATTGAAAGCTATAGTATATAACAAATTATATACATTCATTAAAATATAATATATATTTTGTTTTTAATTAAATATTTTTTTAATTTGTGTATTGGAATTACAACTTTTTTAAAATATTATAGAAAAAATTCAAGATATTTTGTTGCCTTCTTGATGTCTATGTGTTAATACTATATTGAAGTGTAATTAAATTAATTTTGGAGAAAATAATGAAAACTTTTATTTTACTTTTTATTGCATTTTTAAATATAAATGCAATGACAGAAATTGAACTAAGCAATTTAGAGTTATCGAACTCTCAAGTTATTTCAATGGAACGTATCGAGAATAAATTGTACATGATAACTTACTCAGAAAAATCGTTAGCAAAACTGGATGTTTATGATTTAGAAAATAAGACTATATCACAAGGATTTCTTGATAAAGAAGGGCTTAAAGTTACATTTGGCAATGGCAATATGTTTAAGGATATTCAAAATAATTTACTTATTGGGGATGTAAATAATCTTTACATAATTGATAATTATAATAATTTAACTAATTTGTATGAAGGCCATAAGGTTGAAGATAGTTCATATTTTGAAATTAAATCCTTTACAGAAGATAATGAAGGAAATATTTATTTTCTAAAAAGAAACTACAAAATGCTCGTTAAAAACGAAAATGGTCCAGGTGAATTTGGTGTTTCTAATATTGAAGTTTGGAAAATAGACATAAATAGGAAATTACATTTTATTAAACGCATTGAAAATGCTGGTTCTATAAAAAATGATATTTATTATCATGATAATAAAATATTCTTTTCTGTCTTTGCTACAAACTTTCATTTATATAGTATAGATTTAAATTCTGACATATTGGAAAAATACGATATGAAGAAAATAAATATACCTATATTAGAAAATTTTGGTGATAGTGAAATAAAAACAATAAATATTGAGAAAATATTACTATTTGAAGATAATCTTTATTACTTTTCACAAATAACAACTAAAGGGAACTATAACCTGAGCTGTCTAATAAGACACGACTACAAAGATAACAATTTTAAACCTTTTATGATTGTTAATGATGATATAAATGAACCTTTTCCTAGTATTTTGAGCTTAAATATAAATAATGGTAAAATATTAATGGCAAGTTTAGATATTTATGGAAAAACAAGAAGAAGGTTTTCTACTTTTGATGGTTCTAAATTTGAGGATATAAGTTATGATGCTACTATAATCAAGCCTAAACTAATAACATCTGAGTCTATGAAAAATGTTATCTCTGATTTTCCATCACTATACAATTATGACGATTCTGGATACTACTTTCATTTTAACAACGGGATTCTATTATTACCGAATGGAACATTATGTGGAGCAACAGATCAAGGGTTAATTATGCTAGAAAACTTTCTACAAACATCATCTTCAGTTGAAAAACAAGAAATAAATGTTAAAACACAACCAGACCTAACTAATGTTAAAAACGAATTATTTATCGAATCTGAATTTATAATTAATTCTTACAAAGTACTTGATATAAATTCAAAAACAATACAAAGTCAATCAAATCTAAATACTAACAATATAAATTTGAATTTAGAAAACCTAACTATTGGTATTTACTTCATAGAATTAGAAACTAATGAAGGTAATACATTATTGAAGTTTATCAAAAATTAATGCTTAATTGATAAAGCCAATCAGCCCAGAAGAGCTGTTTGGATGAAGGTGGGAATTATTATAGTTAAACATCTTTAGATGTGAAATGTTTGTAAATACTTGAAACTGAGCAAACTAAAGCTCCTATAGGAGCGAAATGTTTATTCTGTTTTAAAATAATTTTTTCATATTATCATTCAAATTTATCCCTCCAAAAACTTTTTGATTTCAGAAATTGTTTCTTTTGGAAATTCTTCTTGTATGAAATGACCTGCATCGTAGCGTACTACTTTTTTATTAGTAAACGTTGATTCCCATTTATTTAAAAAGTCAACTTTAATAAATTCATCTTTAACTCCCCAAAGGAATAATGTATTTTTATCTTTAATATTATTAATTTTCTTCCAATTAGCTTGATACCAATCAGATGAGCCAAGTAAAGATTGTCCGATTCTTAACAGTCCATATCTTGAATTTTTATTAGGAAATGGAAGAATATATTGCTTATGAATAGATTTTGAAAGTTTATTTTTATCATAGAATGCTTTTTTAAATAATACTTTTGGCGAGAAATTTAAGTTCAAATACATAAATTTTCCAATAGCACTATTTAAAATTTTGCCAACTTTCACTACATCTTTATTTGACTTAGTTTCCCAAAGCCAAGTATTAAAAATCACTAATTTATTTATATTTTCAGGATGATTAATCGCATAAGGTAATCCAATCACTCCACCAAAATCATGCACAATTAAATTAATATTTTTTAGGTTTAAATTTGTAATAAACTCTTCAAGTATTTTATTATGTGCTTGTGGTGTACCCTCGAATTCTTTATTTTTATCCGACAAACCAAATCCCAAATGATCGATGGCAATACATCTATAATTTTTAGATAACTCTTTTATATAATTACGATACAAAAATGACCAGGCAGGAGTGCCATGTAAAAATAGTAAAACTTCACCTTTACCTTCATCTATATAATGAACTTTACCATATTTTGATTGGTAATAGTTAGATTTGAAAGGATATTCAGATTTATCTAAAGAGTTATATTCTAAATTATTCATTTTATTTCTCTTGCAATTAATAATTTACAAAATTAACTATTATAAATTATATATTTGTTGGTATAAACCAAGATTTAAATTTTTACAGAATTTATTAATTTACTTAAATTTGTAGGGTCAATACTCAAATATGATGCAAGGTCTTTTTGAGAAACTAAATTTAATAATTCGGGTCGTTTATTAAGATTAGAAATAAACCTTGACTTCATATCTAATGAAATTTGTTCGTAATGTCTATCAATAATAGAAAATAAGATTAATTCAGTTAATTTACGAAAAAGAGTTTCTATTTCTCTAAATTCTTTCATTAGTTCTTGATGTTTTTCAAAAGATAATTTTAGCAATCTTGTTTTAGAAATAGTTTCTAAATAGTATTTAGATGGAGTTTGAGTTAGAAAAGAATCTGGAATCCCAGAAAAAGATGGAAAATAAGTAAATTCAACAATATGTTCTTTTGATTTAGTAATTTGATAAGATTTTTGGACACCTTCAAGAATAAAATACATATCTTTTTGAGTTTCACCAGTCGCAGTCAATATAGTTTTTGCAGGGTAATTCTCTTCTTTCCAATATGAAAAATATTTCAAAAGTATTTCTTCATCAACTTCATATATTTTATCTAAATACTCTTTAATTGGTAATAAATATTTATCTAAATTACTAAGCATTTAAAATTTTGTGTTTATTTTCATAATTCACCTTTTAGTTTTTTACAAAAATAATAAAATAATTTAAAGCTTTATAATTTCCTTAAAAAAAACTATTTCCAATATTTTTTCATAATTTTGCTATGATATATTTACATCAATGAAAAATCTATTTATATCTTAATTTAGATATTTACACTATGAAAAAATTTAGCAAAAAAGAAATTGAAGCAGTAGGATTATTTTTAGGTCCAGTATTAGCAGTCATATTTTATTATCTTGGTTTAGTAGATAATCATTTGGCAAATGCAATGGCTGGGAT
>JAUIIX010000008.1 GCA_030431515.1 bacterium
AACAAATGATACGATAGCTGAACCGATTGTCCAATAGAGTGCAATTTTGTTAGGGTGATTTTTTTCACCTTTCCTATACATGTAAATTGCAAATAATGCCATTCCTAAGAATGCTAATGGCTCAAGTGCTGAGAAGATCCCTCCAACTACTAACCAAATTTTATTCACACCAATATAATAATAGTGGTGACCAGTTCCCAGAATACCAGATAAGAATGTTAATCCTACAATGATATATAACCATTTTTCAATAACTTCTCTATCTACACCAGTTAATTTAATTAATAAGAATGCCAATATACCACCCATGATTAATTCCCAAACTCCTTCTACCCATAAATGGACTACCCACCATCTAAAGAATGAATCTGTTACTTGGCTATCAAACCAAATCATACCTGGTAAATATAATAATGCGGCAAAGACTAATCCCATAGTTAAAACAAGGGAGGTTGTTGTTCTACGTTTGGCTTTATACAATGTCATAAGAATTATATAGAGGAAGACAAGTACGTTCACCACCACGAGATAATCAAGTTCTCTTGGGATTTCTAAGAATTTTCTTCCTTCCCAAATATTAAAGTGATAACCTACAATAGCAATAACTCCAACTAAAGCGAAAGATATTAATTGAATAAATGCTAATTTTACGTTTACTAATTCTCTTTGTGCTTCTTCAGGAATAATATAATATGCTGCACCCATAAATCCAGATAACAACCATACTACTAGTAAGTTAGTATGTACTGCTCTTGCTGTATTGAATGGAATAAACTCATGTAACCCGTCAAGTCCTATTCTTGCAAATCCCATAATGAATCCGTAAGTAATCTGCAAAGCAAATAGGATCATACACAATGCAAAAAAGTAATAAGCCACTTTTTGTGATTGATATTTCATTTTTATACCTCTATTTATTAATTTGTTTTCATTTTATCTTTCGACAGAGGAGAAACTACTCTATCAAATCCATTTAAATCAATCTTTCCTATCCACTCAAAATAAGCAACCATTGCATCAGCATCTTCGTTGCTCATACCATAAGCTACCATTTTTCTTCCATTTGGTTGCCATGGAACTGGAGACATTAAGATTGCTTTAATCATAGCAGCACCTTTTCTGTCAATTACTTTTGTCAATTCAGGTGCGTAATAACCACCTTCTCCTAATACAGTATGACAGCCCATACAATTATTTTTTTCCCAAATTTCCTTTCCTCTTACAACATGTTCATCAATTTGATTATGACCAGTTTGATCATTTGATGGAGCAAGGGAATAAATTGTTAGAGCAATAAAAGCAAGAAAAGAGACTACTGTTCCGCCCAGAAAGAATGTCCTTGCTTGTGATTTAGACAACATATTGTTACCTCAATTTATTAATTAATAATTAAATACCTTTTTATCTTAAATCTATGATTCAAAATTAAAAAATATATTTTAAATAAAAAAATTATTTTTTTTGATGTTAATTATTAAGATTATAATTTAATTTTAAGGTGTTTTTTCGTTTCAAGACAATAGTAGATATTTGCAAGAAACATTTTGCATCTAAAGACGCAATTTTCGATTAATGAAGAAGGTCGTTTGGTGATTCTGGGAGATTCTTCGGCTGCGCCTCAGAATGACGTAGAATTTTTTATGGATTCTTCGCTTCGCTCTGAATGACAATAGAATTTCTCGACTACGCTTGAAATGACAATTGATGTTGAAACAAGTTCAGAATGACGGGTGGAATTTCAGAATCACAGATTTTATGGATTACACGGATTGCACAGATTTAAGATTATGCGAATATAAACATTTTGCATCTAAAGACGCAAGTTTTGATTAATGTAGAAGGTCGTTTGGTGATTCTGGGAGATTCTTCGGCTGCGCCTCAGAATGACGTAGAATTTTTTATGGATTCTTCGCTTCGCTCTGAATTTCTTGTCATTCAGAGCGAAGCAAGGAATCCATCTTCCTAAAAACCACCCCGTCATATTGAGCGAAGCGAAATATCCAGTAAAAAATATTCTTTAAATTGCGTCTCTAGGTGCAGAATGTTTGTAAATAGATAAACTCCACAAACCAAAAGGCTCCTTTAGGTGCGAAATGTTTCTTACAAACATAAACCCAGTTCTTTAAAGAAAATAAAAAAAACACCCATTTTACTGTAAATACTGCAAAAACTGCTATTTACTTTAAATTCTGAAAATAAAATTCATTAAATTTATAGATCCTTCGAATTATTCTTGCTTTTCTTTTAAAATTAAGCAAATTCAAACGAAATATTATTCATAAAAAATTCAAATTTCTTACTTTGAAACTTGTAATTGTCAGTTTTTTTTACTAAATTAATGACTTTAAAAAATAATAATTACAAATAGAATAAATTTATTTTAAAACAAGAAAAGTATTCTTTGATTTTTAAAATCATAATACATAAATTGCAATTATATTTATTCATTTCTGGATAAAAAGTAGGAATAACAATATGAAATTGAACAAAGCAGTTATAATGGCAGGTGGATTTGGTACTCGACTAAGACCACTAACAATGAAATTACCTAAACCAATGGTTCCTATACTTAATGCTCCTATGATGGAACATATTATTAACCTATTGAAAAAATACAACATTAAGGATGTACTTAGTGTTTTATACTTTCAACCAGAAATTATATCAGATTACTTTAAAAATGGTAGTGATTTTGATATTACTATGAATTATGTTCAAGCTGTTGCGGACTACGGAACTGCTGGCAGTATCAGAAATGCTCATGAACAAATTAATCTTGATGAAAGATTTATAATTATTAGTGGCGATGTACTAACAGATTTTGATTTACAAAAAGCTATTGATTTTCATATTGAAAAAAAATCTCAAGCAACTATTTTACTTACAAGACACGAAACTCCTTTGCAATATGGTATTGTGATGACTGATAAAGATGGGAAAATTACTAAGTTTTTAGAAAAACCATCTTGGGGAGAGGTTTTCTCTGACACTATTAATACTGGTATATATATACTTGAACCTGAAGTAGTTGAAATGATTCCATATCGTGAAGAATTTGATTTCTCAAAAGATCTATTTCCACTAATGCTTAAAAAAGGTATGTCCTTAAATGGATTTATTGCAGAAGGTTACTGGAGAGATGTCGGTAATTTAGATGAATACCAACTGGGTCAATTAGATGCTCTTGAAAACAATGTTAATTTAAGAACAGAAAAATCAAAAGATATTGCACCGACGGCTCAAATAGATGTAACGGCTACACTTATTGGCAAAAATATCATTGGTGAAAATGTAATTATAGATAAAAATGCGAAGATAAGAAATTGTGTAATAGGTCCAAATGTTAAAATAGGTGAGGGTACAAATCTAAATAATGTAACAATATGGGAAGATTGTAGCATTGGAAAATATACTGAATTAACAGATGATGTACTTTGTAGCAATATAATCGTTGGTGATAAAACTACAATTCAAGAAAATGTATTTATTTCTGATAATTGTATAATTGGTGAGAATGCTACTTTAACTCCTAATATCAAATTATGGCCAAATAAAAATGTACAAGATGGTGCAACTCTTACAAGAAGTTTAGTTCAGGAAGAAAAATGGCTACGTGAGTTATTTACTGATGCAAGGATAACAGCAAAGTCAAATGTAGAGATAAACCCAGAATTTGGTGCTAAACTTGGTGCTTGTATGGGCTTAGTATTTGGAAAAAATGCACGTTTATTGGTAAGTAGAGACCCTAATAAAGTTTCTAGAATTATGAAACGTTCTATTACATCAGGTTTGATGAGTGTAGGAGTATCTTCAAATGATTTACAAGTTACTTCTATTCCTCAAACTAGGCAAGAACTTAGAACAGGAAAATACGACGGTGGATTCCACGTTAGAAGGTCAACAAGAAACCCAGAATTGACTGATATTATTATATTTAGTAATGATGGTAGAGATATTTCTATAGCACAAACTAAAAAAATTGAAAGATTCTTTTATGGAGAAGAAATCAATAGGGTAAAGGCAAGTGAAGTAGGTAATTTACATTTCCCAGAAAGAACAAATGAAATATATATCAATAGATATTTAGATTCTTTAGATGTTGATGTTATTCAAACACAAAATTTAAAGTTACTAATAGACTATAGTTACGGCTATGCTTCTACTATTTTGCCAAATATTTTAGGTAAGATGCAGGTTTCAGCATTATCAATTCATGACTATGTAGATGTTAATAAATTTCATCCTGACCCAACAATGAATGATGAGATAATGAGTGAAGCAGGGGAGATAATGTGTAATCTTAATTATAATTTAGGATTTACATTAGAATCTGGTTCTGAAAAAATAGCAATGATAGACCAAAGAGGTAAATGGTATTCATCTCAGCGTTTATTAAGTATAGTTACAAAATTATTTTTAGAAGCAAATAAAGATAAGCCAAAATATAAAATTGCGGTTTCAATAACAGCTACATCTGAGATAGATTTAATAGCGAAAGATTATGGAATAGAGGTAGTTAGAATTAGAAATAATCACTCTGCTATGATGGAAGCAACTTTAGATGAGGAAATCAAATTCGTAGGTGGTATTTACGGTGGATTTATATTTCCAGAGTTTTTATTTGCATCTGATGGTATGTACACTGTAGGTAAAATTATAGAAATGTTAGCTATAACAGAATACAAACTTTCTGAAATAGATGAAAATTTACCTAAAAGATACCAAGAAACTCAGCAAGTGGAATGTCCTTGGAGTAAAAGAGGGCAGATTATGCGTAGTTTAATGAATTATTCTGAAAATATGGAAAGAGAATTAATTGAAGGTGTAAAAATATTTGAAAATAATACTTCTGTACTACTGATGCCTTCAAAAGAAAGTTCGACCTTTAATATTTATGCAGAAGCAAACTCTATTGAAGATTGCAAAAAATTGATTGAAGATTATAAACAAAAATTAAACAACTGGTTACAAGAATGATGAAAATTAGTGATATTCTCTCTGTGTGCTCTATATCATTAAATAATGTATTTGAAGAAAAAGAAGATTTATTAAATTACTTAGTTGAATTAGCAAATAACTCTAATAAAATTATTGATGTTGAACAAGTTCGGAATGCTGTATTTGAAAGGGAAGATGTAATGTCAACTGGTGTTGGTAAAGGTATAGCCATTCCTCATGCAAAGACAGAATCGATTAATAGTACAGTAGCAGCTTTAGTAACTTTAGAAGAAGGAATTGACTATAAGTCATTAGATAAGAAGCCAGTGAATATTGCTATTTTATTACTTTCAGAGCCAGTGAATATTGGTAATCATCTTAGAATGTTATCTCAAATATCAAAATTATTAAATAATGAGTCATTAAGAGAAAGGATTATAGATTCTAAATCTAATGAGCAAGTAATTGAGATAATTAATAAATTTGAAAGAGAGATTTAACTTATATTTTTAGAATATTCTTCAAGGAATTTTTGTTCACTTTCAGATAAAGATGAGTAACCAGAATCAGTTATTTTTTCTAAGATATTGTTCATTCTTTCTTCATTTTCGATTGGATCGCTCGATATTAAATTGACATCATCTACTCTTTTGTTTTCGGTCATTTTTAACTTTGAAGCAGAAATCATTTCTAAAGAAGGTTCTTCTTCGTCAACTTTATCTATAATTCGGCTTTTATACTTTTTATCGTTGTATTTTTTGATAAAATACATTTGATAATAAACGATTAAAGCATTACTTGTACCAAGTCCAGCTAATAAGAATGAATTAAAAACTTCGCTTGAAGTGTATAAAAAGTAGTTTAGACCTTGTAGAAAAGCCCAAGTACCTATAATAGTTAGCATTATGTATTTAGTGAGAATTAATTCAAAGTTAAATACATAAAACCTATAATTTTTGAAAAGTAAGTAATGTAATACTAATACGAAGAATGCAACTCCATCTGTTCCAGATATAAATGAAGTAGTTTCTGTAATATTGAATAGTGAAATTAATACACCATGCGAGGCAGTGATTAATAGATAAAAAATAGGCACTACAGAGAATTTATAAAAATTCTCTAAATTAGAAGATAAAAATAAAAATACAAAAGTAAATAGCAATAAAGAAGCAGAACTATTATATTTTAGAGGATAAGTAATAATTTTCCATAAATCTTGGTATGCTAAAATATCTGAAGTATTTAATATAAAAATATCGCTTAGTTTATTTCCTGTTATAAAATCAAGGACATATACTATTAAGACGAAAAGTAAGATAGATTTCGATGTATTTCTATATTCAATACCTAAATTCATTTTAAATTATTTAGTAGTTCATCAACCTTATTAATATCGACGTTTTCATGGAATTCTTCGTTTATTAAAATCATTGGAGCACCACCACAAGCACCCATACATTCAACTTCTTCTAAAGAAAATTTAAAATCTTCAGTCGCTTCATTAGTTTTCAAGTTTAATTTTTCAGAAACATGTTTAAATATTTCATCACCTTTTCTCAACATACAAGAAACATTAGTACAAACTTGCACATGATATTTTCCCATTGGCTTTTTGAAGTACATAGTATAGAAAGTAGCTACACCATAAACATGAGAATATGGTAAATTTAATAATTGACCAACATATTCCATTACTTCTTTAGATAACCAACCCCATTTCTTTTGAGCCATCCATAATACTGGCATAATCGCTGATTTTTGGTCAGGATATTTTGATTTATGATGCTCAACTTCTTTCAATTCTTCTTCATTAAAAATGATTTCTTCCATTATCCACCTAAATTAAAATTAAAGTCCTCAAAATTACAAAATATTTATGAATATTTTGATATTCAAATAAAAAATTGTTAAAATATTGTATCCCAAACTTTTTCAAAGAAGCCAGATTTATGGGATTTTTTGTTACCTGGGTAAAATGCTTCAACATCTGATAAAGTTTTTACTATTTCTTTTTCCTTGCTATTCAGTTTTTGTGGAACAAAAACATTAACCATAACATATTGATTACCCTTACCATAGCTATTTAGATTTGGAATACCTTTATCTTTTAATACTAAAGTTGTTCCTGGTTGAGTACCTGCTTCTATTTTTAATTCTTCGTCACCCCATAAAGTAGGAACACTTATCTCAGTTCCTAAGGCAGCTTCTGGATAGCTTATCGTCAATTTATAAATAACATGATTTCCTTCTCTTGCAAAAAATTCATGTTCTTTTTCTTCCATGATGATTATTAAGTTTCCTGCCAAACCTCCATTCTTACCAGCATTACCTTTACCTTGAAGTGGTAAATAATTTCCTGCTTCCACACCTGCTGGAATATCTACTTTTACTTCATCATCACCTCTAACTCTACCTTCACCAGAGCAATCTTGACATTTATCTCTAACTATTTCTCCAGCACCATTACATTGAGGACATACTGAAACATTTACAAATTGTCCAAATAAGGAACGTGATACTTGTCTAACCTCACCAGCCCCACTACAAGAAGGACAAGTTTGTGAGCCCGAACCTGGTCTAGCACCAGAACCGGTACAAGTATTACAAGAAACCCATTTCTTTAATTGAATAGTTTTTGAAGCACCTTTTGCAATTTCTTCTAATGTAAGAGCCAATGGAATTTTAATGTCAGATCCTCTTTGTCCTCTTTCACGTCTTCTACCTCTTGAACTACTTTGTCCACCAAAGAAATCATCAAAAATACTTCCACCATTAAATATATCAGAGAAAGCTGAAAAAATATCTTCTGCATTATTAAAACCTGAATGTCCAGCACCTTTTAATCCATCATGACCAAATCTATCATATCTTGCTCTTTTCTCTTCGTTTGATAAAACTTCATAAGCTTCAGATGCTTCTTTAAATTTATTTTCAGCTTCTGGATTATCTGGGTTTTTATCTGGATGATATTTAATCGCTAATTTTCTATAAGCTGATTTTAATTCATCTGTTGTAACTGATTTGCTAACTTCTAATATCTCGTAATAATCTCTTTTACTCATAACCTAAATTTTAATATCAATAAACAATTTATTATTCTGCTGGACCTGATGAGGTAATAACTTTCGCATGTCTAAGTACTTTATCACCAATCATATAACCGTCTTGTAGTATCTGTGCAATATGCCCTTCTGGAATTTCTTCATTAGGGGTTTGCATAAGTGCATCATGATAATCTACGTTAAACTCTTGTCCAGTTGCGTCTTCCATAACTACTACTTTTGCATTTTCAAATAATTTTATTGTTTTCTGAAAAATAAGTTCAACACCTTTTTTTATAGAGTTAATATCATTTGTTTTTTCAGAAGCATTTAAAGCTTGTTTGATAGTATCAGGAATTTCGAGTAAATTAGACATTAATTTTTCATTAGAATAACTAATTAAATCTAATTTCTCTTTTTCCATTCTTCTACGCATATTTTCCATCTCTGCAGTTTTTCTTGCTAACTGCTCTTTAAGATAATTTATTTCATCTAAGTATTGTTGAATATTATCTTCTTGATTATCAGTAGTTTCTTCTACAATCTCTTCTTCAACGACTAATTCTTCTTCTTTCAATTCTACCTCATTTTCATCATTTTCTTGGTCAGCAAAAGCTGCACTAATTTTTTCTTCTAAATCTTCCATTTTATCATCATTACTATCAATAGGAATATTCCTATCAGTATTTTTAACATAAGTATTATAAATATCTTTTGCTGCATTCGCAGCTTGCCTTAACGGTTTTTTCCCTTGATTATTTTCCATTTCCCCCTCATATAAATAAATTTACATTTTTGTAATATGCAAATGCTCTATAACGTAAAAACCCTAAAAATATTTTTTATGCTTATTAACATTTATTTAAAATCAATCTTCATATATGACTTTATCATCTACTTTATCTCTGTATCTTTTGACAATAAATAAAGTCGTAAGCGAACTTACAATCAATACTGAAATAAAGTGAGTAAAGTCATCTCCACCAAATTGAAAATAGTAATCTAAAATTGGTTGGATAATCATAAGAAATACGAATATTAAAAGATAAGTTATGATTATTGTAATCGGATGATCTTTCTTTTTCCATATTTTCATTAATTTTTCTTTCATATAAGATTAACCTCCATTTCTAATTTTATTCCAAACTTTTTAAATACATTATCGATAATATAATTAGCTAATTCAATTATGTTTTTAGAACTTGCGTTAGCATAATTAACTAATATCAACGAATGATTTTCCGAAACTCCTGCATCACCAATTCTATATCCTTTAAGCCCAACACTTTCTATCAACCAAGCAGCTGATATTTTTATACTATTTTCATCATTTTCAAAATATTTCAATTCAGAAAAGGGTTTTTTCAAATCTTTTTCTTCACTTATTTTAACTATTGGATTCTTAAAAAATGAACCACTATTTCCTAATAGTTTAGGGTCTGGGAGTTTTTTATTCCTAACTGAACAAACTAAATCAAAAATATCTTTTGCATCAAATTTTTTTCCTTCAAAAGCATTTTTTAATTCATTATATGTAATATTATAATCAGGATGCTTATTCAATTTATAAATGACTTCGCTAATTAGGGCTTTATTTTTTAACTTATTTTTAAAAATAGAATTTCGATAGGAGAAATCACATTCTTCTTTAGTGAGAGTATAAAAGTTTCCATCTTCTAAGTTGAAATACTCACAAGAATGGAAGAATGATTTTTGTTCAATTCCATAAGCACCAATATTTTGTATAGGTGCAGCACCTACTTTACCTGGAATTAAAGCTAAATTTTCTAAACCATAATAATTATTATCAACTGTAAATTCGACAAATTTATGCCAATTTTCACCAGATTGAACTTTTAATGAGTATTTGTCATTTTCTTCCGATACTTCTATCCCTAAAATATCAATAGAAATTATTAACCCATCAAAATAATCAGGTAAAAGAATATTAGAACCAGATCCTAATACAAATATTTTATTATTTTTGAAGATTTCATTATTGTATAAATCTATAAGTTCTGATTTATTTTTAATAGAAATAAAATACTTAGCAATGGATTTGATACCAAAAGTATTTAATGATTTTAAATTTTTATTTTCTTCAAATTTCATATTACAAAATTAAAAAATATTATCTTTATAATTGCTTTTCTATTGATTTTATAAAGTAAAAAAAAACTCTTCAAATTTAATAAATTGAAGAGTTCTCTTTAAAAAAAAACATTTTAGAATAATCAGATACTTAATCCAAGTCTTTCTTCAATAAATTCTAATATCTCAGGATAGTCACTTAAAAGCAGTTTATAAGTTTTTCTGAAGTCGAATATTAATTCAGAATTAATCTCAAGAGCTTTCACTAAATGGTCTAATGCTAATTCTAAGTTTGCTTCAATAAAATAAATTTTAGCTAATCCATAAAGTCCATTCCCAGATTCTGGGAAAAGTGTGTTCAAATCAGTAAAGGCATTTTTTGCTTCATTATAATTTTCTAATTCTAATAGTAAATTAGCGTAATCGCTTAAAGCTTCTTGATTTTCTGGGTCAAGTTCTACAACTTTTTTATATGATAATAGAGCTCTAGAAAATTTTCCCATATTATATAAAGTATCTCCTCGAGAATACCATATTTCTTGATTGCTTGGGTTAATTGCTATAGCTCTATCATAATCTTTTAGAGCATCGTCATATTTCTCTTTCATATCATAGCAAATCCCTCTTCCAAGATGGGCTTTAAAGTCATTTTTATCGAAACTTATTGCTTCAGTAAATATATCTATTGCTTTTTCATATTCTCCTAAATCCCCATAAACACCACCAAGTTGTGTCATTAGTTCATTATTATTAATATGATGTTTTAAACCATCTTCGTATAATAAAGCTGCTTTGGAGAATCTACCAAGTAATGAGTAAACAGTTGCTAATAATTTTATTGATTGAATATTTTTTGGATCAATATTGACAGAATATTCTAATGCTTCAATACTTTTGTAGAATTGATTATCATTATAGTGC
Source organism: bacterium (assembly GCA_030431515.1). Taxonomy (GTDB): domain Bacteria; phylum Bacteroidota; class Ignavibacteria; order Kapaibacteriales; family UBA2268; genus JAJRPT01. Next base: position 10,992 of record JAUIIX010000008.1, read on the forward strand.
ATTAATCCTTTATTAAACCATAGTTTAGAATCAAATGGATGCTTTTCAATTGCAGTATTATAAAATTGGTAAGCTAACTTAGAATTATTAAGTTCAGTGTAGATGATAGCAAGTTCAATCATTACATCGGTTTCAAAATCTTCTAATCCAATCAAGCCATTAAAAATCTCAATAGCTTCTTCGTATCTAAGTAAGTTACTTAAAGCAATTCCTTTATAAAATACAGCTTCTTCATTATTGCTATCGTAATCTAATACAGTTTCAAGAATTTCTAAACTCATATTGAAATTTCCTAAAACATCATAAATTTTAGATTTAGTTATTAGTGATTCTATATCATAAGGGTTTAAACTTAATGCAGTATCTATTACACTAAGTGCTTCTGTATTTTCTTCTAATTGCAAATGAATAATAGCTAATTTCTGCAATGCTTCGATAGAATTTGGAAAATACTCAAGCCAAATTTTTACAAAAATTTCAGCATCGGCAAATTTTTCTTTTTCTAAACAATAATTAGTGTATAATTCAACTTCGTCAATGCTAGGATATTTAGGACTAATACCTGTGATTTTTTCTTCACGTTTCGCCTTTGTAAATCTAAGCACTTTTCCAGCCAAATCATCTTGATTATTTTCGTTAAAACTATTTTGGTAATCTGTAAAATTCATAAATTTAATATCTTTTTCTGACTATTAACTATTAACTTCGAAATTTATTTTTTTATTTTAACTAAATTACTAAAAATTTAGTTTAATACTTTCAGAAATAGTCTTCTTTGTTGAAAACTTTGATGGAAAAAAGGCACTGAGATAAACTAATAAGAGCGTGCAGATAATTATAAATATCAAATCAATAAAGCTAAATTGCATTGGTAAAGGATGGCTCATTCCATTATTAACATTAATATTTAACCAATGAAAAGTGATTTGACTAATGACTATAGACATACCAATAATAACACCTAATGATAATCCAATCACACCAGAAATAATCCCTTGAGTTAGGAATATTTTTTTTATACTTAATTTGTTTGAACCTATTGTTCTTAAAATCCCAATATCTCTATTTTTCTCGAATACAGTCATGGAAATAGAAGCAAATAAATTAAATGAAGCAATAATTACAATAATAAACAAGACAATGAAAACGAAATATCTTTCAATATTCATTATCACTAAAAGTAATTTATTTTTACTATACCAAGTGCTTACTGTTATATCTTTAAATTTGTTATTTAATATATCACTATAAATAATAGCTTGTTCAAAATCATTTAAAACTAAGTGCATTTCTTTAACACTGCCAGGTAGTTTTAAATTCAAATCATTTGTTTTGATTAGATTAGAATTATCATACATAACATCATCAACTATAAACTTTTTCGCTTTTAATAGTCTGAATGAACTAATCATGGACTCAATTTGAGTTAATGATACTATTTTCAAAGTATCACCTAAAAATACATCTAAACTATTTGCAATTTTATTTGATATTATATTTCCAGAATATTGTTTACTAATCATAATTTTACAATTAGATTTATTTCTATTTTTTTCAAGTAAAACATCATTAATATAAACAGTTTTAAAACTATAAATATTTGTAGTATCTTGTTTTATATATTCAGCAAATGAATCATCATAGTCGGTGATTGTCAGGTGTGGCTTGTCTCTTATCAATTCTAAAATAGTATAGTCTCTAAAGCCATTGAATATGCTCATTATCACAATCAGAGAGGAAACTCCGATAGCAATCCCTAATATAGATAATTTATTGATAAGAGAAATAAATTGAAATTTCTTTTTTGCAATTAAGTATCTTCTATATATGAAACTTTCAAACAAATTAGTTGTTTATCTTATCGGCTAATAATAAAACGGCATCTACATAATCATTTGAGTTATTATAATGAAATACAGCTTTGCGTTTTGAATCGTCGTCACTATCCCAACCGTTTGTTTTAAGATAATTTGCTACTGAAAAGATAGCATCTTCAACTTCAAATAAATCAATTGTACCATCGCCATTTCCATCAACTGCCCAATTAGAATAGCTTGAAGGTAAGAATTGAGACAATCCAAAGGCACCTGCCCAAGAACCTTTCAAACTAAATATTGATTTAGGAAGTACACTATTTATTTTTGATAATGCAACTAATTCATTAATTGCCCAATTTGTTTTTTTATTTGCTCTAGCTTTTATCTTTTCTATGTATTCGTGTAGTTTTTCAGAATCTTCAGTATAACTCTCAATAAAAATATCAGTATTCATTTTGATATATTCTTCTTGATTTGCCATTGCTGTAGATAAAAAAACAGAAGGTATATGATTATCACCTAAATAATTTCCTACTTTTGTTTCGACCCATAAAATTGAAGTAATAACTTCTTTAGGAACATTATATTCTGCTTCTGCTCTTTTTAAAATTTCAAGATGTTTGTCGAGAAAAGATTTTGATTTTTTAACTGAAAATTCTGAGTAATTTTGAGAGTAATCTGCCTTTTTAAGATAACCAGTTACGTTAATTTTAACATATTTCTCATTAAACTTTACTGTTTTATGGTTAACAAGTTCAGAAATGAAGGTCGAATCAACACCTTTTTCTAATAACTGTTCAATAACAGGTCTAAAAAAATCGTCTTTTTCAGTTGATAATAATAGACTTGGCATAAATATAAGTATATATAAATATATTTTCATAGTAATCCTCTTTTTTGCTGCTTTGTAAAATCGTGGAAGCTAAAATTATCAAATATTTGTTAATAAACAAAATTATTTTATAAATTTTACCTAATTTTGAATTTTAAAATAAAAGCAAATCAAAATGGAACTAAATATTTACCCAAAATTATATTTACAAAAAGGCAGAGAAAAATCAGATAGTAGGTTTCACCCATGGATATTTTCGGGAGCAATAAGTTCTAAAACAACAAATATTAGGCAAGGTGATTTAGTTTCAGTTTTTTCAGCAGATGAAGAATTTATAGGAATTGGAACATTTTCTCCAAGTACTATAGCTGTTAAAATATTATCAAGAATTGATGTGCTGATTAACAAAGATTTTTGGTTAGTAAAGTTACGTGACGCAAGAAAATTACGAGAAGAATTAGATATTAATTCAAATGCTTATAGATTAGTTCATGGTGAAGGGGATTATCTTCCAGGATTAATAATCGATAAGTATGACAGAGTCTTTGTAATTCAAGCTCATGATGAAGGCATTTTCAAGCAAATTGAAAATATTAAAAATGCTTTAGTTGATTTATATGGTAAAGATATTTCTATTTATAATAAAAGTAAAAAATCTATTCCATTCTTAAATAATGTGGAAGATTCTTATATTTATGGTGAAGAGTTAGAGCAAATTATTATTGAAGAAAATGGACTTAAGTTTTATGTTGATATTGTTTCTGGACAAAAAACAGGATTTTATATTGACCAAAGAGACAATAGAAAGCTAATTAACAAATTTAGCAAAGGCAAAAAGGTTTTAAATACTTTTTGTTATTCAGGGGCATTCTCAGTTTATGCTCTTAGTGCTGGAGCAAGTTCATGTCATTCTGTAGATTCTTCTGAAATAGCAATTACTAAAACAAAAGAGAATATCGAGTTAAACTTTAAAAATTCAAATCATTCAGAAGAAAAAATTGAAGTATTCAAATTTTTTGAAGGAAACACAGAAAAGTTTGAGTTAATAATTGTTGACCCACCTTCATTTGCAAAGCACCCCAGAGCAAAGAAACAAGCTCTACACGCTTACACGAAAACAAATAGAATGGCTATCGAAGCATTAGAAGAGAAAGGGATAATATTCACATTCTCTTGCTCACAAGCTGTAAGTGAAGATGAATTTCAGAGGTCAATTTTCAATGCAGTTTTATCAACTAATAGAAAATGTCAGATTATTGCAAAGTTAGGTCAGCCTTCTGATCATCCTCTTGATATTTATCATCAAGAAGGCAAATATCTAAAAGGGTTCTTATTAAAGTTTGACTAATAAATATGAAATAAACTCAAAGTTAAAATTATAGATAAATTATTTAGGCATAAAAATAAATAATTTATCTTTTCTTTTTAATAGTAATTTCAACAGTTCTACTTATAAATCTTTCTTCTGGTGTTTGGTATGATTTAATACCAGGAGCAAATTTTTCTGAACCAAGCCCAACAACTTTAGTAAATTTAGCTCTTGGAGCAATAGAACTTATATATTTTTTTACTTCATCAGCTCTTACAGCAGATAAATTTTTATTTGCAATTTCATTTCCAAGTTTATCACTATAACCAGTGATTTCTATTTCAGAATTTTCATCCAGGTTTCTAATAAACTTCTTAATTTCATTTTTAATTCTATTGTCTAAAGTCGCTTGAGATACTTTAAATACAGTTAAAGTCAATTTTTCTACTTCAGTTAAAGATGTATCTTTCACAATACCAATAGAAATATAATCATTTGCCTCTTTACCCATATCATCTATTCCACGTAAAGAAATATCTAAATTTCTATCACTTACAAGATCTGTAGCGTTTTTACGTGAGAACTCAAATGGCAATTCTGAGTATTGACTTTGACCATTATTTTCAAATAAAACATTATTCCCTTGACTAACTTTTAAATTCCAAAAGTGTAGCATTGAGTATTTATAAGTACTTTTTTTAGGATATGCTTGGTAATTGTCATCAAAAGGAGATTTAGAAACAATTTGATCAGCATTAATTTTGAATAATATATTTGCTGGTTTGATTTTAATTGGCTCTTCATATTTGGTATTGGTAACTGCAAAAAGAAGTTCGGGCATATTAGAATTTATTTCAACTCTACGATTTTCTGCGTATCCATCTTCTGTTTGAGTTCTTGTTAAATCATTAGGAACACAATCATTATTATTATCTATTATTTTAATTCGCTTATCTTCTATATTAAATACATTAACTAAATAAAATTTAATTGATTTAGCTCTTTCCAAAGCTAAAGAACAATCAGACTCAGTAGTGGGGTCAATATATCCTGTAATATCTAAATTTGCATTAACATTTTTAGACATTCTTTCACCAATAATATTCAGTGTATTTCTATTATATACAATAGGATTCGGCTCTAATTCGTTCAAATCAAATTCATTAGCATTTCTAAATTGCTGGTATCTTTCAGGAATTCTATTGCTTTTCACTTCAAAGAAAATTGTAGGTAGTAGGGGATATATTTCTCTTGTTAATTCAACTTCTAATTTAATTTTATCTAATTTAACTTGATTATTATTTTCGTCGTAAGCATCAATTTCAATGTTAACTGCAACATCTTCAAATACATCTAACTTAGTGTCTTTTGCATAATCAATAATCGCTTCTTTACCTTTAGTAAACAAAGTATCAGTTCTTGAAATCATTGTAATATAATCAATTTTTTCTGAGCTTTCTTTTTCAATTACTTCTTTCTTTTGTTTTCCAAGTACTACAAATTCATCTTTAATATAGTCTTTCTTAACTTTAATAGTATCAATATTATACTCATCAAAATAATACTTATCAAGTCTTTTTGGAGCATAGAAAATATTAATTCCGATATTGAAGTTGCTCATTTTCCAATCATTGTCGCTAACAAAACTTGTAATTCCATATCTGTAAGATAGTTCAGGTAGTAATCGAATAGTATTGTCTTTATTCATTTGTATTTCATAACTTGCACCGACTACAATCCCTAAATCAAAAGAAGAGAGATTTGGAATATCACCACTTGTTTGGTTTCTACTTCTTGAGTTAGTAGATTCATTTTTCTCTTCGTCCCAAAAAGTTCCAGTATTATTTGGTTTAGTAATTTTCTCAACAGAATTATGTGTTCCTGAAAGCATAGAAGAAAACTGAATTCCACCATTCAGATATAATTTATCAAAAATATTATAACTATAATAAGGTTCAAAAGTAATTGCTTTTACACTTGCATCAATGTAGTGAGTGAATTGCCCAAGTGATTTCCCAGAAGGTAAGTTTACATAAGTGTTTTCAGTTCGTGTTAATTCACCAGAGTAATCATTTAGTCCAAGTCTTAAACCCACATATGAAGTTTTATCTAAGGGGAACTTTACATTAGCTCCAAATGAAAAACCTGAGCCAGAACCATCTAAATAGCCAGGGCAACATGAGTTGAATGCTTCTAATTCTTGAAAGTCTGCACTATATTGATTGAAGTTATAATTTGTATATATTCCATAATATATTGCTTCTTTTGCAGAAAGTGTACTTATAAATAAAATAATTAGTATTATTTTCATTTGGTATGTTTTGTTAAAATCAATAAATTCAAAAATATGAAAAAATAATTAGAATAATTAAGAAAATATACTCATATCTACTTTTTACCACCAAAATTTCTAATTTTATTTTTTATTTCATCAATTTTGCTATTAAGTTTCTCTTCTTTACTTTTCAATTCTACCTTAGATGAATCTTTTTTAACTTCTTCTTTAATTGTATCAGCTTTTGTTTTAACTTGATAGGCAGTAGTATCATAACCAGTAACTTCTAAGACATCATCAAAGAGTTTAGAATTTACTTGAGAGACGCCTGGCTCTATAAAAACTTCAATTCTTCTATTTCTCTCTCTATTTTCTCTTGAATCATTAGGAACTAAAGGCTCACCATCAGAATGACCTATAATTTCAAGTTGAGAAGTAGGGAATCCACCATATAATTCAAAAACTTGAGCTACAGATGACGCTCTAGCACCAGATAAATCCCAATTAGAACGAAACTTACCACTACTAATAGGAACATCATCAGTATGACCATTTACTACAAATGAAAGATCTAAACCTCTTAAACTATCTGCTAATGTAATTATTACTTTCTCCATCGCTTTTTTTAAATCAGCACTTCCACTTTCAAAAGTTGCTTCTGCAGGAAATCTAATTAAGAGTCTTTCTTGTTTATTTTCAACTTCAGCAACACCACTATCTACTTCCACATTTAATAATTCTTGAACAACTTCTTCTAAAACATTAACAATTTGAGCTTTATGTTTTTCTTGTTCAGTATATTCTTGTTCTTTAGTATTAGTAAGCTCTTGACTTTCTTCTTGTTCTTTAACTTCAACTTTCTTACTCGCTGGGTCAAGCTCCATTATAGATATAATATTTTTAGTAGGTTGACCAAAAACATAAATACCTGAAAAAGCTTCTTTAATAGATTCAGTGGCTTGTTGAAATTTAGGATCAGAAATTGTGGACATAGAAAGCATGATAACAAAGAATGTCATTAATAGGGTCATTAAATCAGAAAAGGTTACCATCCAATCGGGGGCACCTTTCTTACATGGGGGGCATTCTGGTTCAGCAGCCATAATTATTTATTTCTTTTTATCATCAGTTGGTTTTTTAACATAAGTTTCAAGTAATTGGTTCATAATTATAGCAGATTGTCCTTGTTGAATTGACAACACACCTTGAATAATTAATTCCAATGTATCTTTTGTTTCTTTTGTTCTTAGTTTTAATTTTTCAGCTAATGGGATACAAAAAACCTGAGCAATAACAGCACCATAAAGTGTAGTAATTAAGGCAATCGCCATACCTGGTCCAATAGCATCAGGGTCACTCATATTTTGAAGCATTATCACAAGTCCAATTAATGTACCAATCATACCCATAGCAGGTGCAGAATCAGCCATTCCACTTAGTAAGTTTACTCCTGTTTCAGATGCTTCAATTGTATTCGACATTTCATTTCTTAATACTTTTTCAGTAAATTCAGGAGAATGTCCATCCATAACTAAATCTATACCTTTTGAAAAATATGAATTTTTGATTTCTTGTCCTTCTAAAGCAATAACACCTTCTTTCTGTACAATTTTAGTTAAAGAAGTTGCAAGTTCAATTAATTCTTGAGGTGATTCAGATTTCTCAAAAAAAGCAGCTTGGATAGCTAACTTAAAACTATTTAATAATTCACTAAGTCTATATTTAATTAAAGTAACACCTAATGTACCTCCTACTACTACGAATATAGAAGGAATATCAATAAAGTAAATAATACTTGTATTGATAGCGGCTAATACTACTATTAATGTGGCAACTAAGCCAATCAGGGTTCCTAAATCCATAAACATTCCTTTTATGGTAAAAATTCATTTCAAATCTACTAATTAAGTAAATCTACCTAATTTATCGGTAATAAGGTTATAATCTTTAATAATATCATTTAAAATTTTATAAAATTAAAATGAAAAGGAGCCGAAGCTCCTTTAATATTATTTTCTTAATTCATCTGGTAACCAAGGTGAATTTGCATTTGTAAGTGCTTGTTCAATACTTTCAATATCACTTTCAATTGAAATTAATTGAGCTTTCAAACTGGTATATTGTTTTTCTAATAAATCTAAACCTTTCTTATTTGTTTCAGTTGGGTCAGAAGATGAATACCAGAAACTATATAGCATATTTCCTAATCTATCAGACATAGATGGAGTTTGATTCGCATTTCTTGAACTTTTGCTTGCATCTCCATTAACTAATATATTTGCTTTATCTAATTTTATATTAATTTTATTGATTTGAGCTAATAACTCATTATTAGCTTCATTACTAAATAAAACCCCATTTTCTAATACTTTCAATTTATTATTCACAGATTTTATATAGTTATTAGCACCATCTAAATTTTTTCTAACTTCAAAAGCACGTTTATGGAATGCCATTAGTTCAGCACTATTAGTAGCAGGCATTGTTTTATTATCAAGTACTTTTGCATTAAAAGAAACTTCATCAGATATTTTAGTTAATTCTCCATAATGTTCTTTGTAAATAGAAACTGTATATTTACCTGGCATAATAGGGAATCCACCACTCTTATTGATATCGCTTTTGCTGCTAAGAGGAGCTGTATCAGGGTATCTTAAATCCCAAACAATTCTTTGTAATCCTTTTTTGTATGAAGATGTTAATTTTCTTACAGTGTTTCCTTTGTCATCTTTAATAATAAAAATTAGTGATGGTTTTAGTTCATCGTCTTCTAATTTTAATTCAGCAAATGAAGGATATTTTACACTTTGACCTTTCTTTTCTAATTCTTTTGCTTCTTTTTGTCTTTTAGATTTTAATGTTTCATAGTTATCTTTAATAAAATAAGTGAAAACAGCTCCATAAGGATGATTTTCTCCTCTCCAAAATGTCTCTCCTAAACTACGTCTTCCAAAAGATCTATCTTCTATGTACATCCATGAATCTTTAATAGGGAAGAGTTTAGCTTCTTGTTTAATCATTTCATCATTGATTTCTCTCAAAGCAGAATAATCATCTAAAATATAAAAGCCTCTACCAAATGTACCTAAAGCCAAATCATTTTCTCTTCTTTGAATTTCAATCTCTTTAACACAAATAGTAGGCAAACCAGCAGAAAGTTTTATCCAGTTTTTACCACCATTATAAGTGTAATAAACTCCAAATTCAGTTCCAATAAATAACAAGTCAGATTTAACATGATCTTGCTTTATAGAGTGTACTGGTAAATTTTCAGGTAATCCATTTGCAATTGATACCCAAGTTTTACCTTTATTATTAGATTTCATTATATATGGTTTGAAATCGCCTCTTTTTCTATTATCAAATGTAGCATACACAGTATTCTCATCAAATAAATCTGCCTCTAAATCAGAAACATAAGTAGTTTCAGGAACTCCAGTAAAGGAAGAATATTTTGCCCAAGTTGTTCCATCATTTTCAGTAACTTGGATTAGACCATCATCAGTTCCGACATAAATCAATCCTTTCTTTTTACTTGATTCGTCTAAAGAAACAATATTTCCATAAAGAGAAGTAGAAGCATTTTTAGCAACAGCTTCTGGCTCCCAAACCTTGTCCATAACTTTTAAAGTATTTCTATCAATCTGTTGTGATAAATCTCCACTAATCTTAGTCCAAGAGTTTCCTTGATTTGTTGACTTAAATAATTTATTTGCTGCAAAATACAAAGTCTTATTATCAAATGGAGAAATAATTACTGGGGAATTCCAATTCCATCTTAATTCTTCATTCTCTTCTTCTTGAGGTTGAATACCTGTAATCTCGCCTGATCTTTTATCATATCTAACTAAAAAGCCATATTGAGGTTGAGAATATACAATGTTAGGATCCTTAGGGTCAATCACAGTTTTAAATCCATCACCACCTACAGTGAAATAAAAATCTTGATTCATTAAACCATCAGCATTTTGTGTTCTTGTAGGTCCACCTATAGTATTATTATCTTGAGTTCCACCATAGATATTATAAAATGGATAATCATTATCTACAGAAACTCTATAAAATTGAGTTACTGATAAATTTTCAAAGAACCTCCAAGTTTTTGAATCATCATAAGTTTCATATAATCCACCGTCACCACCAATTAAAATATGCTTAGGGTTTGTTGGGTTTATCCACATTGCGTGGTCATCAACGTGTCTTTCTTTTAATCCTATTTTTTCAAAAGTTTTACCACCATCAGTTGTTAAACTGGTATAAGTTGATACAGCATATACAGAATTTTTGTCAGTTGGATGAGGAAATAATTCTTGGTAATATTGAGCAGAACCAGAAATGAAAGGATTTCTTTTTTCCCAACTTGCACCTCTATCAGTACTTCTAAAAAATCCACCATTAGTACCAGAAGCTTCTACGATTGCATAAACATAATCTGGGTCGGCAGGAGAAATTGCAAGTCCAATTCTACCAACCAAACCGCTTGGTAATCCATTTTCTAATTTGTTCCAAGTTTTTCCAGCATCTTCAGATTTGTAAAGAGCACTTTCAGGACCACCATTAATTAATGTCCAAACATGTCTTCTTCTTTGATAAGAAGCAGCGTAAAGAACATCAGGGTTTCTTGGATCCATTAATAAATCAGTCACTCCAGTTTTTGGAGATATTTCTAAAACATTAACCCAATCTTTCCCACCATTTGTAGTTTTATAAAGTCCTCTATCACCACCATCCTTCCAAAGTGGTCCTTGTGCGGCAACATATACTATATTTGAATTCGAAGGGTGAACAATAACTTTTGCAATATGCTCAGAGTTTTTCAAGCCAACATTTTTGAAAGATTTACCACCATCTTCACTTTTATATAATCCATCACCATAACTAACAGCTCTTTGTGAATTATTTTCTCCAGTACCAACCCATATCGTATTATGATTATTAGGATCTATAGTAACACATCCGATAGAGTAGGAACCATAGTTATCAAAAATTGCTTCAAAGCTACTTCCTTTATTGGTAGTTTTATAAACACCACCAGAAGCAACTGCAACATAAAATTCATTATAATCATTTGGATTAACTGCTAAGTCAATAATTCTACCTGATGCTAAAGCAGGTCCAATAGCTCTAAATTTAAGACCACTAAGCATAGATGATTCTACTTCATCTTTAGAAATGGCAAAACTATGTAAAGCAAAAGTTAATAAAATCAGAACATTTATTAATTTCATTTAATATTTCCTTGTTATAAAAACTAAAATACAAATTTAATTATTTTTTTTATTTAATGATAGTTTGGTTAAAAAAAACTTCAATTTGTGGAAATATAAAAGGACATAAAACAACTATTTATTTTGTTTATATGAGAAAATTAAATAATTTTGCTATATTGCATTCAAGAAAAATGTTTTTTTAAAATATATTTTGTAAAAAATGAAAATATTAATACTCTTTTTTCTAATAAACTTCAATTTCTTGCTTACTCAAGAATACGTTGACGAACCATATTCACCACGAAATAGTTTAGGATTATTTGGTGGAGTTGGTTTAAATTTTCACGCTGCTAATTTTCAAACACTTCCTGGAATAGATGGATGTTGTGATGAATATAACGTAGGTAGTGGGTTAGGTTATAATTTTGGTTTGTTTTATGATATGCCTGTATCAACTAAAATTGATCTTGATATTAGATTAATTTATGCAGAAATGGGTGCAAATCTATTAAAAGCTAGAGTGCAGAAAGTTCAAGATGCTAATTATCAAGAAGTTGATAATGCAGAAGTAGAGTTTTCTATTGATTCAAAGTTGACAACATTTGGTTTAGAACCCTTGTTGGCTTGGAAGGTGTCAGATCAATTGAGAATTAAAGCTGGTGTAAGAGTAGCATATTTATTGTCAAATAATGCTATTCAATCTGAAAAAGTTTTAACTCCAAGTTATGGTGTTTTGATTGATAAAGATGGAAATCAAAGAAGAGAAATAAATAAATATGATGGAGAAATACCAGAAATAGGAAGTATTGACATCTCTATTGTTGGTGCTATTTCTTATGATTTACCATTAAACAAAAATTATACTTGGTTTTTAGTGCCAGAGGCAAGATACAGTTTAGGGCTTATGTCTTATCATCCTGATGATTTATGGCAATCTAACCAATTAACTGGTGGACTTGGAATAAGATATGCTCCAAGAAAATTAAAACCAGTAACACCACCGCCACCGGCACCACCACCACCACCACCGCCGCCATTACCAATGCCTCCGCCTGCTGAGCCAGAGTTGGAAGCAAATATAATTGCAATGTCTGTTGATGAAAATGGAAATGAATCAAGTGTAGCAACAATAAAAGTAGAAGAGTTTGTACAGAATAAAACTCACCCTTTGCTTAATTTTGTTTTCTTTGATAATAATTCAGATCAAATTCCACTTCGTTATACAAGAATTACAGAAAGCGAAAAAGAAAACTTTAGTTTCAAACAATTTTTTTCACAAACAACTATGGAAGTATATCATAATATATTAAATATAGTTGGAAAGAGAATGGCGTTCTATCCTCAAGCAGAATTAACTTTAATAGGGTGTAATTCTAATACTGGAGATGAAAAGAACAATACAGATTTATCTAAAAGAAGAGCTGAAAGTGTTAAAAAATACTTAATTGATAACTGGAACATTAGACCTGACAGAATAAAAGTGGAAGCTCGTAATTTACCTTCTGTTGCTTCAAACCCAACTGCTGAAGATGGAATTGAAGAAAATAGAAGAGTAGAAATAGAAACTAATATACCTTTATTGTTTGAGCCAATGATTGTATTAGATACCTTAAGAAATACAAGTGTACCTAATTTGAGATTTAAACCAAATGTGAAGACTCCAATTGGAATTAAATCTTGGAAATTATCTGCATCTCAAAATAATAAAACAATTAAAACTTTTACTGGTAAAAATGATTTACCAAAAGTAATTGATTGGGATTTTGTTGGAGAAGAAAATCAAAAGTATATACCAAACTCGGAACTTCCAATTCAATATAATTTAGAAATTACTGATAATGACAGTAAAGTATGGGCATCAGATATGCAATCTTTACCAATGAGACAAATGACTATCCAAAATAAAATTTGGGAAAATGTTGAAGATTATGAGATTGATGAATTTTTAATGATTGGATTTGGATACAATAAATCTGACTTAAATGAAGGTAACAAATTAATTGCTGACAGAGCTAAATTAAGAGTAAGAGATTATTCTGAAAATGACATTAAAGGTTACTCTGATAGAATGGGTAATGATGACTATAACAAAAGACTATCTGAAAGACGTGCTTTAGAAGTAGCAGACTATTTAGAAATTAACAAAAAATTTGTTAAAGGAATTGGGGAAGAAATTTTACTATATAATAATGATTTACCAGAAGGTAGATATTATAGTAGAGTAGTAAAGATTGTAATTAAAACTCCAATTTAGTAACGTTTCTTTCGTTTATGTGTATATTAAAATAAGTTCGATTTAAAAAAAGGTAAAAATCATGAAAAATATAATTTTAATTTTATTTTTAATTTCTGGTTCTTTGTTTTCACAAAGTATAGTAATCAAAAATGTAGATGCTTCTGATTATCCAAATATATTGGTAGAAGTAGATGCATTTAAAGCAAATGGAGATCAATATAGAGATTTAGATGCAAACCCATTAATCCTAAAAGAAAACGGAACGGTTAGAACAGTTACAAATAGTTTTTGTGAAGAGGATGCTGTAAGATTTTCATTGTTAATTTCTATCGATGGTTCAAGATCAATGGACTTAAATGAACAAGGAAATGATTTTGTTAGAAAGCCACAAAGAAGATATGATGCAATTCTTAGATCGGTAGAATTTTTAATTACTCAATTAGATTTAAGTGCTTCTGAAGTTTCATTATTCCAATCATTAGGTTCTTCTAATTTAGTGATGGATTTTTCACAAGATAGAACAGATATAATTAATAATATAAATTCTTTTCCTGATACAGAGTTAGCTTCAGATATTAATGCAGCTTTTTTAGGGTTTGATGATATGAATAGACCATCAGGTATTGGAACTTTACAACACGCTGAAGAAGCAAGATGGAAACCTGTAGTTATATTTTTATCTGATGGTGGTCAACAATTAGGTAATCCTCCAGAAACATTTCCTCCAATATTAAGTGAAATTGATGCTGTTAGAATTACAACCAAAGCAAATGAAGTTGGTGCAATCATCTATAATATGAATTTTGGTGATTATCCTAATTCTAAATTACAATCAATTTCAAGTTCATCAGGTGGAAAAGTATTTGAAAAAAGTGAAGTAAATACTGAAGATGGAATTAAAAATGTATTATATCAAATTATACAAGATGTTTCTCAAAATCCAGCTGCCCTTGCTCCTTGTGAAGTAAATTTTAATACTGATTGTAGTGGTGGTGGTGAATTATATATCGAAACAGAAATTGAAGGAGTAACTGTTTCGGCAACTACGACTTACGTATTGCCAGATAATGTAAAACCTGATTTATTAATAGATAACAGAGCACCTAATTTTTTAAATGTAGCTGATGGTAGTTCTAAAGATTTTACAATAAAATTAACTGCAAAAGACAATAAGGTTAAATTTACAGGTTTTAATTCTGATGATCCTCGATTTACCTTGTTGGATGATGTAAGAAATTTAACTTTAGATAAAGATGAAGAGAAAAATGTCAAAGTTAGGTTTACGGCTGATTCTGAAAAAACTTGTTTAACTCCAACTCTTACTTTCGAATCTTCAGCTTGTTCTGGAAATGTATTTAACCCAACTGCTGGTTGGTTAAATGCTGTTGATGTCAACGTAGGAGCTGCAATTTTAGGTGATAAAGTAACAAATACAAGATTAGCTTATGAAAATAATACATGTGAAGAAATTACAATAACTAATATTTCAATTGATAATCCAGCATTTACCTATAACGCTACTTTACCTTTGAATATAGCTGCCGGAGCAACTGCTCAAATCGAGTTTTCTTACGAGCCAACTATAACTGGTCAAGTATCATCACCTTATACAATTACTGTTGGAGGTGTTGATTATCCTGCTACTATTAATGGTGGTGGATCTGGACAACCAGAAATAGTTACTTCAGCTCCAAATGTACCAACTGTTACTTGTGATGCAACTCAAAATATTATATTTGAGATAGAAAACACTGGTCCAGTTACTATGAATGTTTCTTCTATTGTTATCGATAATACTACAGACTTTACATTAAATTCACCAAATACTTTAACTATTGCAGCTGGTGCTAAAGAAACTGTAGATATTACGTTTAATCCAGCAAATGAAGGTACTAAATTAGCAGATGTAACTATTACAAGTGATGCAACTGAAGCAATTAAAATAGTAAAAATTTCTGGAAAAAGAAATAATGTATCTGCACAAGCTAATACTTTAGATATTGGAGTGATTTGTCCAGATAATGATTATGAATTTGATATTCCAGTTAATAATAACGGTGAAGTAGTATTTAATGCAACTTTATCAACATCATCATCTGACATTACTTTTCCTAATGGTCCTACATTAGCATTAAGTACAGTTGGTGGTAATACAGTAGCAAAAGTTAAAATCAATAGCTCTACAGAAGGTGTTTTTGATGCAGATATTGTAATTGAAGATGAATGTGGCGATCAACAAACAGTTGTTAAAGTTACTGGTGAGGTTAGATTAGCTACTGTAGATTATGATGATATTTCATCTATAGCTATCAATACTAATTTAAATGTTCCTGTAACGGAAACTATAGCAATTAGAAATTTAGATAACAGACAAATTGATAATCTTGCTTTTAGTATTGTAGATAATCCAACTCAGTTTTCAATCACATCTGCACCAACATCAGTTGCTGCTGGTGGAACAGCAAATATAGAAGTTGAATATCTACCAACAACTCAAGGAATTCATGACTTAAATATCATGGTAACAGGAGATGTTGCTGGAAATTCTTGCTTATCTACTCAATTACCAACAATATCTGGAGCTACAAATATTGCTGAAGCAACAATAACTGCTGGTGGATATCAAGGGTTAATTGGACAAGTTATTACTTTAGATAATATTACATTAACAGACGATATAGGATTTGCTTCATCAGGTGTTACCGATATTGAATTAGAAATTGTTGTTAATCAAAGATTATTAGTAGGGACTGGAAGTACACCAGTTGGCACTGTAACAGGTGAAGAAAGAACAATATCATATACTTATAATGTATCGAATCCAATACCAATTACATTGTTAGTAACTGACCCTTTAGATAATAATATAAATTCAAGCGATATTATTATTAACACAATTGGAACTGTTCCTGCAAACAGAGCAATTTTAAATATTGTGAATGGTAATTTTAACTTGATAAGAGCAAAAGGTGATATAAAAGTTAGTGATTATTCTACGGAGGTTGGAAAAAATGTAACAATAACTTTAACAGCTGATAACTTTATAGAAGTTGATGCTAACCTACACCAAAAAATCAAAGGCGAATTAAAATTCAACGCATCTATGTTAGCATCTCGTGGAAATACTGATAAAGGAAGAGTAGAATATGAAGGTGGTATTCCATATAAATACATTCCGTTTGAAATTGCATTAACACCTCCTAATCCTAAAACTCCTTCAATCCAGGTTGCAAGTTCAACTCCAGTAGATTTAGAATTTGTTGCAACATTTGGTTCTGCAGAAGAAACAAATTTAGAATTAGTTAATCTTTCTTCAGAAGTTGGAGTTATTGAATTAACTTCACCAAATATTGCTAAATTTACTATCACTAATTTATGTAAAAATAGCGATGGTACAATATTGATGCTTTGGAAATCAGATGCTACTGCTCCAATAACTATGCTCGGTGAAAACCCAGTTTATAGGGCTACTGAATTTAGTATTAGTGCCTATGAAGACGGACCTTACAAAATTATTATTACAGACTTTAATGGTAATATTGTAAGCAATATTTACGAAGGTGATTTGACGAGAGGTGAATATAGATTTAATGTTCAACCAAATAATTATTCACAAGGAACATACTATATTAATTTAATAGCACCATCTGAAAGATTTACAAAAAGTTTTATTTTTGTCAAATAAGTGCTAATTAAATTCATTTAATTTAAAAGGACTTATTTAATAAGTCCTTTTTTTATATTTAAGTAAAAAGCTAACTAATTCAAACCAAATGCCAAGTAAAATAATAAATAATAAAAATAATTTTGAAGAAGGAATATTTAAAATTTCTACTTTGTACATTATTGTATTTACATTAATTTCTTTGATTGTAGATTATTCAATTGTAGGATATGGTGTTCTACAACAATTCTACTCTGTAAATATGTTGTTATTTATATCAATATACCTTTTATCAAGAAAATTAAACTATACTAAGCTTATTATTCCATTATTAATTGTTGGACTATCTACAATAATCGCAGTTTGGTTCTTAAATGGAGGAGTTGGTGGTATTGCTCCTTATTTATTAATGTCCTTCTCATTTATTGTTTTAATTATCTGTAATCAAAATCAAAGATCAGTTTATTATTTAATTTTAATAATAGTTTTCTTTTTATTAACTATAATTGAAGCAAGATATCCAGAACTTGTAATAAACCCAACACCACTTGAATTAAGAGCATTAGAGTTATCAATTAGTATGTTTATTGTTTTAAATGCAACATTTTTATTATTAAATAAATTCTTAAGTAAACATGATGATTCTAAGCAAGAATTGAGTGAGAGGTCTGAAGAAATTAATATTAAGAACTCACAACTCGAAGAAATCAATTCAGAATTAAATAGCAAAATTACTGAATTAAAAAACTTAAATGACATTCAGAAGCAACTTAATACTATAATAGTTCACGATATAAAAGGTCCTGTATCATCTATAATTAATGGACTTGAAATCTTGAAACCTGAGTTTTCAGATAGTGGTACAAGTAAGTCAGATATTGATTTCTACAAAAGTATAATAGATTCATCTAAGCAGGTGAACTTAGTGGTAGATAATATTCTTTTAATGGCTCAAATTGACAGAGGGTCATTACTGCTTAAAAATGAATTAATCCAGATAAAATATTTTGTAGATGAAGTAACAAAATTAGTTGAAGTTAGTGCCAAATTGAAAGATATTAATATTGTCAATAAAATTGGAGAAGGATTAGTAACAAACTTTGATAAAAATATATTTTCAATAATTATTAGAAATATAATATATAATGCAATTAAATATTCTAAAAAGAATAGCGAAATTATTATAAACTGTAAAGAGTTAGATGAAGTATATGAAATTGAAGTTCAAGACTTTGGTTTAGGAATGGATATTAGTTTAATTGAGAAAATATATAAAGGAATAAATACTTCAAAATCAAGCAACTCAGAATACAATGATATGAGCACTGGGTTTGGATTTAAAATAATTCAATCACTTATTAAATCTACAAAACAAAGTTTTAATATAGAAAGTGAAGAAAATAAAGGGACAAAAGTTAATTTTACTATCCCTAAATTTAAAACAAATGATTAATTAGAATTCTAAAAAAATATTACAATAAATATCCAAACAAGGCATCTAAAATAAGAATAGAAGCTGCAGAAATTGTAAATGCCTTAACTGTACTTTGACCCACTCCTTCTGCTCCACCTTGAGTAGTAAAGCCAACATGTACACCAATTAATGCAGTTACACCACCAAAAACTAAAGATTTGAATAAACCGATAAACACATCATAAACAGAAAAATAAGAAATAATTGAATCAAAAAATACATTAAATGCGAAATTAAACTTGATATTAGTTAAAACAAAACCACCAGCCAAAGCAACAATATTAGAAAAAATTGCTAGAACAGGCATCATAATTATCGCAGCATAAATTCTCGGTAAAGCTAAATATCTATTCTTATCAATTGCCATCATTTCTAAAGCATCTATTTGTTCTGTTACCTGCATAGTACCTATTTGTGCTGCAATAGAGCCACCCACTCTACCAGCAATAACTAATGCAAGTAATACTGGAGTCAATTCAGTAAATACTACTGTAGCAATAGAAGACCCCAAAAAAGGTGTTGCTATCCCAATCAAATTAAATTTATCAAATAAATTAGTAGCTTGAAGTGCTGCAATCGCTCCAGTAAATGAACCAATCAACAAAACTAATGGCAATGAGTCAGCTCCTACAATTGCCATCTGTTCAATTAATAATTTTCTATCTTTATAAATCCTTTTCGTATATCTTAAAACATTATAAAATAAAATTACAATCGCTCCTAAAAACGAAAATGAGCCAATTATTTTTTTTCCTATCGCTTGAAAAAATTTCAAATTTATCCTCTATATTATTAATCTTTCTTGACTTTTCTTTCAAAAGCCGCTAATCTCATTATTATCAAGTCTTGTATATTCCTTACAGTGCTTGATGGTGTAGTAAAGTTATTAAAGCATATAACAAAAGATACAAGTTCACCATCTTTTGTCTTCAAATACCCAGCAATATTATTAACAAAATTCATTGACCCAGTCTTTGCCCATACCTTTTTTTCAGCATTTGTATTTTTGAACCTATGCTTCAAAGTACCTTTTTCATTTGGTCTTGCCAAACTATTTAAAAATAAATTATAGTCCTTTTGTGCGGCTATATAATTAAGTAATCTAATGATAGCTATAGGAGAAAGCAAGTCCATTCTAGACAATCCAGACCCATCAAATAATTTCATACCAGAGCTTGGGATACCAATATCTTCTGCTAATTTTTTAATTTGTTCCAATCCATTTTCAGTAGATCCAACTCCTGACTTCTCTTTAGCAATTTGTTTTAATAAAATTTCTGCTAATAAATTATCGCTTTCAGAGTTAATTTCCTTAATAATCTGTACTATATCATTACCTTCATTCATAGCCATTAAATTCATCTGATTATAATCCAAAACATTATCTAAATAACTATGAACTATAATTTCTCCATTGAAAGATATTTTATTCTTAATCAAAAAATCTTTAAAAACAGCTGCAAAATATAAACTTGGATTGTGAATTGTGCTACTTAGAAAGTATGATTTATCCTTATATTCATCTTGTTTAATTGTACCTTTCAATGAAATATTATTAGAAGTAAAATCTCTATCAAAAATAATATTAGATTCAGAATTATCTCCTTTAATCATTACTTTATTATCAATTGAAACATAATTACAATTTGGTTTTAATATAATTTGAGCTTTTTCTCCTTTCTCACCGTCGCTATAAATCGAAATATCAACTAAATTATTATTAAAATTGACTGCACTTATTTGTGAAGAATAGTTATACTTAATATCATCTATAGCCCAACCAATAGGATAATAAATATTATCAAAAAAACTTTCATCAATCACTAAGTTGCCACTAATAGACGAAATACCTGCCGAATCTAATGATGTAATCCAATCTCCAAAAATTGTTTCATAATTTTGATTTGTGATTGATAAATTACCATTACTTCTAATAACTAAATCACCCATCAACATACCTTTACGATTGACAACTCCATTAGTGTATATTTCTGTTGAAGGTCTAAAATCATTATTCAAATAAGATAAACCCATATATGTTGTAAAAAGTTTTACTAAAGAAGCAGGTGTAAAATTCTTATTCTGATTATAGTTATACAAATATTGGTTTTTACTTATAGAATATAAACTCACTCCAATATTTGCATTAAATAGTTCAGGTATATTAATAAAATTATCAATATCATTAATCAAATCCTTAACAGGATCATAATTAATGTAAAAGATTGAGTCTTTCTTTATTTGTTCAGTATTGCTTTGAGATTTTAAATTTAAAGCAATTAGAAAAATAATAGAAATATAAAATAATTTGCTTTTCATATTTAATAAATATTCATTAAATTCGTGTAAGATATTATACAATTTACAAAATTATGCTAAAGGTAGCAATTATGAAAAAAATATTATTAATTATTTTACTTTTTGGGGTGATTTTATCATCTTGCCAAGAGTCTGAACTTAAAGATGAAGCGTATTTGATTGAAAGAAGTGAACTTGAAACGCAAGCTGGTTTTGACTGGTTTAGATATAATTATGATGAATACGAAGTAAATCAACTTGCTATTGATAATATTAAATCCGAATTTAATAATTCTTATAAATTTTTAGTATTTGTAAAACCAACTTGTAATTGCAAAGGAACACAAATTGACTTTCCAAGTTTAATAAAAACTTTCGAATTAGCTGGTATTCCAGTTGATAATTATGAAATTTGGGCAACTGCTAAAGAAGATTACAAACACCCTTATACTGACAAAATTTCTTTAAATGATTTACCATCTTGCTATATTTTAAAAGATGGCATTCCAGTTTATTCTGTACTTGATACATTTAATTTACGACCAAATATTGATAGTATAGTAAAAGTTGAAGACATAATATCAGAGGCATTGAGCAAATAATGTCATATTGGATAATAAAATCAGATCCTGAGAGCTATTCTTGGGATCAAATGAAAAAAGACAAGCAAACATTTTGGGACGGTGTCCGAAACTATCAAGCTAGAAATAACCTCAGAGATATGAAAGAAGGAGATATTTGCTTGTTTTATATTTCTAATAAAGGCAAGAGTTTACTTGGAGAAGTTGAAGTATTAAAATCCAGTTACCCTGACCCAACTACAGACGATGATAGATGGCTTGCAGTTGATGTTAGATTTCACCTTGAGTACAATAAGCCACTGTCCTTAGCTGAAATAAAATCAAATAAAAAATTAGAAAATATTGGATTAGTAAAGCAAAGTAGATTATCAGTTATGCCAATCACAATTCAAGAATACAATGAAATTAGAAAATTAGTAGATTAATATTTTCTTAATTTTACAAATAACTTTAAATAAATATACCAATAATTGAATAATCCAAAAAAAATACTTGTAATACAGACTGCATTTATTGGAGATTTAATAATGACTACATCATTATTTCCTGCAATTAAAGATATTTATCCAGATGCAGAAATCCATACTTTGACAATACCACCAGCAGAAGTACTATTAAGAAATAACCCTTTTATATCTAAGAGATTTGTATTTGATAAAAAGAATTCATTTTTTACAAAAGTCAAGTCTTTTTTCTCATTAGTATTCAAACTTAGAAAAGAAAAGTATCATATTGGTATGTCTGTTCAGCATTATTTAACAAATGCTCTTCTGATGAAGTTTTCAAATATTAAATTGAAAATTGGAAGAACTAAAATGAGATTTGTAGATGAAAAAGTTTATTTTCCTAACAAAATTCATAATAGATTACGTGTATTAACTTTACTCGAACCTCTTTCTAAAAATGTAAGACAACACGATACACATATTTATATTGACTCAGAAAGCGAAGATAGAATTAAAAGCCAACTTCAAACTAAAGATAAAAATATCTGTATCGCACCTGGTTCTGTTTGGCACACTAAAAAACTTCCAAAATATAAATTTATTGAAATAATTAAACTTCTAAAAGATTACAACATTTATTTAATTGGTTCTCCACAAGAAACTGAACTATGTAATGAAATAATGCAAGAAGCAAATCATCCAAGTATTTACAATTTTGCTGGTAAATTAAACTTATTAGAATCATCAGCTTTAGTAAAGAATATGGATTTAATGCTATGCAACGATTCGGCACCTCTACACATAGCAAACGCAGTAGAAACAACTGTATTTGCTTTCTTTGGTCCAACAATTAAAGATTTTGCTTGTTTCCCTTATCGAGAACAAGACAAAATAATTGAAATAGATTTAGATTGCAGACCTTGTGGGAAACACGGAGCAAAATCATGTCCACTCAAACATCATAATTGTATGGAAATGATAGATGTTAAAAGTGTTGTAAATTCTGTCAATACATTCTTTTTACAAAGGTAAGAAATGGTATTCTCAGAATTAATATTAAAAATACCTTATTCTATTGCTTGGAGAATTATTAATACCTTCCGTAAAAAAAAGGAAATATCATTCTATTGCGACAATGAACTTGATTATATTGTATTCAAAAACATTCATAAACATCTTAATAATATTACATTTATAGCAAAAAACAAGAAAGTACAAGAAGACTTAAAAAAATATAATATAGAGTCAAAATTATATCCTCAATTTCCTAATGTATTGATAATAGCTCGAGTATCATTACATAAATTCCCAGAAAAAAGAATAATCAAAATCGGAATGCAACACGGAGTTTACCATTTCAAAAACTTTATATCTGCTAAAAAATATAATAGATTTGACTTATATTTCTTATCCTCAAAATATGAAATAGAAGAAGCAAAAAAACACGGAATGAAGAACTTAGTTTCAACTTCATACCCAAAAGTAGATGATTTTTTTGATAAAGAAAAGATTGAAGAATTTGAAAAGTGTAAATCAAAATTTAATAACAAGCCAATTCTACTATTTACAGCAACGTGGGATAAATCAGGATTATCAGCAGTTGAAAAGTGGTATGATAAACTTAATCTACTAAAAAATGAATATCACATATTTGTAACATTACATCCTTGGATTAGCGAAGAATTTAAATCAAAAATTCAATCAACACAAGGAATACACTTTATAACAGATTCTGACATCGCCAAATATTTATACATTTCAGATTATTTGATAGGAGATACAAGTTCAATAATAGGGGAGTATCTTGCTCTTCAAAAACCTATAATAACTTTCAAAATCAATACACAAGGTCGATTAACCCAAAATATAGTAGATATGATAAAAGATATATCGTATCAAATAGACACATTCGAAGAAATAACTCCAACAATCAAAAAAATTAATAATTCCGGTGATATTAAAAAAGAAACATATACCAAATACATTGAAAAACTCTACGACCTACCGCTCGGCAATGGAGGCAAACAAAGAGCTGAAATAATTAGAGAGTTTATTGAGGGAAAGGGGTTTTGAATTAATTATTAATACTCTCCATAGTATTAATTATTTTTTGATTATAGAAATTTATACTATCTTTATTAATTGGTTTATTCGATTTTAATGTGTTTTGAATATATTTTAAGATTTTTATTCTTAATTCTACATATTCTTTTAATTTAATGTTAAGGTTTTCTATGTTTTCAGGTAGACTTAAATCTTCAAGTTCATTTAATATATTTAAACATTTATTCCAATTGCTGAGTCCTATTTGTTCTATTGCCAATTCAAACTGATTTTCGGGAATATCATTTATCGACAATGCTATTTGTTCTAATTTGCTAAATTCTTCAGTTTTTTTGAAGTAAATAGCCATATCAGAAGTAGTAGTACTAAAAACATATATTGTTGAAAAAGTAAGAACAACTAAAGAAAAAACAAAAGAGAAGTATTGAAGAACTTTTTTATTAGAATTAATTATTGCAGGATAAAATATATAACCAAAAAATATTCCGCTTAATAAGCCTCCAATATGTGCCGCATTATCTATATTACTATTTATCCCATTAGATAAATTTATAAATACAAAAATCAACATACTCTTAAACATTGTTTTTCTAGCGTTTTTTTCAATTAGACTGGTAGTTAGTAATGCAATAAAAACACCGTAAATTCCAAATATAGAGCCAGATGCACCAGCACTTACTATATTCTCATTCCACCACAAACTAGATAAACTTGCAATTATACCTGTAACTAAATACAATGAAATAAATTTTATTCTTCCGAGTAATGGTTCTAAATGTATTCCAATATAAATTAAAGCAAACAAATTAACAAATAAATGGAAAATTCCTATATGTATAAAGTTTGATGTTATAAGTCTCCACCACTCTCCATCTAAAGTTTTAGGGCGATAATTTGCACCACTATTTAATAAATCTTGTATTTCAGGTTGAAAGATACTAACTCCACTAAGTACCATAATGATAAAAATTAATAGATTCAAATATAAAAGTATTGGAGTTACATAATAATCATCTTTTGGAATAAATAATGATGATAAATTATTGTCATTTTCTAAAATTAATGTATCTGAGTTAGATATTAAATCAGTTTCATATAATACAAATTCATTATTTAATTCTTTGTATATTTCGACATATTCTTCTTCGTCAAATGTTGGCATTATTTCATTAAACTTGTTAATAAAATTATTAATATTTCTGTTATTCTTGCCATAGTCAAATAATTGCATCCCCAAACTTTTACTAAATATATTTACATATTCATTCGTTATTACAATCCTAATCTCTTCTCCGAGAGATGTTATTGATGATTTAGAATTAGCGATTATTCCATTAGGACTTATGAATTGCAATTTCCAATTTAACTCTTCAACAACTTCACTTGCTATAACTAAGTATTGTTCTTTTGTTAATTCTCCTAAAGATAGACTTTGTGAAGAATTTGGTATTAATTTTAATGACATATTGTATTGTTTTTATTCATGAAAACAAATTTATCTACACTTCTTCAAAACCACTTTAATCTTCTCGACTATTTCTTGATTTGGCAAATCATTATTACCCAAAATTGCTAAGGAAAAGTTTTCAGCCATAATTTCTTCAGGGTTAATAATATATTGAGTATTCATTCCGACTTGCTCAAAAAAACCAGAAACTTGGTTGATTTCATATATAACAGCTTTATTATCGACATAATCAATAGTTTTAACTTCTTCACCAACTAAACTTAAAAACCCTATATTCACATAATTAAAGAATACACCACCATCATAATCCCTTTTTGAATACATTATCATCATACAATCTACACTTTGCTCACCAACCTTTAAACTAATATAACTATCGGTTTGAGTAGCATCAGGATTAGAAATTCTATATTGTTTAATACTTTCAGGATAATCAACACTTTCCATAATTCTAAAACCAATAAGACTATACATTTCTTTTCTAAATTCTGGGTTTTTACGAGATAAAACATGAAATAACTCATGCAAAACTAAATGAGTTAAATCAACTTGCTTGCTATAAATAGCATCATCTTTTAGTACAATATAATTTGCTCTTGTAAAACCAAAAGCACCACCTTCATCTTTGGCAGTAGTTTTTACAATATAGATTTCATCAGGAAAATCAATATTAAATCCATTCTTTTTAATTAGTTTATCAATATTGTCAAAAATAGAATCTAAAGTATTTTTCTCAGAAGATGTCCATTCTCGAGTTTGCTTCTTTATAAACTCAAATAATTCTGCTTTACTACTATTTTTCTTTTGCATTCTTGAATCAATATCAAATTGACTCCAGTTTTTAGTGTAATCATCTTCTTGCATCAAAAGTTGATTTCCTTTTTCAACAGAAGTATATTTTACTTTTTCTTTTAATGACCCGTTACATAATAATGAACTAGTAAAAGTGCCTATTAATAATCCTACTATTAAAAATATTTTCATTTTATTTCTCAATTACTTAAATTTTATTTATCTTTTTTACTAATATCTATAATTTCAAAAATATAAAAATAAATTTTAAATTAACCGAATAATTTAGAAATGAATAAAAATCTAATATCACATTTTATAATTTTATTATAATAAAACTTAGTAAAAAGCACTTTCTCGAAACATAATGTTCCACGAATTGAAAAAATGCTTGTTTTTTTCAAAAATATATCTTAATTTTACCAAAACACAAATACAAAAAAGATAATTTATTATAAATAAAGGTCTTATTCGTCTTAATTGATATTCTCAATTTTTAGATATTAAGTAACTATTCTAAGTCACAATTAAAATTTTGTTGAATTACTTGTTAGAACTTAGTGTTTCAAGCTTAAAATAAATTTCTTTTTTTTACTTACATCATTCTAATTTTTTTATTCAAATAATTGTTAATAACTAATGACAAAGTGCAGAAAAAGTTCTTTGATTAAAAAAAATAATTTGGTTTTTTAGTACCCTATATTAGAACAAATTTTCAAAAAGTTTATTATTTATTGGTCTAAAAAACTAATTAAAATGCTTTTTTCTACTAAACTAATTAGATTAGAAAGCGTTAGGGAATTTGTCTCTTTTATCGAACTTAAAACACTTTTTTTATTAAAAGCAAGAAAAAAAAATAATTATTTAAAATATTTGGAGCCACGATGAAAATTTCGAGAAAATTTACCAAAGAAGGTACTAGCCCGTACCAACAATTCACATATACAAAAAGAACTTCAGTATTAAAAAATGCTGATGGATCAACTGTATTCGAACTTAAAGATGTTGAAGTACCAAGCCAATGGTCTCAAATCGCAACTGATGTACTTGCCCAAAAGTATTTCAGGAAAACTGGTGTTCCTCAATTCGATAAAGACGGAAAAAAAATCTTAGACGAAAATGGAAACCAAGTTCTTGGTAGTGAAAACTCAATCAAACAAGTAGTGCATAGATTAGCTGGTACTTGGAGGCATTGGGGAGAAAAAAACAACTACTTTACAAGTAAAGATGACGCTCAAATATTTTATGATGAAATTGCTTATATGTTATTAAACCAAATGTGTGCTCCAAATTCACCTCAATGGTTTAACACAGGTCTTAACTGGGCTTATGGTATCACTGGCTCCAAACAAGGTCACTATTATGTTGACCAAGATACTGGTAAATTACAAAAATCGAAAGATGCATACTCACGCCCTCAACCTCATGCTTGTTTTATCCAATCAGTAAGCGATGATATGCTTAACGATGGTGGAATTTTTGACCTTGCTACTCGTGAAGCTAGAATATTCAAATTCGGGTCAGGAACTGGTTCGAACTTCTCTCAATTAAGAGGAAAAGGCGAAAAATTATCTGGTGGTGGTGTTTCTTCTGGACTTATGAGCTTCCTAAAAATATTTGATAGAGCCGCTGGTGCTATCAAATCTGGAGGTACTACTCGTCGTGCTGCTAAAATGGTAGTAGTTGACATTGACCATCCGGATGTTGAAGAATTTATAACTTGGAAAGCTCGAGAAGAAGAAAAAGTTGCTGCCTTAGTAGCTGGCTCAAAAGTTAGTGCAAAGTTCTTACAAGCAATTTTGGAAGAAGCGGTTAATAATAGTTCTGATATTCAGAAAAATGGTAATTTAAAACTTCTTGTTCAAAAAGCACTAAATAGGGGAGTTCCTCTTAATTATATAGATAGAACTTTAGATTTAGTGGAGCAAGGTTTCACTTCTATTGATTTCGAAACATTTGATACCCACTATGAAAGTGAAGCATATAATACAGTGTCAGGTCAAAATGCAAATAACTCTGTTAGAGTTACAAATGACTTTATGCGTGCTGTAGAAAATGATGAAATGTGGGAGTTAAGATTTAGAACTGATGGTTCTGTTTGCAGACAAGTAAGAGCAAGAGAATTATGGGATAAAATTAATTTATCTGCATGGAAATCGGCTGACCCTGGTTTACAATTTGACTCTACTATTAACGAATGGCATACTTGTCCTAATTCTGGTAGAATCAACGCTTCAAATCCTTGTTCAGAATATATGTTCTTAGATGATACTGCATGTAATTTAGCGAGTTTGAATTTAATTAAATTTTATGATGATGAGACTGACCAATTTTTAGTAGAAGATTATAGACATGGTGTTAGATTATGGACTATAGTTCTTGAAATTTCAGTATTAATGGCTCAATTCCCTTCTAAAAATGTTGCAGAATTAAGTTACCAATTTAGAACACTTGGATTAGGTTATGCTAATTTAGGTTCTTTATTAATGGTTAATGGTATTCCTTACGATTCTAAAGAAGCTCTTTCTATCACAGGTGCTTTAACTTCAATACTTTGTGGTGAATCTTATGCAACATCTGCTGAAATGGCTGGCGAACTTGGTGCTTTCCCTAAATATGATTTAAACAAAGAACCTATGTTACGAGTTATTAGAAATCATAGAAGAGCTGCTTATAATGCAAAGCCACATGAATACGAGGGTTTAACTATTAGACCAATGGGAATTAATCCACTTTACACACCTAATAATATGTTATCTGCTGCCCAAGAAGTTTGGGATAATGCTTTGGCTTTAGGTGAGAAAAATGGATATAGAAATGCACAAGTAACTGTAATTGCACCAACTGGAACAATTGGGCTTGTTATGGATTGTGATACAACTGGTATCGAGCCAGATTTTGCAATCATTAAATACAAAAAACTTTCGGGTGGTGGTTACTTCAAAATTGTAAACCAATCTGTTAGAAAAGCATTAGTTAAATTAAACTACACTGAAAGACAAATAGAAGAGATAGAGAAATACTCAAAAGGTCATGGAACTTTAATAGGTTGCCCAGGCATTAATAAAAAATCTTTAAAAGATAAGGGCTTTACAGACGAAAAACTTGAAGCAATTGAAAAACAACTTGATGATGTATTTGATATTACATTTGCATTCAACAAATGGTCATTGGGAGAAGATTTCTTAAAAGAATTAAACATTTCTTCTGATGTGTATAATGCACCTCACTTTAATTTATTGAGAGAAATTGGATTCACAGACGACCAAATTGATGCAGCAAATGACTACATCTGCGGAACAATGATGTTAGAAAATGCTCCTCACCTTAAAGATTACCACTTACCAATCTTTGATTGTGCTAATAAATGTGGTAAAAAAGGAAAGCGATTCATTGATTATATGGCTCACGTTAGAATAATGGCTGCAGCACAACCATTTATTTCTGGTGCAATTTCAAAAACTGTAAATATGCCAGCAAACGCTTCTGTTTCAGAAGTTGGTGATGTTTATATGAAGTCATGGAAATATATGTTAAAAGCAAATGCTTTATACAGAGATGGATCTAAATTATCACAACCATTAAATTCAGCTAATTATGATGGATTAGAAGAAGTAATTGCACTTAGTGATGAAGAAACAATTGGAGACTTAGTAGATTCAAAAGAAATCCACAAAGTTATTGAAGATAAAATCGAAGCTAAACGCAGAAGACTACCTAAAAGAAGAAAAGGAATTATTAGAGAAGCAACTGTAGGCGGACACAAAGTTTATGTAAGAACAGGCGAATACGAAGATGGAGCATTAGGCGAAATCTTTATTGATATGTACAAAGAAGGTGCAGCATTCAGAGGACTTTTAAATAGTTTTGCAGTATTAACCTCAAAAGCATTACAATACGGAATTCCACTTGATGAACTTGTTGATTCATTTACATTTACAAGATTTGAACCAGCAGGAATGGTACAAGGTCACGAAGCAATTAAAAATTCAACTTCAATATTAGACTACGTATTCAGAACACTTGGATATGATTATTTAGATAGACAAGATTTTGTTCATGTAACAGCTATAGATGAAGTTTCTGGAACTCCTTTAGAATCAGAAAATAATAACAGAACTGAAGAAATTGAAGCTACAAAAATCGAGATTGATGACACTCCACAAAGGGACGAAAGAGATATAATAAGTATCACTAAAAATCAATCTGATTTAAACTTAGAACCAGTGGCTACAACGAATATTGGCGGTGTATCTGTAGGAAATAAAACTCAATTAAAAGTAGCAGACCCAATGAAAGCATTAGGTTATACAGGCGAAACTTGTGGCTCATGCGGTTCACTAAGAGTAAAACGAAACGGAAGTTGCACAGTATGTGAATCATGCGGTGGAACAAGCGGCTGCTCGTAACAATTCTTAAATATTATAGTTAATTAAAAAATCCAACTTGAAAGAGTTGGATTTTTTTTGTTTAGAAATGTTTTTAAAAGCTTAATTTTTTAATAGAAGTATATCACAATGTTGACAATGAAAACCAATGTCGTATGATTCAGATGGAATTTCACCATATTCAGCAGGAGTAATATATTCAGAAATAATATGAAAATCACCAACAAAAGAACCACAATTTCTGCATGTATTAGCTAAATATTTACATTCCATAGTACTACTATAATGCACTTTTAACAAAACACCTTTAGATCTTGCAAATTCAATTTCTTGATTTGAAAAATATTTTGGAGAGGAATTCATATAACTTTTGAAAGTTGATGCAATTTTCATTGTATTTTTACATCTCCAACATTCACCATCAATTATTTTCATTTGAGATTTGAGTTTATAATTTCCACAAGTTTTGCATTTTGGATTAAAACAAATATCGACCAAGTCAGGATTAGAAATCTTTTCTTCAAGTAACTCAATATCTTTATGAGAAGTTAAATTAATTTGTATTAGAATTATATTATTTTCTTTATAATAGTTTAAAACTTCCTGTTCTGGTTTGTGAGTTACAACCACTTCAAAAACAGCAATGGTTTTATTATCATTATCTAATAATGTTAAATCTGGTTGACAAACTTTTAAATTATGTTCAAGCTTTACAGAGGTTACTTTTTTAAGTAAATTACCTTTATGATTATCATTACAATATTTGCAGTGCCATGAAATATTAATTGGCAATTTTAAGTTTATTTTTCCATCAATTTCTTTAAATAATAAATTTTTAAAGGAAAAATGTAATGCTGATTCTGGAGTACAATTTGGAGTTAAATTATTGTGTGCAAAATGAGGTCTTTTAGAACCTTTTCCTGTATTGCCACTTTTACGAAGTATTAACTTTTCTTTACAAATTGGACAATAAAAATCATTGCCTTTTTCAGCGTCTATTGCTTGAATAAATTGTCCATCTTTTTTTGTGGCAACAGTGTATAGTAGTTTTGTCATATTATACCAATATTTAAGTTTTTCTCATACCCTCTTATAAAATAATTTACCAACTCTTTGAATATGATCTAAAAGTTGTTTGTTCTTGATTTTTTCAAGGATTTGTAAATCAACTAAAAAAGGAATGTCACTATTATCAATTTGATATTTAATTTTACCTAAACTTTGCCTATCTAATTTACTATTCTTTATAACTAAATCAATGTCACTTCTCGAATGATGAGTATCTTTAGCACGTGAACCATACAATATAACTTCATTAACTTCTTCAAAATCATTAAAAATGCTTGCTAAAGTATTGATAATATTCTCATTTAATGTTAAATTATTATTCATATTAAGATTCATTTAAAGAGTAATACAAAGCCAATAAAAGAGGAGTATACTTTTTTTGAATATCAGGAACAATCTCCATAATTACATCCGAATCATAAGTATGGCTTAATAAGTTGCGGTCATTTATCATTTCAAGCCATAATTCAATATCATCAACATACTTATTTTTAAATGCTTCTTTTAAAACCATTTTAGGAGATATTTTATTCAAAATCAGTCCATCAAACTCCATTTTATCTTTAAGAGTTTTCCAAGCCAATTCAAGAGTAAATTCAAAACGCTGAATAACACCTTCCTTTTCCAAAAAAGAAAGTCTTTCTAAATCCAAATCAGGAATTTCTTCTAAAAGAAAGATTGCTTTTTGAAAATTAGACAATTGTTGTTTCCATCTAATATCTTGTTTCATCTATATTTATAAAATTTAATTATTTAGACGAAACAAAATAAAATATATTATTTAGTAACTTAATCTCATATTCAATGCTATATTCATTTATTTTCAACATAATTTTAAAATAAAATTAGTTTTAATTCCTTTATATATTAAATAAGAATATTAATTTTGAATTTATAAATAAAATTAATTTATATTAAAGTCCAATCTTAAAAAAAAGAAAAAACACCGTTTTTACTGCAAAAACTGCAAAAATCACGTAAAGTAATAAAATACAATATATTACAAAAGTTAAATATGGTAAAAAAACTTAATTTTATAAAATTGTGGCTGCAAAATACTGCAATTTTCTGCAAAAACTGCAAAAATCACTAGGTCATTCTGAACGAGGGTGAATAATCCAATTCTTAAAATTAAAAATATTTAAAATAAAAACTATTAACTATTTGAATAAACTAAAATATATCTTATTTTCGCAGTATGAATAAAGCTTATGTAAATATTCTTGCGTCATATAAACACGGCACCTTATATGTTTGAGTAAGTTCTAATCTTATGAAAAGAAATTATGAGTATAAGACTGTTGCAATTGAAGGATTTACCAAAAAATATAAAATAGATCGCTTGGTTTGTTATGAAGAAGGTAATGATATCAAAGAGGCAATTGAAAGAGAGAAAGTTTTAAAAGGAAAAATCAGAAGTTATAAAATTGAGTTGATTGAAGCTCAAAATCCGGAATGGAATGATTTAAGTAAAGATTGGTTTGAAGGAATGGATTCATCGCTTCGCTCTGAATGACAGGGAATGGATTCTTCGCTTCGCTCTGAATGACGGAGAGAAGACGGCGTAAGGAGTTAAGAAGAGGAAATTTAACTTTAAATTTTTTAGGAATCTTTGAATTTTAGAAAAAGTATAAGGGAAATTCATGAATTTCCCCTACAAATACAGTGGATTCATCGCTTCGCTCTGAATGACGAAGAGTAGAAGACGGAAGAGGTATTCAAGACGGCGTGATGAGTTAAGAAGAGGGTTTTTCTTATATTTGTGAAATAGTTTTTGAAAATTATTAGAAAGGTGGGGATAAAATGAAATCAGTTAGTTATTTTTTAATAATGGTTTTTCTTTTTTTATTTAAGGTTTTAGCTAATGATAAGCCTGAAGGGATTCCTATAGATGGTGAATATATTTATCAACTTAGATTTGCAGAATGGAATATGGCTTATCATGGTCAAGATGTCAAAGTTATAATAAAAGAAGATTCTATTAAAATCTTTTTATATAAAGGTGAACTCACAGGATTAAAGAAAGGCGATTTAATTGAAGAAGGATTAATAAGATTTCATAATAAAACAAGTAATTGGGTAATAGTTAAAGATGAAAATGAATTAGAAGTAGATGATGTTGGAGGTTGTAGTGATGGTCCAAGTATTATTGATTTCAAAAATAAAATTTATATAACTTGTTGAAAAGTCGTAAATACTATTCGAGACAGCATAGAAAGTATTCGAGACGGTGGAAGGTGTTAAGAAGAGGCGGATGTAGTATTCGATACGGCGATAATAGTTTAGAAGAGAGTTTCCGTCATTCAGAGCGAAGCGAAGAATCCAATTCTTAAATTTAAAAATATTTAAAATAAAAACTATTAACTATTTGAATAAACTAAAATATATTTTATTTTTGCGGTATGAATAAAGTTTATGTATATATTCTTGCGTCATATAAACACGGCACCTTATATGTTGGAGTAAGTTCTAATCTTATAAAGAGAATTTATGAGCATAAGACTGGAGCGATTGAAGGATTTACCAAAAAATATAAAATAGATCGCTTAGTTTATTATGAAGAAGGTAATGGTATCAAAGAGGCAATTGAAAGAGAGAAGTTTATTAAAGGTAAATCAAGAAAATATAAAATTAGTTTGATTGAAGAAAATAATCCTAATTGGAATGACTTGAGTAGTACTTGGTTTGAAGAAATGGATTCATCGCTTCGCTCTGAATGACGAAGAGTAGAAGACGGAAGAGGTATGCGAGATTGTGTAAGGAGTTAAGAAGAGGGTTTTGATTATATTTGTAAAATAGTTTTTGATAATTATTATAAAGGTGAGATGATGAAAGGGATAGTTTTAGTTGTTTTAGTGATGGTAGTTGGTTTAATATCAACAACAAGAATTAATTGTGAAATGGTTGATGTTTCAAAAACTTTTGATTACGTTTATGAAAATTGTATAAAAGAAGGAAAAGATGAGTCTATATGTTATGAACTATTTATTGAAGCATGGAAAGAACATTTAGATAAATTAATATTAGAATATAAAACTAAATTAGAAGAAAACAATTATAATGAAGAAAGTAAGTTATTTGCAATATATCAAGAGAATTGGCAAAATTATTATGAATCTCTAAAAAACTTTTATCAAGTGCTTACTTTAAACATTAGTAATGATGAAATTGATAAAGAAGAAATAAAAAAAAGAATTATTTCCTTTTTATCTTATAGATGTTTTGAAATAGAAAAATGTATAAGCTGTCTTGATTATGCAATTGAAAGAGATAAAAAAAAAGATAAGGACTAATGAGGCGGTATGAAGGGTATTTGAAACGGCGTAAGGAGTTAAGAAGAGGAAATTTAACTTTAAATTTTTAGGAATCTTTGAATTTTAGAAAAAGTATAAGGGAAATTCATGAATTTCCCCTACAAATACAGTGGATTCATCGCTTCGCTCTGAATGACGAGAAATATTTTGAATTTACTTATTCAATTCTTCCTTTAAGTATTTCCCTGTTAAGCTTTTCTTTGATTTGCAAATGGTTTCGGGAGTGCCTTCTGCTATGATGTAGCCACCTTTTTTACCACCTTCAGGACCTAAATCTATTATCCAATCTGCACATTTGATTACATCTAAGTTATGTTCGATAATCACGACTGTATTTCCTTTATCTACTAATTTATTTAATAGTTTCATAAGGATGTTTATGTCGTGGAAATGAAGTCCTGTTGTTGGCTCGTCAAGCATATAGATAGTTCGACCAGTCTGCTTTTTGGCAAGTTCTGTTGCGAGTTTAACTCTTTGAGCTTCTCCACCAGATAATGTCGGTGCCTGCTGTCCTAATGTGATATATGTAAGTCCTACATCGTAAAGGGATTTAACTTTGTTGTAGATTTTAGGGATGTCTGCGAAGAATTCGATTGCTTCTTCTACGGTCATGTCAAGTACATCTGATATATTTTTACCTTTGTAAGTTATCTCTAAGGTCTCGCGATTGTAACGCTTTCCATCACAAACATTACATCTTACGTAAACGTTTGGTAAGAAACTCATTTCGATTTTTTTCATTCCACCACCTTCACATTCGGGGCATCTTCCATCTTTCACGTTGAAAGAAAATCTTCCCGCTGAGTAACCTCTGATTTTTGATTCAGGTAGAAGGGTGAAAAAGTCTCTTATGTGAGTAAACAAGCCAGTGTAAGTTGCTGGATTGGAACGAGGGGTTCTTCCAATTGCTTGTTGATCGATTTCAATGACTTTGTCAACATACTCCAAGCCCTTGATGTCCTTATATGCTAATGCTGATCTATTTGCATTATTGTAAGTATTCATCAAGATTGGCATTAAAGTGTCGTTTATAAGAGTTGATTTTCCAGAACCAGACATTCCTGTAACGCAAACCATCATACCAAGAGGCATTTTCATAGTTACATTGTTCAAGTTGTTTCCAGTTGCATTTATTAATTCAATCCAATGACCATTTCCTTCTCTTCTTTTTTCTGGTGCGTCAATATCTAAATCGCCAAGTAAATATTTGACTGTTAATGATTTGTCGCCTTTACCATTTAGTGTGCTAATTTTATCAGGAGTAGTTTCGAGAACAATCTCTCCACCGTGAACACCAGCACCTGGACCCATATCAATGAAATAATCTGATGCTTCAATCATTGCTTTATCGTGTTCGACAACGATTAAAGTATTTCCTAAATCTGTTAGACTTCTCAATGAATTTATCAATCTATTATTATCATGTTGATGCAGCCCAATTGATGGCTCATCAAGAACATACATAATTCCAACTAACTTAGAACCAATTTGTGAGGCAAGTCTAATTCTTTGGGCTTCTCCTCCAGAAAGTGTACGAGATGCTCTGTCTAAACTTAAATAACTAAGTCCAACATTATTAAGAAACTCTAATCTTGAAATGATTTCTTTAATTACTAATGTAGAGATTGCAATTTCATTTTTTGTTAAGTGCTTTTTTAAATCTTTGAAAAAGTCGATTGATTCTTCAATGTCCATTTTCACAACTTCTGCGATATTCTTATTGTTAATTCTAACATAAAGACTTTCTTGATTTAATCTTCCACCATTACAAGTCGCACAAGGAATATCACGCATCATATTTTCGTAACGCTTTTTTTGTGAAGTAGTTGTAGTTACTTCGTATTGTGCATTAAATAAAGGAATAAATCCTTTGAATCTACTTTTAATTTGAGTTTTTAAACCAGAAGATAAAGTGTAATCATATTCAAATTCTCTTTCATTTGAACCGAAAATAATTAAATCCAATAGTTCTTTATCAATTTGATTAACTGGAGTATCTAAATCTAAATCAATGCTTTCGGCAAAAGAAATTAATTGAACATACATCCAATTTCCTCTTTTGATTTCAAGACCTTGTATCGCTCCTTGATTGATAGAAATATTTTTATTTGGAATTAATAAATCAGGGTCAATTTGAAATAATTTACCAATTCCATTACATGATGGACAAGCACCATAAGGTGAATTGAAAGAAAACTTATTAGGGGCTAACTCTTTGTATGCTCTACCTGTAACTGGACAACTAAAATTAATATTATAAAGTTTATCTTCCCAGTTGTCATCATTTTTAAAGTGAATAACAACATTACCAGAGCTCATTTTTAAAGCTAAATCTAATGATTGGCTAATTCTTTGAATATATTCTTCTTTAACTACTAATCTATCAATAACTACGTCAATATCATGCAGTTGGTAACGTGCTAATTTAATATCTGCTTCAAGTTCTAATAATTCTCCGTCAACTCGAACTTTTGTGAAACCTTGTTTGACTAAGTCTGCGAATAATTCTCTGTAATGTCCCTTTCTTGCTTGTACAATAGGGGATAGTATCATCACTTTTTTATTTTCAAATAGTTCAAGTATCTCGTTTAAGATTTGTTCATGGCTTTTAGCAATAACTGGTACATCTGCATCAATTGAATATTGTACTCCAATTTTAGCAAAAAGTAATCTTAAATAATCATAAATTTCAGTAACTGTTCCTACAGTAGAACGAGGATGTTTTGAAAGAGTTTTTTGTTCGATAGATATAGCAGGGGAAAGCCCTTCGATTCTATCTACATCGGGTTTTTTCAATACGTTAAGAAATTGCTTTGCGTAACTTGAGAGTGTTTCTACGTATCTTCTTTGCCCTTCAGCAAAAAGTGTATCAAATGCAAGAGAGGATTTACCAGAGCCAGATAGACCTGTGATAACAGTTAGTTTATCTCTTGGTATTTTCAAAGATATGTTCTTTAAATTATGCTCTCTCGCACCAGAGATAGTTATTTCTTCTAATTCGTGTATTTCTTCTTTAATCATTATAATGCCATTTTTTAATATCTTCTAATATATCTTGACCAATCCAATGTCCGCCGCTATGTTCTATATACTTATATCTTTTTAAATCAAATTCTTTAAGTATTCTATTACTTTCTCTTGCTTGAGTAATTGGAATAACTTCGTCATATTCTCCGTGACAAACAAATAACTCTAAATCTTTATTGTTTAAGCCATCAAGATTTGTAACTATTTCATCAATATAACCACTAAAAGCGTAAACTCTTTTAATTTTCTTTAATTCTGAAGCAATTGCATAACTTAAAATTGCACCTTGAGAAAAGCCAAGTAAGTAAATAGATTCTTTATCATATTCTAGATTTAGTTTATCTAAACCATCATTAATAAAGTCAATTACTAATTGTTTAGATGATTCTTCTTGCTTATGATTTATTATTTTATCATCACCAACCCATTGAATCTCATACCAATAGCTTTGATTATAAGCCATAGAGTAAGGTGCTTCGAGTGATAATAAATTAACATCAGGAAATAATACATCTAATCCAAGTAAATCCATTCTATTAGCACCAAAACCATGAATTAATATCATGAGGGGTGCAGTTTTAGGACTTATTTTAGCTTTTTTAAATTCAAATACCATTTTAAAATTTCTCAATTAATTCACCAAATAAACCTTGATTATAATCAAGGAAAGCTTTTTTTGCTTCGCCTATACTGTTCATTACGAAGGGTCCCATTGCAGCAACATGTTCTCCATTGTCATTACCAGACATAACAAGTAGTTTAGCATTATTAAGAACGCTAATACTTACGCTGCTAACTTTATCTAAAACAACTAACTTGTTCTTAGTTAGAGTTTGTTCGTTCATGATTAAATTGCCAGCGATTATATAAATATAAGTATCTTTATTTTCATCTAATTTTAATTCAAACTCTTCGTTATCTTTAATTTCTACAAGGAGTAAATCAATATCAAATTTTGATTTTGCAACTCCTATTTTATCTTCATATTTGCCAGATATTATAGATATTTTAGTACCATTAGAAATATATTTAGGAATTTCATTGTCTTCCCAAGCAAGATATTCAGGGTCGTTCATTTTATCTTCTTTAGGTAGATTAACCCACAATTGAATTAACTCAAGTTCACCACCATTTTCGGATAATTCTTTAGTTGGTCTTTCACTATGAACTAAACCACTTCCAGATGATGTCCATTGCACTCCACCAGCATTAATAATACTGCTGTTTCCTAATGAATCTCTATGATGCAAAGCACCTTTGAGAATAATAGAAACAGGTACAAAACCTCTATGAGGATGAGGAGGAACACCTAAGTTTTCTGGTTTCTCTCCACCTTCAAAGTAATTGTGAGCGTGATGTAACAGAACAAAAGGATTTAGAAAATTAATTTCATTATTAGGAAATGCCTGCATGATTTCAAAAGAATCCATATTGGCTTTCACTGCATTATAAATTTTCATTTAGAACCCTCCAAAGTTGTTAATTTTAATGAAATTAGTATAGCAATTATTGTAGTTGCTATACCTAAATATCCTACATATTGATAGTTGTGTAAAGTGCCATCTGCAGCTATATAAACTACTATACCAGCCACCAAAGATGCGATTCCAGCACCTATTTGTTGGAAACTTGATGACAAACTCATAAACCCACCTCTGTTTTCTGGTAATACAACAGAAGTCATTAGTGCATTTGATGGAATCATTCTGCCGCTAATACAAACATAAAACAAGCCATTAACAGCAAGTGCCATATATAAGGGAACAGTTTGTAAATTTGTCAATACATATAGTGGTATAATTGACAAAACTGCCATAATTAAGAATATTTGCTTTCTTCCATATTTATCAGCAAGTTTACCGATTAATGGACCAGTAAATATTGTTAAGCCACCACCAACAAGATAAATAAGTGGAATTTCTTCACTTGTAAATCCAACATTTCTAATCATAAAAGGTGCAATAAATGGGATAACCATAAACTGACCTAATACGAGTAAAAGCATAAATATAAGTGCCAATTGTTGATTACGTTTCGCTAGTAATATTTTTAAAAGTTCAAGTGGTGATCTTTTAACATTTATACCTTCTAAATGACTTGTCATGTTAGGAATAAATTTAATAACAAATACAAGAACTATTGCACCTAAAGCAGCCATTACAAAAAAAGGAAACTGCCAACCATATAAATTTGCCAAGTATAGTCCAGATGGAACTCCTAATACAGCAGCAACAGAAAATGAAGCAGTTATAACTCCCATAGCTCCAGAACGTTTGTCAATTGGAAAAGCATCGCCAACTATTGTAAATAATAGACTATTAATTAAGCCACCAAACATACCTGTAACGACTCTTGCTCCAAGTAAAAGTGGAAATGTATCTGCTAATCCACAAAGTGCTGTACCTATAAAAAATCCAGTATTTACAAATATTAACGCTTTTTTTCTGTCAAATCTATCTATAAAAAAAGCACTTGTAAAACTAGCAGTACCAGCAGTAAAAGTATATGAAGAAACTAAAATGCTAAACTCTTTTGGAGTTATGTTAAATAGACGCATAAACTCATCACCTAAAGGCATAATGATCATAAAGTCCATTATATGAGTGAATTGTAGAGCAGCTAAAATAAATAAAACTATTGCCAACTAATTATGCTTTCTATTAAATTTTATAATAATGTATTGACGATTGAAACTGATATTTCACTTTAAAAAGTTGATTTAATTTATAAACAGTGTTTAATAAAAATAAAAAATGATATATAAAGTTAATTATATATCATTTTGAATAATTTTTAAAGATAAATATTTAATCTTTAGCAGTTTCGATTTCTTTGATTAATCTAGCAACTTCAGATTGTAAATTATCATTATTGCCATTTAATTCTAAGTATTTATCAAAATCTTTTAAAGCAGCATCATTCATATTTAATATTTTGTTTGTGATTGCTCTTCCATAATAAGATAATCCATAATCTGATTGCAATTGTATTGATTTAGAATAATCATTTAAAGCACTTTGATAGTTTTCTAAATAGTAATAAGCATTAGCTCTTGCATAGTATGCCTCTGGGAAAGCATTGCTAATATTTAATGCTTTATCAAAATTATTGATTGCAGATTGAAATTTAGAATTTTTTAAATCACAAATACCTTTAGCATAGTATGCTTCGAAGTAGTTTTTGTCAATCATAATTGCTTTATCAAAATCAGCTATTGCCTCGCTTAGTTTATCTAAATTGAAATTAGCTAAACCACGTCCATAAAAAGCTGGAGCATAAGTGTCATTGTTGGAAATTGCTTTAGTATAATTTTCAATTGCAACACTATAATTTTTTGCTTGGATAGCATTATATGCTGTCTTAATAAAACCATCACTTGTTTGTGAAAATAAGACTGAACTTGTTAGTATAACAGCAATTAGAACTAATTTCAACATATTTTTTCCATTTTTGTTTCAATTTTATTAACAAATATACGCTTTTGTTTTTTAAATTGCATATTATTTTTTCCAATTTTATAAAATTTTCAAAAAAAGTTAAATGAGAAATAAATATACTTGCGTTATTGGTTTAGAAGTTCACACTCAGTTGCTAACTGAAAGTAAAGCTTTTTCTTTTAGTTCAACAAATTTTGGTGATAATCCAAACCATAATACTGACCCTGTAACTTTAGGTTTACCTGGTTCTTTACCTGTTTTAAATAAGAAATTAGTTGAATATGCAATAAAAGTTGGTTTAGCCACAAATTGTAAAATTAGAGAAATAAATAGATTTGATAGAAAGAATTATTTTTACCCTGATATGCCTAAGGGCTATCAAATTTCTCAACATGAAGGTCCGATTTGTTATGACGGAAATGTAGAAATAGAGCTTGAGGGTGAAAGAAAGCAAATAGGAATTACTCGTATTCACATGGAAGAAGATTCAGGGAAGTCTATTCACGATTTAGATATAGATACTTTGCTTGACTTTAATAGGGCAGGAGTAGCATTGATTGAGATTGTTACAGAGCCAGTAATTCGTTCGTCTGCAGAAGCATATCAATTCCTAACTCAATTGAAACAAATACTTCTATATACTGGAGTAAGTAGTGGGAATATGGAAGAGGGTGCATTAAGATGTGATGCCAATGTTTCTGTTATGCCAGTTGGAACTGAAGTTTTTGGAACTAAATCTGAAGTAAAGAATTTAAATT
Source organism: bacterium (assembly GCA_030431515.1). Taxonomy (GTDB): domain Bacteria; phylum Bacteroidota; class Ignavibacteria; order Kapaibacteriales; family UBA2268; genus JAJRPT01. The sequence continues at coordinate 53,450 of JAUIIX010000008.1, forward strand.
CATTTAGAAATGTTGAAAAAGCAATTGAATATGAAATTAATCGCCAAATTGAGTTAATTGAATCTGGTGGAAAAGTAATTCAAGAAACAAGAATGTGGGATGGTGGAAAAAATATAACTGTAGCAATGAGAACTAAGGAAACTGCAAGAGATTATAGATATTTCCCTGAAGCAGACTTACCAATGTTAAAAATTTCGCAAGATATGATAGATGGAATTAAAGCTGAATTACCTGAGATGCCACTTGAACGAAAATATAGATTACAAAATGATTATGATATTCCTTTGTATGATGCAGGTATTATAGTTGAAGATATTGATTTGGCTAATTATTTTGAAAAAACTTGTTCATTATTAGAAGAAAAATCTCCAAAATCTTATAAATTAGTAAGTAATTGGATTATGACTGAGTTATTAAGAATTAAATCTGAGCAAGACTTAGCAATAATAGATTTGCCATTAAGTGAAGAGTTTTTAGCTGAGATTGTTGATTTACTTATTAGTGAAAAAATATCTAACCAAATTGCTAAAGATATTTTCCCAATTATATTAGACGAGAAGAAATCACCTAAATTAATTGTAAATGAAAAAGGATTAGTACAAGTAAATGATACTGATTTGATTGAATCAATGGCGAAAAAATTAGTTGATGATAATCCTGAAGAAGTAGAGAGATACAAACAAGGAAAAGATAGAGTTCATGGCTTTTTTGTTGGTCAGATCATGAAAGAATCAAAAGGTAAAGCTAACCCTAAATTAGTTTCAGAAATAGTTAAAAAATATCTGGATGCATAAAATGAAAAAAATAATATTATTATTAAGTATAGTTGTACTATTCGCTTGTAGTGAAGATGAAGAAAATTATGTTAATTCAGATTGGTCTGGAGCAAGTGGAATAATCAAACCGGACACAGTAGAATTTGCAATGAATATTGATGTAAATAATTATCAAACAATATTTAGATCATCATTGGCTTGTCCGAGTTATCCTAATAATGATAGTTTAACAAGAAGATATGTGTTTGCTTCTTATTTTAAAACTGGAAAAATATTTGGTGAAGTAGATAATTTTTATTTGAATGATACTAAGTTGACTTATTACAAGCAATTATTTTACCCAAGTTATTATTATAATACTGAGAGCTTCTTCTCAATGAGTAATAATGAAATGAATTTAAGATATTCTGAAAATGGAGTTGAAAATAATTATAGTATTTTAGTTGATGATATTTTTAAAGATTTAGAAGTATCTAATAATACTTTTGATTCTGATATTGATATTACATTCGATAATTCTTATGATATGTATTCATTACATGCTTATTTTATTAATTATAATGAGTTAGGGAAAATATCGAATATTAGTTTGAATAAAACTTATGAATTATTGACTACTGATAATAAATTTACTATTAATAAATCTGTTGTTGATGAAAAAATTAAATCATTGGGTTTATCTTTAGATTTCGTACAAGCAATTAGTTTTTCAATAATTGCAACAGATACAACAGAAGTAATGCCAGGAAATAGAAATACTTTAATTTATAAATCAGCTGAAAAAATAATAAATTTAAAGTACTAAAATTCTAAATCGTAAGAATAAGAAATACATATAATATTATCGCTTCTTGGGTTTGATGTATTTAGTTGGTATTGATATAAAAAAGAAATATCTAGTTCAGAGTTTTTAGTTATTTCTCTTGAATATTCTAACTCGAATCTTTCTCTATTAGTATAAGTAAATTCATCTGATAATTCAATAAAGTTTTCGTAGGCAAAACTTATTTTGCTTTTCTTATTAATTTCATATTTAATTCTTGGTCTAAATCTTAAAGTATTCTCATATTGGTAATTACCACTATAAATTAACAATGGGTCAATTACAAGATAACTTGGATTACTGTCATTATTCCTTTCTAATGAATACTGATATTGTGTTCTAAAATCAATATCTAGATCTTTGTTTATTTTATATTTTAATACTAAATTAGGAGCAAATCTACTCTCAGGTGTATATGATGCATCAAGTTGTCTATTGAATGAATATCTATATTCAAATCCAATTTCAGCAAAATCAAAAATATCATAAGAAATTGAAATTTCATTTAATATACTTTTAGAATATTTTGAATTTTCATTGCTTCTGTGAGATAATTTATATCCAAGATTTAACTCTCTATTAAGCTTATGCTTTAAACTCACTGTTGACCAAACACCAAAATCATCATATTGTGAATAAGTTGAATAAGGTATTAGTATAAAAAATATTAAAATTAAGTATTTCATTTGGCTTTTTGGTCTTCTTCGTAATAATAAACATTTAGCATAGTAGTATCATTTAAAAAATCTACTTTCCCAATTTCAATTCTATTTATATTTAATCCTAATCTTTCTTCTAAATCATTTTTTAGAATGTTATAATTTTGTAATTTAATATTTTCAATTATTTCATATTGAACAATTCTAACTAACTCATGTTTTAAGAACCAAACTTTTTCTAAGAAAAAAGTAATTATAAATATTAGGAAATTAGCTATAAATATTTCTACAAAACTTATTTTTTTATTTGCAAGAGAATTTACAACTGATAAACCAATTACTATAAATATATAAGTCATTTCTTTAATTGGAATTGCATCAGTTCTATACCTTATAATTCCAAAAATAGCAAAAAGACCTAAAGCTAAGCCCATCTGTAGTTTTACGTTATCAAGTAAAAAACAAATAATGAAGACTACACTACTAATTAATACATAAGTAAATAAATACTCTTTTCTACGGGATAGTGGGAAATATATATACCTACTAATAGTGAATACAACAAGAAAATTAAAAATAAATCTAAATAGGAACTTTAACAAATCTTCTAAGTTAAATAAGTCCATTCCTAATAATGAATTTGCTGTTAAATCAAGCATTAATTACCCCTATGTTTTGCTTTTTTAGTCTTAATTCAATTGGTTTAAAATTATTATATTTTAAATTATTATTTAGTAAATTCATACCAACAAAATATTTACTAAATTTTGATTTTCTAATTTCTAATGTTTTTAGAATATTAAATATTTTTGAGTTTCTGTTAATACCATCTTGCTTTAACTCTAAAACAATTAAGTTACCCATTTTTTTTGATTTATTATCTTTATTAAAAAGTAAATCAAAATCTAAGGTTACTCTTTCAGATTTATTTTTATCTACAAATGTTATTCTATTAAATTTTGTAACTATCTGTTCTTCAATCTTACCTTTAGAATCAAGTTGAGTATGAGAAAACTCTTCAAGTTTATTATCAATATCGCTAACCAGTATTCTTTTTCTATCTTTTAAAGTTCTACCGTTTATTTTGTGTTTAATTTCAAAATAGTTTAATTCTGAGTTTACATAAGTTCTATTTCTAACTTTCAAACGATGGTTTTTTCTATTATGATGTGCATTGTAGAATTGTAAATCTTCTGTATCATAGTATATTGTGTAATAATCATTTATTAATCCGTGACCATAATCGATAATTTGGTAGTCATCTTTTAATAAATCAAATAAGGTTTCTACTAAATTTGAATTAAAAAAATACTTAGAATCAACTCTATTAATTAGCATTGAATCTGGTAATTCACTAAAGTGAATGACACCGAAGTCTTTTATTAATTCTTTATTTATCATTAATTATCAAGTACGATTATGTCTTCAACTAAGACTTTTTCATCATCATCTTTAAGAGTTATACTTTTTTTAACAGCATACTTAGGTAATCCAGTAATAGAAAGTGAATCCCTTGAGTAAGCAAAAACAGTATATTTACCAGATCTTAAATATCTAAATTCAAAACTACCGTCAAAGTTAGTGCGAACATCGTCATGGTAAGTAGTAGTGTCATCACCATAAATAATATAGACTCTTTCATCAGCTAAATAATATTCTTGAATTAGTCTGGAAAAGTCTGAATTATACTTTTTCATAAAAACATGACCACGTATTGTGTTATTTCCGCCTTCACCTTCAGGTAAGTCGCAAGAGAATAATGTTAGCAGAATACAAAGTGAAAGGATTAATTTAAACATATATATCAAATTTTAAATCTTAAAATAATTGCAAAAATAAGAATTTATACTGATTTTACGTAATCAATTAGATATTGTTTAATAATATTATTTTGAATAATTATTAAATTAATTTGATATTACTACAATTTTATCATTTTATACTTTGCAGTACTATTAATTGTAATAATGTAAATGCCTGAAGATAAATGTGATAGGTCAAAATTGCATTCATTTTTATAGATTTCTTTATTTAAAACTTCATTTCCATAAAAATCAAAAATAGAAACTTCATTTATAAGAATTGATGATTTTAAGTTTAAAATGTTTTCAACAGGATTAGGGAAAAATTGAAATTTTACAAAGTCCTCTACATCAACTGCACTCAAACAATTGAGTTCAGATTCATTTGTACATTTATTAGTGCTGGTTATTTCGACTTTATAACATCCGCTTTCAACTGGAGAAAATCTCCTATTTGTAGCACCTTCTATTTTCCTATTATAGAAATACCATTGATATGCTGTCGCAGCATTAAGACACAATAATTCATTTGAATTTTTATTATATATTACATTTGGAACACTCGGAATTGGCTTAGTTGTTACTGTTGCTTGATTAGAAGTATATTTTGTACCACTCAAGTCTAATGCTGTAAAGAAGTGTATTCCTGCTTTATAAACAGTATCGTATCTTGTTTGGCTACCACTTTGCCATTTAAAATCTGTATATTGGTTGCCTCCATCAAAAACTACTGTATCGCCTTCGCAAAGTATATAATCCCCAAAAGGAACAATATTCAATTGATAAGATGATAAATAATCTATTTCTTTCCAAACAGTGTCTCCACAACCAAATTCACTTTTTTCAATTACTCGAATTACTCCATTATCAGCATCATTCCATATAACTTTTATTGAGTTGCTTGAGTCAGAACCTAATATATCTCCGTTGATTGCTAACCATTTGAATCGTGAACCTACATTATTAGGAGTGTAGTAAATGTATTCTATTCCATTGTCACATTTAAAGTCACCTATAATTTGTGAATTTATACCAGGTATTACGCTTACTAAAACTAAAGAAAGATATTTTTCATTATTTTCATCAGTAACGACACATTGATATTGAGTAGATCTATCAGGGCTAGCGATAGGAAACTCTTTTGTTGGGTCATCAAGACTAAGACCTGGCGACCATTGGAATCTGAGTTGTGTAGCAGTTGAAGAAATATCTGAAGCAATTTGAACTGAATTTCCTTTACAAATTATATAATCTGAATTTGTGAAATCTTCCATAAATGCTTCGATAACAAATGCATCTGATTTTAAAGAGTCTTGATATTCAAATTGTACACCATCTTCTGTTGTTGGGATAAAAGTAGATGAAGTATTTCCTGTTATCAATACTGTATTTTCAAATTTTACTTCTATTGCTTTACCTAAGTCAGATCTTTCGCCTCCATAGTAACTTGAATAGATTAAACTATCACCTTGTTGATTTACTTTAAACATTATCATATCTGAAAAAATCAAGGAATCATTAAAAGTATCATCGAAAGTTAAGTAACTTGTCGGATAATCTAATGAATTAGTTAAACCAGTTCCATATAATGCACCAAATCTATCAATATCAATACCATAACATCTATCATTTGATTCGCCACCTAAATAACTTGAATAAATTAAGTTTTCACCAAGACTATCAAGTTTCATTACAAAACAATCCACAGCAATAGATGAACCCTTTCCTTTATTTATTGATTTTGAAAAAGCATTAGATGTAATGTCAAAATCTAAAGATGCAGTGGAACCTCCTATGAATACATTTTCTTCATCATCAACTGCAAGACTATAAGCTATGTCGGCTTTAGAGCCACCTATAAGAGTTGAAAACATAATCCTGCTACCGTCGGCTGAAATTTTACTTACAAAGCCATCACTATTAGTAGAACTATTTTCATTATCTGTATATTGTCTTTTAATTACAAGGGGAGTAGTTGGGTAGTTAGGCGATCTGGTCAATCCACAAATATATATATTCTCTCGTTTATCAACTTTAATTTCTTGAGGGAAATCATCTTTCAAACCACCAATTATACCTGACCAAATTAAAAATTGTCCTGAATTATCTATCACTGTCACAAAACCATCTATATTGCCACCATAAACACTATTAAAGACCCCAGAAGTTGCAGGATAACGAGCAGAGTCAGGAGATTGAGTTGTGTATCCAGTTATGACACTTCTGCCATTTTTGAAGGTCTCTATGCTTAATGGGAAGTCATCTCTAATTCCACCAATAAAAGTAGAATAGAAAATACTGTTTCCGGTGCTATTTAATTTAACAATAAAACCATCAAAAGCACCATTATGGGTTTGATTATATGTATCTCCAACAATAGGGAAATCAGTATTAAATGAACAATAGCCAGTTATATAAATATGATTAAGTGAATCAAAAGATATACCACGACCATAATCTGATTCAGAACTACCTATATAAGTTGTAAATAAATGATTGTTATTTATATCAAGTTTGGTAACAAAAATGTCGGGCTTTAAGACAGTATCTTTAGTATTCAAATATCTATTAAATGCTCCAAGAGTAGAAGGAAAGTTTAAAGAAGAAGTTTCTCCTGTAATTAAAATATCACCATTATAATCTGTTTTAATATCTTCACCAGAGTCATATCCTAAGCCGCCAAGATATGCACCATAGATTAATGGGTCAATGATAAGTCCAGAAATATAATCAAGTTCGGACTTGTACTTAATAATATTATCTTTTAATTCTATTCCAACACTTACTTCTTGATTATTAAAAATTCCTTTTATATCTTTTTGGATAATTTTTTTATTCTTGCTAATAAACTCTAATCTATCATTATGCTGAACTATTTTATCAGCTCCATTGATTGAAATTTCAATATTATTATAATTCAAAATATCATATCTAAATCTACCATTTTCAAAATAATATCTAACGTGAGAATCATCTTTTACATTATAAAAAATGACTTCATTACTTGGATAACAATCAGTAATCCATTTATTCTTATCATTACCAATTAAGAAATTTAACTTAATATTACTTATTCCATCTTCTTCAAAATCTCGAAAATTAGACTCTAAGAATTCATATTCTAAATTAAATCCTTCAATATGTTTGATATTCTCATTTTTTAAATCACTAATTTCTTCAATAGATTTGAAAGTATTTTGTACTATAAACCCTTTATTAGTCAGCCATATAGTTTCGTTTATGTCAAAGGACACAAAGAGTACTTCCTTATCCCAGATACCAGAATTTTGGATAAATCCAGTATGTTTAGAATAAAGACTAATAGTTAAGATAAAAAATGTGAGAAAAATTTTAAACATAATTTTTACAAAAATACCTTCAGCAGATGTAATTTACTGAAGGTATCGGTATTTTCCAAAAAATAATTAGTTTTTTTATTGAATTTCATCACGATAGTTCTTAATACTATCATTAAGAATTTGATTTATTACAGCATTAAAATCTTTATCTTTAGTAATAATTGCTTTCAATTTTAGTTGATCTACGCTATCCAAAGCATTAGCACACATTCTTCTTGCGACTACAAACTCACAATCAGAAACAGAACTTGCAATTTTTTTATGTTTTTCTTTAGATTTATCAACTACATTCAAACTAAATTGCCCAATCCCTGTTCCATCATTTTTAGAAACTAAGTTTGGCAAATCATTTTCTAATAAATCTTTGTAAACTTCTCTTATCTCGGAGTTTACGACTTCGCCATTTTCAATAGTGTGAACAGAAAAATACTTAGATGAACCAAAACTTCCTAAGATATTTTTTCCATTATCGCTAACAAAAGCAACTTTTGTTGACTTACTCATTAAATTCCTTTCTATATTTTTGTATTATTCAACAAAATGTAATAATTTTAAACTATGGATAATGACGAAACAAAAAGAAAATTAATGGAAATTGCTTTAAAAGAAGCAAAAAAATCTTATTTAAAAGATGAAGTTCCTGTTGGCTGTGTTATTACAAGAGATAATAAAGTAATCTCTAAAGCACATAATTTGGTACAATCTAAGAAAAATATTACTGCTCATTCTGAGATAATTGCTTTAAATAAAGCAATGAAGAAATTAGGCATAAAGTACTTAGATGATTGTGAATTATATGTAAGTCTTGAGCCATGTTCTATGTGTGCAGGTGCTATAGTTTTAAGTAAGATAAAAAAAGTGTATATTGCAACTGAAGATGTGAAAACTGGAGCAGCAGGGGGCGTGTTTAATATTCTAAATAACTCAAAGTTAAATCATCAATGTGAAATAGAATTTGGCATATTAAAAGAAGAATCATCAAAATTACTAAAAGATTTTTTTCGTGAGTTAAGAGTAAAGAAAAAGAATCCTATTTAATTCTAACTTTTCTTAATTCCATAAGAGGTCTTTCTTCTTGCCATTTCAAGTTTGGTAAATTATATTTATCAATAGATTCTTGAAGAATCTGCTCAGGAATATAAATTCCATTTGGTTTACCTATCCAATTAATATCTTCAGCTTCACCATCTTTGAAGATTATTTCAATTTTATCAGCCGATTTTTGATCAGCACCCTCTGGGCTACCTTCATTGTTTAGGAAATATAAACTCTTAGAAATGCCTTCTGAAGTGATTTTACTAATTTGATTATTATCAATACTTATTTCAATATATTTTCCAGCAATTTGATTAAATCTTTTTTCAAATAATGTATCTTTATTCACAGAAATTGCATTTCCAAAGGCACTAATTTTACTTAGTTTATTATCTATTGTATTAATTATAATTGTATCAGCATATAATTGGAATTGGTCATACCAGATAATAGGATTTTTGTAAAAAGTAAATTCATTTTTAACTTTATCAAATATTGCAAGATCAGCTATTGCGTTGATATTATCTCTTTTAATTTTTACATTATCTCTAAAATAATATAATTGACTACTATCTCTAAAAGATTCAATAACTTCACAAGTAATTATAAGCGAATCGATAATGCCCTCACTTGCATATTTACTTGTATCTATTTGAATTAAGTTTGTATTTCCTTTTACGATAGAGTAGCTTTTTTGAGGATAATTTTCTAAAGTATCACCTAATAAATAGACATTATCTTTTTTCGATTTGATATTTGCATTACCATAAGCAAGTGAAACATCAGTATCTCGATAAAATTTTACTTTATCAGAATACATTACTGTTGTATCATTTTCAATAAATACATTACCTTGGAAATCAGCTAACTTTTCATCAACAAAATAAGTACCTCTTTTAGCAGTAAGATATGTGCCTTCATCTATTATTTCAACTTTACTATTAGACTTGGCAATCTTTTTATTTCCATCATAATTCATTTCTTCGGAACTCAAAGTCATACCAGATTGATATACTTTTACATTTCTCTTAAGCAAAGCATTATTTGAATTAATAAATTGTTTTGCATAGCCACAAGTGATTCTTATATCATCTTGATTTATAATCACATTACCTAAATACTCTCTAATAGGACCTAATTCACTATCATAACCATTCAACTCTTCGGCTTGGTATCTAAGAGTTGATTGTGAAAATAAATTTATATTATCAAAGCATAGTAAATGTATTAATAACAATGCTATGCAGAATTTATTTGAGATTACTTTTAAACAATTATCAAACATATTTTAATTCAATTCGTTATATTCTTTTTAACAAAATTAACTATAAAATGGCAAAAACTCTTTACTTTTTAATAATTTTTATTCCAATTATACTATTTGCTCAAAATCCAAAGTATGATTTTGCAAAGTCTTACCTTGAAAATGGTCAATATGAAGATGCTGCAAGACTATTTAAAGATTTATACGATGAAAGTCCAAATAAGATAGAATATTTTGCTGGATTGGTAGAATCTTATAGATTACTTGGCAAAAATTCTGAATTAATTCCCATTGTAAACAAACAGTTAAAGAGAGATTACCATCATGTATTAGATGCCCTTTTAGGTGAATTGTATTACAAAACAGGTGAAAAAGAGAAAGCAATTGCACATTGGAATAGTATTATTGAAAAAAATAAAGATAATATCAATGTATATTCATCTGTTAGCAATGCCTTAACATTAAATAGAGAATTTAAAGAAGCAATAAAATTATTAATAATTGCAAAAGACAAATTCAATAACCCTGAGTTAAATGATAAGTTAATTAAATTATACATTTCTGATAATAATTATAAGGAAGGATCACTTTTAGTAATAGAGTCTTTAGGCAAAGATAAAGACTTAGTAAAAGCACAAGGTCATCTTTATGCTTTTATGACTAATGATGAGAGTAATGCTTACTTAAAATCTTATCTTTTATCTTTATCAGATAAAAACCCTAATGATATATATATTCAAGAACTTATTGCTTGGTTTTTTAGAACTACTAATGATTTAGCATCTGCTTTTAAAATTTATCAAAGATTAGACGAACTTAAAAATGTAAATGGAAGAGAAATACTTACATTTGCAGATATATCCAGAAAAGATGGTCATTATCAAGAAGCCTTAATAGCTTATGAACTTCTGATGGATAATGTAAAATATGAAAGATACAAAAGAAATGCAATTTATGGATATGCACTGACCTTAGAAGATAAAATAGATGATAATATTAAAGTTAGCGAGAAACAAGCAAAAGAAATTATTAATAGATATGATGACCTAATTAAAATAAATGCAAATAGTAATGAAGCCGCTGATGCAATGTATAGAATCGCAATGATTAAAAAGAATTGGTTAAATGATTTTAAGGGGTCTAACAAGGATTTAAGAGAATTGATGGAAAAGTTCCCACGTTCGCCAATTGCAGCTCAAGCAGGGCTTAGAATAGGGCTTAATTTTCAAGAAATGGGCGAATTATCTAAATCTCAAGAGATTTTACAAGAAGTATATAGTTATCACACTAATAATAATAGAAATATTTTTTCTGAAGTTGAGTTTGCTTTAGCAAAAACTATTTATTTCAGTGGAAATATTGACTCTGCAACAATTTTATTTAACTCTTTAATTCATAATGAAAAAGATGATATTTCAAATGATGCTCTTGAAAAATTGATGTTAATTAACGAAAATAAAGATGTTCCTCAAGCATTATCTGAATATGCGAAAGCTGATTATCTTCGATTTCAAAATAAACATGAACAAGCTATAAAATCTTTTAATGGAGTTGTGAAAGTTTATCCTGAAACAAAATTAGCTCAAAGAAGTATAATTAATATCTCAAGAATATTACTTAAAGATAAAAAATACAGTGAGATAATAAGTTTACTTGAGGATTTTAGATTCAAATACGCTACTTCAATATTCTCTGATGAAGCACTTTTATTGCTATCCGAAGCATATCATTTGAGTGGAAATAACGAAAAAGCAATTGAAAAACTAACTGAAATTCTTGTAGATTTTAATAAAAGTATTTATATTCAAGATGTTAGAGACAGAATCCGAAAGTATAGGAAAGATATTTAACTCGTCAACAATTATATAAAGTATGTTAAAAAAAGAATTAGATATAACAAATATAGAACTAACTGAATATATAGCAAATGTAAATATACATAGACACTCTAAATTAAGCAAAAAAGAATTTTTAAATAGGTTAGAATATGTAAAAGCAATTAGAGTACGTGATGAATCTATTCATTATGATTTAAAAACTTTAGAAGATTTAAAAATTTTAAAATATTTACATGATTTAATTAGAAACGGTAATTTTAAAGGTTATATATTTGAAAAGTATATACAAAAATATAAAAGACAAATATTTATATTTGGAATACCAAGTAATATTTATTGGTGGTTAAGAAATACAGAATTTGAAATAATTCAAAAGCAGTTATATAATTGGCAAGTTGCTTCTTTCTTTATAGATGATGAATTAAAAATGTTAGTAGAAGATGAAATTCATCCATTTATTCTTAAAGATATTATTAAAATTAAAAAAGAATATTATGATAAATATAGAATAGATAGTATTGATGATTATGATGAATTTGATTTTAAAAAAATCTATAACAACATTTCAATTGAATTAACAGGTGCTCTACCTCCAAAATTTTTAGATTATCCATTTTTGAAATATGGAATCAATAGTAAAGATTGGAGAATAAAAATTGGTCCTACTTGTAATTTTACCATTGAAATTGGCTATTTTACTGAATTTGATTGGATATCTAAATTCGAAAAAAATCAAAATAAATTTGAAAAATATTTAGGAAAATCATTTAATAATATTGATTTTGAGGATTATTTAACCCAACTTGAATTTGATTCGTTAGAAAGGTCTGATTCTAAACTAGAATTTTGGGAAATCTGGAAATCTACCTTTGAAAACTATGATATATCAAATTCTTTTATTTATGAGAAATTATCGATTGATAATGAATGTGGGAATATTTATTTAATTAAAGAAGAACTTAATAAATCTATAAAAATAGGATGGACTAAAAGTAATGTTGAGAAAAGATTATTAGCACTTCAGACAGGAAATTCACAAAATTTAATAATTGTAGGATATTTTAGAACTTCAAGCATACGAACGGAAAAAGCATTGCATCAAAAATTTAAAAACAAAAGAATAAGTAATGGAAGTGAATGGTTTAATCTAAATGAAAATGATATTAATAATATTCTAGATTCTAAATGGAGAATTGAAAATAATATCTTTTAACTCGTTATTATCTTTAGTAACAGTTTAGTTTCATTGAAATCTATTTTATTTCCTAATAAAAACTGCAAATCACGACTACTCAAATTTGGATTTTCTTTCAAAAGTCTTTTTACTTTTTTAACATCTACTTCATTAAATAAGGTTTCAGCATCTATATATTTAACTAAACTTAATAAGTTGTTGATAATAGTTGTTTTATTGCTATTAGTTAAAGTAATTATTTCTTTTAATGATTTTTTAGAAGATACAAGTAACTTCAAGTTATCCAAATTAGTAGAGTAATTATGTTTTTCTATTTTTAATTTCTCTAAAGAATGAATTTCATTCCAAGATTTATCAAACTCAGCTTTACTAACATCAATCAATGACCCATAACTGCTTAACTGATCGAAATTATTAATATAAATCTCTTGAGCTTTTGACCCACTTAAAATCTTCCAAGATTGAGATTTATTAAACTCTTTTCTTGTTTCTTTATATAAACTACTTATCATATTTTTGATATAAGATATCATTTCATTATTGATGCTTTTGCTTCCAGTGCAAGATGAACACCTTCCGCAAGTATCTTCTCTTTCTTCACCAAAATAAGCTAATAAGAAATTACGTTTGCATAAATTAGTTTTAGCGTATTGCTCAACTTGATTTAACTTATCAATCGAAAATTCTTTTCTTTTTAATAAAGATTCAAAATTAATAGGAATATCTCTGTTATTATATCTTGGCATCAAAAGACTAATAGCTTCCTTGGGTTTGTATCCTCTAAAATAAATAATATCATTATAAATAAAAGAATTAACAGCTTTATCTATATGCTCTTTATTCAGATTATATTTTCTAATTAATTCATCAAAATACACAATAGTATAATCATTGGAATTAGAGATTCTTACATTTCTCAAAAATGCTTCAAGTACAGATTTATTCTCTTCGCTTGTAAGTTCAAAATATTCCTTAACTCTATTTCTATCAGTATTAATTTTGATATAAGCCCAGTTGCTTGCTTTACCAGAACTTATTATATTATTCTTTTCAAGTAAAGATAAGATGTTTTGAGTTAGGTAATTAGGCATCTTCAAAGCAAAAGCAATATCATTTTGATTACCTTCAAAGCCCTTGCTTGCTGTTTCACCAATTTTGGTATTTGTTTTGTCATATAGAAAATTATAGACTTTTAGAATATCATCATATTTTGGGTAAGTTAGTTGAATAAAATAATCTTGCAGACCTCTATCACTTGTATGATACAACATTATGCATTCTGCTTTCTTTTTATCTCTACCAGCCCTCCCAGATTCTTGATAATAAGACTCTAAAGTACTTGTTAAGTCAATATGAATTACTTTTCGAACATCAGATTTATCAATTCCCATTCCAAAAGCATTAGTAGCAACAATAATATTAGATTCATTTTTCAAAAATCTATCTTGCTGAATTTGTCTAAATTTCTCGTTCAATCCAGCGTGATAATAACTTACACCATTTATTTTGCCTTTAAGAAAATTATAAGTCTGTTCAACTCTTTTCCTGCTTCCTGCATATATTATCGCTGAACCATCCAAATCTTTGGTCATCTTGAGGATTTCTTCATTCTTATTATCAACTTCTTTAACTATGTAATTTAAGTTAGGTCTATCAAATCCTTTTACAAAAACATTAGCTCTTTTTAACTTTAGGGAATAGACAATATCCTCTTGAACATCTTCAGTAGCTGTAGCTGTAAATGCAGCAACAATTGAATTTGGCAAATACTCTTTGAGAATATGAACTTTTCGGTAAGCCGGACGAAAATCATGACCCCATTCAGAAATACAATGGGCCTCATCAATTGCAATCAATGGCACATTAAGATATTTTAAAACATCAATAAATGCTTTACTTTCAATTCTTTCAGGAGCTAGATATAACATTTTTATCTTATCTTTTTTCAAATGATTTATAATAATATTCAAATCATCATTAGATAAAGTAGAATTAATAAAAGCAGCTGGTATTTTCTTTGCATTTAAAGTATCAACCTGATCCTTCATCAAAGAAATTAAGGGAGAAATCACAATCGTTGTACCCTGCAACATTAGGGCAGGTATTTGATAACATATAGACTTACCACCACCAGTAGGCATAATTGCCATAGTATCATTACCAGCTATAATTGATTCAATTATCTCCAACTGGCCTAATCTAAATTCATCATAAGAGAAGAACTTATTTAGATATAATAAAGGACTATCCATTTATAACAAATTACTTATTTTAGAAATTAAACTATTACATTCTTCTTTACTTTTAGCTTCAGCAATTATCCTAATTATTGGCTCTGTATTACTACGTCTAACCTGCACCCAAGATTGAGGAAAATCTACTCTTATCCCATCTTCAGTATTAAATTTGCTATCCTTAAATTCATTTTTAACAGAATTAACTAAATCGCTGAAATCCTTGTCAAAAGTAAACTTAGTTTTAACAATTTCATAACTTGGAAGTGAGTCTGCTAATTCACTCATAGTAAGTTCAGAGTTTGAAACTAAATAACTAAGCAAAGCAATACCAACTAAACTATCTCTACCATAATGCGAATCTGGAAATATAACTCCTCCACTTCCTTCGCCACCAATAATAGAATTATTAGATTTCATTTTCTCAACAACATTAATTTCACCAACAGCAGATCTTTCAATTTTAGCACCAAATTCAATAGCTAAATCTTCAATCATTCTCGAACTTGATAAATTAACAGTAGCAATCAAATCTTTTTTACCTTTATAAAAATCAAATACTGCTTTAGCTGCTAAAACAATAGTTTTCTCTTCACCAATTGGCTCGCCGTTTTCATCAATAATCACTAATCTATCGGCATCTGGGTCGATAGCAAGTCCAAAATCAGAATTAGTATTATAAACTTCTTCAGATAATTTTTCCAAATTTTCAGGGATTGGCTCAGGAGTATGTAAAAATACACCTGAAGCATCACAATACAATCTAACAACTTCATAACCCAACTCTTCCAATAAACTTGGGATAATCAAAGAGCCAGAGCAATTTACTGCATCAACTACAACTTTCTTCTTTTTAGATGTAATTTTAGAAATTGTATCGTTTTTCTTGATAATATCCAAATTAAGAACATCATTAATGTGTTTATCATTAGGATTTTCAATCACTTCAGATTTAGATATAACTAATTCAGGAAAAACAAAATCATTAGCATCAAGCAAAGCCCAAAGTTTTTCATTTAACTCTTGATTTAGAAAAACACCATTCCCATCTAAAAACTTTAAGCCACACCAATCTTGAGGGTTATGAGAAGCAGTAATAACAATTCCACCAATTGCGTTAGTTTTTTCAGTATAAAATTGAACAGTCGGGGTAGGAACCATACCTAATATAATTAACTCTCTACCCAAAGACTCAAAAGTTCCAATTAAACACTTTTCAATCCAAGAACTACCAAGGCGACCATCTTTACCGATCACTATTTTTCCACTTGGCATAACTTTACTATATGAATATGCGTAGTTACATATTAACTGAGGAGTCAATCCAGAACCGAATTGTGCCCTCAAACCAGAAATAGAACGAATAATAGCCATAATCCAATATTTTTTTTAGTTAAAAGTCTATTTCAAAATTAAAAAACAAAAGGTAAATAAAATGGAAATGTTAAAAAATAATCCTTATATCCCATTAATCTCAAGAATAATTGTTGGGTCAGTATTTATAGTTGTGGGAGTTACCAAAATATTAGATCCAAAACTATTTGCAAATGAAATAGGAAACTACGATTTATTACCAAACTATGTGCTACATATCCCGGCAATCATCTTACCTTGGATAGAATTAGTAGTAGGAATGCTATTAGTATTAGGAATAAAATTAAAAACAAACTCATTAATAGCAGGAACATTGTTAGTTATTTTCACAATTGGGGTAATAACTGCATGGAGTAGGGGCTTAGATATAAACTGTGGATGTTTCTCAGCAATCAAAGAAGAGAAAGTGGGACTAAGCAAAGTATTACAGAACTCAGGATTAATCCTCCTAACAATACTAACATTCATTTCAAACTCAACAAAATTCAAACTAAAATCAGAAGATTAAAGTTTAATTAAATAAAGTAAACAGAAAAATCAAGACGACCCTTCAGAAGAAACTTAAATTCGGAAGGGTTATTTTTTGGAATATGATCGAATATAAAAATTAAAAACTTATTTTGCTTAGTCGAAAAGATGTCATTCTGAGTGAATTTATAAATAATATTATCTTATAAGTAAGTTTGGGCTTCAGTTCAACTGTAAATACCAATAATAAAGGGCTTTAGCCCAACATCTTGTTCTATGAAATCTGAGTAATCAGTACAAATCTGTGATTCTGTATTTTCCTCATTTTGGGATAACTCTAATAAAAAAGCACTCCCGAAGAAGTGCTTTTATTAAAAATTAGCAATAAATAATTAATTATTTATTAGCAAATTTAGTCTTGATAAGATTCAATGCAGATCCTGCTTTAAACCATTCAATTTGTTGTTCGTTATATGTATGATTACATTTTATCTCAAATGAAGTTCCATCACTATGAGTTACTTTTAAAGTTAATTGTTTGCCAGTTGCAAATGAATCTAAATCTAAGAAGTCAAATGTATCGTCTTCTTGTATTAAATCATAATCAGATGGATTTGCAAATGTTAAACCAAGCATACCTTGTTTTTTAAGGTTTGTTTCATGAATTCTTGCAAATGATTTAACTAAAATAACTCTAACTCCTAAGTGACGAGGTTGCATAGCAGCGTGTTCTCTGGAAGAGCCTTCACCATAATTTTCATCACCAACTACTATTGATGGAATTCCTTTTGATTTGTAAATTCTTTGAACATCAGGAACACCAGCATAAGTGCCATCTAATTGATTTTTAACACTGTTAGTTTCTTTAGTGAAAGCATTGATTGCACCTGTTAAAGTGTTATCTGCTATATTATCAATGTGACCTCTGAATTTTAACCATGGACCAGCCATTGAAATGTGGTCAGTTGTACATTTGCCAAATGCTTTAATAAGTAGTTTCATTCCTGTTATGTTTTTTCCATCCCAAGGAGTAAATGGTGCTAATAATTGAAGTCTTTTTGAGTTTACATCTACATCAATTGTAACGCCACTTCCGTCTTCAGCAGGAGCTTGGTAACCAGCATCTTCTACAGCAAATCCTTTTGAAGGTAATTCCATTCCAGTTGGCTCATCAAGCATCACTTCTTTGCCATCTTTATTAATTAACTTGTCAGTCATTGGATTAAAATCTAATGTACCAGCAATAGCAAAAGCTGTTGTAATTTCAGGAGATGCAACAAAAGCGTGTGTCTGTGGATTACCATCATTTCTTTTTGCAAAGTTTCTATTGAAAGAAGTCATGATAGAGTTTCTACGTTTTGGATCGTCTGTATGTCTTGCCCATTGACCAATACAAGGACCACAAGCATTCGCAAGAACAACGCCATTTATTTCTTTGAATAATTCAAGTAAACCATCTCTTTCGATTGTATATCTTACAAGTTCAGAACCAGGTGTAACAGTAAATTCAGCTTTTGCTTCAAGATTTTTCTCTTTTGCTTGTTTAGCAATAGATGCTGCTCTTGATATATCTTCATAAGAAGAGTTAGTACAAGAACCTATTAAACCAACTTCAAGAGCCATTGGCCAATTTTCATCTTTAGCTTTTTGAGCAAATTGACTAACAGGAGTAGCTAAATCTGGAGTAAAAGGACCATTGATATGTGGCTCTAATTCAGATAAATTAATTTCAATTACTTGGTCAAAATATTTTTCTGGAGTAGCGTAAACTTCTGGGTCAGCTGTTAAATGTTCTTTCACATTGTTAGCTAAATCAGCGATTCCTGCTCTACTTGTACCACGTAAATATCTTTCCATTGATTCATCATAAGGGAAGATAGAAGTAGTCGCTCCAATTTCAGCACCCATATTACAAATTGTACCTTTACCAGTACATGACATTGATTCAGCACCTTCACCAAAATATTCTACTATTGCACCTGTTCCACCTTTTACAGTAAGAATACCAGCCACTTTAAGTATAACATCTTTAGGAGAAGTCCAACCAGATAATTTACCTGTTAATTTTACACCGATAAGTTTCGGGAATTTCAATTCCCAAGCCATACCAGCCATTACATCAACTGCATCTGCTCCACCAACTCCAATAGCTACCATTCCTAATCCACCAGCGTTAGGTGTATGAGAATCAGTACCAATCATCATTCCTCCAGGGAATGCGTAATTTTCTAAAACTACTTGGTGAATAATACCTGCACCAGGTTTCCAAAATCCAATTCCATATTTATTAGAAACAGTGGATAAAAAGTCATAAACTTCTTTATTTGTTGTATTTGCAGTTTTTAAGTCAGAAATAGCACCTGTTTTTGCTTGAATTAAGTGATCACAGTGAACTGTAGAAGGCACAGCTACTTTTTTTAAACCAGATTGCATAAATTGAAGTAAAGCCATTTGAGCAGTTGCATCTTGCATAGCCACTCTATCTGGAGCGAAATCAACATAATCCTTGCCACGAGCATATTCTTTCAAATCTGCTTTATCGTACAAGTGAGTATAAAGTATTTTTTCAGTTAAAGTTAATGGTTTATCTACAATTTGACGAACATTGTTAAGTTTATGTTCGAACTTTTCATAAACTTTTTTAACCATATCTAAGTCAAAAGCCATAAAATCCTCCGATTATTTTTCTAAATTTTAATTATTTTAATTTACAAATATACGAAAAATAAAGGGAATATTTATTTATTTTGAATTAACAATCTATGTTTCAATTTTGCATAAGTACATTATTACTTCGCTTAATACTCAAAATATCACTCAAATTAAATTTAAGCAATTAATCTTTCCTTTCCACCCAAAAATCCTCTCAAAGAACTTTTCCGCAGTCTTCTCCCTATCATTCAGAGCGAAGCGAAGAACCCACTGCTTGCTTTCCCTGTCATTCTGAACGAAGTGAAGAATTTCTTAAGCATTAACTACTTCTATCATAGTACTTTACAAGCCCAAAACCCACTGGAAGAATATCTCCGCCGTCTCAAATGGTATTTATGAATTTATTTAAGGGATTTAATTTATCTTTTGAGCTAATGTTATCGTCATTTAGGATTTCTCTTCTTAAATTTTTTTATTTTTATAAATTCTTTTTGTAATTCAGCTATTTTGTGATAATTTTGAGTAACCCAAAGAATATTCTTTCTTTTTATCTTACAATTATAATTGGTAAATATATGGCATTGAGTGACTTCTCGATTTTTTATGATAATGAAAATAAAGTTGTAATAGCTAAAATAATAAGTAAATATGCTAACTTAAATGATCCGACTTTCTATATAGATTCTACTGAATTAATTCGCAAACTTTTAATTGAAAATAATTGTTTTAAGTTATTTGCGGACTACTCATTGATTGGCATTCAAATGAGTTATGAAATGGAGTATTACTATGCGAAAAACATTAATAAGGTTTTTGACTATCCAGATGGGACTATAAGCTCCATTTATGAAGGTGAATTTTACTCTAAAAAAAAATGGGCTCTCATTAAGAATATTTTTAAAGAAGATGGAGTTACAAACATAGAGTTTTTTGGTGACTACGACGAAGCAATGGCTTGGCTAAAAAGTAAGTAAAACATTTTAATCTGCTTTTCAATTCCTTCTGCTGTCTCGAAAAATATATAAACATCAGAAAGAAGAACCTATTGTATTAAGATATAAATTTTGTAAAGAGGCATAAGCTCCTCAATCAGATTTTTAAATATTTCCGCCGTCTTCTCTCTGTCATTCAGAGCGAAGCGAAGAATCCACTGACTGCTTTCTCTGTCATTCTTAAATATGAGACCGTCATTCTGAACGAAGTGAAGTATCTCCCAAGCATTTTATACGTCTATCATAGCACTTTACAAGCCCAAAACCCTCTCGAAGAACATTTCCGCAGTATCGAATGGTATATGCGGCGATATGAAGATAAATACTACCTTTATAAATATTTAATTACAAAGCAATAATATTTTGAAGAGCTTATTCATAAGAATTTCTAACTTAATCTTTCTCATTTGGATATAATTTTTTTCTATTAATACCCTTTTTTTCTAAAATAAGTTTTATATCAGAACTTAAATCGTTATGAATATCAAAACACCATATCTTATCTTTTATTTGATCATAATAAGGACTTCCATCTATATTTATTATATTTTTATTTATAGATTCATTAAATACATTTTCAAGAGGTAATATTGGATCATTATTGAATATAAACAAACCTTTTTGACATAAAATATTTTGATTTGTATTAACACTTATGTTCTCTTCAACTAAATATTTCCAATCTGATAAGAGTAAAAGCTTATGATTTTTTAAAATATTATAATTATAGATATTAATTATATTTTCAACATAATTAAAATCATTTTTAGGATATTTATTTCTTAAGTTATAGACTGAATACATTACTAATTGTTTAATAAATATAAAATTTGGTAAATTATCTAAATACTTATTAGTATCAATTAAATATAAAGAAAAATAATTATCAATATCTGAATGAATATTACTATTAATTTCTAAAGTACTAAAATATAATGCAATAAAATAATTAATTGACCAATCTAAAAGTGGTGTGAAAAATTCATTATGTTGTAAAATACTTAATAAACCAATATCAGTTAATCTTTCATTTGTATATTCTGTGTTTAATATTTCGTTTAATTTATTTTTATTTGTTCTATAATTTTCAATATTTTCATTTATAAATTTATCAAATATGCTTGCGTTTTCAGCATTTGAATTATATTTTAAATAAATTTCTTCTTGTATCCACTTTCTCTGAATAGTATTGAATAATTTATATTTTGCTTTATTTACACCTCGAAAAATAATATTTGGATTATAATAATTAATGTTTTTCTTATTCCTTTCTGTTTGAATTGAATCTTTATTTCCATAATAAATATCATCTATTCTTACAAACATTTTTAATAAATCTTCTTTCGTGTCTATTATATTGTGATAAAAAAAATTAGATTTTTCTTCAAAATTATTATATTCTTCTAATTCACTCATCACTTTCCTTTTTTAATTATAAAATCTTTTGCAACTTACAAAATCTTTTTATTTTAATCTACGACAACTTAATCAATTAGTGTATCTATTATTAACAAGATAGCTTTTGCCCTCGTTTTTTCTTGATTCGTGTAAGTTTTGATTTGGTGTATTGTATAGTTTATTATTAACAAGGGGTTGCAACCCCTTGTTGCAGTTATTTATGGATTCCACGCTTCGCTCTGAATGATGTTGGGTATTTCTGGGAGATTTAGTATTAACCTTCCGAAGGTTCTGAATCTTCGGAAGGTTTCGAAAGTCGTTAAGTATGTTTTTTTCGCTTCGCTCTGAATGAAAGGGATTTTTTTTCTTAATTTTTATTCTTTTCGATTAATTTTTGATTGACGAAGTCGGTAACAAAGTCTGAAACGTTTTCATTGTATCGACTTAATTCTCTTATTATACTTGAAGTAAGGTAAGAATATCTTTCATGGGGCATCATAAAAATTGTTGGAACATCACTGATTTTTCTGTTCATTAAAGCGATTTGCATTTCGTATTCAAAGTCTGTAACTGTGCGTAAGCCACGAATTAAAGCAACTGCTTTTTCATGGATTGATAGTTTGGCAATTAAACCAGAATAGAATATTACTTCAACATTGGATAAATGTTTTAATGATTCTCTTGTCATCTCAAGTCTTTCATCTTCTGTAAAAAGATGAATTTTTTTGGAGTTTATTGCAAGGACAACAATGACTTTATCAAACATTTTAGCTGCTCTTTCAATAACATCGATATGTCCTTTATGAATTGGATCGAATGTACCTGCGTAAATTGCTTTTTTCATAATTATTGATTTTTATTATTCTTTTCGTCTTGATTTAAAATAAACATTTTTAAAAGGTCTTCGGTTTCTTTACCATTAGAGAACTCTCTACCTAAAATAGATTGGTCACTTGTGTTTGATGAAGAATTATTAATTTCTAATGCTGAATCTTCTTTATCAAACATCAAAGTGATAGCGTAAGTTACTAATAAACAAAATTCTAAACCTAATGAAAAGAATACAAGTGATGGCTCTTGAGCAGGAATAAATTTTAGCCCTCTTAATCCAATTATAAAGATTAGGACGGCAGCACCAAAGTAAACTAATCCAAGAATAAAATTAGAATATTTGCTTGTTACATAAAATCTTAGATAAAATCCAATAGCAAATATAAATGTAGTTAAACTCATTGGAAAATTTGTATTTTGCCAAATTAATGCATTCCTTAGTGAAATAATATCTTCAACAGACATTTTCCAAGTTCTTTCGTAATCATGAATATCTCTAAGATCAGCGTTTATAAGCATTTCTTTAATTTTATTTCTTTCATTACTGCTATGAATACCAAAAACTTTTAAAGTTATTTTATCGATTTCAGATGCAATTACTCTTTCGATTTTTTGATGAATAAATCCAATTGACTTAGGTAAAAGTGCAGAAACAATAAATGAAAAGAATAAACCAATGAAACTACAAGGGAAAATCAATGCTAATACTGGATTTAACCAATATCTTGCTTCTTGAGGGGAGTTTTTATATATATCAATCACCCAATTAAATAAATAACTTGATTCCCTCACATCATTTTTTGAACTAAGTAGATAACTTGCAGAATCACCATTATTTATAATTACTCCAGCCAAATATGTACTGAAAAAATCTTCTAACAAAGGTAAAATTAAATAAAATGAACCAACTGTGCCTAAAAAAAATAATAAAGTAAATATTACTTTTTGGACAACATTGTGTTCTGAAAGATCGTAAAAGTCTTGAGAATCGGTAATTGACATTAAAATAAACTCTTTTTTAATTTTGTATAAATCAAATTTAATAATTTTTCTGATATATCCGAAAAAAGAAATATCTTTAATATTCTATTTTTTGAATCGTAAATATAATTATAATCTTCTAACTCTTTTGAAATTAAACTAATATTGGGATTGATAACACAAATAATAGAATGATCAGATTTTGAGTTTTCATTCTTATAATAAATATCTGTTTTGTCGATATTGCTAATCACTTCCAATAATTTAAAATTGGCTGAAATTTTTGATAAACTTTTTAAGATTTGATTTAGGTAACTTTGGTCATCTTTTTTCTCAATAGAAAATATTGAAATATTATCTAACATAGAAATACTAAATTTCTGAGTTGTATTATTTTTAGATATTATTGTACCTTCGAAATCAATATTCCATGTATTTAATATTTTTACATCAATATTTTTTTCAATTGCTGGTAGAATAGTATCAAGATGCAATACTTTAGCACCATATTTAGCTAATTCTCTAATTTGCGTATATGAGATGAACTTTAAACTTTGAGCATCATTAAATATTCTGGGGGAAGCTGTTAATATGCCATCAACATCTGTCCAAATATTAATAGATTTTACATCGATACTGGATCCAATTAGTGCCGCAGAATAGTCACTTCCACCTCTTCCTAAATTAGATATTTTATCGTTTTCACTACAAATAAATCCTTGTGTTATGATTAAATTAGATTGTTCTAATTCTTCATTTAATAATTCGCTATCGACAGTAATTTTTTCATTTTCTTTTTTAATAAATTCGACTGCATTTAGAAAAATTACTCTATCTGTCTTATCATTTATATATATGAAAAATAATGAAGTTGATAGAATTTCTCCAAAAGCAATTATTCGTTTTTTAACATTCTCGCTAATTTCTTTAACTATACCTATGCCTTTGATAATTGTTCTAATTTGTTCAATTATTAAATCTAATTGTGAGTACATTTTGTCTTTCTTGTATTGATTTGAATTACTATTATTAATCCAATTTAAGTGCAAAGTATAGATTTCTTTTAAGGCATCTAATGCTTTCTGAAACTCATTTTTGCTAAGAAATTCAGTAATTGCGACTAATAGATCGGTAATTTTAGCAAAAGCAGAAAGTACAATGATTTGCTTGCAATTATTTTCTCTATCAATTATTTTAAAGATATTGTCTAAGTTGTTCGGATTTCCAATTGAAGTACCTCCGAATTTATGTATTAAAGTATTTTTCAATTAAAATGCAATAAAAATTTAAAAAAATAGTATATATATCATACAAATTTACAAAATAAATGAAAATAACAAGATGATAACTTTATTACTTTTTTTATTGAGTGGCTATTCTCTTAATTCTCAAGAAATTCCTGCAGAAAGATATGCATCAAATCCAAGCTACCAAGTAGATAGCATCAGCGATCCAAATTTTCATGAAATTAAATTATCTGTGAAGTATGATTCAATATTTATTAATAATGAAATAAGTATAAAGGGTTTTGAACTAGGCGAAACTAAAGCATTTTTTTCAAATTATCTTATTTCTAATGATGATACTTTATCATTAAAAATTAAACCAACAAATGAAAATATATTTAATATTAGTATTAAAAAAAGTGGAAAAGACACAAGTGGAAATAAAATATTTTCGTACGGGTATGTTCTGTATTCAGTTCAGGATGAGTTGGAAGGGATTGGAAAAACTTTAATTTTAGTTGATGACTATGTATTTAGTAATTTAGAACCAGAAATATTAGAATATAGAGAAGTATTAGCTCTTAATGGAATTAGTTCAGATATTAGAATTACTCCTCGCTCAGAAAGTTTTAATGCTAAAAAAGTACAAGAAACTAAAGCAATTATTGAGAAATATGAAGAGAGTAATTCTTTTGGAAATATAATTATTATAGGAAGAGTGCCTTATGCTATGTCCGGACATTATACTCCAGATGGTCATCAAGATGAAAGTTTTGGAGCTTGGCCAACTGATCTATATTATGCAATAAGAGATGGAATTTGGACTGATGAAGATACTGATACATTAGATGTAATATTTACTGAACATAAAAATATTAAAGGTGATGGTAAATTTGATGCAGGATATTTACCAGGTATTTTAAACTACAATGTAGGTAGAATTGACATGTATGATTTACCTTATTTTAATAAAAACGAATTAGAATTGATAAAAGCATACTTAAATAAAAGTATAAAATTCAGAAAGGGCTTGGTAGAAGTAGATGGAGGAGTATATGACAATGGATTTGAAGATGTGTATAAAGAGAAATTTGTAACAGAACCAATTATAAATTATAATGCTTTATTTGGAGAAGGTAATTATACGAATAAAAGAACTCGATATATTATGGATGATGAGAAGTATTTATTTTATTGGGGAGCTGCTTCTGGTGGAACAACTAGTATTTTTGACATCATATATTCCGAAGAAATTGCTAATCAAGAGTTTAATGGTGTTTTTAATACTTTATTTGGCTCAAGAGCAGTTGAATGGACTGTAGAGAATAACATTATGCGTTCTGTAATTGCTTCCGAACCAATGGCTCTAACATGTAGGTGGGGAGTAAGACCATTTTATTTTACATTTCCTATGGGAGTTGGGAAGACTATTGGTTTTTGCCATACTTTATCAACAAATGGTGTAATTAATAATTCAAATAGTAGTTCGAATATGCTAAGAACAATTCATCAGACTTTGTTAGGTGATCCAACTTTGAAAATGTATTATCCAAAACAAGTTGAAGATTTTTTTGTAGAATATAAGAATAATACATATAAATTAACATGGAAAAATAAAGAGGATGCAATTGGATATAATGTATATTTTAGAGATTCTAATACTCCTGAATATACTTTGCTAAATGAAGGATGGATAAGAACTAATGATTATGAAGTAGAAAGTGACTTTGGTAAGAATCTAACTTTCTTGGTTAAACAAATTGAAAAAGTAGAGAATAATCAAGGGTATTATTTTGAAGAAAGTATGGGAACAAAATTTGAATTTACGACGAGTGTTAAACTTGCTAATGAAAATATTATTTATCCGAATCCAACATCGCAATTTTTAAATTTTAAGTATAATGTTAAAAATATTAGAATACTAAATTTAGTAGGGGAGACTGTTTATCAATTAGATAAATTTACTAAAATAATTGATTTGAAAAGTGCTGGTTTAGCAAATGGAATTTATTTACTTTCGTATGAATTTGAAGGAAATATAAATATAGAGAAAATTATTCTGAATAATTAATTTTAGTATATATTAACTTTACGTCGTCGTCAAATCTTTTGAACTTATGAAGATAAAATTCATTGATTACATTTGGATTATCTATTTCGTATTCGTCAAATAATGAAATTCCTTTTCCAAGAAACTTTGGTGTTTGATAGATTATTATTTCGTCTATAAGATTATTTTCTAATAAATTAGAACTTAATTTCGAACCTGATTCAATATATATTGAGTTGATACCAAGTTCGCCGATTTTTTCAAATGCAGATTTTAAATTAAGTTTATCATCACTTTCATCAACTAAAATTACATTCACTTTATTTTTTATTTCTTCTAATTTCAAACTATTTTTATTTTTAATAGAACTTATTAGAATTGTATCAGAAAGATTTGATTCATTGTATATATCATCTGGATTTAAACTTAAGTTTCTATCTAAAATTATTCGTTTAGGATTTCTTCCTTTTGTCAGTCGAACATTCAAGCTTGGTTTGTCTTTAAGAACCGTATTTGTTCCAACTAATATAGCATCATATTTACTACGATTTGAATGAACATCTTTTCGAGATAATTCATTACTTAGCCATTTAGATTTATAATTATATGAAGCAATTTTCCCATTTATTGATTGTGCGACCTTGATTGTCAGATATGGAAGTTTACTTTGAATATGTTTTATAAAAAAACGATTTAAGTATTTTGCTTGATATTCTAAAACTCCAAAATCATATTGAATATTATTTTTCTTTAATTTTTCAATACTTTTACCTGCTACTAATGGATTTGGATCTTTCATTGCAAAAACTACTCGTTTGAATTTTTTCTTGATTATTAAATCACAACAAGGAGGTGTTTTGCCATGATGAGTACAAGGTTCTAAATTAATATAAATTGTAGAATTACTGAAATCATAGTTTTCAGGTAATTTATTTATAGCATTTCTTTCTGCATGATATTCACCATATTTTTTATGGAATGATTCCGATATTATTTTATTATTCTCTACAATTACTGCTCCCACAAGTGGATTAGGGGAGACCTTGCCAATACCTTTTTGAGCTAATTTGAAGCATCTTTTTATGTAATATTCATCATTTTTGAGCATTAGAATATTCTCACTTTAAATGTTTTGCTCCAATTTTTGCCAGTTAAGTAAAAGACATCTTCTTCTTCATTATAAGCAATACCATTAAATGTCTCTGCGGAAGAATTGTTTTTAAGTCGTTTACGTAAAGGGTGAAAATCTATTATATTAACTACAACACCCGTATTTGGATTTATTACTGCGATTTTATCAGTCATCCAAATATTAGCAAAGATATATCCTTTAGCATATTCGAGTTCGTTCAAGTCCATCAATGGAAATCCATCTTGATCGATTACATTGATAGTATTAACTACTGAAAATGTTTTAGGGTCAATTATTTGGAGTAAATTTGTTCCATTCGACATATAAAATTTGTCATTTATTAAACATAATCCCCATCCTTCTCCAGAATATCTATACTCACCGATTTCTCCTAAATTCACTGAATCATATACTTTACAAATATTATTTTTCCAGGTAAGCAAGTATATTTTATCATTATACATTTCAATTCCTTCTGCGAAATATCTAAAGCCAACGCTTATTTTCTGAATAACTTGTCCAGTTTTTGGGTCAACTTTTCTCAAAGTAGAACTACCATATTGACCAGTACTTTCATATAAGATATTATTTTTAAAAATATATCCTTGAGTATATGCATTTATATCGTGGGGGATTTCTTCTAATACTTCATATTCAAATTGTAGCTTTTCACCAACAATTTCTTCTTTCTGAATTTTTATTTCCTTAGTTTCTACTTTTTTGGTAATAGAACTTGGAATTATTTTATCTTCTTGTTCAGATTTTTTTGTTGCTTCTGAGCAAGAAATTGATAAAAATATTAATAATAATATTATTTTCATTTTCGTATTTATTTTATTCAACAGCTTTAATAATAAGTATAGTAATATCATCAAATTGAGTTGTTCGTCCAGTAAATAATTTAATATCTTCAATCAAATTATCTCTAATTTGGGTAGAAGTTAAGGACGAACTATTTTTGATAACATTTAATAATCTTTCTTCTTCATATTCTTTTTGGTTTGCATTTCTTGCTTCGGTTATTCCATCAGTAACTAATACGAAAACATCATTGATATTGTAGTTGAACATTAGTTCTTCAAGGTTTCTATTGAACAGTTCACCTGTGTTAAGACCTAAAGCAATACCCTTTGGAGTAATTATTTCAAGTTTGTCTAATTGGCTATTATAATAATATATAGGCAAATGACCTGCTCTTGTCATACGGATTTCTTTTTCTTTGATGTTAAATTTAACACAAAAAGCAGTTATAAATGAGCCAGAATTAAGGAATGTAAAAATTAACTCATTAGTTTTTATCATTAATTCTTTTATACCTAAATTGAACTCTTGTAGAGTCTTAACAACACCTTGAATTTTAGACATATACAGTGCTGCTGAAGTTCCTTTACCGCTTACATCTCCAATAATCGCAGTGATTAAATTACTATTTTGTTTGTCAATAAAAATATCATAGTAGTCACCACCAACTTCGAGTGCAGGTAATGAAATTCCTGAAATATCTAATCCATTTATAGTCGGTAGTTTACGAGGTAATGAGGATAATTGAATTTCTCTTGCTATTTCTAACTCTTGTTTAATTCTTTCTTGTTTAGCTAAATCTGAATATAAGGAGAAATTCTCAATTGAAATTGCAGCTTGTTTTGCAATGGCATTGCTATAAAGTAAATCATTAGATTTTAATCTTGATTCTGAGAGTTTTTCTCCTAAAAGTACAATTCCTAAAATCTTACCTTTAACTCTAAGTGGAATCATATATTTATATTTGCATGACAATAATATATTTTTCAACTCACCTTCTAAATATTCTATAAGTACATTCCCTGAAAAACTTCTAATTTTGCGAATCAAATTAAGTTCAGAGGAGTGAATATATTCTTTTAAATTAATATCAATTATGCCTCTGTATGATTGATGAATAACTTTCTTTTCATCTTCAAAAACTATTATTCCACATTGTTTTAACTTTATTAATTCTTCGAGTTTGTCTAATATTAATTGAGATAGACTTTCTAAATTAGTTTGATTTTGAAATTCTTCTGATAATTCTTCACTTATAACTTGATAATTAAAGCTAACTATATGATACTTCTTATCTAAAATTGTGAATAGTACTTTACGGATATTATGTAATATTAAGAATGATAATCCAGATAAAATAAGGAACAATACTTTTGAGTAGATATTAAATAACTCTGGTCTTAAAGGTCTGTCTAAAACTTCAATTGAACTGCCTGTAAAATGTAAATTTGGTAATTGAATATTTAGTTTGCTTAAAAGAAAGATAGAATAAACTAAAATAGATGAAAGAATTAGATTGATTACAATAGATATTATAAAATATTGAATATTTTTTCTAAATTTTAATAATGAATCTAATAAATCATATTTACTAATTGTATAAATATATGCTAATGGAATTAATACTAAGAATATATAATAATATTCAAATAACTCTGTTTCAAAAGTCTTAATTGCTAAGTAATTATATAAAATAAGAACAAAATTTAAAAGATAAGCAATAGCAACAGCTTTACCATAAAATGGATTTGATTTCTTTTTATCTCTGTGTTTTATAAATATAAATGAATAATAGATTAAAAGAATAACAATAAAGATTAATTGTAAATCTGTTAATAAATAATTATATTCTTCAGAATATGTAATTATTGTAAATACAATTAAGAATAAAGCAGTCACATAATATGGATAAATCAATAAAGACATCTTATTCAATAGTTTTTTCTTCTCAAATGGGAAGTAAGCAAAACTGTGGAATAACATTACAAAAAATAATGAAAAAGTAAATTCACTAAATAGCAATTTCAACAAGAAAAGATCTAAGTTGTAATTATATGTTGAGTAAGGTAAAAATGCTAAGTATAATCCTAAAGAAAACAAAGTAAATGAGATAATCTTACCTTGGAAAATATGGAATCTATTAAATGCTATAAACATTGAAAAGAGAATTAAAAACAATCCAATTAGGTAAGTAAATAAAACATTAAAAGTCAACTTAATTGTAGTTAGTTTAACATTAATATTAGTGTATTTCCCTTGTCTGAGTACTGTAAAGTAAACAGTATTTTCTGAGGAATTTTGAAGAGTGATTTTAAAAGCTTCTACTGCACTTGAAAAGTTCTTTCCATTGACTTTAGTAATGATGTCGCCTATCTTAAGACCAGCCCTTTCAGAAGCACCTCCTTTAAGAATATAACTTATAATTACAGCAGAGTTAAAGTCAGTAAATGTTTCACTTAATATATCTTTCTTTTTAATTACATAGCCATATCTTTTACCAACAATGGAATCATTTACACTTGGTTTGAAGATTTCAATATTAAAAGATTTATTTTTAGATTGTAAAATATATTCTTCAATTTCAGAGGAATTAGAAAATTCTTTGTTATCAAATTTTAGTAGGATTGCTCCTTTAGGCAACTCAGTTTCTTCAATTACTTCTTTGTTGTTTTCGATACCAAGTTTTTTAAAAGCAGAAATTGAATTTTGAACATATATTTTAGATGGTAAATCTTGATAGATATTATCATCTGTAACAACAGATGACATATTGTAAATATTTTTAACAGATATTCCAATAAAAATCAGACACAAAGTTAAAAATAAATATAAATATATTTTATCTTTTTTATTCAATTTTATCCATAATAAAATATTTTAACGAAATAAAAGATGAATTAGTTACAAAAAAAACTGCTTCATTATCAACAATTATATGAAAATGAAACAGTTTTTGAATAAATTAACAAAAAATTATATATCTAAATGAAGATTCCAATTATTTGTATCTTCAATTAAACCATGTTGAATACCAGTAATATGATCATAAAGTTTTGCAGAAATTTTACCAATTTCATTATTGTTAATCGTAATAGATTCACCTTTGTAACTCAATAGACCAACAGGAGAAATAGTAGCAGCTGTACCTGTTCCAAAAACTTCTTTTAGATTTCCATTTTTGTGTGCTTCCCAAACTTCATCTATAGAAATCCTGTATTCATTTACTTTTAAGCCCCATTGTTTGGTTAACTGAATAACTGTATCTCTTGTTATCCCTGGTAAAATAGTACCAGAGTCTAATGGTGGAGTAATAACTTCATCACCAATTACGAAGAAAATATTCATTGCTCCAACTTCATCAATATATTTTTTTTGACTACCATCAAGCCATAAAACCTGTTGAAAACCTTGTTCTTTTGCCATTCTACCAGCATAAAGAGATGCCGCATAGTTTGCAGCAGTCTTTGCCATTCCTAATCCACCTTCAACAGTTCTTGCATATTCGTGAGTAACAAGAATCTTAACAGGAGCTAAACCACTTTCATAATATGAAGCAACTGGGCAAGTCATAATTAAAAACTTAAATGTTGGCGAAGAGTGAACTCCTAAGAAATTACTATCACCAAAAACTAAAGGTCTAATGTAAAGAGATTGACCTTTTTCTTGAGGTAAGAATATTTTATCAGTTTGAACTACTTGGCATAAAGCATCAATAAATTGTTCTTCAGGAAATTCTTCAATGCACATTCTTCTTGCAGAATTGTTCAATCTTTTTGCATTCATATTAGGTCTGAATATATTCAAACCACCTTTTTTAAAATCTTTGTAAGCTTTAAGTCCTTCAAATATAGATTGACCATAATGTAAAGTACTCATACCTGGAGCAAAAGGCATATTCGCATAGGGTACAACTTCTCCGTTACTCCACTTTCCATTATTAAAGTCAGAGACATAAACATGATCAGAAAAATATCTTCCGAAACCTAAATTGTTAAAATCTATACGCTCTAATCTTGCATCTTTTTCATTATCAACAACTAAATCCAAAACAAACCTCCATAAAATATTGCGTTATCAATTATTCATTTTAGTAATTCCTATAATCTCAAATATAAAGATAAAAATATTAAGAAACAATGTTTTTTTTAAACTTTTTTTTCTTTATATTTAGGAAATTTATATTTACAAAATTAAAAATTATTATTGGAGAAATCACTATGTACAAATATAAAAATATACTATTACCTACAGATTTTTCATTAGGATCTGAGGAAGCATTTGAACATGCTAAAGATATAGCAAAATCAATGGGTGCTAAAATTCACTTGCTAAATGTTATTCATCCAGTTGTTTATCCAACAGGTTTAGATTTGGCTCACGAAAGTTTAATTAACTTAGAAGACAATTTAGAAAAAGCAAGCAAAGCTAACCTTGAAAAAGTTGCTAAAAGATTAAAAGATTTAGGAATTGAAAGTAAATCTACAATTCTAATGGGTAAACCATCAGATCAAATTATGGAATATTCAAAAAAATTCGATATTGATTTAGTAGTAATTGCTACTCATGGATCAAGTGGATTAGAGCGTTTTATATTTGGATCTACTACTGAAAAAGTAATTAGAAAAGTTGAATGTCCTGTTTTAGTTGTACATTTTAACAAGTAATTAATTTAAAGAAAAGACCATGAGAATGGTCTTTTCTATTCTTCATCATTCATACTATCCATAGACCTTTTAGCTTGTTTCTTATCTTGATTTAATCTATAAGAAATACTCAAAGAAAATAAACCACCTCTCCATTGGAAATCTTGATTGTAGTAATAATCAACATCTCTTGTTATCATTCTTCTCATTCTTGTACTAAATATATCACTACCTGTAGCTGTTACTGTTAGGTTTTCTAACAGATCTTTTGATAATGCAAAATCAATAAGCCATACATCCTTCATTTTACCTTGTGGTATATCCATTGGACCTCTGTAATTATAGTTCAAACTAAAATCTATACCCCAAAACATTTTTATTTTTGTATTAAACTTTAAGTTTGTTGCCCAAGATTCAGAATTTAAGTTTGAAACTGATGAATTACCATCAATACTTACATTAAATGTATTAATATTTGTGTTAAAATTTAACCACTTATATGGTGCATAAGTGAAATTAAATTCAAATCCCAAGTCATCTCTTGTTCCAATATTGAAAGGAGTTATATTAGTAACACCATCTTCATTTAAATAAGTAATTCTTTGAATTATATTAGTACTATGTCTATAATAAACACTTGAAAGTATAGAACCTTTTTCCCAAGTAAATAAATGTCCTGTTTCGTAAGAATCTGCAAATTCTGGATCTAAATCAGGATTACCTATCCAAAAGTTTCTATTATCAGAGAAACTTGATATTGGCATTAATGATCTAAAGCTAGGTCTTTGTATTCTTCGTGCATAACTTAATTGAATAGAGTTTAACTGAGAAACTTTATAAGAAAAGTGAGCAGAAGGGAAGAAGTTAAAATATGTTCTTGGATTGGAGTAATCAGTTTTCTTCAATTCTGTAGTAATATCTGAATATTCACTTCGCAAACCAAATTGCCAAGAAAAATCAGATAATTTATCACCCGCAATTAAATAAGCCGCATAAATATCTTCAAAATAAATGAAATTATTATTAAAATCATCAATTATCTCAAATTCACCTTCACTATTTTGTTGTTTGAACCAAAAATCATTATCAATTTTTCTTAATGTAGATTTCATACCTGCTTCAAACTTACCTTCTTTGCTAAATGGATAAACATAATCTAATTGATACAATTGATTTCTTTCAAATTCTAAATTTGAAGATTGTTGTAATATATTATTATCTGAAATATTTAATATTTTTTGATTTATCATTGACTCTTCTAAGTCTTGATCTTGTTCAAAATTTGTTGTGATTTTTAGATTGTGTCCTTTCTTTTCAAAATCAAGGTTATATGCTAAATTTACTTCAAAACTTTCACTATCTTCATCTTCATTATCAATCCGAGATGTAGCTGAAATTAAATCATTACTTTGAGTAAAATCTTTATAAACTAAGTCAACTGAATTATCCCTTACCCCGAAAGAATAATTACCGCTAAGAGTTAAAGTATTATTATCATTCAAAAAGAAGTCAGAACCTACTCTAAGAGTCAATCTATTACCACCTCTAAGTTGGTCACGTTTTGTAGTTGTTAGATATTTATTCGTATCATTATAAAAATACTGCTGCATATCTGCATAGCCCGGGTATTTTCGGTAATTATAGCCAAGTGAAGTAAAGAAATTATATGATTCATCTCTGTAGTTTGAAATTAAAGTTAATCCATAATTATCTGGAGTACCTGTTGTTAGTTCAGAACTTCCGTTAAATCCTTTTCTTTGCTCTTTTTTCAATACTATGTTAATAATACCAACTTGCCCTTCAGCATCGTATTTAGCAGATGGATTTGTGATTATTTCAACTCTATCAACCATTTCTCCCATCATCATTCTTAGATTTTCTGGGTCTCGACTAACTAAACCTGAAACTCTTCCGTCAACTAAAATTCTAACATTCTCAGAACCACGTAAAGAAACTTGCCCTTCAGCATCAATAGATACAGACGGTAGGTTATCTAATATATCAGAAACATTTCTACCTTTATTAGTTGCATCTTGAGAAACATTATAAACCCTTTTATCAAGTTGTAATTCCATATATTCTTTATCAGCATTGACTATTACATCATCTAAGATAAAATCTGAAGCGTTTAAATAAATTATTTTTAAATCTAAATCATTTTCTACTTTTACTTTCAAATATTTTTCTTGAGTAGTAACATGAGTAATCTTTAAAATAAAATCTCCTGCTTTCGATTTTATTTCAAAAATACTTTTATCATCGACTAATTTGGAATAAGCACCAGTAACAATAGAAGAATCTTTTGGATTCAGCAAATATATACTCGCACCAATAACACTTTCGTTATTTTCTTTAGATTTTAATTCACCTTTAATAGTAAAATTATTATTATTTTGAGAGTAAATAAAAGGGGATACAAGAGTTAAGATTAGATATAAAAAAAGCATAAATTCCTTACTTTAAAATTTATGCTAATGACGAAAATTATCTGTATTTGTTTGAATTAAAATTTATCTTCTTCATCATAAAAAAGGAAATTGAAAGAAGTCATTGATCCATAACACTTAGTGATATAATTTTGATATTTTAATTTTTCTGCATCACTCAATTCTTTGTTAGAATTTATTTGTTGTTCGAGTACTCTAAGATTATCCCTAACCATAACAACTTTGTGCATTAATTTATCAATAGACATTTCATGTTCTTTTGTATTTGGGTCACCAGGAATAACTTTTATAGTTCCACCAGTCCATTTATGAGCCAAATCAGCACTATGTTGTGATTCCATTTCTCTTAAAATAAATTTGGCTATTGCTCTTACTTCATTTGGTTCCATATTATCCTTTTTGTTTTAATTCAGGGTTTAAATGTTTATTTGAAATTTCTTCTATTTTTCTAAATGATTCTTCCAAATTATCGTTAATTATTAACTCATCAAACTTATCTCTATATTTATCTTCTTCTTCTGCTCTGTCTAATCTTCTATTAATTTCTTCTTCAGTTTCAGTTCTTCTTTTTCTTAGTCTATCTTCTAAAACTTCCAAATTAGGAGGAGCAATAAATATTAGTAATGTTTGATTTGGAAAATGTTTTTTTAATGACAAAGCACCTTTTACATCAACATCAAACAATATCGTTTTATTATTATCAATAGATTTAGAAACTTCACTTTTTAAAGTACCATAAAGATTACCAAAAATCTCTTCATATTCAATTAGGTCATTCTTTTTGATTTTTTCTAAGAACTCTTCTTTCGTTAAAAAGAAATAATCTTTATTATCAATTTCACCTTCTCGCTTTTTTCTTGTTGTAGCCGATACTGAAAAGTCTAAACTCGGATACAAGTTCATCAAGTGTTTTGCTATTGTGGATTTACCTCCTCCGCTAGGAGAAGAAATCACAATTAAACTTTTATAATTATTCATTATCTATCAATTTCTCTTTCATAAAAAACAAAAATAAGAATTTTAATAAAAGATATGAAATAAATATTCTATTTGTTAATTATTAATGGAGTATTTTCAATAAATGTGCCAGACAAAATTCGTAAGAAATATTGTCCATTTGATAGATTTTCAATGTTTAAATCAAAATCGTAATATCCTTTTTCTTTGTAGGAGTTAACATAAGATTTTACAATATTGCCATTTAAGTCAAGTAGTACAATACTAACATTAGAACTAAAAGGAATAGCATAAGTTAGTTTTATATTTTTATTTAATGGATTAGGTGTTATTTTTTCAATATAAAAAGGAACAACATCAGATTCGATTTTTCTATATTCATCAGAACAGTTTAAAATAGTTTCAATTATTTGATCTTTATCACTATTGAAATTCACGCATTGAGTATTTTTAGAAATCATATCAATATTAACTGTACTATAATTCTCTTCTTTATTAGAAAGAAAAGTATTAAATATAAAGCTGACTAATTCTCCACCTTGTTTTATACTCTCACCATTTATTGAAATCAAATCAAACTGAATTTTTCCATTATCTATTTTTGTAACATTATCAACAATATAATTAGAAGATAAATAATTACCTACTTTAATTGAATTCTGTTGAAGATTTAAAATAGAAGGGTCATAAGTAATTATTAAAGATATATCTTTTAGATTCGCATCAATTAATTCATTGTTATTTTCTAATACAACAGAGCTTAACGCCGGCTTGCTAACTTCTACTGATTGTTTTAATGGTATAATCTCAAATTCATTATCGTAAAGTTTATTAGTACCAATTACTTCAATCTCATTCGCAATCAAATTTTTCTTTTCTTTTACAATTAAATTCAAGTTTTTTGAAATTCCAAATGATTGGAATTCAATTGGAATAGTAATAGACTGATTAACATTTAAAGTAAATTCATTTAAAGAATAACTTGGATCTAAAAACTTAAACTCAGGTATTATAGGGTTAAATCTCAATGGTTCTAAGTGGATTTCAGAATTTCCATCATTTGTTAAAGTAACAAATAAAGTATCTTTTTCACCTTCACAAGCAGAAGCAGAAACAATCTTGTTTGAAATTGATAATTTACTTTCTATTCCAGTACCTTTGATATAAAACACTTTTTTACCAGAAGCATTACTTGTAACATTAATAGGTAAAGTTTTAATTCCATTAGATTTAGGGCTGAATGTAATTAGTAAACTATTAGTTTGACCAACTTCAATCTCTTGTTTCCCATTTTGAGTAATTGTAAAACCATATTCTTCAGCTAAATTAGCATTAAATTCTAAATTAAAAGAATCTAATTTTGAATAAAATTCCCAATCCTCTTGAGTATTCTTTATATTAAAAAATTCAACTTTATAATCACTATTAATTTGAACTTTCCCAAAATCGAGCGTATCTTTAAAGTCTAACTTAGCTTGACTTCCAAATCCACTTAACTTTAATGTCGAAGCAGTTTTTATATCATTTTTCAATATAAATTCTATCTCTAAAGTGTGGTTTCCTAATTCTTCAGGTAAAAAGCCAACTACAAAACTCAAAGAGTCATCTGAATTTAATACCTTACCAATAAAATCGTTTGTATTAAATTTAAAAGCAGACTTATGAAGTTCATTTAGGACTTTAATATCCTCGATTTCAATTGGATATTTACCAAAATTTATTAATTTAAGAGTATCAGATAAATAAGGATTGATAAGTCTATCTTTATGATTAATTACTTTTTTACCAAAATCAAAAGAGTTAACAATCAGACCAGGATCGAGTATAGTTGCATCTATATAACAAACACTATCTT
>JAUIIX010000070.1 GCA_030431515.1 bacterium
ATCAAGTGGAATTTTGTCAAACAAAATACCCATATCTAAGACGGAATCTATTGCTACACCGGCTTTTCCCACATCTCCTTCTACTCTTGGATGGTCGGAATCATAACCTCTATGAGTTGCTAAATCAAATGCTACGGATAAGCCCTTCTGACCTGCCGCTAAGTTCTTTCTATAAAACTCATTAGACTTTTCGGCAGTTGAAAATCCTGCATATTGTCTTATAGTCCAAGGTTTTGTAGCATACATGGTAGGGTAGGGACCACCGAGATAAGGTGGAAAACCAGGTAGATAAGATAAATGTTTTAAATTTTTGATATCATCTCTCGAATAGGAATTCTTGAATGGAATTCCTTCTAAAGTTGATTTTGACTCACTCGTATTATTTTCAGTTTTATACTTTAAAATATCTTCGAGTTTAATATTCTGTATTTTTGCTTGGTTCATATTTCCATAAAAAGTAAGTTCCAACTAAAATTATTAATAAAATAATAATTCCAAATATGTAATTTAGTGTATTATTTCTATTAATTTCTTTTCCATCTAAAATCAAGTTAATATTAGAAATAATATCTTTTATTTCTTGATTGCTTTCGCTTGTTATAACTATTATACGTGGATTATATTTTAAATTTCTTATAAATAAAGACGTTGATAGTCCTTCTATATTAGATTTTATTAGATAATCTGTCTCGTTTATCTTAAATTTTTCAAATGAGTTTTCAAATATTGATATAAACTCGTCTTTTTTATTATACTTATCAGAAAGTAAATATTTAATAAAAATGAAGAAATCAGATGGGGTTGAAAGTAAGTTATTTCCACCTTTGTAAATATCTTCATTAGTATAATTAAATTCTTTTGTTAAAATATGTAAATTATGAATGTTATTTATTTCATTTAATAATTCTATATAATCCTTGTTAGAAATATTCGTAAGTATTTGATATAATATAGTATAATTAAGTTGATTGAAGGAGTAAGTTGATTTTGGTTTTAATTTAAGATTATAATGAATTTCATTTGTTAAACCAGATTTATGCTCAATCAAGTCAATTACTTCAATTTTATCTTTAATATTATTTAAAATTGGATATAAATATCGAACGTCATTATTTAATTGTAAATAATTATATTCATTCATATATTGACAAATATAAATAGTATAAATCATTGAATTAAATTGCAGTTGAGTTTCTTTGGACTTAGAATTGAATCTTAATTCATCATTATTATTATTATAAATAAATATGCTATTATCAAAATCAATATTTTCTAAATATTCTTGAAGTTTAGAATTATTAGGAAAAATAAAACTTATAAATGCTATATAGAGTATAATTCCCAAGTTAACTTTAATTCCTCGTAAATATTACTATTTAAATGAATATAATTATCAATTCCAATATCAGTATATCGTTGGACATCATCTTTTGGTCTGCCAGCTAAATATAGTTTGCAATCAGGATTAAATTTTTTAATTGTTGAAGTTAAATCAGGTACAATTTCTTTGTATAATTCATCAGTTGAAACAATTATATTCAAATTATAATTTTTTAAATCAATAGTTGAAACTGCATCTTCAATCATTTCAAATTGATTAGATATTTCGCATTCAAATCCACCACAACTAAAGAAATCTACTATAAAATCAATTCTTGCTTTTATGTCTGCGAGTAAGCCAAATGTAACTAAATAGATTTTTGCTTTAGAGCCATGTTCTTTTTCATATTCTTCTGATTTTAATCTAAATTCTTCAAATAATTTTGAAAAACCACTATTATTTAATTTGGTAATATTGTCTTTATTGTTGCTATATACATTAACACCTAATAACTTTGTTTTTCTTGATTTTATATTGTCAGCAAGGATTTTGTTATTTGCTTTGATTTTCTTATCAATTATTTCAAAAACATCATCATTCGATAACTTAGAAAATTCTTTAAATAAGTCTAAAGATTTTGAAATTAGTTCAGAAGTTAATTCTTCAAAGAAATAAGAACCTTTTACAGGGTCTAATATTTTAGTTAAATATGTTTCTTTATCAATAATATGGAATATGTTTTTAGAAATTCTTGTAGCAAATTCATCATTATAATCTAATGAATAGGGTAGAGTTTCAACATAATCAGCGTTTCCAAGAATAGCAGAGAATATCTCGGCTGATTGTCTAATTAAATTATTTTCTTTGTCTAATACAGATTTATTAATAGGACTTACGCAAGCTAAAATGTCAAATTTAAATTCTTTTAATTCTAATTCCGAACTTAGTGCATTTAGGAGTAATCTTAATGCTCGTAATTTACTTATGTTTAAGTAAATATCGCTATTGAGTCCAATAACTAAAAGTAGATTTTTGTTTTTATCATATTCTTTAATTGTAGAATAAAGTATAAAAGCAAGTTCTGAAATAGTATCTATTCCATCTTTAATATAATCTGAAAAATAGAGAACAATATCATAATTTTTAATTAATTCTCTATCAAATAATTTAGTTTCATTTTGAGGATTAGGATTTAACTCTTTACCTTTATTTTCATAAATAGCTTTAATACTTATATCCTCAGTAAGATTAGAATCTAAAGAAGATAATGACTTACCCAACTGTTTTTCAACTTGGGTAAGCCATTCTTCATAAGAAAGTTTATTAAAGGAATCTAAATTATAGTCAAAGTTCATAATTATATAATTAATAAAACATCACCATAAGCTAACATTCTATAATTATTAGCAATAGCGTGTTTGTATGCTCTAAAAATATTTTCTTTGCCTGCAAAAGAAGCTCCAACTAATAACTGAGGAGAAGCAGACTCTTGGAAGTTAGTAATGTAACGTGAAGTAAGTTTAAAATCGTATTGTGGATAGATATATTTATCTGTCCAACCTTTATTAGGTTTAGCCGACCCTGTTGTCAAAACAGAAGATTCTAATGCTCTAACCGTACTTGTTCCAACAGCAACAACGTTCTTTTTAGCTTTCAAGGTTTTGTTGATAGTGTCAGCTGCTTCACGATTTATTTCAAAATATTCAGAATACATTCTGTGTTTTGTTAAATCTTCAACTTCGATTTTTTCAAAAATTCCTTGTCCTATATTTAAGTTAATTTTTGCAATTCTAACGCCTTTTTCTTTTAACTTTTCAATCATATCTTCAGTAAAATGAAGTCCTGCTTTTGGAGGAGCGATTGATGACAAGAATTTATCGTTAGAAAAACAAGTTTGATAAGAAATTTTATCACTTTCTTCTGGAGTTCTATCAATATAATCAGGAAGTGGCATTTGACCAATTCTTTCAATAATTTTGAATAAATCTCCTTCATAACTGAATCTAACAGTTCTACCACGAGAAGTAGTGTTATCAATCACTTCACAATAGAATTTTTCATCATCAAAGTAAATTTTATTACCAATTCTAACTTTTCTTGCTGGCTCTACAATCACATCCCATATTCTATCTTCTGAGTTTAGCTCTCTTAGGAGCATAACTTCAATAGTGGCATGTGTTTTTTCTTTCTTCCCAAACAAACGAGCTGGGAATACTTTAGTTTCGTTCAAAACCAGACAATCACCTTTCTTGAAGAAGTCAATTATATTTGAAAACTCAAGATCCATAATTTCCCCAGATTCTTTATCAAGTACAAGCATTTTAGCTTTGTCTCTTGGTTCAGCAGGGTATTTAGCAATTGATGCCGGTGGTAATTTGAACTTAAATTCAGATAGTTTCATAATAAACCTATAAATAAATTTTTAAGCAGTAGCTTTTTCCATTAACGAATACATTCTTTGTACAAAATCAGTAGTTGACTTTAATTCACCTGATATTAATAATGCAGATTCATAAAGTTGTTCGACTAATTCAGTAAATTCCATATTCTCACCATTTGCAATATATTGATTAGATATATTTTTAATCAATGGGTGAGAAGTGTTTATTTCTAATACT
Source organism: bacterium (assembly GCA_030431515.1). Lineage (GTDB taxonomy): Bacteria > Bacteroidota > Ignavibacteria > Kapaibacteriales > UBA2268 > JAJRPT01. The sequence goes on from JAUIIX010000070.1 coordinate 3,940, forward strand.
TTTTTCGATGAAGTAAAGTTTTTATCCATTAATTTCATCATTCTTTCCATCTCTTGGTCAAGTCCTTCTTTTCCAGCAACTAAAGTTATTGGAGAATTAACTAAACGCTTAGATTCTACAACATCTTCTATTTTATCTTCAAGTACTTTTTTAATAGCAGATAATAAAGATTTGGAAACATTTTCTTCAAGTTTGTCTTTATTATCGTCATTTTCCTTGTTATCTTCAATTTCTACTTTATCAATAGATTTGAATTGTTTAGCTTCAAACTCACCATAGTAAGGAACAGTGAAAATATCACTTGGGTCTGAAAGTAATAACACTTCAATATCATTTTTCTTAAAGTACTCAAGATTAGGGTTCTTATCTAAAGACGCTCTTGATTCACCAGAAACATATAATATTTCTTTTTGCTCTTCTTTCATTCGAGAAACATAATCTTTTAGAGAAGTAAATTCACCTGGTTTAGTGTTTGTACTTTCAAATCTAAGCAGTCCTAAGATTTTAGTTTTATTTTCAAAATCAGAGTTAATACCTAACTTAAACATAGAACCAAAATTATTAAAGAAAGTTAAATAATCTTCTTTGTTATTCTCAGCTAAATCTTCTAACCAATTTAAAATTCTTTTAGTTAAGACTTTTGAAATCTTAGACATCAAAGGAGTATTCTGAGTTAATTCACGAGATACATTAAGAGGTAAGTCTTCTGTATCAAGCACACCTTTAACGAATTTTAAATAGTCAGGTAATAGATGTTCTGCATTATCTTGAATAAATACACGATTAGTGTAGATATGTATTGTTTTCTTAAATTCTTCACTAAATAAGTTAGAAGGAGCTTGTTTTGGCATATACAAAATAGAATTGAAATTAATATTTCCTTCTATATTCAGATGTAACCAAGCAAGAGGGTCATTGTAATCACTTGTAATGAAATTATAAAATTCTTTATATTCTTCATCTTTAATTTCATCTTTATTTTTATACCAAATAGCTTGTGCTTTCTGAATTTTTTGGTCATTTACATAAATTGTAAAATCTATAAAATTAGAATATTTATTTAAAATATCCTTGATTTTCCAATCTTCAGCAAATTCAGTGTAATCATCTTTCAATTTGAAAGAAATTGTAGTGCCTCTTTCTTGCTTATCACTTTCTTCGATGATAAAGTCATTTTCACCAGCAGAAATCCATTTATAAGCAATAGAATCTTTTTCATAACTTCTTGTTTCTACAGTAACTTCATCAGTAACCATAAATAAAGAATAGAATCCAACTCCAAATTGACCAATCATATTTCCGTCAATTTTTCCTTGATTTGATTGTAAGTGTTTTAAAAATTCTTTTGTACCTGAAGATGCAATTGTACCTAATTTACTAATCAAATCTTCTTTAGTCATACCGATACCAGTATCACTTATTGAAAATGTCTTATTTTCTTTATCAACTGTAATTTTTATTTCGAGTTCTTTTTCAAAATCTAAAATTTCATTATTTGTAAGTTTTATAAATCTGATTTTGTTAAGTGCATCAGATGAATTTGAAACTAACTCTCTAACAAAAATTTCAGAGTTTGTGTATAATGAGTGAATTATAATATCGAGAAGCTGTTTCATTTCAGCTTTAAATTCAAATTTTTCTTGTTGTACTGTTTCTGCCATTTTGCTTTCCTCCCTTAATTAAAATAAAAAAAATGAATTAATCGTATTTTTCAAATAAAATGTCTCTTCTTGTATATCCAATCTCTTTTAGATTTGTTTTTGCTTCTGAAATCATTGAATCCCAACCACATAAATAAAATTGGGCATCTTGATGTTCTTTATATAATTCTTGATAAATTGGGTGAACATATCCTTTTTTACCAGTCCATTCTTCGCCAGATCTTGATAAAGTAGGATAATAATTGAAGTTATCATACTTTTCTGATAATTCTTTCAATTCCTCATAGTGAAGTAAATCTTCTTTGTTTCGACTTCCGAAGATTAAATCAAGTCTTTTAAAATCCTTTTTGTTTTCTAAAGCATCTAATATCATTGATCTAAATGGTGCTAAACCAACTCCAGTGCAGATAAAACATATATCTTTATCTGAACTTTCAGGTAAAACAAAACGACCTAATGCTTTTGAAACTTTAAGGATAGTACCAATTTTAACTACTTTAAATAAGTAATTAGTACCTTTACCAACTGGATTGTAAACTATTAAAAGTTCAATTTTATTATCTCCTTTTGGAATCGAAGATATTGAATATTGACGATAAGTCTTTTTATCTTCAATTGGAAAATCGACTTTAACATACTGACCAGCAGTGAATTCAAACTTTTCTAAGTCTTTAAATTCTAATTGAAATCTTTTAACGGTAGGGCTTTCATCTATTATATTGTAAACTGTCGCATCAAAGTAATCTAATGCCATAAAAAAATATCCTGCTAAAAAATAAATTGCAAAAATAAGGAATTATTATCAATTAGCTATTAACGTATTATTGTAAATCTTCGTGTAATTTGATTGTTAGAAGTTGATAAAATAATATAATATGTGCCAACAGCATATTTTCGAGTATCAATGTTTAAAGTGTTAGAGTGTGCAATTACTTCATTATCAATGATATTAAGTACTTCATTTCCAAGAATATCAACAATTTTTAAATTAGTAAATGTATCTTCGATAAGAGAATAAGATATATTTATAAAATCATTAGTAGGATTAGGATAAGGAGTATTCAAATTGAACAAGTCTGCACCTTCGACAAATCTATTTCCACCTTCGATACAAATATTATCAATTGATAATTTACTCGGCTCAAATTCAAAATAATATCTATCATCTCCAATTATTTTAGAATCTCTGAACTCAATATCTGAATAATTATTATTGCCAAGTGTAACTTTTATCTTTATATTATCTAATAGTTTATCATTCATATCATTTACTGTAAACAATAAAGGAATAATTCTTTTATTGTTTTCTATGTAGCTATTTTTTTCAATGCTTGTAATTATATTTTTATCAACGACCAGTTCTGTTTCAAATTCAAAAGAGCCATTAATTACTAAATTTTCTGGATTACTGAAGTAAATTGGTAGATTAACTATATCACCAGTTTTTGCTGTTATATTATCACTTGATAATTCAAAATAATTAGTTCCCTTCACTGTTGCTTTAATTGGAATTGAAATATTATTGCATAACGCATCTATGTTTAATGCAGCGTCATAAATAGCATCTGGAGGACCACCTAAGAAGTTAATTGTAATTATTTTTTCTTCATTTGTCCCTAAATTATTTATTAAATTTGGAGAAACTTCGAAAATATTATCATCTATTGTTAGTTTAAGATTTTCAATAATGTTTCCATTATTGATGATAGAAAATGTTTGTGAATGACTAATGTTACTTTCTACATTGATAAAAGAAATCTCATTTAATTTACTTTCTATTTTGCTATTTCTGAATATACCAAGCAAAGTAATAATAGATATTCCATTATTTAACTCGGAATTAGTCTGTATTTCTAAGTAAGCATTATCTTCTTGGATTTGTAATGGATTATAACTAATAGTTAAGAAAATGCTTTCATCGCTTCTTATTGTTTCATTTCCTGACCAGTCAAGTAATTCAAAGTTATTTTTGTCTTCGCCTTTTATGTCAATTTTATTTATAATTAAATCAGCACCACCAATGTTTTTAATTTCAATAGTAGTATCTTTAGAAACATTGTTGCAATAAATTTCACCAAAGTCTATAAAACTGATGCTATTTAATAGTGGTTTAGCATCTCTTAAGTCAACAGACAAAGTAATAGTCTTGCTCTCACCGCAATAATCGATTAATACAAAGTCTTCCTCATATAAAAGATTGTCAGCCCCACCTTTGAATTTAACAAATACATTAGTACTGTCATTTGCATTTAATTCTTTATTAGTTATTGCTAATATTTCAAATAAATTATTATTTGAAATAGACTTAAAATCAATATATTCTTTTATTGAGCCATTATTAAATACTTTAAATTCGGAATTTAATTCTTTGTTCTTTTCAAGATTTTTGAAATTTAACCTTGAAGTAAAATTAATTTCCGAATTAAATTTATACCCTTTAACAATATATTGAAAAGTATTTGAAGAATTGTAAATACTATTAGTTGTAAAATTAATAGTATCAATTATTTCACCAACATCTGTTCCAATATATTCAAATGTAAATACTAAATCATCACCTGAAATAATATTATTATTATTAGTAATTTTGAATTGATTATTTGTACTACTAATATCAAGAATATTTAAATTACCCATTCCAAAGTTGGTTATTTTAACTTCTTTAAAATTATCAGAATCACATATTACACTATCTAAATTATAATTATAATTAACACTTATAGCAGGGGAGACTCCTTCACCAAAAATAATGAAATCAAAAGGTGAACAAGCATTTTCTGTATATATTTGAATTAATACTTGACTATATTCAAGGTCTTTAGGGGAAAAGTCAAAGTCAATCGAATATATTTCATCAGCTTCAATGACAGAATCTTTAACAATTAAACTAATATTTTCATTTGGCTTAATTATTTTAATATCAGTAACTTTAATAGATTCATTTGAAAAATTATGAAGAATATTTTTCGTAAAAGTTTGGCTTGAATTAAAATTAATTATACCTAAATCTATATAACTTGTAAGTTTTTCTATCTCATCATTAATTACATTATATTTTAAATTAAAACTAAAAGTATCTTTATTCGAAAATAAATGAATAATATGATTATATTCTCCTAAATCTTTATTTGCAATGGTAATGTTCAAATCAGTATTTTGTTTTGACAACAAAATGTTATTTGATAAATTGATTGTTACATTTTTATTATTAGATACACTTATAGAATCAATAATTATATTTTTAATATTATTATTATAAAGATAATTTGTAATTAGAGTATCTATCGGGATATTTACACAAATATCTGGGAGTTGTATATCTTTTAAATTAAGTTGTTTATCTATTATCTTTAATCTATTCAAATATAAAATATCATTTGAAAAGTTATAATCTTTATACTTACTTAAATCTCTGATTATTAATTTTCGACTTAATTCATTTGTAATTAAATAATTTTTATTCAGATCATAAGTAGAGTTGAAAGAAGAATTTATCTCAAATTCCTCATTCAAATTTAGAGAAATATCACATATACTTAACTTGTTTGAATTTTTAAAATAATATAAATCATTCTCAAAATCATACTCAATATCATCGAATGGAGTAGGTGATATTAAATCACTTTCTTTTGATACTGAATAATTGCCTTGAAATAAATTTAATTTATAAATATGAAGATTATTATTGTCTGCAATAAAAATACTATCTCCACTATTACTCCATGTAATTCTCTGAACCTTAGTATTAAATGTATTTATACTAAATATATTATCTAAATTAGATAGATTAGTAAGCTTTACATTATTTAATGCATCTACAGACACTAATAAATTTTTTGTCGGATTGAAGGATAAAATATCAATTGATGAATTGGAAGTTGATATTTTTGTTGTAAATTTTTTATCATTTCCTAAGTCATTATAAAAGAATATATTTCCTTGCTCAGTTCCAAAAGCAATTTGATTAGATAAATAATTCCAATCTACTGAAACTATATTTTCAGGTACAGGATCTAAACTAATAGGTATATTACTGCTTTGTGGGTCAAAAATCAATGGAACATTATTATTATTTCTAATAACTGCAATTTGACTATTGTTTTTACTCCAACTCAATAAATTTGTATTGTTTAATGAACTTGCTATAATTCCAAAATCCTCTAAGTTTTCAATTTTTAAATTGTTTAACTTATTATCAGTAGTAGTGTATGCTATAAAAGAGTTATCTGGGCTAGATTTTATTAATGTTGATTTATCAGTTTTAATTGTAAAGTCTTTGATATTAAATTGCTTATAATCTGTTTCTTTAAATCTAATCCTGAAATCTATATCCCCTTCATTTAATTCTGGAACTCTCCATTTCAAGGAATTTGAATTAATATTTTCAATAATATTATACCATTCATTCTGATATTTATAATCTATCGAAATCATTTCTGATGGAGAAAGTCCTAATATTTCAAAATTTACAGTATCTCCACAATAAAAATTATTTCCATTTAACACATTTAAATTCACTTGTTTTTCTATGTAAGAATACTCTCCTAATTCAATAGGTATGATGTAATTATCACATTCAGTTGATAAAGTAATATTAGTAGAATAATATTTGTTTTCTAAAGGAGTTATTCCAATAATTAGTTTTGTAGTTGCATCTTTGAAAATTGTATTTATATTACTTTTTATTTTAAACTCAGGATTACTACTTTTAATACTTAATATATTAATATCCTTCAAAATAGCTTTTAAGTCAGTTGAAAATAAAATTTCATTATTAAGATTAAAAGTTTTGATTGAGTGTTGCTTTGGTAAAATTGATAGAATACTATTTTCTAAATTAGAATGCCTGTATTCAAAATCATAGTCATATAAAGGTGATTGAACAATATTACCTTTTATTATATCTGAACAAAGATTAGTTGTCCAGTTTATTTTATAATATTCGAGATTTTTTAAAAAACTTTTTAAATATGAAGATAATAGTAAGTGACGATTATTAAATTTATTATTATCAAGATAATAACCATTTACCATATTTTGATAAATAAGATTTTTATTTGAACTTAAATAGATAATATGTAGTTTAATATTATTTTCATCAAAAAATTCTTTTATTCTATTGTAATCTCCAGATGACTGTTTATCTGTAATTAAGATGTAATCTTCATTTTGAGTAAAAATATTTTGAACACTAAGAGGAGAATTGAAAAACAATTCATTTAAATTACTTGAACCATAGTAGCTTAATAAAGAAAGACTTGTATTTAATTTATCTTGATTATTGGTTTTAAATGTATTAACAAAACTATTTTGATTATAAGTTATTAGACCAAGACTATCTTCATTATTCATGTCATTAATAAATGATTTAATTATATCTTGAACTTTGCTTGAATTCTTTTTCATTGAAGAAGAAACATCTACCATAAAATAAGCATTAATGTTTTTAGATTGTTTACTTAACTTAGTATAAACAGCATTTTCAACTAAATCACTTTGTTCAAAAAGAAAAATACTATCAAGGTTGAAAGGACGATTATTAAATTTATAATAGTTAGCTTCTATATTAGGATAATTTGTAACATTAATACTATCAATATATATATTACTATATACTGTTATTGATAGAAAACATAATATTATAAATAATTTTTTCATTAAAATACATCTAACATTTTTAAGGACATAAGTAATAACGAAATAACAAGAAAAATCTTGATAAATTTATCACCTTTTCTGATTGATAAACTAGCACTCCACCATCCTCCAATCCAATTTCCTATCGCAAGTACGAATCCAGGTACATATTCTACATTATCATAAGCTATAAACATAATTAAAGCAGGAATAGTGTAAATAAACACTATAAATACTTTGTGCATATTTACATTTACTAAATTAAGATTTAAAAATGATTGTAATGCTAACATTAATATAAAACCTACTCCTACTTGAACAAAACCTCCATAAAAACCTACAAATATCATTATAGGATATATGAACTTAGGATAAATACTTAATTTTTTTATTAAAAAAGATTTTAGCTTGTCAGGCAATATCATAAATATTATAATCATTAAAATTACCCAAGCAAGAATATCCTTAAATGCTTCTGTGCTAATATCTTGAGCAAAATATGCCCCTAAAATAACACCAGGTAAAGTAAATAATGACATTTTCATACTAAATCTGAAATCACTAACTTCTTGTTTTCGCATTGACATAATAGCACTTAATGTAAGTGCAAATATTGCAATTCGATTAGTACCATTAGCAGTATTTGCATCCATACCCATCATAATAAGTATTGGAAGTACTAAAGCCGAGCCTCCTCCACTCATTACATTGATAAATGCAGAAAATCCACCAACAAAAAATAGTAAAATTAAAAATTCGTATTCAATTCCAAAAAGCATCTTTTCTCATTATTTATTCTCAAAATTAACAAATTTATTTCTAATTTATGAATAACTTAGACTAAATATGGAAAAATAAATATTTTCTATAAAATAAATATTTGCAAAAAAAAAAAATATTCCTTATGTTAGAACATATTTTTAAACTATTCAAGAATTATTTTTTTTAACCGATAAGATTATAAAGAAATAAATAAAAGAAAATGGCTGATCAAAGATTAGAAAGAATATTAGAAAAAGTTAAACCCAAGACATTCTTCGAAGACCTTGCAGAATATGGTTATTTGATGCAATATCTAAGAGAATTTATGTGGGAAAAGTTTGAAAATGACGATGAATTTAGGACAAGAATGTTTAAAATAATGTATGAACATTCTAAATATCCAGTTCAAGAGTTAAATTATTATTATTTATTTCATTTCAATAATGTTTTAGAACAATTTTTCAAAAAGGTAGATCATAATGCTTGATACTGGAGCACTTAGTCCCGAAGTAAAAAAACTCTTTGCCCAAATATCAAAACAAGCGGAAGAGTTTAATAAAGTTTTTAAGAAAATTGAATATGCTTCAAGTGAATTTGAAGATGATAGAACTAATATGACTAATGAGCTTAATCAGATTAGGGATGATATTTCAAAGTCAATTACTAAATTGGAAACTTTTGCAAATGAAACAATTGAAGAGTTTAGAGAGAAAACAGAAACTACTCATACCTTGTTTAAAGATTTGGATAAAATTGATAGTTTAAAAAATGAATTATTTGATTTAAGAGATGATATTAAGACACAATCAATTGATTTATCTAATTCTTTAATAGAATTTAACTCTAAAGCAGATAGGGTGTTAGATGGAACAGTTAATCAAATAAAAACAAAACTAAACAATGCAATTGACGAAGAAGTTACTAAAATAGAAGGTAGGGTAGTAAGAAGATTAGTTGCATTTGAGAAAAATCAAAAAATATTTGAAAGAAGAATACTTGGAATTGATGCGAGTGTTAAAGGTGAAGTAAAAAAATTAGGTGGTGAAATAGACTTTGTTTATAATAATATTACTGAAATTAAGTCTGACTTAGCAACTATAATGAGTAGTTTTATGGACAAGATTACTCATTTTGAATCTGAAGTTCCGAGAATTGCAAAGTTATTAGATAATGCAATTGCTAAAATGAACGATAAGCTTGGTAAAGGTGGTTTTTCATCTGGTTCTAGTGGTGGTGGAGGAGGTGGATTGTTAGATGATGACGACTTAGATGGACCAATTCATGATGGTGAAGTAGATGATAGTATGTTTGACTTTGATGGAGCTCCTTATGGTGAACCAGATACTTCTTCTTCAAAAGAGAAAAAGCTTACTGATAGAGAGTTAATGGAATATATTAAAGAAGAAATTGATTTAATAGAAGCTAAAAGTGAGACGGACAGCAAGAAAAACACTTTATCAATGATATTATCAATTGCCGCATTAGTAGGTGTTATGACATTAATAGTAATATTTTTAATTGGCAATTAACTATTAGAAATATAAAAAAAGGGGCAGATGCCCCTTTTCTAATGAAAATTTATAAATATAATAAATTAATTTAGTTTTTCTGGTAAAGTGTAAGTTCTACCTTTATTTTCTTCTTTTAACCATTCCATTAATGGCTCAAAATATTCAACAATAGCTTTTGCAGAAAAATCTTCTCCAATCATTTCTTTTAGATGAATTCTCCAATCAACCGTAGCACCTGTTTTTGTTAAGTCTTTTAGGAAATTACCTACTTCTTTATTACCCCAATAGTTAGTAGCATGAGGGTCTTGCTTTAATATATTTTTAGCAATATGGTTATGAATTTGGAATAATAATACTGTTGAAATTGCATAGTCATAATATTGAGCAGGGTCATTATTAATGTGCGTTTTAGTACAAGGGTCACAATAATCTTCACTTCTTTCAGAAGGTGGAACTATACCTTGATATTTTTTCTTTAATTCCCACCATTTCTTGTTGTATTGGTCTTTAGGTAATTTGTTTGAATACAATTCGTTTTCAAACATAGTCATAACACCAGCACCCCAAGGAATAACAACAATGTAATCTAAAGCTTCTTTTAATAACATCTTAACATTATCAACTTTTGCATCTTTAGGAGCTAATTCTAACTCTTGAAGGAAAGGTAATTGCATAGAAGCCAGTCCAATCATAGTTCCAATTCCTTCATGGAATCCTCTATTTGCTCCACCTCTAAGAATTATCGGAACATCTGGATTAGAATAAGACATATAATAATAGATATGACCTAATTCATGTAAAGTAGTTGACCACCATTTAGTGTTAGCTTCCACAGACATTAAAGATCTAACATCTTCAGCGTTATTCATGTGCCAAGCAGTTGCGTGAGTATTTTTCTTATATTTTGCACCTTCTTCTAAAGGGTATAATGATGATTTATCATAAAAACTTTGAGGTAAGTTAGGGAAACCCATACTTACATAAAATTCTTCACCTTTTTTAACAATCCATTCAGCAGATTTTTTCTTTAATTCACCGTCTAAATCAACACCTTTAACAGTAACCATATCATTCCACTCTTGTCCCCACTTATTAGGCAACCAGTGAGCAGGTAAATAGTCAGGAACATCTTCTTTATACTTTGAAGCTAACTCATATCTCGCCCAAGTATGTAATTCTCTGTAGATAGGCCAAATATCTGAAATCATATCATCACAAACTTTTACTAATTCTTCGCTAGTATATCCATAATCTGAAACTTCGTATTGAAAGAAATCAGTATAACCTAATGAAGCAACTACGTCATTTCTAAGT
>JAUIIX010000137.1 GCA_030431515.1 bacterium
TAGAGCCAAAATTTTTAGTAAAAACTAATTGGAATCATTCTAATTAGATGACCTAACGATCTTTCGATATTTTGGGATTTCGGCTTGTATGTAAAACTGCCAATACAACTATTTTGTCACCTTCAACCATATAATGAATTCCAAAAGGAAAAACTTTTAGAAGAGCTACCCTTGTCTTTTTATATTTTATGGGGTACTGATTTGGATTAACCCGAATTTTATCAAATGCTTGATCTAAAAAAGAAATGAACCTAGTTCCTAAATTTTCTCTCTTCTCCTGATACCAGATTGCAGCATCAAATATATCTTCCTCAGCCGCAGGTTTAATAAGGAGTTCATAGGTCATAATTTCTTCTCAATCTTTTCTTTGACTATTTGCCAATTTGCCCCTGCTAAAGGAGAAGACTGATGAGCTGCTATTCTCTTATCAATTATAGCTTGATGTTCTTCGCTAAGTCTGAAATCTTCTTCATCTAAATTAGCTTGCATCATGCTATATACTAATTGGATAAAATGATCATCTGCACGATGAATGTACGCAAGTAACTCTTCTCTTAGCTGTAAATTAGTCATATCAATTATAATTTGCTCTATAAATATAACATTTTTTCTACCGTTTTAGTTTCTTTCAAAAAAAGTATTTGAAATTTAGTGTTCAGAAATGTTAGAATAGTGCTATACTTTTTGTCTGTTTCTTAACAAATTTTGCCAATTTCATTCAAATTAAGTGATTCTAAACAATTCCTGGTCCTCCAAACATAGATTTGGCTACCTTTGCAAACTCTATTTTGACATCATTATAAGGGAACCCATAAGTATTCGCCAGTTTTTTCAGAGAACGTTTAATAATAAAATATTTTCGTATCAGTAATGTCGCAAATAATAACCCGGGCCCAGCAGTAATACAAACAAATATCATAAGATACAACGCAATAGTATTATATTCTGAATAGGAATAATACTTCCCTGCAAAAAGCATATTATAAGCAAAAATTCCCATTGGAAGTAGGATACCAGAAATTTTGATGATTGTAAAGTATAAAACGCTACTTTTATAATGGGCATAGGCGGGTTGCAATTCTTTTTCTAAACTAGATACATAATTTATTTCTGAATTACCTTCGTTTTGGTTCATAATGTTGTTTATATTAGTTTCTACTCATAGGATGATTTTTTTTGCAGTTTTTACCAAATTATCTTAAAAAAAATACTATTAATTTTTTAACTAATTGATTATCTTATAATTAAATTAGATTTATTTGGGAGATTCCTGAAAGTTGACAAGTACCATTCAGGACCAGGCTACAAAAGGGGGACATGTCGTTAAGAAATGCTCCACAGGAGCATTTTAGACGTGGGCCAGCCTGCAGCGTTGGGCTAAGGCTAATTCTCAACTTCCCCGCAACCTAGATCAGCTAGCCTTTTATATCCTTTTCTCGTCGTGTTTAGCAGTGTTTTAGGAATATTAGAAAATTAAAATCAATTTCTTTAAAGATTTTAGTTTATCCATATCTCATCAAACAATAAAAATTCACCCTCTAATTCAGGATAAGTATCAATCATTAAAAACTTTAAGTAATTTAGTTTAAGAATTTTTTTTGCTTGCTCTAATCTATATTCTTTTGCATTTAAGTAATTAATATAATTTTCTTTATTAATATTAAATTTATCTATTAGTTCTTTACTTGGTTCATTTTCTTTTAATACATTTTTCATTTTATGAATAAAATCTATTGCAAATACTGGTGCAGTTTTAAGAATCTGAATTTTAGCATTTTGTAGTATATTAAAAGCAGAGCTTATATCTTTTGTTTTCATAATGTTACGATAGAAATATTTAAACCCAATCTCAATCTCAGTATTTAATATCTTACTTGGTGGCCCAATCATTAATAAAAAAGGAGCACGTCTAAATAGTACAAATTCATTTATTACCTCTAATCCAATATATGCACCGTAACAAACCCCCAAAGTTATTATTAGACTATTTTTTGAATTATAGTTTATAGAAGTTAAGGAAGGTATTATCTCTTTCCAAGAAACAAATTCCATTGAATTATTTTTATCAAATAATACAAAACCATCTTTATCGCCATGAACTTCTATATGAATTATTGGTTTGCTCCAATCACATGTAATATCTTGAATACGCTCTAAGCACTCGAAAAGTAATTTTTTGTTTGAGATTGAATAATAGTCTATTTGTAAGGGTTGATATTCTATGCTTTTTAAATCATTATATAAATTTTTCCCAGTATGTTCCTCTTCATTTTGTAACGATTCAATAATAATTAATCTATTACACCCAATTTTTAACTTTTCTAATTCTTTCATATATAAATTCATTTTACTTTAGAAATCCACTCATAGCACGCCGAACTATACCTAAGCTAAAGTCACAAACTTCAGCCAGTAATTTGCTTATATTGTCTGAATCACAGATAGCCACGGATGAAACGGATGAACACTGAATCGAACCAGCCTGCATCAACCCATCTATTCAAGTTCAGAAATTATTCAACAATTTCTGCATATTTCATTGAATTTACATTAAAATTTAAACAAATTCTGCAAAATAGGTATAATGGACAAAAATCAGGCTTCTAAAAAGTGAAGTTGTTTTAATGGACAAAAATCAGGCTAAGAAAAGTACAATAATAAATAAGAAGTTAAGGTGGTTAACCCAGTGGGTCTAGAC
>JAUIIX010000009.1 GCA_030431515.1 bacterium
ACTTATAATTTGTGGTATTTGTGAAAATGAATTATATTGAATAATTCCAAATAAAAAAAGTATGTATAATATTTGTATTTTCATCTGAATACCTCAATATTTAATAATATAATACAAATACACATTATTTGGTCTTGTTTCTGAGCTTGTTTTTGGTACGCCAAAACCTGGGTTTGCATAATCAGTTATAGCTCCTCGTGTTTCACCTGCAACGAAATCAAAAGCATTTCTTGAATTAGTTGCAGTTGTTCCACCTGATCCTAAATCATTCCAACCACTTCCACCTTGTGCATTTTGATATACTTGATGTCCATGTCCTTGAAAAGCATCTGATTGAACACTTCCTACATTATTACCAGTGTTACCACCAGCATTCATTGCAGTTCTTGAAGCTTTATCTGGGTCTATATTAGCAAGCCCATCAACACCTCTTACAAACCTACCTCTTAAGTCTGGCAAATTGAAAGTAGTAGCTCCATCTCCAGCTCCAAAAGCAACCCCAATAGAATTAAATAAAGATGCGTAAGTAGTTCGACTTATGGCACTACCATCACAAATCAAGTAGCCTGAAGGAATAGATATTCCTCCAAAATTTAAAATTGTTCCAGGTGGTACACCATTCATAGCATAAGCTGCAGAAGTAAGTTGTGTTCGTGGAGTCATTTCAATTCCACCAACAGTAACACCTAAGTAATATTGAGTACTAAAGCCAATAGTGAATGGAGTAACAGAACCAAGATTAACATTAAATACGCCTTGATTTGTTGTAACTGATTGACTTTCATTCCAAATTGACGAGCCGGCTACTGCAACTGTATAAAGATTGAATGTTACATTGTAACTATCATCAGATACAAGATTACCTGAGTTATCAGTAAGTACACCTTGATAACTTATAATTTGTGGTATTTGTGAAAATGAATTATATTGAATAATTCCAAATAAAAAAAGTATGTATAATATTTGTATTTTCATCTGAATACCTCAATATTTAATAATATAATTCATATAAACATTTTTAGGTCTTGTTTCTGAGCTTGTTCTTGGAACTCCATTTGTTCCATCAGTTATTGGGTGCTGGACTGTTTGCAAAAGATTTTGTTTAGTTGGTTCAGGAGGAGTTGAGAACTGATTTATTCCAGATCCACCAGGTGTAATCAACGCAGCCATACCTATAAAATTATGATAATGTCCTTGGAAAGCATCATCTTGCAAAGAACCAATATTATTTCCTGTATTACCACCAGTATTAGATTCAATACGGGTTACTTTGTCAGGGTCATTCCCAGCAGTTCCATCATATCCTCTTATAAATCTACCTCTTAAATCTGGCAAATGAAATGTAGTAACACCATCACCATTGCCAAATGATGTTCCTATAATTGAAAATAATTCAGAGTATGTTGTTCGAGAGACTGTATTTCCATTACAAATTAAGAAACCACTTGGAGCAGATGAACCTACGTAAGCTAAAACAGTTCCAGCTGGATTACCATTCATCGAATAAGCCGCAGAAGTGAGTTGAGTTCTTGGTGACATTTCGGTGCCACCGATTGTAACACCAAGATAATACTGACTACTAAAGCCAATTGTAAATGGAGTAACAGAACCAAGATTTACATTAAATACGCCTTGAGTAGTTGTAACAGATTGAGTTTCTGTCCAAATAGACGACCCTGCTACAGAAACTGTATAAAGGTTAAAAGTTATATTATAATTGCCATCAGATACAAGATTCCCTGAGTTATCAGTTAGCACACCTTGATAACTTATAATTTGTGGTATTTGGCTACACAAATAAGAGATATTAATTATATATACGAGTAATACAATTTTGATAGTTTTCATAGGGTACAAAAACTAATTAAATAAAGATTTATTTAATATATATATCGGTATAAATTTTTTAAAACTTTAATATTTTTCAAAATTTACTCAAAAAAAAACCGTAATGAATATTACGGTTTACTATAAAAAAATAAAATTAAACTTTAAGCTGCAAAAACTTCTTTTACTTTATCAGCTACTTGATTAATATTTTTAGCAACTTTGAATTCCATATCAGAATTTTCTAAAATTACAGCAGCTTCATCTTTATTAGTACCATCTAATCTTACGATTACTGGTATATCAACTTGTACAGTTTTTAATGCTTCTACAATACCTAAAGCAACTCTATCACATCTAACAATACCACCAAAGATATTGATTAACACAGCTTTAACTCCTGGGTCAGACATCATAATTCTGAACGCATTTGATATTCTTTCAACATTAGCCCCACCCCCAACGTCTAAGAAGTTTGCGGGTTCACCACCAGAAAGTTTGATTAAGTCCATAGTAGCCATTGCAAGACCAGCACCATTAACCATACAACCAACATTACCATCTAATTTGATGTAGTTTAAGTTGTATTTTTCTGCTTCAACTTCTAATGGTGAAGTTTCACTTTCGTCAGCTAAAGCTAAGTAATCTTGGTGACGGTATAAAGCATTATCATCAAAGTTCATTTTACAATCTAATGCAATGAACTCTTCATCTTCAGTAACAACTAAAGGATTAATCTCTAACATAGAACAATCTAATTCGTTGTAAGCTTTTTCTAATTTAACGATAAATTTAACAAAACTTTTAAAAGCATTGCCAGATAAACCTAAAGAAAATGCTAATTCACGAGCTTGATATCCTTGAAAACCAATTTTAGGGTCAATCCAAATTGTTTTAATTAACTCAGGATTATGTTCAGCAACATGTTCGATTTCCATACCACCTTCAGTAGATACCATGATGATATTTTGAGAAGTAGCTCTATCTAAAAGCATTGAACAGTAGTACTCTTTTTTAATTTTAGCACCAGCTTCAATCATCATTCTTTTAACTACAGATCCTTCTTCACCAGTTTGGATAGTAACAAGTTTATTTCCAAAAGTTGCTTTTGCTATTTGGTAACATTTGTCTGAGATATTTCCACCTGCAATAACATTAACACCTCTAACTGGCTTGTCAGATAACATTAATTCTTCGTTAGTTTCAAAATCCTTAACAACACCTTTACCTCTACCACCAGCATGAATTTGTGATTTTAAAACCACTACATCTATGTCTTGAGATTCAAATTCTTCAAAACATACTTTTCCAGCTTGTGAAGGGTCAAATACAACTCTATTCTTTAAAACAGGTACACCATATTTGGCTAATAATTCTTTCGCTTGATATTCGTGTATATTCATATTATTTTAAAATTAATTATACAATTTCACAAAATTATGGATAAAGTAAGTAAAAAACAAGATATTTAAAATAAAAGAGTAATTAAATTTATTTTAATTTTGTTTTTAATACTTGTTTTCAACTATTAGTTTGATAAATCAAGATAAATTATTTACAATTTATACACTAAATTCAAAAAATATTTTTTTATTTTAAATAAATTATCTAATTTTGTAGTTCTATATGAAATGAAATTGAAAAAAAGTTTTTAAATAGGTTAAATAAATGAAGTATAACGGACCAAAAGTTAAAATTTCAAGAAAAATTGGGATTAATTTAACTTCTAAAGCAGCTAAAGTTGCTGGTAAAAAGCCTTATCCTCCTGGACAACATGGGCAAAGTAAGAGAAGAAATAAGCAATCTGACTACGGTAAGCAATTGCTTGAAAAACAAAGATTGAGATTGCAATACAACCTCTCTGAAAAACACATGACTAAGTATTATGCTCAAGCTGTTGCTATCGATGGTAACACTGGTGATATCTTTATGCAGTTATTAGAGCAAAGATTAGACGCTGTTGTTTATAGATCAGGATTTGCTCCTACTATATATGCATCTAGACAATATGTTGGTCACGGACACATCTTAGTGAATGGCAAAAAAGTTGATGTTGCTTCTTGTAAAGTAAAAGTAGGTGATGTTGTTTCTATTAAAGAAAAAAGTAGAAAATTAGAAAATTTTCAAGATGCTGTAAGAGGTGCTAATCCTCCGCAATATTTAGAAATATCTAAAACTGATTTTTCTGTTAAATATTTACACATACCAACTCGTGAAGAAATACCTGTTGAGTGTGATATTCCATTAGTAGTTGAGTATTATTCAAGATAATACAATTCTATTATTTCAAGTTTTACAAAAGGAGCATTTGCTCCTTTTTTTTTGCACTATATTTTAAAATTAAGTAGAATTACTAAGTAATTTGACTAATTTACACTCTATTTTTGTAATAAATAAATGGGGGTTTATTATGAAAGTTAATAAAATTAATTCGTTTACACTAAATAGTACTTATAGTCAAAAAACTATTCCGAATATTGCTCATAATTCTGAAGAATATAAGAGTAATAGAAAAGATAATAATGAATTTAAAATTACAAAATTTCCAAAATATGATGATAGTTTCTATAAATTAGAAAGAAATGACATCAGTACAAGAATAAAATCAGAATCTAATGTTGGGATTAATTTTGACCTAAAAGTTTAATTATTTTTTTATTAAAGATAAAATATTTAATTTTGTCTTGATTGCAGCATAAAATAATTAAAGGTATTGATTTGAAAATCGTTTGCTTAGGTGCAGGTAAAAGTGGTTTCGCTGCCGCAAAACTTGCTAAGAAAAATAATCATGATGTATTTTTAAGTGAATATAATTCTATTGAAAAATTCACAAATATATTAGATGAACTTAATTCACTCGAAATTGAATACGAATTTGGTGGGCATAGTCTCAAGAAAATTCTTGATTCAGATTTAGTTGTTTGTTCACCTGGTATCAAACCCACTTCAGAAATAATTCAAGAAATAAAAAATAATAATATAAAATTAATTTCAGAAATTGAATTTGCTTCTTATTATACAAATAATCCAATAATAGCAGTAACAGGAACAAACGGTAAAACAACTACTGTAAATCTTATTCACTATATAATTACAAGTTGTGGAAAACAATCTGAGCTTCTTGGCAATGTAGGGAATCCTTTTTCTGATTACGCTCAAAATCCAAAGAAAGATTCAATTATAAGTTTGGAACTGTCGAGTTATCAATTAGATAACATAGTTGACTTCAGACCTGATGTAGCTGTATTTTTAAATATTACAGAAGACCATCTTAGCTATCATGGTAGTTTTCAACACTATTTTGAGGCAAAGTGGAAAATTACTTCTAAGCAAAATGAAAATGATTTATTAATTTTGAATGTTGACGATAAACTGTTAATGCAATTCTTAAATGTCGGGGGACACAAAAGTAAGGCAAGTTTTTCAGCAATTAGCACTAATCCAGATATAATTCTTGATGAAAGATTCAATGACGGAATATATTCGGATGGTGAAAAAATATATTATTTCAAAATGCAGCAACACGGACTCCCAGTCCGACAGCAATATAAAGAGGAACTAATGCAGCTATCAAACTTGGCTTTACCAGGTATTCATAATCTGTATAATTCTATGGCGGCAGCTATGGCAGTTAGAAGATTTGAAATCAAAAATGAAGATTTGCGAGATTGTCTTGCTACATTCCAAGGGGTAGAACACCGCTTAGAATTTGTAAGAACTATAGGAAGAAATGATTATATAAATGACTCCAAAGCGACTAATGTGAACGCAGCTTGGTATGCATTATCTAGCTACGAAAGACCAATAATATGGATAGCAGGTGGTCAAGGAGAAAATGATTATTCCGAATTATTCGAACTTGCAAAAAGTAAAGTCTCAAAAATAATAACATTTGGCGAAGAAGCAAATAATATATTCAACTATTTCTATAAAGATTTTGATACTTACCTTGTTAATAATCTTGAACAATCAATATTAAAAGCAAAAGAATTAGTAACTTCTAATGAAATAATTTTATTCTCTCCTGCTTGTAAAAGTTTCGACCAATATACTAACTTTGAAGAAAGAGGGCAGCATTTTAAAACTATAGTTAAAAGTCTATAATGGATAAAATTAAAGGACATATTGACTGGTATATTTTATTACCAATATCAGCTTTAATGCTTTTTGGTTTGTCTTTTGTTTATTCTGCATCGTCAGCTTATTCTGGTTTAAAATTAGATTCAAACGAAGCACTATTCTTTAGTCATTTAGGGAAAGTAATATTAGGATTAATATTGATGATTGTATTTGCAAAAATTGATTATCATGTATATCGAAAAATATCAAAATCATTTTTAACTATTTCAGTATTACTTTTAGTAATGGTTCTATTCATAGGTAGTAGCGCAAAAGGAGCTACTCGTTGGATTGATTTAGGACCCATTAGTTTACAACCTTCAGAGATTGTAAAATTTGCAATGGTTATTCACTTTGCTTCTATGCTATCTGCAAAACAAGCATTTATAAAACAATTTGAACAAGGATTTCTACCATTTTTAATTTGGCTTGGACTAATTTCAATATTAATAGCATTACAACCTAACTTTTCTACAATGATTGTAGTTTTGCTAATTGGTTATGCTATAATGTTTATAGGAAATGTGAACTTACTGCATTGGATAGGCACATTATTAATTGGTATTTTTGCTGCTGGATTATATCTAATATCAGCACCATATAGAATGAAAAGAATATTGTCCTATTTAGGAATGGGCGATGCAACTTCTGCAGCTGGAAGTGATTACCAGTTAAACCAGGCACTGATTGCAATAGGGAATGGTGGTATAACAGGATTAGGACCTGGGCAAAGCCGTCAGAGTAATTTATTCTTACCCGAATCTTATGGAGATTTTATATTTTCAATAGTAGGAGAAGAATTTGGTTTTATAGGATTAGTCTTAATATTAGCTGCATTCGGATTAGTATTTTGGCGTGGCTTAATAGTTGCTAAAAATGCACCAGATAACTTTGGTTATTTTCTATCAGTTGGAATAATAATCACATTTGCTTTTTATGTATTCGTGAATGCAGGAGTAAATACGGGTATATTACCCACAACAGGTGTACCTTTTCCATTTATTTCTTATGGTGGAACAGCAATTCTATTATATTCTGCTGCTATAGGAATTCTTCTTAATATTTCTGCTCAAACTGGAATGTATCCAATAATTGCAAACCAATCTCTTGACGATTCACTTGAAGAAGAAGACGATGATGATGACGACGATGACGATTAAAAAAAAAGCAATCATATCTGATTGCTTTTTTAAAATAATGACTAATTGCTATAAAAATTAAATACTCATTTCTTTACAAAGATTGAATAATTTATCATAATCTTTTTGAACTTTTTTATCAAAATAAAGATAATTATCAATAGCAGTGCATGAATGTAAAACAGTAGAATGATCTCTACCTCCAAATTCAGCACCAATTGCCTTTAATGAATTTCTTGTAAATTTCTTAGCTAAATACATACTCATTTGTCTTGCTAAAGCAATTTCATGTTTTCTCGATTTTGACTCAATCAAATCAATAGGAACTTGATAATGCTCAGAAACTAATTCTTTGATATTATGAATAGTAAATTCTTTACTTGTTAAAGAAAGTTGATTTCTTACAACTTGTTTAGCAAGGTCTAAATTTAATTCTTTCTTATCTAAAGTATGCTTTGCAATTAAATTAATTAGAATTCCTTCAAGGTCTCTAATTCTATGAGTTGCATTTTTAGCAATATACTCAGCAATTTCCATCGGAAGTTCAATTCCAGCATTTGCAGATTTTTGTTTTAAAATCGCAATTCTTAATTCAAGCTCTGGCTTTTGAATATCTACATTCAAGCCCCATTTGAATCTTGAAATCAATCTTTCATCAATACCATTTAATTCAGAAGGAGGAGTATCGCTTGATAAAACGATTTGTTTTCCTTGCTGATGTAAGGCATTAAATGTATGGAAAAAATTATCTAATGTTTTTTCTTTACCTGATAAGAATTGAATATCATCTAAAATAAGAACGTCAATACTACGGTAAAAGGCAACAAAATCATTGACTTTACTATTTTGGATGGCATTTACAAATTCTATGATAAAGTTTTCACTATGAGTATAAAGAACTCTTTTAGATGGATTGTTTTTCACAATATAATTACCAATAGCATGTAACAAGTGAGATTTTCCTAAACCTGTTTCACTATAAATAAAAATTGGATTAAATTGTGTTCCACCTGGGTTACCTGCTACAGCTTTTGCTGCTGATACTGCTAACTGATTACTTTCACCAGTTAGAAAATTGTCAAAAGAATACCTTGGATTTAAGTTGTTAGAATAATGTTGAATTTTATTATCAGCACCTTGGAATGACAAACTCTGTTGTGCCACTGGTGGCGGAGTTTGAAATGCAGGAACTATAATTGATCTTTCTTCAACATTTTTATTATTTCTGTCAATCACAATATCATATTGCAATCTCGCACCATCACCAAACACTCTTTCAATTGTTTTGTGTAGTAAGTCATAATAATTGTTTTCTAATTGCTCATAAAAAAACTGACTTGGCACTTGAACAGTAATAACTTTGTCACTCCATTTAAGGGGGGTAATTGGAGTAAACCAAGTATTATATATCAATGATGAAACATTATCTCTAAGTATTCTTAAACTTTTTTCCCACAATTCTTTAGTATTTGAATCTGCAGCCACTTTTTTTGTATTACTTTCGTCATACTTTGTGATTGTTGCAGCTTCTGTATTTTCGAAAAGTGAAATTGTCTCTGGATAGGTCAACAAAATTTCTCTCTTTTTTTATTAAAGAATAATTAATTAAACGCAATATCTAATTTTTTTCTTTACGAGGCAAGATATTTATTTTTCAAAATCAAAATATTTTTCTTGCATATTTCAATTGTATTGAAAAATAATGCAGTTAGAAAGTAAAAAAAAAATAATTATTTTTGTAGTTGAAATTAATTCAAATGACAAAAAAAAGTGATGTAAAATTCACATATTGTTTTTTAGTAAAAATTGTAATATTTTGAAAAATAATGAGATGTGTTAGTCGGATAAATTAAATTGAATTTTGTAAATCTAATAAAAGCATAAAGTCAATTTAAGAAATCTTAACAAAAAAAGGAGAAGAAAATAATGTTAATAAACAAAAAAAACTAAAAAAATGAAATTATTATTAATTTTAATTGTCATTGTATTTTTCCACATAAATACATATTCTTATGAAAATATAAAATGGGTGAAATCTGAATTGCCTGAACTTCCAAGTAATGATCCATTAAGAAATATATTTACAATTGCTAATTCAACTTTCCTTGATGTTATGTTTTTAGAGAGTAATCCTAACTATGGTTGGGTTAGTGGATTTAACTCTTTGGTGTTAAGAACTGTTGATGGTGGGAAAAATTGGGATTACACAATAGTTGATAGAAACAATCAATATCAATTAGAGTCTGTTTTCTTTTTAAATGAAAATGTTGGCTATGCTTCTGGCCCTTGTAACTCATGCTATAATTTGGATGGAGGTGTATTCAAATCAACTGATGGTGGAATTACTTGGAAAGAAATAACTCCAATATTTTCATATCAGAGTATTTTAGGAATAAAACATAGCTTGCCACTTTGGGGATGTTTTTTTGAAAATGAATTAGAAGGTTATGTTGTTGGTGGAGATTGTGGGACAGAATATCCTATAACTAATTTTAGTAATTTCCAACAAGTAATTTATAAGACTAAGGACGGAGGTGAAAACTGGGAATTAATTCCTTTTAGTGAAGGTTTTACAAAAATGGCAGACATAATTACTGATGAAGATGGATTTAGCTGGGTTATTTCAAGTGGAAGATTATGGAAATCTAATATAGAAAAAACTAATTGGACAATTGTGAGTGAAACAGGTGAAGTAGATTGGCACGAAGATATTTCAAAGTATAATAATTCCTTCATTGTTCCTTATTCTGTTGGATGTGCTGGAAACAATAATGTAGATGGTGGGTTAAGGATTACAACTGACGGGGGTAATACTTGGCGAGATACTGTTACTGAAGGTGCAATGTATGGTTCTTTGATGGTAGATGATTTGACTGGCTGGGGAGTAGGTTATAATGCTTCAGTTTACCAAACAACTGATGGTGGGTATAATTGGAAAAATATCAATGCTTGTTTAGATGGAGGTGATTTCTTAGATGATATTGCTTTAGCTTCTGATGGTAGGTATTGGATAGTTGGTGATGATATTTGGCACTCTGCACCTGCGATTTTTGATACTCTTACAAGGCAACAGGAAATCATTAATATTTGCAAAGGTGAAAAAATAATTTTAGATTTAGATACTAATATTAATAATATATATTGGAATGTAAATTCCTTCTCCTCGACTTTTGAATATGAAGCTAATTCTTCTAAAACAATTACGGCAATGTATTATAATGAAGAATGTGCTGATACTGTTTATCATTCAATATTTGAAATAAATGTCCTACCATTGCCAGATTATCAAATTACTTTCTCTAATAAGCAACCCTGTGTTGGCGAGGAAGTCCTTGTAAGTGTAAATCCTTTATATTCCAATTATAAATGGGAAAATATGACTGACTCGACTATTCTCAATACGACTGGGAATTCAGCTACTATTACAAAATCAGGAACTTACAAAGTATCAATAGTTGATGAGTTTCTCTGTGAACACTCTTATGAGTTTCCTGTTGAGTTTAAACCACTTCCTATCCTAAATATTGATTCAATCGGCAGAATTAACTTTTGTCTTGGTGATACTTTACTTCTAATTGCAAAACATAACGGTACTTCAGTAGAATGGTATGAAGAAAATAATGAAAATAGTATTTCTAATCAAGATACATTAATTGTTTTAAATTCTGGTACTTTTCATGCAATAGTTACTTCAGAATATGGATGTACAATAAGTTCAGATATTATAAATGCAAAAGCAAGGATTGACACTAATAACTTTAAATTAAATTATGAATTTGATGGAAACTGGTTCGAAGATGATATAGTAGTCAAAGGTGATTATGTTTGTAATAAATTAATAATTAGAAATCATAGAGATTTTGATGCTGTAATTGATAATCCAATAGTTTTAGGCAATACAGAGTTTTCAATACCGTCTTATCAATTGCCACTTACTATTCCAGCAAATTCTCAAGCTGAACTCGAAGTTTGTTTTTTAGGAATTGGAGAACAAATAAGATTAGATACAATACTAATTGCAGATAGATGTAGTGACCATTATTTACCATTAAAAGCAATTGTAAAAGATAAAGTAGAGTTAACAGAATCAAAATGCTTTTTATCAATTAAATTAATTGATGTATCTTTAATGGATGAATATTTTATTACTCTTGGTGTTCCATATCCTAACCCAACTCAAAATATTTCAAAGTTAGAATATATAGAATTTATACCTAATGATTTTCAATTTACAATTGATGTAGCATTATACGACCTATTTGGAATTCGAATAAAAGAGTTAAATTATAATATTGTCGAAAGTGATATACAAAAAAACGGAAAATTAGTTAAGTCTATTATTGATATTGATATGACTGACCAAAACTCTGGAGTATATTTAATACAAATCGTAAATCCTAACTCAACAGACTATTTTAAAATAATAAAAATATAAAAATTTTCTAAATTATTACAATAAAAAGCAAGCAAAATAGTTTATATATGTAATTAATTGCAAATGAAATTAATTTTATTTTTTAACAAAAAGGTTTTTTATGAAAAGATTTAACTACTTACTTAGCATTTTCGCTATTTCTTTTTTACTTGTATTCACATCATGTTCTGAAGATGATGATAAAGATACTGCAATAGAATATAAATTAACTGAATCACTATTCAGTAGTGCAACAAATCCAATTCAGACTAACATCAACACTGGTGCTATGGCACATAATGGAGATGCAACTGCATCTGGAACTATGACATTCAGAGATGTTTATACAAATATGTCTGATGTAAGCGGAACTGCAAAACCAGGTGATATTATTACTAAATATGTATATGGAAAAGATTCTACTGGTGCAAAAGGTGCTTTAATGGTAGCTTTTGCAATGGTAAAACAAGAAGCTGGAAATGGAGATGATGATGGAAATTGGTATTGGTATATGTTACCAAATGGAAATGATACAGATTTTTCAACAGTTGCAAAAGTTGACCCTCAATCTAATTGTTCAGGATGCCACTCTGCTGGTATAAGTGACCATAGATATGTTTTTGGTAATTAATTCAAATTGCTATATAATTTCTTATTTTAAATGTCCTTAGAAATAAGGACATTTTTATTTTATATAGATATTTTGTGCAAAAATCTCACTTAATTGTTCTATTTTATCATCAATCATTACTTCATAAGAATTGTCAAATTTTCTTTTTTCAATAATTTTTATTTTACTTCCTAATTCAATACCAATTTTACTAGCATACTTTAATAATTCTTCATTTTCATCATTAATAGAAGCAACTGTATGGACTTTATTAATTCCTATTTCAGATAAAAGTCTAAATTTTTCAATATGATAATTTCCACTTTTACTTGGTATCAATGAGCCATGAGGATCTTTCTTTGGAAAATCCATAAATTCATCTAATTTGTCAATTAATTTTTCAGATTTTATATGTTCTAACTGTTCTGCAATCTGGTGGACTTCATCCCATGAGAAATTCAAATAATCACAAAGGAAGGTTTCCCAAAGGCGATGCTTACGTATTAATAATATTGCAAACTTTTTACCTTCATCAGTTAAGCTTATCTTTCCGTATTTTTCATAATTAACTATGTTTTTAGATTTAATTTTTTTTACCATCAAATTAACAGAACCCGGAGATAAATTTAGTTTATCAGCAAGTTTATTAGTGCCAATTTCTTTTTCACCTGATTCATAAGTCAATGAAAAAATAGCTTTAATATAGTCTTGTTCATTTAAAGTAAGTCGGTTAAAATCTGAATTTTTTGCCATAGAAGTAGAAATTCAATGTAATTTTTATTTAATATTATCAAAATTAAAAAAAATACTTGTCTTAAACTAATTATCTATTTTCTTCTATTTTAAAATAAATTAATAATCATTTGTTAAATTGCAATTTATATTTTTTTAATTCAGAGAAAAAAAAATTAATGAAGATTAGTATAGTAATAGCTACAACTAATAGAAAAAGTGAATTAGAATATTCAATTAACCAGTATTTTAAACAAAGTTATCAAGATTTTGAAATTTTAGTAATGGATAATGCTTCTAACGATGGTACTGGGGAAATGATTAAAGAAAAGTATTCTGATAATGAAAAAATTAGATACTATCGTTTTGAAGAAAATTTATATTTTACTGCATTTAATTATGGAGTTTGGGAAAGCAAAGGGGATATAATTTGGGTATGTGATGATGATTCTAATCCAAGAGATACAGATTGTTTTGAAAAAGTTATTGAAAAATTTGTAAAATTTCCGCAAATAGCAATCTTAGGTACAGAAGATATTGAAGTAAATAGTAATAATTCGATCTGGAATTGGCATCCGCTTGAAGTTGATAAACATAATATTCCAGAAGATGGATTTAAAACTTGTTTATTTCATGGAACTGGAGCAGGTATTAGAAAAGAAGTTTTTAATAAAATTGGTGGATTTTGGGGCTTTGGAATGGAAGAATTAGATTTCACAACTCGTGCAATTATAGCTGGGTATGAAGCAAGATACTTTCCTAATATTGTTACTATGCACCATAATTCACCTAAAATGCGATTCAAAGAGGAACGCTGGATTCACATGAGTTCACAAGTAGTTAAATATAATTATAAATATTTCTCTTTTTGGAAAGCAACTGGAAAAGTGTACCCTTTGTTAATTATTGAACTATTCAGGGCTATTGCTTTAAGATTTAGACCTTTAATTATTCTAAATGCTATATTATCATGGAAATACTTTGCAATTAATACTTTTAGAAAAGAGCATACACCTATTCCAAAAGATAAAATCAACGATGTTACTCTTGGAGTAAGCACTTGGAAAAATCAAATGAAATATATCAAATATGTTATTAATAATAAAGTCTTTAGGAAAAAGAGTTGAAAATCTTACAATTAATACCGCAATTTATACTTCCTGCTACTGATGGAGGAAAAATTGGTATTTATAATATTATTAAGGAATTTTCTAAATATTCTAATATTGAATTAATTGTTTTTACTAATCACCTACCAGAAGAAGAATATATAAATGAATTAAAAGAATATGCGAATATTCATTTTATAGTTGAAGATATTTCTAATAGTTCGAATAATATTATTAAATCTATACTTCACAACAAATCTGTATATCTTGATAAATTTTATAATCAGAAAATATTAAATCAAATTGATAAAATAATTGAAAATATTGAATTTGATATAATTCACGCAGACCATACTTCTATGGCTCAAATTGCAGAATACATTGCTAAAAAGAAAAATAAAAAATTCGGATTACGTCTTCACAATATTGAATATATAATATGGGAAAGATACGCCAAAGATTTACCAATATTTGACCCAAAAAAAATAATAATTAAATATCAATCTGGATTATTAAAAAAAGAAGAAGCAAGATTAATTTCAGAATCAGAAATTTCATTTCCAATCACAAACAAAGATAAAAGTATAGCAAAAGAATTATCTCCTAATTCAAAAATGATTGTAGCAAGTGCAGGAGTTGATGCTGCAAAATTAAAAAGAAGCAAAGTTGAAAGGAATCCCTATCAATTAGTAATTGCAACAACTTATAATTGGGTACATAATATTAATGGTTTAATATGGTTTATCGAAAATGTGCTAAGTAAAGTTAAATATAAAATTCCAAATATATCACTTAAATTATTCGGTAAAAATCTGCCCGATTCACTTAAAAAATATGGTCATCTTGGAGTAGAAGCTATTGGTTTTGTTGACGATATAGGAATTGAACTTAGCAAAGCTTCAATTTATATATCACCATTATTTGTTGGCTCTGGAATACGTATAAAAGTATTAGAAGCATTAGCTTATGAACTACCAGTTATTTCAACATCAATATCAGCCGAAGGAATAGAAATAGATGAAGAGAATGGATTATTTATTAGCGATGACGCTGAAACACAAGCAAATAAAATAATTGCTTTAATCAATAATCCTCAATTAATCAATACAATAGGGGAGAGAGCAAGGAATGCTGTCCTTGAAAAATATACTTGGGAAAGTAATGTTAAACTAATGATTGATGAGTATCAAAAAATAATCAACGATTAATTAAAAATGCAGCACCAACATTTATAAAATAGAAATCATCTCTTTCACTAATATCTTTTCCTAAATGACAATCAACTTGAAAATTATCATTTATCATATAATTCATACCAAAATCTACTGCATTTGAAGTGAAATTATTTCTATTCTCTAAAGAATTTCCATAAATCTCAGCAAATATTCCAATCTTTGAACTTAAATTATACCCAAGATTAAAAGTATAAGCAAAATCAGAATTATCTTTTAAATAAACATATCCTAAATTGTAAGATATAGTAAAATCATTAAATGTATTTCTAAAAATTAAACGAATACCTGGGCTAATATCAATATTATCATTAGTTAAATTTGGAGTAATTGCACTTAGCAAAATACCAACTGATGGTATAAATCCTTCTTTGTCTATAAGTTCTCTTTTATAATTCAAACTTACAGAAGTAATATCACTTTCTTTGTTAGTCATATTATTATTTAAAGCAAATCCAAATTTCAATTCTTGCTTGCTTGATAATCCATATCGAATTTCAGTAACTCCCAACGCAATATTCTCGTTAAATGAATCATCACTATAGTTTATTCCGCTTTCAATCATAAATGAATTAACTGGAACAACCCAAGGTGAATTTGATTGACTTGGTCGGTTTGGTGCAAAATTATCTTTTGCAGAAAGATTAAAAATACTGAAAAATATAATTAAAAATATCATTAAATTAACTCATTGTTTTCATTATAAAAAATCGACTCACTCCATGGACCAAAACCATTAAAGTTTAATCCTCTAACTTTAAATTCACCTTGTTTAATGTCAATTGGCGATTTAAGTTCATTACCTTCATAAATTATTTGCCAATCTACAGAATTAAACCTATTCCTAAAAACTAATTGATATGATTGAGCATTAACATCTTTTTCCCAATGTACAATACTATTTTTGACAATTAATTTAGAAGTATTATTTGGAGTATTTTTATTTTTAAAGGATAATTTTGGTAAAGCAAAACCTAAATCTAATAATTTTGCTTCTTTTTTACTCCAATAAACAATACATAAACTATATAGACTTCTCAAATTAAGTGAATCTTGATTGAATCTTTTTTTAATTCTATTTGATAAGTTAGTTTGTTCTTCTTTATAATTTAATGCACTTCCGTAAGTGTTTCTAACCTCATCTAACATAGGAATTAATAAATCAATTACACCTTGTGTCATTTTATCAATCTTAATTTTTGAATTAGTTCTAACTTTATTAATAAAATCACTGCTAAATTCTATTTTATCAATTCTTGTTGTAGGAAGTTGAGTATCATCTTCATCAAATACATTTTGATTTTTATATTGACTTAAAACCAAATCTTTAAATGAATTAAATTTTTGAAAGAACTCTCTTTCAATTGTGCTAATTAAATTAAAACTTTCATTTTTCTTAATTGTAATTTCATTAAATTTATCGGTGAGATATAAGAATTCCTCATAAGAATATAAAGCCCAATCCAATAGTTCATGCGATATATTTATTTCTTTAGCATACTTATTGATATTATTCTGAAGCAAATCTAATCTCGATATTCTTGCTTCCCTTGTATCCATAGTAAAACTATTATTTTCTATTAATATCTTCATTTTTAAATTTGTCAATAATAAAACCCTAAAATTAACAAAAAATCATTGAAATAAATAATATTTAATAGAAATACTCTAAAATCTTAAAAAATAGCAAAAATTCCATTGAAATAGATATTTACATTTTGTTCCGTTTTGATAAAAACCTAATCAAAGCTTTATCAAAATCTTCATTAGTCAATATTAAATTATAGTCAACTTTATTCTGGTGACAAACATTCTTAATTTGGTCAATAAATTTATTTACAGTCTCAACATAAGATTTCTGCAAATGATGTGGCTGAGTAATTAGTTCTTCATCAGTCTCTAAATCAATAAAATTAGACGCACTACCTAAATCAAAGTCCATTTCCCTTGGGTCAAGAACCTGAAATAAAAGCACTTCGTGATTTCTATGTCTAAAGTGATTCAATGCTTTACTAATTGACTCAATATCATCAAGCAAATCAGATATAATTATAATTAACCCTCTACGCTTAATTCTTTCAGCCAAATTATCCAACGCAAGAGAAGTTCCAGTCAGATTGCTTGGTTGATTATTCTCTAATTTATTAATAATCTCACCAATATAAGAAGTTTTAGAGCGAGCAGGCATATAATCAACTAACTCATTATTATAAATAGCAAGTCCCACAGCATCTCTTTGCTTATTCATTAGATATGCAAGAGTTGACGCTAAAAATATAGAATAATTATATTTACTCACATTCCCTTTAGAAGCATAAGACATAGATTTTGAACTATCAATAACAATAGTTGCACGTAAATTAGTCTCTTCTTCAAACTGCTTCACATAAAATTTATTAGATCGCCCATAAACTTGCCAATCAATATGCCTAATCTCATCACCTGGTCTATATTGTCTATGTTCCGCAAATTCAACACTAAAGCCATGATAGGGTGATTTGTGAAGTCCAGTTATAAATCCCTCTACAACTAATCTGGCTTTCAATTCCAAATTCTTTAAACTTGAAGCACTCTTTGGGTCAAAAACATTTTCTTTATTTTTCATATAATATAATGCGAATATCTTTAAAATTTGTTGCAAATAATAATATATATATTACAAAAATACTGAATTATTCCTATCATTAGCAACTAAAATTATTCAATCATTGTCCACATTTTAAAAATAAATAAAATAATATTTGGTTTATAATAAAATACTACTTAATTTTGTAATTCTTTTCGTAACGAAGGCAATAAAAATGGATAAGTTAATATTAGTTAATGAAATGTTCAAAGAAAAAGCATTGAACATTCGCAAAGAAAAAGATGGTGATTCATTTGTTGAACGTCCTCAGTTTAAAGCTGGTGACCAAGTGAATGTTGCTGTTAGAGTATCTGAGGGTAACAAAGAGAGAATCCAAAATTACAAAGGTATTGTAATTGCACGTCAAGGTGGTGGATTAACTGAAACTTTCACTGTTAGAAAAATTTCTAATGGTATTGGTGTGGAAAGAATTTTCCCTATCTATTCTCCTCATGTTCAAAACATTGAAGTATTAAAAGTTGGTAAAGTTCGTAGAGCTAAATTATTCTACTTACGTGGAATGAGCGACAAAAGAACTAAACAAAAACTTAGTTAATTCTATTCTAATGACTATTTTAAAAAAACCTCTTATTTTAAGAGGTTTTTTTTTTATTCTAATGATTCCAATAATAATAGATAACTCTCATATCTATCTGCATCAATATCACCTTCTTCTACAGCTGCCAATACTGCACATCCTGGCTCATGAGTATGACTGCAAGGCAAAAATTTACAATTATGGTGATACTCTATAAAATCATCAAAGTAAGTAGGTAACTCATATTTATCTATATCCCATAAAGCAAACTCTCTAATCCCAGGCGAATCAATTATCTCACCACCAAAAGGTAATTCAAACATTCTAACAAAACTTGTAGTATGCAAACCCTTAGCAGTTCGCAAACTAACAATCCCAACTTCCTGAACTTCATTATTTAATAAATGATTAATAAAAGTAGATTTTCCAGACCCAGAAGGACCTGAAATTATTGTTCGTTTATCTTTTAATATTAACTCAATAGTATCTAAGTTAATTTTTTCTTGAAGTGAAATTAAAAATAATTCTATACCTAATTCATCAGTGTAAGTATATAAATCTTCATAAATAGTTTCTTCATCACCTAATTCAGATTTATTTATCACAATAATTGGTGTTAAATCCCCGCATTTAGCCGCAACTAAATATCTATCAATCAATCGTCTATTATATTTAGGATTATCTGCAGCCATAAAAATCAGCATCATATCAGAATTTGCTCCAATTACATGTTCCATATTTTTATTTTGCGGTGATATTCTTGATAATTTAGAAAATCTATTTCCAACCTCCCGAATTGTACCTTTTTGATAACCCGATGATTTAGAAAATTCATCATAAATTTCAATCTTTACATTATCGCCAACCGCTACAATCGAAGAGTCCGAATACTTTGATTTAATTATCCCAGCAACTTGACATTCATAAGTAACTCCATCACATTTAACTAAACTAATTGAACCAATTGTAGCAATAAGTTTCCCTTCGATAAGATTACTCTGATCGATTTCATCTTTAAATCTAATTCGTTTGTTTCTAATTTTAAATTTTTCTTGCTTTTCTTTATTCTTGAATTGCTTTATTTTATTTTCAACAGACAAATCAAATCCTACTAATATTTAAGTGATTATATTGAATGTACAATTTTAGTTATAACTCCTATAATTTTCCAACTTAACTCATCACCTAACTCAAGAGGTGTAAAGAAAGAATCGTGTGATTCTAAATATTGTTCACCATCTATATTTCTGTAATATTTTACAGTCAAATTATCATCTAATGTTGCAAGTACTAATTTCCCATCTACCAATTCTACATCTGTATCTATTATTAATATATCTCCATTAGAAATCCCAACAGGACTTAATTCATCACCAGTAATTCTGGCAAAGAATGTAGTGTTCGGATGCTCAATTAGAAATTCATTTAAGTCAATTACCGTATGAGAATCTGTATCAATTGGAATTGGAATTCCAGCAGAAACTGATACGTCATAAAATGGTAATTTCGACGTACTACCCTTGAATGAACCAAATAATTCAATCATTTTAATACCTTTATTTTGTTTGTCCCCCGTGAAGAATTTAAAATTAAAGCATTTTTTATTAATTTGCAAATTATAATTTATTCTTTTTATTGTTAAATTAAATGATTTGGTTAATTTAGTGTTTAATCTTTGAAAAAAATTGAATTTAAAATTGAAAATATTAGTAATTGTACCTGCATTTAACGAACAAGATTGTATTGACCAAGTAATTCTTGATTTAAAAAAAACCAATAATGATTGGGATGTCCTTATTGTAAATGACGGGTCAAAAGACAATACAAGCCAAGTAGCAAAATCAACAAAAAAAGCAAAAGTCATTGACTTAGTTTCTAATCTTGGAATAGGTGGAGCTGTACAAACTGGCTTCAAATATGCTGAAAGAAATGGCTATGACATTGCCTTACAGTTCGATGGTGATGGGCAACATATATCTACTGAAATACCTAAGTTAATTGCACCAATCATCAGCAAAGAAGTTGATATGGTAATTGGTTCACGATTTGCAATAACACACTCGGGTTGGAAATCAAGCGTACCAAGACGAATGGGAATTTTTGTATTTACAATTCTTAATAGATTATTAATTAGACAAAGAATAACAGATAGTACATCTGGCTTCAGAGCATATAATAAAGAAACAATAAAGTTTTTATCTGCACATTATCCTATGGACTATCCAGAGCCAGAAGCAATAATTTTGCTTGGTAAAAATGGCTTTAAGATGAAAGAGATTTCAGCTGATATGAAAGCCAGAGAAACAGGAACATCATCAATAAATTATAGAAGAGCAATATATTATATGATAAAAGTAGTGCTTGCAATATTAATGACATCAATAAGACCAAAAATAAGAAAAGGAGTTAAAAAATGATTGATTTATTTTTGAACTTTAGATTTCAATTTATATCAGTATTTGGAAGTATTTTTGCAATTCTTTTTGTTGTTGAACTAATAAGAAGAAGAAAAATAAAAGAAGAATACTCATTACTTTGGTTATTCTTAGGATTTAGTTTTCTTGCAATGAGTTTATCCCAAACATTGATAAATAAATTAGCTGATATGATAGGAATAGCATATTCCCCTGCGGCATTGCTATTATTTTTGATACTCGGTTGCTTCGCAATACTAATTCACTATAGTGCAGTTATCACTAAAATTACAATAAAAAACAAAGACTTAGTTCAAGAACTATCAATATTAAAATATGAATTTGAAGAATTTAAGACTAAATTAGAAGCAAAGGAAAAGGGAGAGGAGTAAGGGGAGAATAATGATTTTTATTAATTTAAATCAATAACTATTCTTATTATTTCATCTTTTTGCATATTATTTTGAATACAAATTTGATTTATAATTGCTGATAGTGTTCCAACTTTTAACGGCTTATGATTTGGTAATGAAATAGAAAATTTTGAATCATTTATTGTTTTAGAGAATTTTATATGACTACCCCTCTGATGAACAAAATTATAATTCAAATATTTTAAAAGTTTGATAAAATCATTACTATCTAAATTTCTAGGAATTTTTGTCATACAGACAATAATTCCTCTTTTACAAATTGTAATCTAATTGTTTTAGGCGAATATTCTTCATCATAAAAATGGCATTCAACTGCATCTTTAACCATTAACTTTAGTTCTTCTAAAGTGTCACCTTGAGTAATAATTGAAAATTCGAGAGATGATGCAGAATACCCACCCTCTAAATCTTCTTCCACAATAAATGTTATTTCTTTATCCATACATTTATAAACGTATAAATTGTTAATATATTTTACTTCGATTTAAAGTAAAAATTAAATAATTAAATTAACTCTTCAATTTTATATTCAGGAGATGGAATTGCATTTATAAGTCCTGTCATGCTCAAATCTTCATCTATATCTTCCCAATGAATCCCTAACCCTGAACCAGATATGTTAAAATTATTACGTTCAATTTCATTCGCTTTATCTAATCTTGGATACAAATAAATAGGTGTAGATACAATTCTATCATCGCTTAAATAAATTGTAATATGACTATCGCTAATAGTAACATTTATTATTCTAAAATCATTATTCATTAAAAAACCTTCTCCATTTTTCTAACATTAATTCTTGATTTTTTACAGTACATTGTTTATTGACATTCTGATGTGATTAATAATGTTCCCATTTTTGCTCCTTATACATAAAGAACAACGAAGATTATAATGTTTTATTCTAAAAAAGGTTCATTCTTTGGGGTAAGAATGAACCTTTTTTTGAATAGAATAATAATTCTATTTATACTTCATTTTCAATAATCTTCCATTATCCCCACCAGAAATATATAAATTACCATCATGTAACTCAATATCCTTAATTGAACTATTTTCATCTTCATATATTGTTTTTATAATATTTGAATTCTTTATAGATTTATATTCAAATTCTTTTACAATAGCAGTGTTAAAACCGATTCCTAATAGTAATTTATCACCTACAAATTCAATATCGCTAATACTTTTTTTAACTCCAACATCAAACCATTCCCAACTTACTCCATTATCGGATGTTTTGGCAAGTATTCCTCCAACTCCATAAATCCAAAGTTCTTGTTTATGCTTTTTTATATTCCAAACACCTTTATCTTCTACTTCTACAAACTCGCTCCAACTATCTCCAAAATCAGTAGATTGTAAAAACAATTCCCTTTTATAAGTAGAGTCTGGTTTTTTATTGAGTACACTATTTGGGTCATCATCAGTTTTTATCCATTTTGACACGTTATTTAAACTATCAACAACTTGGACATATAGATTGTTACCAGACATCATGTAATTTTTGTCTCCATTACTTGAATAATCTATACTATAGTACAAATACAAGATGTTGTCAAATAGAAATAAATTACTGTATTTATAATTATAACCATCTACTTTTGAAATATCTTTTACAATCCAACTTTTTCCATAATCTCTCGAAATTGAAATCTTATTGTTAAAATGACTAAGAACAATATTATTTCCTTGAATTGCTATTGAGTTATTATATGAACCGTTATTTTTCAATTCAAAATATCCAACATCTATATCTTTAATTTCATTAGTTTTTGGATTTACTTTAAATAAAATTCCACCTCTACTCACTGCCCAAAGAAACTTTCCATCATATTCAATGTCTTCAATATCTTCAACTGTTCCAAAGTTTAAATTTTTCCAATTTTTGCCACCATCTTTTGTGTAAAACAAATATGGTTTGCTTATAGTCATTGCATATATTATATCATTATTTATAACACAAGTTTCAGTTATAGTTGAATACTTATGATAAAGTAACTCTTCTTGTGAAAATAACATTTGCATTAATAGCATTAAAATAATCATTTTTTTTATTCCTTAATTTGTTATAAATCTTTTTGTTAGATAATCGCCTTTATTACTTGTTAATTCAAGAATATAAATGCCTTTTGGTAAATTATTCAAAATCAATTTTTTAGTAAACTCACCTTTGCCAACCTCTTGACTAAAAAATGTTCCCACTTCTTTTCCAAGCATATCATAAACTTTGATATTAATTTTCAGATCAACATTAATTTTTAAGTTTACATTAATTTCTGAATTATCATTCCCAACATAAACATTATTTATTTCAATATTCTGTAGTTTGTTAGAGCATAATCCTAAAAAGTTTTCTGCTGGTACTTCTTCACATAATTCCTTAGACTTATTCTTCAAAATTGCCAATTCATATTCTAAAATTCTTTTATATCTATCAGGTAAAACTTTTGCAAGACATTCTGTAACAGGATACCATACAACAACTTTATCAATATAATTACTATTACTAATATTAACTACAACAGGAATTAAATTCAAGTTATTTAATAGCCCATCTACATTTTTGATGTTATTATTGTATTGACTACAATGAATTACTGCTTCATTCTCCATCCCTTTAATCTTAAATGCTACCAAATAAGGTAAAGGTAAATTCTCTTTTGTTTTTTCTAAATCATTATAATTCTCAACTTTAATTTGTTGATAATCATTAATGTAATCAGTTGTCTCTAAGCTGTCTTCAATCATCCAATAATCTACATTCTTGATGCTTTCCAAGTCCAAATATACTGTTTGCAATATTTCAATAGTATCCATTGCAGGAATATAATTTTCTCGTATAAATGCTTGAACTTTTGATGAATTTCTATAGTTTGTATTATATTTCAAACTATATTTTGCAAATAAATCACTTGCAATAAACTTGTAATTCAACACTTCATTTTCAAACTTAATTCCAAATTTTATTGCTTCATCTGCGGTAATAACTGGTATTATAACACCAGGTATTGACCCATTTGTAGATTTACTTAGTATCAATTCATCAGGGTTTGAATAACCTTTGCCTGTACTTACAAGGAAACCTGAAAAAGTAGTTGATTCTGACTCTATATTTTTTGAGATAGGAGACTTTATTCTAAAATTCTCATCTCTGTAAGTAATATACTTATTCTCATTAACTTTAGGCAATACAGTTTTTTTAACTATATTCTTTACATCATCAATCCCAACAATCGTAGTCAGAGTACCAGAATGTTCGTATTGTTTATTGCCACTTTCTTCTGCTTTAATTTGAGCAATATTATCATTGATTTTGAGATTTGCAATTTCAACTTTTTCATCACTATAAAAATAATAGATAGAAGTTATCGCAGTAATCAAAGCAAACAGCAAAGGAATATAGAGTTTAAATCTATTTTTATTAAAGAATTTCATTTCGATTTCCTCTTTATCAAATGGAACATTTTTTACACCTTCTTTATATGAGTTAAAATATTTATCTAAATTATTCATTTTTCTACTCCCATTAACTCTTTTAATTCTTGCATTCCTCTTGAAATCCTCGACTTAACTGTTTCTTCACTAACACCTTGCAAATCAGCAATTTCCTTTCTCGAAAACCCTTGGATTTTCGTCAATATAATTGCTTCTGCTTTATCTTCACTAATTTTGCTAAGCATATCAAAAAGAACCTTAATATCAAATTGAACTTCAGAATCAAAGTTATCAATCAAAAACTCTTCATTAATCTCTTGATTTGATTTATTCTTTTTACTTAACTTAAAGAACTCTCGCCTCAAAGTTGTAAACATAAACGATTTCAAAGAATTATCATCTCTGATAGAATTAAGATTTTTCAGAGTACTATAAATCGAATCGCTCATTATATCATAAGCATTCTGTCTATTCTTTGTTAAGAATAGAGAATAGTTCCAAAGTTGAACTCTGATTTTTTCAAACTCTTCTAAAAACCTGTTTTTCTTCATTAATTGAATTGCTTTTTGCTTATTAGAGATTTCAATTTACAAAAAGGGTGCAAAAGGTAGGATATTTTTTTTGAAATTTTTATATAAATATTAATATTGTAAAACTAAATGTAAATTCTTCATAGATTTTAATTCTTCTTTAAGGTCACAAATTGTGATTTTAAACAAAACAATTAACTTATAATTTTGTAAAATAAAATAAACGATATTATAAATTAATCACCAAGTATTCTATCTTAAAAAAATATTATAAATTTGTCGCTTATGTTTAGTTTAGAATCGGAAAGTTCGAATCCATAAGTTTAATAACTTCATAATATATATAATTTAAAATATATTAAATTTCCATATATTTGTAAATTTAATTTTAAACAAAATCTAAATATGATTAATAATCATTTGTATTCAAATGAAAGTAGAAAAAATAATTTTGATTTTCTTCGTTTGATTTTTGCCTCATTCGTAATTATCACTCATTCTTATCCACTTTCAGGGTCAATAGAATATGATTTAATTGGTCAACTTACAAATGGACAATATAGCTTTTCTTATATTGGTGTTAAGGGCTTTTTTGTAATAAGTGGTTATTTAATATTTCAAAGTCTTCTAAGAAGTAAAAATATTGTTAATTATTATAAAAAAAGACTATTAAGACTATATCCAGCACTTTTTGTAGTTTTATTGCTTACTTTAATTTTAGCACCTATTGTCTATGAAGGTAATTATTCAATTTTTAATAATAAATCTTTTTGGACTTATTTGCCAAACAATCTTTTGTTTTATAAACTTCAATATTCAATTGATGGTATATTCGAAAATAATAAGTTTAAATCAGGAATTAATGGAAGTCTTTGGACTATTCGATTTGAATTTACTTTATATGTTATAATATCATTTTTAATTATATTTAAAAAAAACAAAAGATTACTTAAAGTTGCTTTAATTTTATTATTCTTTTTGTTTTTTGTATCTTATGTAGTTATATATGAACAAATAATTTATTATATTGAAAGTATTGGAAAAATTAAAATTTTTGATGGAGTTAAAAATTTATTAGATCTTGGATTGTTTTTTATAGGAGGTTCAGTATTAGCAGCTTTTGATTTTGAAAAAATTAAAAGTAAAGAAAGAATACTAATTTTAATTTTCATATTTTTATTACTTTCATTTTATTTTGATATATTATATTTCACAATTTACTTTTGTTTTCCAATTCTAATTATAGTTTTAGGTTTATATCCAATACCATATTTATATAAAATTGGTCATAAAATAGGTGATTTGTCTTATGGTATATATATATATGGATTTCCAGTTCAACAAACCTTAATGTATTATTATAAATTAACTACAATAGAATTAATGATATACAGCATGATTATATCTTATATTTTTGCTTATTTTTCATGGCACGTAGTAGAAAAAAAGGCATTAAAACTAAAATAGATTTTTTTTGAAACTAATATCGAAATTATAAGAACATCTTTACTTCTTGCCAAGTATTCTACTATATAAGTCAATGAATGTTTCTTTGTTTAGGTTGAATTTTGGAGCTGAACGTTCGAAACTAACTACTTTATTGTTCTCAAAAATTAATTTGAATCTGAAAATGAAGGAGCCACCTTGTTTGATATAAAAATCTGAACGGCTAAATCGTAAATCAATAAAGTATAATTCGTTCTGCTCTTCGATAATAGTATATATTCCTCTTGAAAACCACATTAGTTTTTTTATTACTTCATCATTCAGATTATCCTGAATTAAATGAGTATTTCTTGTGATTTTCTCGAATTTAACATTTTTGTTATTATCAAGATGCGAATAAACTGCAACATAAGCCGTATCATTTTCTGCTATAAAAATACTATTCCAAAGTATAATATTTAATGGACTAGGGGAGGAAAAATCATTGACAAGTTCAAGCTTATATTTTTCAAAATTATCTTCAAAAACCTCATCAGCAGAGTATTTTGAAATCAAACCTAAAAGCAAATAAAATGTAGTAAATATTAAAGCTATATTATTAATTAATCTTCGTTTTTTACTTTGTCTATTAAAAAACAAAATAGCAATTAATGCAATTATAAATGGTAAGGTATAAACTAAATCAATTATAAATATAGAATTAAATGCAACTGGATAATCACTGAAGGGTTGAAATAACTGAGTTCCATAGACTGTGAAGGCATCTAAAATCGGATGAGTAACTACTGCTAAAAATGATAGTAAAAGCCAATCTTTGTAATTTGATTCTTGTTTTTTATGAATTTTAAATTGAATGAATGCTAATAAAGGAGCTATCAAAAATGCAAATAAAAAAGAATGTGAAAAACCTCGATGAACTCCAAGCATTTCTACTTCATCATAAAATAATCTCATAAATACATCTAAATCAGGAATTGTACCACAAATACCACCCCAAAGCATAGCCCAATTTCCAGCTCTTTTCCCCGCTACTGCTTCACCAACCGATGCACCCAAAACAAATTGCGTTACAGAATCCAAATTATCCTAAATTATTTGATAAGTAATAAATCGTGAGTCTTATTGTTTTTTGACATAAACTTAGTCATCATACTGTGCATAGGAAATACTTTTAATTTATTATCACGAGCATACTTAATAGTATAATTCATAAGTTCTAAGCCAACACCTTGTCCTTCCAAAAACTTAGGAACTTCAATATGAAACACAACAATATGATTTTGTCTCGGAATATACTCCAGATGAGCAGTATATCCATCAACTACAACTTCAAATCTGTTCTTATCTTTATTATTTTTAATTTTCATAATTTTTTCTTTTAGAGACGATTAATAACAGATATTCATTTATACAAATTCAAAATAAAAGATAAATGAATATCCTCCTCCTAAGTCTAAACTTGTTTCATAATTTTTTACTTGTCATTCAGAGCGTAGCGATGAATCTATAAAAACTCTAGGTCATTCTGAGGCGTAGCCGAATAATCTCCCCGAAATACCAAACGACCTTCTACATTAATCGAAAATTGCGTCTTTAGATGCAAAATGTTTGTAAACAACAAAAAACCACCAAAACAAAAGCTCCGTTGGTGCGAAATGTTAACTAAAAAACATCATATTTTCAAAAATAAATTATAAATTTTTAATGTCTTATTTGCAAGATTAAGAAAATTTGCAAACAAATCACAAGATGGATTTAATCCTGCACGTAAATGTTGTGAGATTTTTATATATATTTACTAAATTCAATTCTTCGATTTCGTTGT
Source organism: bacterium (assembly GCA_030431515.1). Lineage (GTDB taxonomy): Bacteria > Bacteroidota > Ignavibacteria > Kapaibacteriales > UBA2268 > JAJRPT01. Next base: position 28,434 of record JAUIIX010000009.1, read on the forward strand.
ATTTTTTGAAAAAATTTGCAGTGTTTGCAGTTTTTTGCAGTGATTTTTTAAAGTATTTTAGTATTTTCAGCATATTTTGCATTTGTAAATAGTTGTTGTTAAAAGTTATATACGATTTTTGCAGTATTTGCAGTAAAATCGGTGTTTTTTCGTTATTTGTAAGAACTGGGTTTAATTAACAAGTACAGTAAATCACACTCTGTCGTTTTGACAGCTCCCTCCATTGAACATAAAAAGAAGATTGATTCTTTACTTCACTCAGAAAGACAAGGCAAAATTAATATATTAATTTTTTATATAAAGATTTTTATTATAAAATATTTGTAATTTATTTTAAAAAATACGTGCTTTGTGATTACTCTTAGATTCTTCGATTAAGCCTAGAAGTGATGTATTTTATTTTAGATAAAATAGATGGACTCCAAGATTTACATTGAAAAGCAAAAAAAAAGGAGCCGAAGCTCCTTTTAAATAAAAAAAATAAACAATTACAATTGAATTGTGTCTTCATTTAATGATTCTAAGTAATCAACTGCTGCTTTTAGTGATTTTCCACCAAGCATTCCATCGATAACTCTATGGTCATACGTAATTGACATATACATTATATGTCTAACTACGATTGCATCTGCACCGTCTAATTCACGAACTACTGCTTGTTTTTTAATTGCCCCAACGCTGAAGATTACACATTGTGGTTGATTAATTACAGGAGTTCCGAATAATGTTCCGAATGTACCAACATTAGTTAATGTGATAGTTCCACCCATTACATCATCTGGATCTAATTTTTTGATTCTTGCTCTTGAAGCTAAATCAGCAACAGATCTTTGTAAGCCAGTAATACTCAATCCATCTGCATTTTTAATTACAGGTACGATCAAGTTTCCATCAGGTAATGCAGTTGCCATTCCAATATTTGTATTTCTATGTCTTAGTATATTTGTACCATCAACACTTACATTTATCATTGGGTTTTGTCTTACTGCTTCTGCCACAGCAGATATAAAGAAAGAAGTATAAGTTAATTTAGTACCTTCTCTCTTCTCAAAAGCAGCTTTATTTTTCTCTCTAAATTTAACTAAGTTTGTTACATCAACTTCAGCTACTGATGTAACGTGAGCAGATGTACGTTTAGAATTTACCATGTGTTCAGAGATTAATTTTCTCATTCTATCCATTGGGATAACTTCTACATTTTTACCAGCATGTGATGGTGCTGATGCTTGAGTGTTAGCCGCTGGAGCTTGAGGAGTTGCAACAGGAGCAGGGGCTGGAGCTGCTGGAGCAGGTGATGCTGGAGCAGTATAAGTTTGTTGAACAGGAGCAGGCGCTGGAGCAGATGTTGCTTGACTTCCTCTATTGTTCATATAATTCATTATGTCGTCTTTAGTAATTCTACCTTCAATTCCACTTCCGTTAATTACTAATAATTCTTCTAAAGATACACGATTAACTTTTGCAATTTCTCTAACTAAAGGAGAGAAGAATTTGCCATTGTGTGTTCTTGGAATTTCAAATGTTGTACCACTTACTGCTTGTTGAGGAGCAGGAGTCGGTGCAGATTGAACTGGTGCTGGAGCAGGTGCAGCCATTGGAATAGGAGCAGAAACTTGAGGTTCGGGAGCTGCTGCCTGAGCAACTGTAGCACTTCCACCAGTAGAAATTCTTGCAATTGGAGTACCAACTTCAACAGTTTCTTCTTCTTGTACTAAAATTTCAGATAAAGTACCAGATACTGGAGATGGAACTTCTGTATCTACTTTATCAGTAGAAATTTCAAGTATCATTTCATCTCTTTCTATAGTTTCGCCAACTTTTTTCATCCATTTGATAATAGTACCTTCTTGCAAAGATTCACCCATTTTAGGCATAACTACATCAACTAAATTACCACCACTTGTAGCAGCAGGAGCTGGTGCAGCTTGAACTGGTTCTGGAGCAGGAGCAGCTTGTGGAGCTGGCTCTGATTGAACAGGTGCAGGGGCTGGAGCTGCTTGTGCAGCAGGAGCCGGTGCAGATGCCGAAGCATCAGTTTCAATAATTGCAATAGGAGTTCCTACTTCAACTGTAGTTTCTACAGGAACTAAAATTTTGTATAAAATACCAGATTGTGGAGAAGGAACTTCAGTATCAACTTTATCAGTAGAAATTTCTAAGATCATTTCATCTCTTTCAATTACATCGCCTTCTTTCTTCAACCAGTTAATAATCGTGCCTTCTTGGAGTGATTCCCCCATTTTCGGCATTACAACTTCAACTTGCATAATATTCTCCTAAACTTAAATATTTTTTTAATTTTCTTTTTATAATCTACTAAATTAACCAAATTTAACAATACATACAAAGAATTTGCTCACAATTTATAAAAAACTTTTTCCTCATTTTTGAATTTATTGATTAGCAAACTCTATGAAGATTTTATTAACTCTTATTTTATATACTGTTAAGTAATTATTAATTTGATTTTAACTAAAATAAATGAGTTAATTTTAACAAGATTATCATTAGATTTTAGAGGGAGGTATATTTGGAATATGAACATATTTTAAAAATATTTTTTTTAACTTGCAGATGAAAGATATTTATTTTTAAAACAATTTGAGATAAAAAAAAAGCCGATTAAAAAATCGGCTGTTTGTTTTACATTTCTTCGTCCATTAGGTCTTCGTAAGGAACTTCGTTGGTAACTGCGAAATCTAAAATAAAGTCAATCACTTTTTTATTTAGAATTTGCATTTTAATATTTTCGTTAGTTTCGATTACTTTTCTAACTTCTGCTACTTCTCTTCCAACTTTAGCAGCTTCTGAAGCAGCTAATTGGTCGATGTCGTAATCTTCAACTTCGATATTTTCTAATTCAATTACTTTATTTCTAATTAATTCCCATTTTACATTTCTAACTGCAATTGGATGGAATTGTTCATTAAAAATTTCTCTTTTAACATTTTTAGCAGCTTCGCCATATTGTTTTAAGAAATTATTAACTAAAATTTCGATTGCATTATTTACAAATGGTTCAGGAGCATCAACTGTATTATCGTTGATTAATTTTGCAACAATTTGATCTTCTACAGCAGCTCTACACTTTCTATCCCATTCTTCTTGTAATGAAAATTCTAAATCTTCTTTAAAATCTTCTACATTGTCAAATTTTTCTTTTGTAAACTCTTTTACAAATTCATCAGTTAAAACTGCTGGAATAAGTTTTTGAATATCTTTTACTTCAACTTGGTAGATATGTTGGTGAGTTTCACCTGCTTCGTGTTGATGTTCATCATGTGGTTGGTCATGTTCGAAAATATATTCTACTTTTTCACCAACTTTTGCACCAATAAGTACGTCAACTAATTTTCTATCAATTTTTTCATTATTAAGATAAACATTATCTTCAAATGGTTCGATTTCAGTATTAATTTCTTTAGTTTCATTATCTAAAGTAAGGAAAGATAAGCCAACTACAAAGTTTTCATCATCCACTATAGTTGCATCTTCGAAAGTACCTTGAGCATTAAGTATTTTACTTATTTCAACTTCAACTTCATCTTCAGTAACTGCGTGAACTGGTTCATCAACTGTCAAGCCCTTGTATTCGTTTAATGTAACTTCTGGATAAACACCATATGAAAAATTAAATTTAACTACACCATTATTCATATCAATGTTAGTTAATTCGGGGCGAGAGATTAAATGAATTTTATCTTCAGTAACAACTTTTTCAAAAGAGTCTTGAGCAGCTTCATCAATTGCTTGTTCTTGAATCATACCGCCAAATTGTTTTTTTGCGATATGGAATGGAACTTTACCTTTTCTAAAACCAGGAATACTTAATTTATTCTTAATTTTATTATAAGCAGTATTGTAATAAGATTGAAAGGCATCATCATCAATAATGATTTCCAGTTCTTGTATACCATTTTCAGTTTTTAGTATCTTCCTTTCCAATTTAATACCTGATATTATTTCGAAAAACCTTTATTAATGAAAGGTTAAAATTAGTACGGACGGGGAGACTTGAACTCCCACGGGTCGCCCCACTAGATCCTAAATCTAGCGCGTCTGCCAATTTCGCCACGTCCGCATTGATTATTTTCTTATTTTTGAAAAAATAAAACACAAAATTAAGTAATTATTATATATTTAACAAAATATTATTTCTATGAAGCAAAAGATTATTATTTTAGGTGGTGGTGTAGCAGGAATTTCGGCGGCTTTTTATGCCTTAAAAAGTGGATTTGATCTTACTTTAGTTGAAGCTAATAGTAGTTTAGGCGGTAGAATTAACTCAAGAATTGATAGTAAAACTAATGATTCGATTGATAATGGTCAGCATTTATTAGTTGGTGCCTATAGTGTCTTCTTAGATATATTGAAGAATATAAAGACTTATGATAAGTTGAAAATCCAAAATTCTTTTTTTGTAAAATATCTTGATTCTAATTCTACTTTTAATCTAGAAGAAAAATATTTTAAAGGTCAAGTTGGATTATTATTTGGATTATTACTTTTAAACAAATTTACTTTTAATGAAAAAATTTCTGCAATTAATTTTATTTTGAAGATAAAACTGAATTTATTTGCTAAAAACAAGGAAAAACTGATTGATGTTTTGAAAAAAAATAATCAAAGTAATGAATTAATTAGAATTTTATGGGAGCCAATGTGTTTGGCAACTTTGAATACTCCGATTAATATTGCAGATACTTCTATTTTTGCAAATGTTTTAAGGCAATCATTTTTTGCTGGTGGTTTTGCTTCAAAATTAATTTTATCAAAAATTGGATTATCTGAATTAATTTCTCCTTTTGAAAAGTATTTAATTGAAAATGGTGTTAGATTATTAAAAAATCATTCTGTAAAGGAGTTTGAAATAAATGATAAAAAAATTACAAAAGTTAAACTTACTAAGAATATTGAATTAGAAGCTGATTATTTTATTTCTTGTTTACCATATAATAGACTAAATAAATTAATAGAAAATGATATTGAATTAGATAGTTCACCTATTATTTCTGCTTATTTATGGTTTGATGAAGTATTTTTTGAAGATGAGTTTGTTGCTGTTCTTGATAAAAATATTCAATGGATTTTTAATAAAAGAAAATTTGGTTTTAATGAGGGTGAAAAAGAGTTTCCTCAGTTTTTATCTATTGTAATTAGTGATGCTTCAAAATTAATTGAATTGGGCAATGAAGAGATTTTAAATATAATATTGAAAGAAATCGATGAATTATTCCCAGTTAAAAAGAATTTATTGCATCATAAAATAATAAAAGAGAAAAATGCTACTTTTTTAGCTGACTTGAATAATCAAAAGAAAAGGGAAAATATTATTTCCCCTTTTGATAATTTATTGATTGCAGGTGATTGGACTGATTTAACTTTACCATCTACAATTGAAAGTGCTGCTCGTAGTGGTAAATTAGCAATTGATAAGATTAGCTAAGTTTGACTTTTCTTTTTAAAATATTTATTTCATTTGTTGTTAAGAATCTATAATCGCCTCTTTTCATACCAGAATTTGTTAAACCAGCATATTCTTTTCTGTCTAATTTTTTAACAACATAACCAAAATGCTCAAACATTCTTCTTATTTCTCTATATTTACCTTCTCTTAATACTATTGTGATTTTAGTATTATCAGTTGGTTCGATAAACAAGTAACAAGGTGCAGTTTTACCATCTTCAAGTTCTACTCCTTCTGCTATTTTTTTCGCATGAGTGAACTCTAATTTTTTATCTAAAGTTGCTTTGTATAGTTTTTCTATTTCATAAGAAGGATGGCTAAGTCTATTAGCAAGTTCACCATCATTAGTTAATAATAACACACCAGTTGTATTTCTATCTAATCTACCTATAGGAAAAATTCTTTCTTTTCTTTTAACTATATCTAATACTGTTTTTCTTCCAAGTTCATCAGATGTAGTAGTGATTACATCTTTTGGTTTGTTTAGTAAGATATAAACATTTTTACTATAATAAGAAACTGGATCACCTTGAACTGTTACTTGGTCAGATGGACTAATTTTTGTTCCCAGTTCTTTAACTAATTTACCATTAACTTTAACAACTCCAAGTTCGATAAATTCATCAGCTTTCCTACGAGAGCAAAGTCCTGATTCTGCAATAAATTTATTTAAACGGATTAATCCATTTGTATTTTTCGTCAAGTTTGTATTAACTATAACTTTTTCTTTTTTAGGTCTATTCATTATGGATTTATCCTTAAATAAGTATATTTTAAAATCAGTTCTAATGCGATTAAAGCAAATGCTAATAAAGCAAAAAATAAATATTCTTCACTGTAATCATTAAAGTAAGCAATGTCTATTTCAGTTCTTTCAAGATTGTCAATTTCTTCATAAACAGTTTCTAAAGACTTATTATCAGTAGCACGGAAGTATTGTCCCTTTGTTAATTCTGCAATTTTTTTCATTGTATCTTCGTCAAGGTCAACATCAACATTTTGATATCTTATTCCAAAAGGAGTTTTAACTGGGTAAGGGGCTTTTCCTCTTGTTCCTATTCCTATTGTGTATGTTTTTATATCAAATGTTCTTGCAAGCTCTGCTGCTGTCTCTGGTGCTATAAAACCAGTGTTGCTAACACCATCAGTAAGCAATATTGCTACTTTTGATTTTGATTTACTGTCTTTTAATCTTGATACTGCTGTTGATAAACCGTCTCCAATTGCAGTTCCATCTTTTATTTTACCTGTTTCGAGTTGCGAAAGCACTGTTTTAACTACTGCATGATCAATTGTAACTGGAGTTTGGGTAAAGCTCTCACCAGCAAAGATAACTAATCCTATTCTATCATTTGGTCTTTTGTCAATGAACTCCATAGCAGTTTTTTTAGCTGCTTCAAGTCGATTAGGTTTAAAATCTTCTGCTAGCATAGAAGTTGAAACATCTATTGTAAGGACTATATCAATTCCTTCACTTTTAACATTTCTTCTTGAAGAAGAAGTTTGAGGTCTTGCTATTGCAACTATTAATAATCCAATTGCAAAAATTCTTAGAACACTTGGTAAATAAATTAATCTTTGTCTTATTGTTTTTTTTGCATTATTAATAGCATCACTTGTTGGCAATACTAATTCTGGGTAAAGTTTTTTGTTCTTCCAAATAAGCCATGCAAGCATAATTGGAATTACAAGTAAAAACCACAAATACTCTGGATTAGCAAATTTAATATCATTAAAATTTGGAATCATTTAGTCCTCTTCTTCCTCATTTTTAACAATTAAACTTTTAGTTTTTTCAACAAAATCGAAAGCATAATTAATTGCACTTTCATTAATTTCTTGAATTGGCTTTTCTTTAGCGAATTTAACTAAATCTGAATTTGTGAAGATAAACTTTAAGTTAGAGAATAATATTTCATCAATATTTTTAGATTTTAATTCTTCTAATATTTCTGATGATGTCATATCAAGTGCGTTGATATCATATACTCTAAATATATATATTCTAAGAATATCAGTCAGTTTTGTATAATAAAGTTTAAACTCATTGTTTTGCCAAAGTTTCTCTTCACTTAGTTTTTTTAATGCTTCTAATGCCAGAATATCAGCAGGGATTTTAGGGTCATAAGGAACATTATCTTCTTCCTTAACTCTATTTTTATAGTATTTTTTATACAAATACCATAAAATTAGTGCTAATATTAGAAATCCTAAAGTAAAGTATATATAATTGATGATTTCCCAAATTGAAAATGGAACATCCATTAATGGCTTTATATCCTTGAATGTCTGTGTTGTATCAATCTGAACTGAATTAACATAAACAGGGATTGAATTAGTAGATATTGTTCTAAAATCAGCGAGTTTATTTGAATCATTTTTATCTTTATAAACAAATTTGATTGATGGAATTTCAAAATGACCACTATCGAACTGAATTAAAGATAAATTTTGTTTATACTTTAGAATATTTTCTTGCTTAATAGTATCAATTTTAGAAATATTTATAATTTCAAATGATGATAAAGTATCACTGTAATTAGGAAAAATAATATCATATTCACCATTAGAATTTATTTCAAATGACATTATAAGCTCTTCACCAATAACTATATTATTGCTATTGACGGTAGCTACTACATTTGGCTCATTAGAGTATGATAAGGTATTTAGAAGTAATAATATTAGTAAAGTTTTCATAGTTTTTTATAGCATTTCACAACGCAAAACAATCAGGATATACGAATCAAAGTTAAAAAAGTTTAGTTATTTAATACTGCTTTTGTTAAAAAATCTTTTACATCTTTAGCAGCATAATAATATTCAATTAATAACTCTTTTATATTATCAGATATTATATGTTTTTTGTCAAGTTCAGTCCAATAATATAGTTGCTTATTTGCTAAATAAGGTTCTTTTTTAGCAATTTCTTTAAAATCTTTGGGAATGATTTTATTTTTTTCACCTTGAAGTTTTCCATAGTATTTAACAAATTTTTTATCATTTATTACTTCTTGAAATTCATCAAGGTTATTTGCAATATAAGTTCTAAAATTTAAAATTTGGTGTTTGTCTGCTTGATAAATACCACCTGCTAAATTAATTCCTTCATATCCAAGTTGAAAATAATATCCAGGATAGAAGTTATCTTTTTTAGTCATCGCACTTATTATAGCACCAACATGATTTTTATAAGGTGTTTTATCTGCAGAAAATCTAATATCTCTATTAATTCTGAAAATTGCATCTTTTGCTTGCATTGTAATATTATCATCAAGAGATAATTCCGCTATCAAATCAGTAACGAAGTTATTAAATGGATCTTTTACAATTTTTAAATATCTTTTTCTATTTTCATCAAACCAATTTTTATTGTTATTTTCTTCGAGTTCTTTAAAAAAATTCAGAAAATCCTGTTCAAAATACTTCATTATTCATCCTCAATTAGCTTTTTATTTATGAAATAAAATCTATCAATTTTAGCGTTAAAAGAAGTACCGTCTTCTTTAAGCATTTCAAAGTGACCTTCCATAGTTCCCCATTCAGTATCGAGAGGGCAATAAGAAGTATAAGTAAAAGTTGAGCCAGGTTTTAGTTCAGGATAATATCCAACAACTCCACCGCCTCTAACTTCGTCTTTTTCACCATCTGCATTAATAATACACCAATATCTACTTTGGAGTTTTGCCCAATGATCGCCTATATTGGCTATCTCTACTCTATATGAGAATAAATTCTTTTGACCTTCTTTTGTGTTTTCTTCTTGTACAAATTCAGGTTCAACAGTGATTTTTATTCCATTGGTAATAGTAACAGAGTTTGCTTTATTTGGCATAGTGTTTGATAATTATTATAAAAATGCAGCAAAATAAAATGATAAACATCACAAAAATAATCCTATTAACGTTTATCTTAGTTTTTACTTTTAAATTAAATGTTTTTTCTCAAGAAAACATAAATGAAGTTAAACTAAGTATTAAACATTTATCTGATTCTTTATTAATCTTAGATTTACGAACTAAGACTAATTTGAATAAGTTAAATAGTCTTGCTAAAACAAGTAAGAACGATTATAATAAAAATAGAAATAGACTAAATAAACTTAGTGAATCAGTTTTAAAAAATATTCAAGATATTAATTTAATCAATGAAGATATTTCTAAAAATAAAAGAGATATTAGTGATATTAGGATTTTAATCTATGATATGGAAGTAGATTATACTAAATTAGTAAATAGATTAAATGAAATAGAAGATTTTTTAAAAGAAACTAAAGATGAAATTGATATTTTAAAGCAAAATCAAACTGCAATTTATGAAGATATTGAAATAATTCATAATAAGCAAAGAGATATGGGAGTAAAATTAAATCAACTTCCTGAAATACTTTTTTGTAGAGAATGTATTCCGACTATTGCTTTCGGTCTTGGAGGGAGTTTTTTTCCAACAAATATTGTAGATATTCCAAATTCTTATGCTTGGAGTATTGATGCAAGGTATTTAGTTAATGAAAATATTAGTATTATTGCAGAGGCAAATTTCCCTAAAGTACTAATTAGATCAATACCTCCTATGAACGGAAGTAATTTTATGGTTGATAAATGGGATATTAGTATCTACTCTTTGGGAGTAAACTTTTCATTATATAGTTTTTTTGAAAATAAAATAAATATCTCTGGCGGAAGTTCATTGTTTTATGCTTTAGGTGATTTGGATAATTTTTATAATCAAAGTCAGTATAATACTAAAACAAAAATTGACCAAAACAAAGCAGGACTTATGTTAGATTTAGAATTATCATATCGAGATTACTTAAATAAAAATCCTTTAGAGTATTATATTAGTTTTAACTCATATATTTCGAGTTCCAATATACTACTTACTAACTCAGTTGGTCAATTTACTGACATAGGATTATTTTTACCTTCATTAAAAACTGGTATAAGGTTTAATTTCTATTAAAGATGATATTTCTATAATATTTATATACTTACTAAAATTTAATGAAAAGTAGAATTATCAACAATTCTACTTTTTTTTTATACTTTATTAATATTTCTTAAAATATTCGTAATTTTAACTTTATTTTATTTACATTTTAGGAAATAATCAATGACATATAATGTAACTCCAAATAATTCAAGTTTAGATTATCTGAATATTAAAGATGCAAAAGTACATTGGAACTTATCACCAGATGAATTAGCACAAATATCTGTTGATAAAAATATGGCTCAAAAAGCTGATAATGGTGCAATTTCTGTAAATACAGGAGAATTTACTGGTAGGTCGCCTAAGGATAGATTTATCGTAAAAGATTCTGTAACGAATGATGCAGTCTGGTGGGGAGATGTAAATATTGCATTTGATTCTAATAAATTTGATAAATTGTATGATAAAGTAACTAATTTTCTATCAAATAAAGAATTGTATGCACGTGACGCTTATGTATGTGCTGACCCAAATTATAAAATGAATTTAAGAGTAATAACTGAATATCCTTGGTCGAGTTTATTTGCTCATAATATGTTTTTAAGACCAAGTGAAGAAGAATTGAAAAACCCATCTCCAGAATGGACAATAGTTTGTGCTCCAAGTTTTATGGCAAACCCTGAAGAAGATGGAACAAGACAACATAATTTCGCTATATTAAATTTTGAAAGAAAAATTGCTTTAATTGGTGGAACTGGTTATACTGGTGAAATTAAAAAAGGTATTTTCTCAGCATTGAACTTTATTTTACCTCATCAAAAGAATGTATTATCAATGCACTGCTCTGCTAATGTAGGGAAAGATGGTGATACTGCATTGTTCTTTGGTTTATCTGGAACTGGTAAAACTACTTTATCTGCTGACCCAGATAGAAAATTAATTGGTGATGATGAGCATGGCTGGTCTGATAATAGTGTATTCAACTTTGAAGGTGGATGTTATGCTAAAGTAATTGACTTAAGTGAAGAAAAAGAACCTGATATTTATAGAGCAATTAGACCAGGTGCTTTACTTGAAAATGTTACTTTCAAAAATGGAAATGAAGTAGATTACGAAAGTTCTAAAATTACTGAAAATACTCGTGTATCTTACCCATTATATCATATTGATAATACTCAAGACCCAGCTGTTGGTCCGCAACCAAAGAATATATTTTTCTTAACTTGTGATGCTTATGGTGTTTTACCTCCAATAAGTAAATTGAGCCCAGGTCAAGCTGCTTATCACTTTATTTCTGGTTATACTGCTAAAGTTGCAGGAACAGAAGCTGGACTTACTGAACCAAAAACTACTTTCAGTGCTTGTTTTGGTGGTCCATTTATGTTATTGCACCCTGGTGTTTATGCTGATATGTTAAGCAAGAAAATTAGAGAATCTGGTGCAAGAGTTTGGTTAGTTAATACTGGCTGGACAGGTGGTGCGTATGGTACTGGTAATAGAATGAGTTTGAAACATACTCGTTCGGTAATTACGGCAGCTTTAAATGGTGAATTAGATAATGTGGAGTATTACACTTCTGATATATTTAATTTACAAGTTCCTAAAACTTGTCCTAATGTTCCTTCAGAAATATTGAACCCAAGAAATACATGGGCTGATAAAGATAAATTTGATGAAACTGCAAGAAATTTATCTAAACAATTTAATGCAAACTTTGCAAAATTTGAAGATGGATCAACAGAAGAAACTTTATCTGGTGCACCTTCTGTTAAGTAATATTATTTTTTAATTTAAGTTTAACCCAATCTTAATGGATTGGGTTTATCTTTTTTTTTGGAGAATATCATTGGCTTTAAATTATATAAAACCCGCTAGAAGAACTGAAAAAATAAAATATGCAATTAGAGATATTATTGTTTTGGCTGATGAAGTTGCTAAAACTGGTATGAAAATGCACTATTTGAATATTGGTGATCCAAATGTATATGACTTTGAAACACCAAGTAAATTAGTTGAGATAGTTCACAAAGCAATGTTGGAAAATAAGAATGGTTACTCGCCTTCTTCGGGGATTCCAATTGCAATTGATGCGATTAAAGAAGATGCTAAAAATAAAGGCATTGAGAATATTTTAGATGTTTTTGTTACAACAGGTGCTGCTGAAGCAATTGAAGTTTCACTTACTGCTTTACTTAATAATGGCGATAATTTTTTAATGCCAACTCCTGGTTATCCACTTTATACAGCTATTCAAGCGAAATTAGAGTGTGAACCAAATCCATATTATCTTGATGAAGAAAATGGATGGCAACCTGATGTTGAGGATATTAGAAAAAAAGTAAATAGTAAAACTAAAGCGATTATTCTAATTAATCCTAATAATCCAACTGGGTCTATTGCTTCAAGAAAAGTTTTAGAAGAGATAATTGAAATTGCAGTTGCTCATAATTTAGTGATTATTGCAGATGAGATTTATGATAAATTAATTTTTGATGATAAAGAGATGATTTCAATTGCTTCTCTTAATAAAGAGGCAAATTGTATCACTTTCTCTGGCTTATCTAAGAATTTCTTAGCTCCAGGTTGGAGAATTGGTTGGGGTGTTGTTTCTGGTAAAAAAGAATTTATGGGCGATTATGTTGAGGCAATTAATAAAATATTACGCTCTCGTGTTTCTGCAAATCATCCTTTACAATATGCTATCCCTGAAGCTCTTTTAGGTGATAAATCACATATAATTGAAACAATTGAAAAACTTCAAAGTCGTAGAAATTTAGTAATAGATAAAATTGCAAAAATTGATGGAATTGATCTTGTTCAACCAGAAGGAGCTTTCTATGCTTTCCCGAAAATTGATGTAAAAGATGATTGGGATTTCTGTAGAAAATTGCTAACTGAAACTGGTGTAATTGTAGTGCCGGGTGATGGTTTTGGTCAAAAGCCAGATACTAAACATTTTAGAATTGTTATCTGCCCAACTGAAGATGTTCTTGATGAAGCATTTGATTTGTTAGGTGATTTTTATAAAGAATATAGGAAAAGTTTATGAGTATTGCGATAGTTGGCTATGGTAGAATGGGACAAGAAATTGAGTCCACTGCCAATGAACAAGGTGTTAAAATTAATGCAATATTTGATGTAAAAAATCATCTTACTAATTTGAGTGATTACGATTTTTCAACTGCTATTGAGTTTACTAATCCAGATTCTGTTATCGAGAATATTAAACTTCTCGCTGAAAATGGAAGAAATATTGTAACTGGAACTACTGGCTGGTATGGTCAAATAGATGAGGTTCAGAAAATAGTAGAGCATAATAAAATTGGTTTTATTTGGGGTTCAAATTTTTCTGTTGGTGTTAATTTATTTTTTAAAATAGTTGAAAATGCATCTAAAGTTTTTAATTCATTTGAAGATTTTGATGTTATGGTTCATGAAATGCACCACAAAAGAAAATTAGATAGTCCATCTGGCACTGCTTTGAAATTAGGATATTTAATCAATGAAAATATTGACAGAAAAGAAAGTATTGTGAGTGATAAAATAGATGGTGAAATAGATCCTAAAGCACTTCATATAAGTTCAACTCGTGGTGGAGAAATATTTGGTAAGCACTCAGTATATTTTGATTCAGTTTCTGACGAGATACTACTATCACATAATGCAAAAAACAGAAAAGGATTTGCCAAAGGAGCTGTACTTGCTTCCGAATGGATATATAACCGTAAAGGATTTTATGAATTTAGAGAAGTAATTGAAGATATAGTTCAGATATAGTATTGTTTTAAGTTTACAATCAAAAGCCATTTAGAGATAAATGGCTTTTTTTTTGATTCTTCGGCTACGCCTCAGAATGACGGGGAGTTTTTATGGATTCACCACTTCGCTCTGAATGACCTAGATAATACTTGTAAGATAATGAAATATGTGAAGAAATACATAAAAAAAGGAGCCGAAGCTCCTTTTAATTTAATATAAATTTATTATTATTTTAATGTAAGAATAATAATTCTCTGTATTTAGGTAGTGGCCAAGATTTATCTTCTACTAACATCTCTAAATTATCTGCTGAAACTCTAATTTTATCAAAATAAACTTTTACATTGTCGTGATACATTTGAGCAGAAATTTTATGTTCGAATGTATGTGCTGTTGTTCTTTCTTCTTTCATTTTATCAATATCAGCCATCATTGCTTTAATGTTTGAAGAAATTTTAGCGATTAAAACTTTTAAATTTTCTGCTTCGTCTGTTAGCCCAATTGAGCTTAGGTTTTTAACATTTTCAATTAATTTATTTTGATATTTAACACAAGCAGGTAATATTTCAGTAGTAGCAATTTCGTCAATTAATCTAGATTCTATATCTATTTTATTAATATATTCTTCAATAAAAATGTTAAATCTTGATTTTAATTCTGCTTCTGAGTAAATATTATTTCTTGCAAAAAGTCCTATTGTTTTGTCAGATAAGTAATGTTGTAGAGCTTCTGGAGTGGAACGTAAATGAGGAAGTCCTCTTTTTTCTGCTTCTGTAACCCATTCTTGTGAATAACCATCACCATTAAAAATTATGCTTTCAGATTCAATTAAAATTAATTTTAACTCTTCTCTGATCGCTTGTTCAGTTTCTTGTCCATCAGCTATTCTTTTATCAATAGATATTTTGAAATTATTTAATTGATCTGCCATTATAGTATTCAAAACTGTAATAGGATTAGAAACATTTACAGACGAGCCAACTGCTCTAAATTCAAAACGATTTCCAGTAAATGGAAATGGTGATGTTCTATTTCTATCTGTTTTATCTTTTTTAATGCGTGCAACTTTTTCTAAATCAATTTCTAATAAAGTTTCACCTTCTTTGTCTTTTAGTATCCCTTGTTTGAAGTCATTTAATACTTCTTGGATATCATCTCCAGTAAAGATTGAAATAATTGCAGGTGGTGCTTCGTTAGCTCCTAATCTGTGTTCATTTCCTGTGTTTGCAATACTTGCTCTTAACAGTTCAGAATGATCTTTTACAGCTTTTAGAGTATTTATAAAGAAAGTTAGGAATTGTAAATCGTGTGCTGGGTCATCTCCACCATCGAATAGATTTTTACCTGTATCTGTTTGTAAAGACCAATTATTATGTTTACCAGAACCATTAATTCCTTTATATGGTTTCTCGTGAAGTAATACTCTAAGCCCATGTCTTTTTGCAATTCTGTCTAAAACATCCATCAAAAGTTGATTATGGTCAGCAGCTGTGTTTGCAGCTTCAAAGTGTGGAGCACATTCAAATTGAGTAGGAGCAACTTCATTATGTCTTGTAGTTAGGGGAATACCCATCATTAAACAGTCGTCTTCAAAATCAATCATAAAGTCATGAACACGCTCAGGAATTGATGCAAAATAATGATCATCAAGTTGCTGGCCACGAGCAGAAGCATTTCCAAATAATGTTCTTCCACAAAGCATTAAATCTGGACGTGCATTAAATAAACTACCATCTACTACAAAGTATTCTTGCTCCCAACCTAAGTTTGCGTGCACACGAGTAACTTTTTCATCAAAGAATTGGCAGACAGGTACAGCAGCTTTATTGATTGCATTGATAGATTTTAATAATGGAGTTTTTAAGTCCATTGAATCGCCTTCGAAAGAGATAAATATTGCTGGAATACATAAAACTTTACCGTAAGCAGTTTCTTGGATAAAGGCAAAAGAAGAAGGATCCCATACAGTATAAGCTCTAGCTCTGTGAGTTTCTCTAAGTCCACCATTAGGGAAGCTTGAACCATCTGGTTCTTGTTTAACTAATGTTTTTCCATCAAAATTTTCAATAGGATTACCTTTTTTGTCTAATCTAAAAAAGGAATCATGTTTTTCTGCAGTTTTGCCAGTAAATGGTTGAAACCAATGAGTATAGTGCGTTGCACCAAGATCCATAGCCCAGTTTTTCATACCAACAGCTACAAAGTCTGCAGTTCTTTCATCGATTTTTTCACCAGTTTCGATTGACTTCATTAAACTTTCGTAAGCATCTCGCATAAGATATTTTTTGATAGCTTCTTCACCAAAAACATATTCACCATACATTTTGGATAAATGTTTATCTTTTACATTACTAACAAATCTACGGTCTTCACGAGTTTCGGAAATTTTTTGAAGAGAGGATAATCGAATTGACATTTTTATCTCAAATATTTAATTATTTTTTAAAAAATATATCTGCAAAATTAAGAAATTTATATTTTAATTCAATTGATTGTTTTAATTGTTTAAAAAAAATCAACTGTAGCTATTATCAACTTTTAGTGCTTCTGAAAGCAATTCTCTAACTATTTGTTCATCAATATCTTGAATTGAATAAAATATTCTGCTATATATCTGTTTTCTATTAGCTCTATCTAAATAGTTGTGTTTGTCATTTAATAAATATCCTTTAGACAAACTAAAACTAACACCTTTATTTTTTACTTTACCCCAAGGAATTGAGGAAGGCCAGATATAGCAAATAGCTTTATTTCTATGAAAAAAAGGAACATTAAATGATAATTTCTCTTTTGCATCAGGAATAATTTCATATACTAAGTCTCTTAAATATAAGACAATTTCCTTCTCATCTTTATCAATGTAGTCGTAAAATTCATCAAAATTATTAAAATTTACATTTTGAAATTTATTCATTTCATATTTTAATTGTTAAATTCTTTGATACACATAATTTGAAATGCTTTTTTAGGATTATTTCTAACAAAAAACTGAGTTATATCTGAAATAAACATCCAAAATGATTTAGGTGAATATCTTATATTAGAGTATTCTCCTCTCAAAGGTTTCCAACCATTAATACCAATAACTTTGTATCCTCTTTCTTGCATTTCTTCTACTGACCAGCCAGATAAGTGAACTTGCCAAGGATTATTATCATATTCACCTTGTTGCAAGAATCCATTTGGAGTAAAAATAATTACTCTTTTTGAAGCGACCTTTTCCATTAATTCAATTAATTTAAGACCATCTTCTTTAGTTAGATGTTCAATTAAATCAGAAGCTAAAGCACAATCAAAAGATTTATCTTCGAAATGTTTGTCAATATCTAAAACACCAATTTGATAATATTCATCGTGGATATTTTGCTTCTTACTTTTTTCTATTGATGGTAAAAAAGCGTCTATTCCAACGGCATGAATCTTTTTAGAGAAATATTTAATCGGAGAATCTGTTCCGCAACCAATATCAATTAAAGACTTAGAGTCCTTAACTGCTTTTTCAAGTTCATAGAAATAATTCTTAAAAAATTTCGGATAAACATTTTGATGAAAATTTTGAAGTAATTTTTTCATTAGTTAATTATTTACATTCTAAAAATACCAAATTTAGCTTCTTCAATAGGAGCATTTAACGATGCAGAAATACCCAGAGCAAGAACTTTACGAATATCTATAGGGTCAATCACTCCATCGTCCCACAATCTTGCCGAACTATAATAAGGAGTTGCTTGATATTCGTATAAATCTAAAATTGGTTTTCTAATATCTTCAATTTCTTCAGCACTTAGTTTATTACCTTTTGCTTCGAGTTGTTTTACTTTAACTTGTGCAAGTACATTAGCAGCTTGTTCTCCACCCATTACAGATATTTTCCCAGAAGGTAACATCCATAAAAAGTTAGGGTCATAACCTCTTCCACACATTGCATAATTCCCAGCACCATAAGAGCCACCTACAATAAGTGTAAATTTCGGAACAGGAGCATTTGCAACAGCATGCACTAATTTTGCACCATCTCGAGCAATACCAGCGTGTTCAGATTTTTTCCCAACCATAAAGCCAGTAATATTTTGAAGGAAAATTAATGGAATTTTTCTCATGCTACAAAGTTCAATAAAGTGAGCACCCTTTTGACTTGATTCACTAAATATTACTCCGTTGTTACCAATAATTCCAACAGGATAGCCCATTATATTAGCAAAACAAGTTACAAGAGTCTTCCCATAATTTTCTTTAAATTCTTGAATTTTAGAGCCATCAACAATTCTTGCAATTAATTCTCTAATATCAAATGGTGTTCTAATATTTTGAGGAATAATTCCGTAAAGTTCTTCTGGTGAGTAAAATGGTTCTTCATAGTTTTTTCTACCAATATCAGTTTTAGGTCTAATTCCAAAATTCTCAACAATATTACGAGCAATTTGTAAAGCATGATCATCATTTTCTGCGAGATGGTCTGCCACACCTGAAATTTTAGTATGTACATCCGCTCCACCGAGTTCTTCGGCTGTTACTACTTCACCAGTTGCTGCTTTTACAAGTGGAGGCCCACCAATGAAGATTGTAGCTTGATTACGAACCATAACCACTTCATCACTCATTGCAGGAACATAAGCACCTCCAGCAGTACAAGAACCCATCACAACAGCAATCTGAGGAATACCCATCGCTGACATTTGTGCTTGATTGTAAA
The DNA here is from genome assembly GCA_030431515.1 of bacterium. Lineage (GTDB taxonomy): Bacteria > Bacteroidota > Ignavibacteria > Kapaibacteriales > UBA2268 > JAJRPT01. Next base: position 47,285 of record JAUIIX010000009.1, read on the forward strand.
AAATATTACCAAAATGGTCTTTGTCAGCAAATGTTTCTGATTGAAAGGGAAGGAAAATTCCTCCCGAATCAACTAAGTAAATGCAGGGAAGATTATTTTTCATTGCAACATTTTGAGCTCTAACGTGCTTTTTGATTGTCATAGGGAAATAAGTTCCACCTTTAACAGTTGCGTCATTTGCTACAATGATACATTCCTGTCCGTGTATAACACCTATACCTGTAACAACACCAGCAGAAGGAGCTTCATCATCATACATATCATAAGCTGCTAATGCAGATAACTCTAAAAATGGGGTATCTTTATCAATTAATTTATTTATTCTATCTCTTACAAGTAACTTTCCTCTTTCTTGATGTCTAACCCTGTGTCTTTCGGGACCACCAAGCTTAATTTTAGAAAGTTCTTCACTCAATTTTGTTGTAATTTCTTTATTAAATTTAAAATTATCTTTAAATTCAGGTGAATTAGTCGTAATACTGGATTTGAATCTTTTCATACTTTGTAAATATATTTTCAAATAAATGTAAAATTAAGGAATGCGAGTTAGAAAATCAAATAAAAAAAAAGCAAGTCATTTAGACTTGCTTTTTAAACTTATAATTTTTCAGCAGCTTTTAGCTTTGGAAATTTCTTATCTAAGATTTTATTCCACTCATCAACTCTTGATTGAACTGCTTTTACTTCAGCTGGAATCTTACCAGAAATTGATACAGAAATAATTTTATCACCTTGTTTAATAGCATCTACTACATTTTGCCCTTGGATAACTTTACCAAAAACTGTATGCTTACCATTTAACCAAGAAGTTTCTTTGTGTGTGATAAAAAATTGAGAACCATTTGTAGAAGGACCTGAATTAGCCATTGATAAAATACCTGGACCAGAGTGCTTCAAATCGCCTCTTGTTTCATCTTCAAATTTGTACCCTGGGTCACCTGAACCAGTACCAAAAGGACAGCCACCTTGAATCATAAAATCGTTGATAACTCTATGAAAATTCAAACCATCATAATATCCTCTTTTTGCTAAATTAACAAAACTACCAACAGTTAGTGGAGTTTTATCACCATAAAGCTCTAATATTATATCACCTTTATCAGTTTTAATAGTTCCAGTTAACATATCTTTTTTAGTTGCATCAGATGATTTTGCTGATGATAGAAAAGAAAGAGAAAATACAGTTAGTAATGCTAAAATTGAAAATAATTTCATAAAAATCCTTTAATTTATTGTTTAAATAATTTACTTTATAATACTTAAAAATTCTGAAAATGTTTCAAAAAAAAAAATTAGTTTTTAGGAATAGTAAAACTGAATGTTGTGCCTTTTCCTAATTCAGAAACAGCCCAAATTTCACCACCTAATAATTTAACAAACTCTTTACAAACTATCAGACCTAAGCCAGTTCCTTTTTCATTATCAGTACCAAGAGTAGTTGTATTAAAATCTAAATTAAATAGATTATCAACTACTAATTCACTCATTCCAACACCAGTATCAGTTACATTCACTTGATAATTTTTTATATTACTATCAACAGAAATTGTAATTTTACCATTAGTATTTGAAAACTTAACAGCATTATTAATTAAATTTCTCAAGACTGTATTTATTAAATTTGAATCGGAATAAACTTTTATTTCTTCAGTTACATTATTAATGATTTCAATATTTTTTGCAGTAGCAACAGTATGATAAAGTTGGATATTACCATCTATAATAAATCTTAAATCAAAAATATCAGGAGTGAAATTAATTTTTCCTCTTTGAGTTCTTGACCAAGTTAATAGATTTTCCAAAAGACCATAAATGTTTTGAGCATTATCTTTTAAATCTATTAAATACTCATTCAAGTCTTCTCTATCTAAGTTTTCATACTCTTTAACTAAAGTATCAGTCGCCAAGGCAAAGATTGAAAGCGGACTTTTTAAATCATGAGCCATAATAGAGAAAAATTTATCTTTAGTTGCATTTAATTCTCTAAGTTCATTTTCAGTTCTAATTCTTCTTATAGCAAATTTAATTGCTTTTAGTAAATCCTTAGAATTAATATCTTCTTTCATTATAAAGTCTTGAGCACCTTTGTCAATAAGGTCTAATCCTAATTCAACATCAGAGTGTCCAGTCAATAAAATTATTGGAATATGAGGGCATTTATTAAATACTTTGCTAAAGGCATCACCTTTTTCACCATCTGGTAAGTGCATATCTAATAAGATACAATCAATATTTTCAGTATCAATTAGTGCTAAACCATCAAAAATAGTATTTGCACTCATCAAATTAATTTCTTCACCACTGCTTTTCAAGATTTTTTTAATAAATAATAAATCTAAGTCTTTGTCTTCTATAACTAATAAATTCATATTTTTTATTTTTTCCATTTATAATATACAATTTAAAACATTTTTTTTTGATTTGAAAATATCTTAGTCAAAAAAGTTTTCCTATGAATAGGGCATACGCCATATTCAATGATTTTTTCTCTATGATATTTAGTTGCATATCCTTTATGTTTTGCAAAACCGTATTCAGGATATAATTTATCTGCTTCCTCAATCATATATCTATCACGTATTACCTTTGCAATTATTGATGCTGCTGCGATAGAATATGAAATACTATCTCCTTTTACAATTAAAGTATATTCAGTATGAAAATTTCCAAATCTATTTCCATCAATAAGAAGATGATCAACTTTAGAGTTTAATTCATCAACACTATTTTTCATAGATTGAATTGATGCTTGAAGTATATTAATATCATCAATAACATTATTATCTATAAAATTAACAGAATACTCAATATCATTAATTAAGTCCTTATAAATTAATTCTCTTTTGTCTTTAGTTAATGCTTTTGAATCATTAATTTTATCAAAATAATCTTTCTTTAATATTTGATTGTTCAAAATAGCTGCAGCACTAACAACTGGACCTGCTAAACAACCTCTACCAACTTCGTCAAGTCCAGCAACTATTTTGCCTTTTTTCCATAATTTTTCTTCGTATTCAAATGTTGGCATTAAACTATATAATCGTTAAATTTTTTTATTTTTACAGGGTCACCATTGTATTCAATTACATTATTTTCAGTTTCCCATAATTTTATTTTACTTAATTTAACGTTTTCGCCAAATTTATCTTTTAATATTTCCCAAAATATTACAACAATGTTTTCAGCCGATGGAATTATTCCTTTTAAAAAAGGGACATCTAAATTTAAGTTTTTGTGGTCAACTTTATCAACAATATATTCTTTTATGATGCGTTTCATTATTTTTAAATCTAACACATAACCAGTGTTTATATCAGGTACACCAGATACAGTTACTTCCATTATATAATTGTGACCATGACCATTTGGGTTATTACATTTATCAAATATTTCATAATTTTTCTTTTCATTCCACTCTGGATTATGCAATCTGTGGCTTGCAGAAAATAAGACTCTTCTAGTAACGTGTATCATATATTTTTCGTATAGTTTATTTATTTAGTAATTTTGCATAATTGACGTTATCTTTTTAAAAATATTTATAAAAAATGAAAAAATTAATTTTAGTTATTTTACCAGTTCTATTTATCATTTCTTGTACTACAAGTAAGAAAATCACAGAACGATTCGAGGAAACTCAAAATTTACCTTTTTATAATCCAAAATTAACTACACTTCTAATCGAAGGGAATATGGATGTAAATATGCCTTCAAATAATGTTGGGGCAAGTGTAGAAGTTAATATTAACAAATTAGAAGAATTTAAAATGAACCTATTTGGTCCATTTGGAATTGAAGTAGCAAAGCTATATTCTAATTCAAGCAAGTTTATATTTTATAATATGTTTCAAGGTGAAGCTTATGGAGGAGTACCTTCATCGGAAAATCTGAATAAAGTAGCAAATATAGCATTATCTTTCGAAGATTTAATTTCAATTATGAGATGTGAAATCCCATCTGGTACTAAACAGTATAAAAAGAAATCAGAAAATAAAGAATCAACTACTTATCATAACAAACTTGATAATAAAACAACTGAAAAAGTAATTGTTAATAAATTTGGCTTACTAACTAAATATGAATTACTTGATCAGTCAAATAAAGCTATATTAACTGTAGATTATTTAGATTATAAAGCTGTTGATAATTTTAAATTAGCACATAAAATCAATATTATATTTCCTAAAATAGCTGGACGTTTGGAAATGAAAATAGATAATTATAAAATAAATGATAAATTAGAAGAACTACAGTTTAGTTTACCTAAGTCAATTAAACTTCAAGAAATCAAGTAACAATTGAAATTAATAATAATAATATTTTTTATTTTCAATTCTATCTATGTGTATTCTCAGATAGATACTTCTCTTGTTATTAAAACTGAAAACCAAATCATTAGTGATACCTTGAATTTGGATAATGTGCTAAGTGATACTTTAAAAACTCCTTCAAAAAAATCTTCTTCTGGCTTAGATACAATTATTGAAATGAAATCTTTAGATACAATTTCCCTTAATCTTAAAAGCAAAAGAATGAGATTGAAAAATGAATCTGTGATTAATATGGGTGGTAGAAATCTCGAAGCAGATGAAATCATAGTAAGGTTTAGTGAAAGCACCTTAGAAGCATTAAGTGGAACAGATTCACTCGGAAATGAATTTGGCTATCCTAAATTAGTTGAAAAAGGTGAAGAGTATTATGGTGAGCGAATTTTATATAATTATAAAACAAGTAAGGGTGTAATCTCTCAAGGAGAAACAGAGCTAAGCGAAGGTTATTATTACGGAAAGAAGATAAAACGTATTTCTCAAAATGAATTTAATATTCAAGACGGTTTTTATACACCTTGCAATGAAGAAAATCCGAGTGCATATTTTGGCTCCTCAGAAATGAAAATGATTGGAAAAAGTAAAATATTTCTTGACCCGATTGTATTTTATGTTCAAGATATGCCGCTCTTAGTTTATCCATTTGGTTTATTTTTTAATATGCAATCAGGACGCAGGTCAGGATTTATTATTCCTCAATTTGATTTTTCATCAACAAGGGGATTAGTTTTCCAAGAGTTTGGATATTACTTTGCTGCATCTGAATATTGGGACACAAAATTAACAGCCGATTTTTATTCAAAAGGTGGATTTGTAGCAAAGTCATACTCAAGATTCAGAAAAGGTGATGAACTAAATGGTAATGTTGATATTCAATGGGGTAAAACAAGATTTGACACCGAATCTGAAATGCAAGAAAACTACTCTGTTAATGTTTCAAATTTTAATTGGGCAATAACACCCGAAGATAAAATAAGTGGGAATTTAATCTATAAAACTCAAGACTTTAATAGAAGAACTGTATCTAATTTAGCTCAGCGTGTTACTCAAAATGCAAATTCTAATTTATCTTATGCAAAAAATAGTTTGTTAGTTACAGGTGATAATCTATCGGTAAACTATTCAAGAAACCAACAATTAATTACCGGTGAATTTGACCAAACTCCAAGAGTAGAATATAACTTACCAAATAAATCTTTATTCAAATTATACAATCAAGACTTTAACTTTTCTTATGGAGTTAGGGGAGAACTGTATCAGAAAAAGACAAGAGATATAAGTTCATTTATTGAAGATGAAGTAACAAACTATGATACTACATTTAATACAAATGAAAAATACTATGTATATCATAATCCAAGAATTAGCTATAATGTTCCTAAATTTTGGAATTTAAGTTTACAACCATCAGTAAATTTCGGAATGAATAATTTTGGAAGGAAAATAGAGAAATACTATGACCCAATAGACGATGAAGTAAAGGAAAATGAAATTCAAGGATTTTTCTCAGAATATTGGTGGTCAACAGGTGCAAGATTACAAACTCGATTATATGGTATTACTCAAGCAGAGTTTTTAAGGAAGATAAATGTAAAAGGTGCAAGACACACTATAGAACCATCAATCTCTTACAATTACCGTCCAGACCAATCGCAATCAAGTTTTTATGACACATATATTGATAAAGATACTAACGAAATAATGTACAGAGTGTTTGAAAAAGATGGAGGTGGTGGTTCATCATCTAATAGAGCTTCTCAAAATTTATCATATAACCTGAACAATAAATTTGAAATAAAAGTAGATAAAGGAGATTCAGTTGATGCAGAAAACCTTGAATTGTTAAACTTTAATTTAAATGGTTCTTATGATTTTGAGAGAGATTCATTAAAATTTTCAGATATTAGAGCAAATTTTAATACTCCCGTATTAGAGTTTTTAAATTTTTCTGGTAATATAGTATTTGGATTATATGATTCAGACCCTGTTTTTAATACTACTACTAATCAGATAACATCATACCGTAAAGTAGATAGATCACTCTACGAGGCAGGAAAAGGAATAGCCAAAGTAGAGTCATTTGATATTGGTATAGGAACTTCATTCTCTGATAAAGGAATATCATTAAATCAAAGACAAGATCAGAATAATCAATCAATTACTGATTCTACAAGAAAAAAATTAGGTGGAAGGATTTTTAATAATCAAACTAATAACTTTGAAGACTTTGATGTTTTTGGCGATAACACTCCGGGATATGCACCAATTGATTTTGAATGGAATGTAAATATAAATGTAAACTATTCAAATAATAGGAGTAATCCATTAAATATTACAGAAACATTTAGAACACAAATCACTATTGATTTAAAACTAACAGAAACTATGAAATTAGCAGGTGGAATCAATTATGATTTTATCAATAAAGAACTTAATGCACCGCAGATTAGAGTTAGCAAAGATTTAGGTTGTTGGGATATGTCTCTTAATTGGACTCCTATTGGTATTCATAGAAGTTTATTTTTCCGTATTGGCTTAAAAGCATCACAACTAAAAGACTTCCAATACCTATTACGTGAAAGTAATATTTATTAATTTATTTTATTTTTTATAAATCCTTTTTTAAATTGCAAAATCTCAAATTAAAATTTAAAGGAATTATAATGGACAACCCAGCTCAAACAATGATAGACAATTTGGCTAAAAATACAGGAAAAACAATTCACGAATGGGTTGAAATTGTTAAGAATGAAAATTTTGAGAAACATGGCCAGATAATAAAATTTTTAAAAGAAAAACATAATTTTACTCATGGATTTGCTAATTTAGTTGCTCATAAAGCAAGAGAGTCGGACTCTGCTTCTGTAGAGAATAAAGAAGATTTGGTAGAAAAGCAATATAAAGGTAAAGAAAATCTAAGAGAAATCTATAATATATTGTTAAAAGAGATTTTGAAATTTGGAGATGATATTGAAGTAGCTCCAAAGAATGCTTCTGTAAGTTTAAGAAGAAAAAAGCAATTTGCTTTACTTCAACCAGCAACTAAAACTCGATTTGAAATAGGGTTAAATGTAAAAAATGTTGAAAATGAAGGTATCTTAGAATATGTGAAGAGTAAAAATTCAATGTGTTCACATAAAATTAAAATTATGGATAAAAAAGAAATAACAGACGAAGTATATAGTTGGATTAAAAAAGCATATCAAGATGCAGGATAAAAAAAATGGCTGTCTATTTAGACAGCCATTTTATTTAATATTAGCTTAAAACTATTTATCTAAGTTACCACGTTTAGCTTGGTCAACTTCAATAGCTTCGAATAAAGCTTGGAAATTACCTTGCCCAAATCCAGAAGCTCCTTTTCTTCTTTGTATTATTTCATAAAAGAAAGTGGGTCTGTCACCGATAGGTTTTGTAAATATCTGAAGTAAATAACCTTTACCTTCAACATCAATCAAGATGTTGTTTTTTTGTAATTCTTTAATATCTTCAGTTAATCCAAAATCTTTGCTTGCTATATCTTCATAGTAAGAGTTTGGTGGTGGGTCTAAAAATTCAACGCCATTCTTTCTTAAATTAGACACTGTAGTAATAATATCAGTAGTTAGTATAGCAATGTGTTGAATACCAGATCCATGATATTGCATAATATATTCTTCAATCTGACTTCTTTTCAATCCATCATAAGGTTCGTTAATTGGATTCTTTATAATATCATCTTTAGAACGAACTACTTTAGAAATTAATGCAGAATATTGAGTTGAAATATCACCAGGTCCAAAATCTACGAAAGTTTCAAAATCTAAAGATTTATTAATATAACTTGCCCAGTAGTCCATTTCATTAATATTTACATTACCAACAATATGATCAATACCTTTTAAGCCAGTATCATTTCTTTCAATATTCCAATCAAAATGTGGTTTTTCAAAACCAGGTTGAAACAATCCTTTGTAATTATCATAATTAACAAAATTTATTTCACAGTCATCATATAGTCTGATTGCAGCCATATCAACATAACCGTCCTTATCTTCTAATTTATAAGGATCTTTAACTGGAATTGCACCATTTTTTAATGCTTTCGCATAAGTTACTTCTACATTATCAACTTCTACTGTCCATCTTTTAACACCATCACCATGTCTATTTAAAAAACTATGAATATCATAAGTTTCAGGTTGAAGTGCAGAAGTTATAACAATTTTAAAGTTTGGATTTGATTCAGACGCTAATAAGAAAGACATTCTGTCTCTATGACCAGTTTCTGGTCCTTTATAAGCAACTATGTCCAATCCCATAGCTTTAGCATGCCAATAGGCAAACATTTTTCCAGCACCAGAGTAGAATTCAATGAAGTCATACCCTCTTATTCCCATTGTGTTATTATGAATTTTGGTTGGAACACCACCATAACAAATTCCCATTTCCATAATTTTTCTCCTTTGATAATATATTTTTACAAATTTACGAAATGCAAAATTGTAAAGCAAAACTTATAGATACTTATTATTTAATTTTTTATTATTAAATTTGTGTAAAAAATCAATAAAATATTAAAAAAATGCAAAATAAGAATATTGAAGAGCTGATATCAAAGAACCTTGAACTAAAAGCTATACTAAAAACTAATCCTGATTTAATTTTTGTTTTAGATAATGACAGTAATTTTTTAGAGGTATATACAAATACTCCTGATTTATTATTTATGCCTATTGAAGAATTTATAGGTAAAAATCTAAGTATAATCATACCACCTGATATATACGATATCATTAAAACCAAAATAGAAGATGCTAAAAATAGCTCAACTTTACAAGTTGCTAAATATGATTTGATGATTTTAGACAAAAAATCATATTTCGAAGCAAGAATTCTTTCATTTGAAGGAGATAAATTAATTTGTATAATTAGAGACATAACAGAAGAAGAAAATTTAAGAATTCAATTAGAAGAAAGAAGTAAATTATTAGATTCGATAACTAAAGCCAGCCCTTTTTATATATATGTATATGATTTTATTAATAATGAATTTATTTTTAACAATGTAGATTTTTCTGATTATTTTCATGTTGATGATGAAATTTTAGATATATTTGAAGTATATAGAAGATTATTTCATAAGGATGATTTAAATAAATTTTTAGAAAATCGAAAAAGATTATTAGAAAAAAATACGGATGATACATATTCAACAGAAGTCAGAGTATTAGATAAAGAAAATAATTTTATTTGGAATAGAATAACTAATAAAATATTTGAACGAGATGAAAATAATAATCCAACTAAATTATTAGGAATTATTGAAAATATTGAAAAGCAAAAAGAAAATGAATCAAAGATAATTGAAAGTAGTTTATTTATTAATAATGTCTTATCTATATCACCTGTTTTCATTGGTATATTTGATAATAATAGTTTGAAATTATCATATATTAATAAAAGGATAGAAGATAGACTGTCTTTCAACTTACAAGAAATCAATGAGTTTGAAAAATCTTTCTTTTCTTTGATAAATGAAGATGATAAAGAAGAAGTTTTAAATAGTATTATTGATTTATTAAGTTCGAATAAAGATAAAAGCGTAAATGTTGAATTTAGGATAAAAGATAAAAGCGGTAAATTTATTTGGCTACAATCAACATTCAGTATATTTGAGAAAAATGCAGACTCAACCAAAATTGTCGGTGTTGGTATTGAAATCAGCGAACAAAAAGAAAATGAGTTAAAAATTCAAGACCTTGAAAAAAGATGGCAATTTGCAATTGAAGGTAGTGGAGATGGTGTTTGGGATTGGAATACAAAAACTAATGAAGTATTCTTTTCTAAAATGTGGAAATCTATGATTGGCTTTGAAGATCATGAATTAAAAAATGAATTTGAAGAATGGAATAATAGGATTCACCCAGACGACAAAGAAGAAGTATTTTCTAAATTAAATGATTATTTTGAAGGGAAACAAGATGTATATGTTTCACAAAATAGGTTGTTATGCAAAGATGGTACATATAAATGGATATTAGCAAGAGGTCAAATAATTGAAAGAGATGAAGAAGGAAATCCATTAAGGATTATTGGTACTCATACTGATATTAATGAATTATTATTAACTCAAGAGAAGTTAATTAATAGTGAAAAAAGATTCAAAAATATTATTGATGCTGCTGGTGAATATATCTGGGAAGCCGATGAATTTAGTCGTTATACTTTTGTTTCTGATAGGTTTTATAAGTTGTTAGGTTATACTAAAGAAGAAGTAATTGGTAAGTCACCTTATGACTTTATGATTGATGAAGATAAAAGGAAATTACAAAGACAATTCTTTTCAATTAGAAGATCTAAATCAAAATTTAAAGATATTTCATTCAAAATTAGAAGAAAAGATGGACAATTTGTTCAACACTCAATAAATGGAAGACCATTATTAGATTCTAACGACGAAATCTTTGCTTATATTGGAGTTGGGGCAGATATTACTGAAAGAGTTGAACGAGAAATGGAATTAGTAAAAACTCAACAAAAATTAAGTAGTATATTAAATGAAATCAATGATGTTATTTCATCAGTTTCATTACCAGATATGAATTATATTTATATTTCTCCTTCAGCTGAATTATTATTTGGTTACTCAACTGATGAATGGTTTAAAAATTCAAATTTATGGAAAGAAGTAATTTATAAAGACGATAAATATATAATAGATAAAATAGATAAATTACTCCAAGAAAATGGAAATTTTAAAGATATTGTTTATAGGATAGTTACTAAACATGGTGAATTAAAATGGGTGAATAGTTCAGGAAGTATAATAAAAGGTAAAAATGGTGAAAGCGATAGAATTGATGGAATTGTAAAAGACATAACTAAACAAAAAATTCAAGAAAATGAAATACGTTATCGTGAATCTATATTTAACTCATTCGTTACTTTAGCTCCCTATGGAATAGCACTAACAGATCTCAAAACCGGTAAATTTATCGAAATTAATGATAAAATATTAGAACCAACTGGCTATACAAAAGTAGAATTTTTAAATCTTAGTTATTGGGATTTAACTCCAAAAAAATATGAAGAACAAGAAAGAATTCAATTAGATGATTTGAACAAAAAGGGATCCTATGGACCTTATCAAAAAGAGTATATTAGAAAAGATGGTACTACTTATCCTGTTTTACTAAATGGAATTAGAATTAAAGATAACAATAATGTTGATTTAATTTGGAGTATAGTTGAAGATATTTCTGATAGAGTTGAAAAAGAAAAAGAAATCAAAGAAAAAAATAATAGATTAGAACTCGCTGAGAAAACTGCAAAATTAGGGAATTGGGTAGTTGATTTAGTAAATGGAACTGTAACTTGGTCTGATGAAACAAAAAGAATCCACGAAGTTGATATGGATTTTGTACCTGACATTGAAACAGGTATTAATTTTTATGCACCCGAAGTAAGAGATCATGTTACTAATGTAATTACTGAAGCAATTAAAACAGGTAAAGGTTGGGAATTTGAATTACCTTTAATCACTGCTAAAAATAACAGAGTCTGGGTTAATGCTATAGCTGAAGTATTGCAAGAAAATGGAGTTACAACTAAAATTTTTGGTACTTTTCAAGACATAACCGATAGAATTAGATTACAAGAAGAAAGGGATAGTATTTTTAATATGTCTTTAGATATGATTTCAGTTTGTGGGACTGATGCATACTTTAAGCAATTAAATGATGCTTGGTCAGAAACCTTAGAATATTCGATAGATGAGATAAAAGCTAAACCACTTTGGAATTTTATACATCCAGATGATATTAATAGAACTCAAGAAGCATTTATTAATGTTATGAATGAACCAGTGTTAAATTTTGAGAATAGATATATTACAAAATCAGGCAAAATTGTTTGGTTATCGTGGAATGCTCAATCTAATCCAGATGATATGTTAATATATTCAATTACAAGAAATGTGACGACTGCGAAGGAAAGAGAGCGGGAACTAAAGTTAGCAAGAATAGCTGCTGAAGAAGCAAATAAGACTAAGAGTGTCTTTTTAGCTAATATGAGCCATGAAATAAGAACACCAATGAACTCAATTTTAGGATTTGGTGAAATATTGTTAAATCGTCTTGAAAACAAAGAAAATGTAGAGTATGTTAGTTCAATGATGTCGGCAGGTAAAACTTTATTAACTCTTATAAATGATATTTTAGATTTATCTAAAATAGAAGCAGGAAAATTAAATTTAGAGTTAAAAGATACCAATGTTAAAACAATGATAAAAGAGCTAAGTAATATGTTTTCAATACTAGCTTCAAAAAAACATTTAACATTTAAATATTTAATCGACGATGCTTTTCCAAAAGTATTAGAAGTAGATGAAATAAGAATTAGACAAATACTATTAAATTTAATAGGGAATGCAATAAAATTTACTGATAAGGGTGGGATAGAGATAGTTCTAAAGCATAAAATCAACAAGAATGATTTAGTAGATTTAGAAATATCTGTAATTGATACAGGAATTGGCGTTAAAGAAAGCAATTTGAATCTTATTTTTGAAGAATTTAAACAACAAGATGATCAATCAACTCGAAAATATGGTGGAACTGGTTTAGGATTGTCTATTTCTAAAAAACTAGCAAATATGATGAATGGTGAAATTAAAGTAAAAAGTGAATTAGGAAAAGGATCTGAATTTACTTTATTACTATCTAATTTAAAATATAAAGCAGAGGAACAATTTAAAATTCAAAATGCTTATAATATCACATTCATTAATTCTAAATTATTAATAGTTGATGATAATGAATTGAATTTATTACTTCTTGAAACAATACTAAAGCAAATTGGAATATTAAATTATGATAAGGCATATACAGGAAAAGAAGCTATCAGTTTCATGGAAAAAAATACTTATGATTTAGTGCTGATGGATATTCAAATGCCTGAAATGGATGGAATAGAGGCAACTCAGATTATAAAAAATGATATGAAAATCAATACTCCAATTATTGCATTATCTGCATTAGCTATGAGTCATAATATTGAAGACAATGCAAAGTATTTTGATGATTATCTAACCAAACCAATTGAATTAAAAGTAGCATTAGAAGTTTTAAAAAAATATTTAGAATATGAAATAAGTGAAGTTAGCAAAGCAAGCAAAAGCATAAAAGGTTTTGTATCACTTGAAGATATTAATTTTATAAAAAATAATCTCAAATTAGATTTGAATAATGTGATTGATACAATGCAAATTAATGAAGTGAATGAAATTGCAAATGAGATTCTTCAAATTGGTAAAGAGGCAAATAATAATAATATCATTGAATTTGCTAATACATTGTTTGAATATTCAGATAGTTTTGATATAGAGATGATTACTAAGCATTTAGAATTATTAATATAAAAAAAAAGGAATTACTTATGTAATTCCTTTTTTATTTTCATCCAAAGAATATAAATTATAAATTTGGATTTGCTTGTCTTTCAGCTAAAGGTAATGGCAAGTGCATCCAAGAAGTTGCTGGATCTAAATGCCATAAATCAAAATGTCTTTGATCTAATAACCTCATTCCTTCACAGAAGAATTCTTTATCTCTTTCAGCAATAAGCATTGCCATAGCATCACCAGCATAGTTGTCAGTTATATACTGATCATCTATAGCATCTAAGTTATAACTTGCTCTTACATTATTTACATGAATAAGTCCTGTCCCTACATCACCACCATCAATAGCTAATTCAGCTAATAACAATTCATTTTCTTGCCAACCTAAAAATCTTATTGGAGATTCAGTAGTTGAGTGTTTGTTTTGAATAGAATAAACATTCAAAGGTGCACCAGTACTATCAGTAGCTGTACCAGGAAAAGAAAATAATGGAATTCTTGCACTTTCTTTAGGATCCAAATCTAAATAAGCAGCATAACGAGGGGCTGCATACCATTGAATTCTACCATTACCAGAATCATAGAACCAATCATTTAAAGCTAAAGCATTGTATAAAGCATTAACATTTGCATCACCTTGAACCATTCCAGCACTTAGTGCTGTTGCAGCCATAGTTGTATTATTCTGAAGTATATAAATTCTAGCTCTAAAAGTATTGATTGATCTTAATTGAGCTTCAGAAGCATATTTTTCTGCTTCAGCCAAATCTGCTAAAGTCATTGTGTATAATTCACTTCTTGATAATAATGGACCAACATCAATAGTAGCACCTGGGCTATTTATTTCTAATCCAAAATATGAACCTAAAAAGTATTTAGCAACTGCAGAATAGAAATATCCATTATAAAGTGCATCATTTTTTATCCCTTCTTCGCCTTCATTGAACACAATGTCATTTTCACATTTTTCAATTAATAATTCAGTATGCTTTCTAAATTCTTGAACAGCTTTAAACCCATTTGCAATTGAATTGTTATTTGGATTTAATGGTAAAGGAGGCAATGTAGTTGCTCTGTTAATTTCATCAAACTGAACAAAAGATGCTCCTTGGATATCTCTTGTAAAGTTCATTTCATCAGACAATCCTCCGGCCATTGATGTCATTTGATCATAAGCTTCAGCAAAAAGCCCTTGAACACCTTTTACTAAAAACTGTGCATCTTTTGCAGTTTTAAATTGGTCGTTACCAATTGAATCATTTGGTTTTTCATAATCACTTACAAAGTCATCACATGAAAAAATAGCAAATGTTAAAAGTAATATTAAATATATATTTTTCATTTTGTTACCTTTATAATCCTAAATTAATTGAGAAATTAAATGTTCTTGGTGCTGCTAATGTTAAAAAGTCAACATTTCTTCCAACATTAGTTCTTGAACCAGTTGTATTTACTTCTGGATCTATACCATTGTATGGAGACCATATTGCTACATTTCTAACAGAGAAAACTAAATTTAAATCTGAAACTACTTTTCTATCCATTAGTTTATTGAACATTTTAGTAGCATTATATCTTAAACTAACTTCTCTTAATTTTAACCAGCTTGCTTCTTCTGCAAAGTTAGTTACATAATTAGCAGATAATTTAGCTAATTTATTTGCAGTTGCAATATATTCAGCACTACCTGGAGTTTGAGCTGCTAATTGTTCACTTAATTCATTAGATTCTACATCAGTACCAAATAATACTTGATATCTTCTTGTATAATTTAAAGTATATACATCTTGAGCAAAATCAAAAAGAGAATAGAAAGTAAAGTCTTTCAAGAATCTAAAAGATAAGTTAAATGAACCAGTCATTTTTGGTAATGGACTACCAATATATACATTATCAGCAGTTACATCTTCACCTGCATAAACTCCGTTTTCGTCAAATAATGCACCAAGTACTTTTTGACCCATAAATGCAGATCTTGGTTGGTTTTCATACCATCCAACTATATCCCAAGTTATTAAATCTTGAGATCCACCTAAACTTACTATTTTATTAGTTTGATAATTTAGAATTAATCTTAAATCTAATTGATAATCCTCAGTCATAATTGGAGATGCGTAAAACATTGATTCAAACCCAGAACTTTCAATTTCGCCAATATTTGTAGGAATACTAGTGGCTGTTAATCCAGTTGAAGGAGCATTTGGTCTATTGATGATAGAGTTCGTAGCAAATTGTTGGTAATAAGTGAAATCAACACCATAAGCATTGTTATATTCTACTTCAAAACCAAACTCAATTTCATTAATACTTTCTGGCTTAATATCAGCATTACCTATTGATGTAATTTGAGCTCCAACTCCTGGTCCTGCATTTAAAGGTCCCCATCTTAGAGATTGACCAGCTAACAGTCCTGGTAATTGTCCTGATTGCCCCCAACCAGCTCTAATTTTCACTAAATTAAAATCTTTAGTATCCATCACATTATCTAATCTGAATGCAGTTGATAATCTTGGATAAATTATTTTATTAGCATCTGCACCTAAAACACTTGAATAGTCTTGTCTAATTGCAGCAGTTGCGTAAACTATATCTTTATAGTTAAAATCTTGTCTTAAAAATATTCCTGCTTCTCTATATTCTCTAATATAATCATCAGCAGATTGATAAGTAAGTCCAGACAATAAGTTTGTTAAATCTGCAGAAGGATAATCAATAACAGAAATAAAATTTGTATTACTTTTATAAGTAAATACTTGTGAACCAATAACTGTTTCCATTCCTATGTCATCGTTAATCTTCCAATCATATCCAATATTGAAGTCCATGTTGAAGTTCTTTCTATTTTGATTATATACTTGTTTTGCCCCACTTGCTGCTACACCTGAATAAACATAATCAGGAGAATAGATTTGAGTATTATTAAAATCCATATAATCCATTCCCATTGAAAGTCTTGAATGTAAGTTTGGCATCCAGTTCGGTTGATATGTAACAGCCGCAGATCCAATAAATCTCGAATTATCTGTTCTATCTGAAACCGCTGCTGCAGCCGCACTATCAGTAAATGCAAAAGGAGGGTCGAATAACAATACATTTCCCATAAATCCTGTAATATTATTATCACTCATTGGTCTCGAGCTTTCAGTACCTACGAAGTTAGTTGATATATCTAATTTGAATTCTGAAGAAGGAGTAACTGAAAAATTACCTCTTAAAGATTCTCTGTCTAAATTATTCTGAAATAAAATTCCGTCCTCTTGTCTTCCAGTATATCCAAAATAATAATTAAAAATACCAGATTGACCTTGAACTCCAATTCCAGTTTCTTGAATTGCACCATCTACAAAAATAGAATTAGCAACATCAGCATTTACAAATTGGTCACTACTATACGGAGTTTGTTGCTCGTTCCATCCACCCGTATATTTTACATTTACTTGATAAAAATCATTTTGTCTTCTTCCATTTTTAGTTGTAATTAAAACAACACCATTAGACCCTTGCGTTCCATAAAGTGCTGCACCTACTGGCCCTTTAAGGATTTCAACACTTTCTATGTCATTAGGATTAATATCAGCTAAAGTAGAATATCCTTGTCCACCAATATCAATACCCATTTCATTGTTTGTAAATCTAACACCATCAACATAAATTACAGGTTGACCATCTCCATTAAGACCTCCACCACCTCTAACTTGAAATCTAACTCCTCCACCTGCATTTCCTGAGGCATTGCTCATTTGAACGCCAGGTATTTTACCTGTTACCATTTGACTAAAGTCAGAATAGTTTTGTTTTTCAGTTAGCTCAGCAGCGTCAATTTTCGTAACAGCAACTTCTGATACATCTTTTGAGTTTTTTGAAGCTAGTCCAGTTACAACAATTTCTTCAAGCCCTACAACATCCTGAATTAACTCGATATTTAGAGTCTTTGTGTCACCATCGCTATAATTCATAGTTGATGTATATTTTTTGTAACCTAAATAAGAAGTTCTTATGGTAAGATTACCTGTGGTTTTCATGACGATTTTAAATGATCCGTCATTTGAAGCATAAGCACCAGACAAGAAATTTCCTGCCTGATCGTGAACAGAAATAGATGCTCCGATTAGAGCCATCCCTGTTTTTTTATCTTTTACACTCCCTTCTAAAGTAACATTAGCTAATGCATTATAGCTATACATTACACTAAAAAAGACAATGAAAAGAATTAGTTTATAATTCTTCATACATAACCCCTAAATTTAATATAAAAATATATCTTAATTTTGTAACTTTTTTTAAAAATTTACGTTATGTACTTACCATCTTATTATATTACTCCCAAAGTATTTTTTTTGATGGTTGGCAGGATTGCAGTCCTGCCTTTTTTTTTGCAAATTTTAAATATTTTTATCAAGAATTAAGATTTTCTAATTCACAACTTATATTATTTTTTATAAAATTCCAAATTTTTTTTTATAAAATTAACAAAAACATACTTAAAACATAGGTATTTAGAGGATGTTAAAATTATTAACATAATGATATAGTTGTAAAAAACACTTAAAATATAAAAAAAAAGTGCTATAAAATAGCACTTTTTATAAAACAAATAAGATAAAATTGTATTAAAAGTTTATAATTTCGATATACTTTCTTTAATTTTATTCAAATTATCAGTCATATCTGACAGTTTTTTTCTTTCGATTTCGACTACTTTTTCTGGAGCATTACTTACAAACTTCTCGTTTTCTAATTTCTTTTTAATCCCAAATATTTGACCTTCTAATCGCTTTGCTTCTGTACTTAATCTTTCCATCTCAGCTTCTTTATCAATTTCAATATTAAGAATTATTATTATTTCAATTCCTTTAACTACAGAAGACAAGTAATTAGCTGGTTCTTCACTTAATTTTTCTATTACTTTAATATCAGAAGATTTTGATAAAGTTTTTAATATTTGAACAGAATTATTAATTATTGTCTGATTTTTAATATCATTTGTTATTAAAATTACATCTAACTTTTGATTTGCATCTACTGATTGTGAAGTTGCTTTTACTTTTCTAATTTCGTCCGTAATATCTTGAATTAAATTAAAATCTAATTCTAAAGTTTTATCAATACTATTATCTATAAATGAAGGTGAATCTTCAACGCTTATTGAACTTACATCATCTCCATTTAATAAATGCCAAATTTCTTCAGTAATAAATGGCATTATTGGGTGTAATAATTTGATAATATCGTTAAAAATAGTAATTGCAAAATTAGCAATTCGTTTTTTATAATCTTCATCACCATTGTTAAATTGTATTTTCACAATTTCTACATACCAATCGCAAAAATCTTTCCAAATAAAATCATAAAGCACTTTTGAATACTCTGTAACTTTATAATTCTCAATATAATTATCTATATCTTTAATCGCTGTATTTAACTTAGATAATATCCATTTATCCGCTAAAGAATACTCACTTTCCGAAAGAATATGTTCAGCACTTGACTCTGCTTCATTATACTTCATCTGTAAAAATCTACCAGCATTCCAAATTTTATTAGCGAAGTTTCTACCCATTTCCATAGATGGAATATCTTGAGCATTTACATCAACATCCATTCTTACATCTTGCCCAAGAGGTGCAAGATAAATCATAGTATATCGAACTGCATCAGCACCATATTTGTCAATTATATTAAGTGGGTCAGGAGAATTTCCAAGTGATTTAGATAATTTACGTCCTTTTCCATCTCGAATCATAGAGGTAAAATACACATCTTTGAAAGGTACTTGCCCATTAAATTCTTTAGTAGCCATTATCATTCTTGCCACCCAAAAGAAAATAATATCAGGACCAGTTACAAGTAAGTCCGAAGGCAAGTATTTTGCTAAATCTGAATGACTATTTTCTGGGTTTTCACTATCCCAACCTGTTGTTGTCATTGGCCATAACCATGAAGAAAACCAAGTATCAAGTACATCTTCATCTTGAGATAACTTAGCATTACTATCTAAATTTAATTTTACTCTTGCTTCATCTTCATTTTTTGCGGCTGTGAATTGCCCATCTTCTGAATAATAAACAGGAATTCTATGTCCCCACCACAATTGTCGAGATATACACCAATCTTTAATATTATTCATCCAATGGTTGTAAGTTTTTACCCAATGATTAGGGTGAAAGTTAATCTCTCCATCTGCAAGTGGTTGAAGTGCTATCTCCGCAAGCGGCTTCATATTAACAAACCATTGGTCTGATAAATATGGCTCTATAACTTCTCCACCTCTTTGAGAAAATCCAACATTATGAGTATAATCTTCTATTTTTTCAATCAGACCAAGCTCTTGTAGTTTGTCAGAAATAATTCTTCTTGCTTTAAATCTTTCAATACCATTAAATTCACCAGTTTCTTCATTTAAAGTACCGTCTGGATTTAATGTATTAATTGTTTCTAAATTATGTCTATTCCCAATTTCAAAGTCATTAGGGTCATGGGCTGGAGTTACTTTTAAGCAACCAGTTCCAAACTCAATATCAACATAATCATCAGCAATAATTTGAACTTTTCTATTAACCAATGGAACTATAACATATTGTCCAATTAAATCTTTAAATCTTTCATCATTTGGATTGACAGCTACTGCAATATCACCAAAAATTGTTTCTGGTCGAACAGTTGAAACTTTAAGATATTTATCAGAGTTTTCAAAGTAATACTTCATAGTATAAAACTTTTCATTAACTTCTTTAAATTCTACTTCTTCATCAGAAAGTGCTGTCATTGCAAGGGGAGACCAATTGATTATACGTTTCCCTTTGTAAATCAGTCCTTTATCAAATAGTTCTATAAATACATCTCTTACAGCATTAGATGCTTTTTCATCCATAGTGAAAAGCATTTTAGACCAATTTGCAGAAACACCTAATCTTTGTAATTGCTCGAAAATTATTCCGCCATATTTATCTTTCCATTCCAATACTTTTTCAATAAACTTTTCTCTACCAAGGTCATATTTCGTGATATTTTCACTTTCTTTTAAGTGTTTTTCAACTCTAGTTTGAGTTGCAATACCCGCATGATCCATTCCAGGAAACCACTGTGCATCATAGCCCTGCATTCTTTTCTTTCTAATATACAAATCTTGTAAAGTATGATTTAGTACGTGACCAAAGTGCAAAATACCAGTAACATTTGGAGGAGGCATAAAAATAGAATATGGCTTTTTGCTATCATCTTGCGTTAAGTATAATTCTTGTTCTTGCCAATATTTATACCACTTATCTTCGTATTCTTTTGGATTTAAGTTTTTAGGAAATTCTCTCATTTTCATTTATTTATTTTTCAAAAAAACAAAATTAACGAAAAAAAGTAAAATTTTATTGATTTCTATCTAAGAGTTTATAAATTAATTAAATTAATATAAAAATATGCTATAGTTAGAAAGTAATTTTCTCAGTTTTAGAGTAAATTCCTCTTTCATCTATTGCAGTAATTTGAATAGAATTACTTATGTTTTCAGCATTTATTTTAAAAACTTGAATAATGTAATTATCAAGATATTGAGTTGAGCCAGTTAAATCTTGATATTTAATATTTTCTTTATTAAACTCAAGTTTTGAGACAACATTATTCAAATCATTTGTCAATTTTCCATAACATTTGGTTGTTATGGTTATAACTCCATTACTATAAGTTTTTTTAGTAATTTCTGGTGCTGGGGGAGAGATAACTCTTATATTTTCTTTATAATCATGTTGTTTTCCATCAATATATCTAACTAATTTAAGAATTCTATTTGTATCAGAATTCTGAGGAATATATTCAAAATCTTGTCCATCATCAGAATATGCTAATAAGTCATTTTTATAAAATAATTTAGCAGAATAACTATTATAAGTGTTGTTCGGTAAATTTGGTTTAAATGTATAACTCTTATTTGGGTACATAACTTTAGGATAATCTGGGAATTGAATCATTAATGGCTTTACAGTAAATTCAGTACTCGCAAGTCGATTATCCGCACTTCTTTCAATTTCTACTTTTACTTTATAGCTTTCATCGGCAGAAGTTTTCCCACTCAAATAAATCGCTTTACTATCAATTTCTTCAATTTTTATATTGTGCTTTTCGTCTGCAATTATCTTTGGAATATTCTTCAAGTCTTTTGTTAAATCAATTCCAAAAACTCGAACAGTTGCTTTCCATCTTGTTAATGCAATTGCACTTACTGGATTGTCTGGAAAAAAAGAAATATCACTCAAAACATCTCTAACCTGAATTACTTGAGGATTAGAATTAATGTCATTATTAATTTCAATTGGATTAGTATTATCTTCTACTTGATTCGTAGTATTATTTGATGCGATTTCCATTTCATCAATGAAAAAAGTATTAATAGCAAATCTTAATGTACTAATATTTGGATCTTTCTTACCTAAAGAATAAACTTCACCTTCAACTATTACTTCAAAGTTTTTATTTAGTGTTTTAATATTTTGAGGAAACCATTCAAATCGTGCTAATCCTTCATTATTTTCAATAATTTGAAAAGCATTTTTAACTATTTTTTTATCTGAATTATAGATAACATTAGATACATTATTAGAAATTAACTTAAAATTATATTTAACAGAGTCAATTTTACCAACTGGATAAATGACGTTAACAGTATCAGCCGTAAGAATTACACTTTTACCATCTTTGATTTTAAGACGAACATTCAAACTACTCTTTTCAGATTTGATATATGCACTACTTTGATCTGTAACAATATAATCTTCTACATATTTCTTGCCTTCTGGAAGAAGTAATATAATGGCAGTAAGATATAAAACAAAGTATATCTCATTAAACCCTCTATATTTTTTATCTTTTTGTATCATAATTATACTAAAATGGCTTGAAAATATCAAGCCAAAATAAAATTAAAATGCAATTTAATTATAATTCGATTTACTACCAATTTTTTTCAATCTTATTATTACTTTTTTCCATTTTTCTAACTTTCATTTGAGTTTGTTTCTCTTGTTTTGCTAATGCTTGCAACATTCTTTCAGCATCTTCTTTAGAGATTTTTAATTCCTTTTGCTTAGCACCTTTTCCATCTTTTTTATCATCTTGTTCGCCCTGATTTTGACCCTGTTGGTCTTTGTTATCAGAGTTATCAGCTTTATCTTGTTGATTCTGTTGATTTTTATCTTGCTTGTCTTTATTCTGCTCTTTATTATCTTTATTGTCTTGCTTATCCTTATTATCTTTGTTTTGTTGATTTTTATCTTGTTTATCTTTATTATCTTTGTTTTCTTTATTATCTTGATTTTGCTTATCTTGTTGCTGCTGTTGTTGCAACATTCTTTTAGCATATTCTAAATTATATGTAGTTTCAGCATCACCAGGGTTATTTCTCAAAGATTTTTTATAAGAATCAACCGCTTCTTCAAATTTCTGAGAATTTAAATAAGAATTTCCTAAGTTATGATATGCTTTAGCTATAGTTTTAGCATCAAGATTAGAATTAGTTGCAATCTCTTCATAAGAGGTAATTGCAGATTCAAAATCTTCAGTCTTATATTTTGCATTTCCTAAATTATACTTCGCTGGTAAAGATTTTCCATTAACTTCTAAAGATTTTTTATATAAATCTTCTGCCTCTGTATATTTCTGTGCTTTATAAAACTCATTTGCTTTTCTGATAGTCTTATTTTCTTCTTGTGAAAAAGCAATATTCGTTAAAAATATCAATAAATAAATCATATTGTTTTCTCCGAAAAAGTGAATAATCTTTTTATAATTCTATTTTCTCTGTCTGACATTAAAAACTCAATTAATAAAATTAACAAAGTAATTGCTAAAAATATTTGAAATCTATCTTCGTAATCAGTAAATACTTTTGATTCAAATTTCTCTTTGTCAAGTTTCTGCATATCGTCAATAATACCTTTCAAATCAAGAATAGAATTAGATGCTCTAATAAAATTTCCATTAGCAGACGCCGCAATTTGTGATAACATTGCAGCATCTAATTTTGTTACAACAGTATTGCCCGAACGATCCTTAATA
Organism: bacterium; assembly: GCA_030431515.1. GTDB lineage: Bacteria > Bacteroidota > Ignavibacteria > Kapaibacteriales > UBA2268 > JAJRPT01. The sequence continues at coordinate 71,039 of JAUIIX010000009.1, forward strand.
AAGTCATATCTTTGTCCATTTCTAAACAGAGGAATAGGAGCACCTTCTTCAGTACCCATTCCAATCGTACTAATTGTAACTCCCTCTTCTTCAGCTTTTTTAGCAATTGAAAGTGCATCATCTTCATGATTCTCACCATCAGTAATAATAATTAAAGCTTTCCCCGCCTTAGACTCTTCGTTGAACGACTCCATCGCAAGTTCAATAGCACTGCCTATCGCCGTTCCCTGAGAGGGTATTAAATCAGTAGAAACAGTAGAAAGTAATAACTTCGCTGCAGAATAATCAGTAGTCAAAGGTAATTGTAAAAAAGAATCACCCGCAAATAAAATTAAACCAATTTTATCATTATAAAGTTTATTAATTAAATTACTAATTCCTTGCTTAGCACTTTCCAATCTATTTGGCTTAATATCCTCGGCAAGCATAGAGTTAGAAACGTCAATAGCAATCATAATTTCAATACCTTCACGTTCTACTTCTTCCAACTTACTACCCAATTGAGGATTCATTATTGCGACAACTAAAGATGAAGTTGCAAGCAAAACTAAAACCAATCTAAACGCTTTCTTATATTTAGATTTACCAATAATTATTTTACTTAAAATACCTTTATCTGCTATTTTAGCAAAATTTTTCTTGATTATTACATTACTGATTATATAGAAAACAATTAGTAAAGGAACTAATGCAAACAACCAATAATACAACTCATTTTCAAATCTAAAAAATTCCATTTTTACAATTAAATATTAAAAAATCATCAATAATATATTACGTATATAGGCACAAAAAAGTTTAAATTTCACCAAAAATATTCTAAAAATTTTGACGACATTTTGAAATTATTTTGTCATTTCGAGCGGAGTCGAGAAACTCTGCGTCATTCAGAGTGTAGCGATGAATCCATAAAAAACTTTCCTGTCATTCTGAGGCAAAGCCGAAGAATCTCCCAGAAATTACAAACATCTTATAATCCATGCAATCTGTGTAATCCATAAAATCCATGATTCTGAAATTCTCAAAATTCCCATTTTTTTAAAAGGGGTGTCGCGGAGCGACGGGATATTTCTTCAGTATTTTTAAACACTAACTCGTCATACTGAATAAATCGAAATATCACATCAACATTACAAACCTCATATTTTAAAAAATAAATTAAAAATATTTTAAAATAAAAAACTTGATAAAAATTTATAAACTCTTAAATTTGCATTGTCATTCAGAGCGAAGCAAAACATCCAGTTATATAAATTCCTTGTATTCGTAGGGAACGGTTTGTAAACCTCAAAATTTATATAAGCTAACAATTTTTATAAAAAATGAGTTGATTTAAACTGCCTTAATGCTTAAAACCGTTCCTAACATATCTGGAAATAAACCCAGTTCTTTGAAAAAACGAAAAAACACCGATTTTACTGCAAAAACTGCAGAAATGATATAATACTATAAATATTAATAATTTACAAAGGACAAAAATGCTAAAATAGACTAAAAACACAAAGAAATCACTGCAAAAAACAGCAAAAAACACACGAATTCGTAGAGCCATCGATTTATCGTGGCTTCTTAAAAAACTTCGGAGAAGTTTAATATTTGTAGAAAAAAGAAACAACCCCAACCCCCACAAATCGAAGATTTGATTTTCCAACAACACTACTCATTACTTTTTAAAAATTTTGCATTAATTTAAAATATTTTATTGATAAAAGTGTATTAGGTAAATATAAAACTACAAAAAATAAAAAAATGATAATTTTAACAATATTTATATATTTCATAAATTCTTCTTTTCTATTTAGTAATGAGTTACTTTTAGAAGAAATTAAAATCTCTAATGAAAATAAAATATTCAATGCCATAGAAATGGGATATCCTGTAATTAAAGGTGATACACTTTTTGTTAAAATTATGGCAGATGATCTTCAATATTATGGGATGCTTTCTAAAGATGGTGGAAAGTCTTGGGAGGATATTTATCCAATTTTATATGGTGGTTTAGTTCCGAAAAATTATAGAATTTTAGTTGAACCACATCCAATTAGTTTTGAATTTCGTTTTGATGCTATAGAAGAAAATTCATCAACTTTTACTTATAAAAATATAGATGGAAATATAATTAGACAAACATTTTGTGATTTTCCATTTGAACCTACTCATATTAATCCAATTAATCCTGAAGTCCTTGTTCATACTTCAAGATATAATTTTAACAATTTATCTGTAGACAGATTCTTTTATTCTACAAACTATGGAAAAGATTGGAATTTCATCTATATTGATGGTGAAGAAATAATAAACAGAGAAATTGAATTTAAATTTAGTACAAGATTTCCTAATATAATATATTTTCAAGTGCTTCATATGAACATTGATCAGTCTTTAATTGCTATTGATAGATTAAGATATGATATATATGATAACGATCAATCAACAAATTATAAAAAATTAAGATATTGGCATAAAAGAAATCAATTTGACATTACTAAAAAAGATGAAGTTTTTTTTGTACCTAATCCAAATGATACTAGAATAGGAAAAATAGATCTAGATGATAGTACTTTTGTTAAATTTAATTTAAAAGATATTAATATCATTGATGAGTTTGAAGAAATAATTAATCCAGATTCTAATAAATACTATTTAGATAAATATTTTCAAACCAGACAAAATTATTTTTTAAAGGATGAAGGAGTCATTTGCTTTTATGATTATAGTAATATAAATAGAAAAATATATCTATTTTATGAAAGATTAAATCAAAAAAATAATAATGAATTCATAGATTTTAAACTTCATCTTTTTTATTCAATTAATGACGGTGAATCATTTCATGATTTGGGTGAATTTTACTCAAAAAATTTAGGAGGTATAGATAATATTTTATTTGATAAATCAAGTGAAAAAATTTTTTTAAAAGTTATTAAATTTAATGATAACAATAAGAATACTTTCAAAATATATAAAATAAATAACTCCATCCTTTCAGTCCAAAGACAAGAAAATCAAAAAGCATATTTCTCAAACAATAATCTAATAATAGAAAACAAAGAGAAATCAGGAATAAATCAAATAAAAATAATTGATTTAAGTGGTAAAGAAATATTCAATAAACAGCTGATGTTACAAAGTGGCGAAAACACAATTACCTTAAATACTTACTTACCTAAAAATATGTATTTAATTCAGATTATAAATAATCAAAATCAAGAAGTTTACAAACTTATTAATATGGAATGATAATACTTTGGATAAATTAAAATCTATCCAAATCTTCGATTTGTGTGGCTTGTGGTAGTTTGGTTTTGCTATTAATATTGAACTCCGCTGGAGTATGAATACTAATGTAAATCATTTGTTTTCAATCGTTCAGAGGCAAGCGAATTACTCTATTTAATATCTCAAGTTAATAATAATCTCAATTAACTTAAATTAACTACACTTGAATTTTGAGTTTGTTTGATAGGAAGTGAGAAAGCGAAAGTAGAACCTTTTCCAAGAGAACTACGAACCCAAACTCTTCCATTATGAGCTTCAACAAGTTTTTTAACTATCCATAAACCAAGACCAGTTGAACTCTCGCCACCAGTTGGTTTTGCACTTAATTGAGCACCTCGTTTGAAGGCACCATTTAAGTCATCTTCGGATAAGCCAAGACCATTGTCGCTTATCTCAAAGACAATAGTGTCATCTATTTGCTGACATTTCATTCTAACTGAGCCACCTTTTTGAGTGAACTTTATGGCATTTGATAATAAATTAGATAAAACTTCGTCTATTTTGCTTTCATCAACTTTAATGTCCGGTAAGCCATCTGGGACTTCATACATTAAAGTAATATTTTTCTCTTTTGCTTTGATTTTAAATCTATCATGAACCCTTTTACTCGTATCAGTAATAGTAGTTTCATGGAAATCCATATTTAATTTTCCACCTTCTAAGGCAAGCACTCTTGATACTTCTTGAGATAATTGAACAATTACTTTTGTTGTGTTCAATATATCATCAATAATTCCTTGCTGGTCAATTGCAGATAAATCGTAGGATCTAAGTAATTCGACCAAACTTTTGATAATTCCAGCTGGATTCTTAATATCATGAATTAACATTGCAAACAATTCATCTTTCTGATTTTGTAGCGTTTCTAATTCTTCCTTTGAATTAATTAGTTTTTTAACACTTTCTTCAAGTTCTTTGTTTCTATATCTCATATCTTCGGTACGTCTTTGTAGTCCTTCGATTTGAGAGCGTAAAGCAGTTAATTCAGCTTTTAAATTATTATTTTCTAATTCTAATCTATGGAATTTTCGACTATTTTCTTCACTAAGATTTCCACCTTTACCTTTTGGTTTGAAGAAAACAAATATAATAGCAAAAATAATTGAAGAAAGTAAAAAGCCACCAACGATAGCTAGCCAATCAATACTTTCACTTTTTTCTTGTTTATTTTCAGATAAATCTTTAATAACACTATCTTGAGCATCAATCACTTTATTTAGATTTTTAACATCACTAAGTAATCTTGCTTCAAAGTTGTTAACTCTAAAAGATATAACTCTTTCTTCAGTAGTCCAATTTTGTTTTAAATCAAAAGCAGATACTTTAAATTGGTATTCACCTTCGGGTAAATTTGTATATTGGATAATTGGTTCATTCCATGTCTTGATAGCCGAATCTAAACCATTTGATAAAACTACTCGGAATAAGAAAGGAGTAGCTTCTTTATTTTCTGTTTTACAGAAATAATAAAATGTAATAGAATCTTTATCAGATAATACAACATCATTTTTTTCATAATTCACAATTTGATTGTTAACTAATAACTTATCAAATTCTAAAATTTGAGAATTAAGATTAATATTTAAAAATATTAAACTTAGAATAATATATAATATGTAATTTTGTTTTTTCATTTACTCAGCTTCAAAAGCATTCTTTCTTTTTATCGACGCAATATTTCTTTTCTTTATTTTTTTCTTATTTACTAAATCAACCATCATTTTTTTAACATCAAAAAAGTTCTTATATGGATAATGAGGAATTTTATTAGTATTGCAATATGCGGCCAAATTCTTCTTAGCAAATACAATATCACTATGTTCGGCAGGGCAATAATCAGAATAGCCATCGCCAATATAAACTAAAATATCTTCATCATCAGAGTTATTAAGAACAATGTTTCTCTTACAAGAAGCAGAAAAACAATGACAGTTTTCTTGTTCACCAGTAAAATAGGGGGTAAATCTATTATCTTTTTCAATTAATTTATTACAATGAACTTTAATGTCAGTAATTTCAAGATGAGATAAAACCTCATCTATATATATATCAAATCCATCGCTAACTATTCTAATTTTATAATTCTTTTCTATTACCCAATCATAAAAATCTTTAAAATAATAGTCAACATCACAATTTCTTGCAATGTCTAAAATGTCGTTTTTCGACACACCATTATTGAGATTATTGCAAAGTTCGTGCCAATATTCTTTTATATCTATCTGTTTATTAACTAATTGACTATGATACGGTTCAAATTTACCAAGTACTTTAAAAACCTTATCTCCTAAGTCTTCCTTAGATATTGTTCCATCAAAATCAATAAAAAAATTCAAATTCATTTTTAGTTCTTAGAAAAATCTTCAAAATTATCATCTTCATCATCATCGTAATCTTCAAACTCGAATACTTCCTCTATATATCCACGTTCAACCAACTCAATAACCGCTTTTTTAATTACATCATCGCTTATTTCCTCAATTACAACCGCATCTTCGTAAAAGAAAGTATTACTACTCAGCAAATAATCTGCTAATCTCTTAGATATAAATTCTTTACTGGCTATTACTCCATTCTCAAAGTTTACAGTAATATACTTATAGTCGTTGTTGAATATAGCACTGTCAATTTCTTGAAAGTAATCAACAATATCACTTGACTCAATTTCAAATGGAATAACTTCTCCAGCTGCATCTAATAAATTATATAAATCTGCAGTTTCAAAATCAATATCATCATCATCGTCATCATCGAATATGTCATCAAATTCATCATCATCTAATTCACTAAATTCTTTAAGTTTTTCCATCAGTTCATCTTCTTCTAAATCAAATTCTTTTTGAATTTTTTTTAAAATCATTTGCTGAACAGAATCAGAAAAATCCTTTGGATCATCAGCTTCTACATAAAAAGCTTCATCATTAGGAATGGAATTAATAAATGCTTTGAATTTATCAAAATGTTTATTATCAATATCAACAAAAACTAACGCCATATTGAATCTTCAAATAATTAATAATTTAATCCACAAAATTAAGAAAAATTACTTAGTAATATTGAATAAATTAATATTTATTAATAAAAAGTAAAAGCCCTGAATACAATTATTCAGGGCTTTGTAAGAGTAACAAATGGGGCTAAGTTATTCTTTTATAAATCGTTGGTTGACAATTTCACTATTATCTGATACTATTGTCAAGTAATAAATTCCAGGACTTAAAGTCGAAATATCTAATCTTTTGTTATAACTACCAGCATTAAAACTTTCTTGAACAGAATTAATATTTAACTTATTACCATTAATATCAGTAAAAGAAATTTCTAAGTTCCTATTTTCAGTCAATTCAAAATTATAGTTAATAAAATCTTTCGCAGGAATAGGGTAGAGCTTCAAATTCATAATAGCACCGCTACATCCATTCCACCTATCACTAACAGGATTTTCAGTTGGAGCTTCACCACAAACAGCACTTTCACTATTCTGTAAGACCTCAAATTCACTACGTAACTTTTCTTGTAAATGTTCTGGTAATTTAGTTAAAAGTTCTAAAGTCGGTTCAAACCACAATACATAATCTAAATTCTCACCATCTAATTTTATTTCAATAGGAATTAGTTTGTTGATGTCGTGGTTGAAGTAATTATTAGAATCTAAATTATTAGAAAGATTTTTTAAATATATATCTAATAATTTAGCTTTTTCTTCAAGTACTTCTTGTTGTTCATCACTATTCTGGTTTGAATTTGAAACTTGTATCTCAATTTCAGTTTCAGTATTTTCACTGTTTTCAGATAACTCTTTCATTTTATTGTTTAAAATTAAGTCAATTTTTTCAAGAGAGTTTATATCTAAATTTTGATTACCATTTATATTTGGAATGATTACTATTTTACCACCATTTTTATCAATATTTGCATAAAGTGAACTATTTTTCTCTTGTTTTAATTCATATTTAGTACCTTTTTCAATATAGTAATGTTCTTGACTTCCATCTTTAAAATATCTTGTAAATAATAAAGAATCAGAAGGTACTACATTATTATACTTAATGAATTCACCCTTTTCTAATTTGAAATTTGTTAAATTAGAGTTAATAGTATCTTTCTTTTGAATAAAGATAAATCCATTATTTCCATTAGAGTTGAACTTAATTATACTATCACTTTCTAAACTTAATTGATTCAAAAATAAACTTGAATCATTCTCATCAACTTTATATCTAATATCAAAGTTATTTTTCAATACTTCGTTATTTAATACTTTAATACTTGTTGAATTGGAATCTACCATAAACTGAATATCGGAGTTGTCTTCTTTTTTTGATATATAATCAGAATCTGAATTGCTTTGTTTTTCAATAATATCAGATTTTCTATTAAACTCTTCTTTTCTTGAAGTAATCATCCTTCTATCAACTTCAATTTTTTCTTCTACTCTAATAGTTTTACCATCATCATATTTAATTACAGTTTTTGTATTAGTACTATTGTCATTAGACTTTTCAGTTTGAAATGCTATAGTTTTCCCATCATCAAAAAGACTTATTACACGTTTCCCATTTTTATTACTTACAAACTTTGGACTAATAGAATTGATTACTATTTCTTTATTAGTATTAACATTATAATCATTTTTTTGAAGAGTTATTACAGTTTCCTTATCTCCTTCAATAAAAGCTGTAAATGCAATTCTATCCTTATCTACACGACAGCCTAAATTCTGAATTTCTTCCTTATTTAGATTAATCACATTTGTAGCTATATAATCAATTAGTTTAGATGGCTTTTCTTTTACTTCGTTATCTTTAATTTTATTAGAAACTAATTCTACCTTCTCACTCTTCACTTTAAATGAATTGTTTCCATCTTTTTCATCTTTCTTATTTTCAAATTTTACTAAATCTTTATTAGTTATATTTGAATTTTCAACCTTACTCTTTTTCTCAATTACTTCATTAGGAATACTTGTATTCGTTGGCTCTTTCAAGCTCTTATTTGCTTGTTGTAATTCATTTACCTGCTGAATTACAGGATTACTTAGCTTAGTATTTGCTTCTTGCTCAAATACATTTACAAAACCAAAATATCCAAGCACAACTGCTGCTGCAGTATAATATATAAAATTCATTTTCTTTACTCCAAAATATGTTTTTACAATTGGTACATTGCTTTCCTCTAATAGAGAGATTATCTCACTATCATTCATTAGACTTTTTTCTTCTTTAGCAGATGAAAATAAATCATCTAACATTTTGTCTTTGTTCATCATAATACCTTTTGCTTCTTTTATTCCGGAATATTTCAGCAATAATTAAATTTCTACTTCACTTTTTTTTTCTAATTTCAAATAATTCAATTCTAATTTCAAACTTTCTCTTGCTCTTTTCAATCTTGATTTTACACCAGATAGAGTTCCACCTTGAATTTCTTTAATTTCATCTAAACTAAAACCATTCACTTCAAATAATACAATCGCCTCAGCTTGTTTGGGAGGTAGTTTTTGCAACATTTTATATAAAATATTAACATCTACACTTTCTTCTATAGATTGATAATGAGCATAATCATTATCCATAATTCTATCAAACTTATTCGCCTTATCTTTTTTCTTGAGGTTAACTCTCGATGCAATTGTAAATAAATAAGATAAAAATGCTTTCTTTTCTAAAACTTGACTAAAATTTTGATAAGCAATAAGAATTGTCTCAGACATTAAATCTTTAGCATCATCATAAGAGTATGATACAGATCTGCAATATCTTGATAAGTTATCCTTAATTGGATTAAATAACTCTAAAAATTCTTGTTGTTTATTCAATTTGTATTTTTGTATTGTTTCTATAATGTATGTGCTTTCAAACTTAAAAAAGTTTCATTGTATTGCGAAAATAACAAAAAAAAACTGATAGTTTCCTATCAGTTTTTTTCAAATTTTAACTATTTTTAATTAGTTTATTATTTAACTACTGCCATTGCATCATCATTTAAGCCAATTGATAATAAATATTTAGCATACATTACTTTGTAAGCAGCAACTTCAGAATCTAATTCAATAGCTTTTTCAAAGTATTGCGTTGCTTCAGTTACTATTTTATTATCAGCAAAAAACTTAGCTAAAATCATATTGTCTAATGAATTTGTTAAATCTAATTCACCTTTTAAATTTTCTATTTCTGTTTTGATTTTTGAAGCTTGTTCTGCATTCATTCTAAAGATACAAAACTCTTCAGAACTCTTATCATCAGAACTAACCATCCAGTAGTAACATTCATCAAAAGGAACTTTAGCTTCATCTAAGTTTACACTTAACTCTGTGGCCGTAGTAACTTTAGAATATATAACTTCATCAATTCCATTTTTAATTTCAAAAGTATATGATTTAGCACCTTCTAATGGATTCCATGTAAAGTTAACTTTATTGTCAACAGAATAAGAACTTCTTGGAAGACTTGCTAAGATTGAAGAACCAGAAAATTTATTATTGAATGCTCTTTCTACAGCACCTAAAGTAGCCATATTATCATTTACATTTCCACTTGCTAATAAATCATCACTATCACTTAATTCATCTAATAAGGAACTTGCTAATTTTGATGATACATTAGTTTTATTAGTTTTAGCTTTTGCTGCTAATTTTGCAACAGAATAAAATCCTGATTTATCAACATTTATTGATTTTCCTGAACTATGGTCTAAAGAAACAGTAGAACCTTTAGCTAATTTAATTTGGTCAGAAATTGATAAAGAAGTACCCGAAGATAGTTTTTCCCACTTTCCGCTTTTTTTAATTTGAGCATCACCCTTTACATTCTTAACTTTAAATTCTGGATTACCAGCAAATAACAATGCACTACTCAGTAGTACCACTGCAAATATTAATAATTTTCTCATAACTTTATTCCTTTTCTATTTAATGCACTTGCGAAATTAATTAATTTTTTTTAATAATCCAAATTATTTTTCAATAATTTTCATATTAAGCAAATAATTCATTGTTGTCGTTTTTCCTAAACTTAGATATTAGCAGTTTAGTAAATGGCTTTACTGAATCTGTATATAACTCATAAACTACAATAGTTAATGCAGTTGCGATAATTACTAGAGTTAAATCAATCTCTATTTTATATGTATAAAATAAATTTACAGTTAAAAAAGCAACTGAAAATGATTCTATCATAAATATAAGAACGGCTAATAATTCATAATACTTTTGAGCTTTATATCCAATATATCCAAATATAACCATATTGATATAGCATATTAAAAATGCAATAGCTAAAACTATTATCGAACTTATTTCAGTAAAGTAATCATCTGTAATAATCATAGAGACGATATTTGCTAAAATTATTGTTTCATACATATCGGGGAAAGTTCTACCAGAAGTAGTTTCATTTAGTGGTGTATAATACAATCTACTAAAATCATCAGACGTTCCAGAAGTATCAATCACACCTGTAATCACAATTTTATTATCAAAATATCCTTCTTCATAATCACCATTAAGTACTTGTTTAATATCTATTATATTAAATTTATCCCAATTACCACGATAATTTATCCTAACTAAGTCTTTGTCTAATTCAAATAATCTATCGACAGCATCCGGGTTATATTCTTTTGCAAGTTTTATGCCAAAGTGATAAAAAGTATCTAACTCGCTATATAATAGTGGTTTGAAATTCCTAACAGTATTAGTCTCTTGTCTATTATTATCCAGAATATTTTTAAAGCCCCAATTATAACCAAATTCTACATCATCTTCTTTTTTTGGCTTATACTTAGCTATATTAATATTGTCGGCTAAAACTAAATTAACTGTAGATAAATATGTTTTTGTTGCCTCGAATAACTTACTTCCTTCCTCAGCTTTAAAGTCATAATCAACTCCGACTACACTGGCTCCTGTATTACTAAGAGCATTTATTAATTTCAAATATGCTACATCAGAAACTTCTTGAATACCATCTAAAGTTTTAATTCCAGTATTAACAATTACTATATCTGTTTCTTTTTCAATATCTAATTCAGGTAAAATTGATGAAAAATAAACATCTGTAATCTGAAAGTCAGCCAAGGCATTTTTGAATGGTTTAAAAAAATCAAAAGAAAAGAATAAAGGAATGATAAATAAAATAACAAATACTAAAATAGTACTCAATAAAACATCTAAACTAAATAGCTTAAAACTATAACTTTTGTAATATTCATTATTTGGCATCTTTGTCCTCTAATTCATCTTCATCATTATCACTTTTCTTATCAGTCTCATCTTTAGTATCTTCATCTGTTTCATTCTCAATTTCTTCAATGTTCTCATCTTCTAAAGATTCATTCTCAATTTTATCAACTTTCTCAATATTTTCTAACTCAATTTCTTCAATTTTATCTTCAGTCGTATTCTTTCTTTCATTCTCTAAATTCATAAATAATTCATCATTACTTATTCTTTCTTCTCCATTATTCTCTTTAATATTATTTTTTCTTTCCTTATTAAACTGGTATCTTTTCACATATCCCATAACTAATGGTTTTAATGAGTCAGTAAATAATTCATAAGAAAGTACAGTAACTGTAATAGCAAAAAATGAAGCAGCAAACCTAAGTTCTATCTTAAACCAATGCATCAGTAAAACCATAAGAAAAGAAAAACCAATCAACTCTCCTAATATCAATAAAATAGTATAAGGTTGATACCAAATTAATAACTCTTCATTTCTTCGCCAATAATTGAATAAAATCATATTAATATAAACAACTAATATCATCAGTACAAATGCTAAAGCATCAGAAGTTCTATAAATATAATCTTCTTCAAGGATCATTGAAATTACATTAGCATGAATTACAACTCCATACATATCAGGATTAGTCTTCCCAGAATAATTTTTATTCATAGGAGTATAAAAAATATCCTCTGTAGAAATTTTACCAAGTTCAGGACCCAAATAACCAATTAAAACAATCTTCCCTTTAAAATGCTCGTAATCAATTTCTTCATTTAATATTTCACTATAATTATAAGTTAAATATTTATCAATATTACGTTTATAATTAATGACTTCTAACTCGTTATTTCTATTTTTATATCTTTCAAATTTATCTTTATCATATATTTCAACAACTTTAGAAGAAATACTTGGAATTATTTTATCATTTACTTTCGTAAAAGGTTTGATTTGTCTAACTGTCTTAAAATCTCCATCTGCTATATAAACGTTTGCATATCCATTCATAGCATATTGATTAAACATTGGATTACTTGTTTTCAAAGAATCAAATTCACTATCATCATTTGTGTCAGTTAACTCATTTACTAATATTAAATTATCAACTTCAGAAAAAGCATCTTTGAGTGGTTCATCTTGTTCGGGTCCTTTTTCTGCTCTAAAAAAAGCATCTAATGCAATTAATTTCGGCTCTTTTTCGTTAATTTTATAAATTAATTCAGCAATATTCATTCTATCAAGATGACCATTATTAATAATCACAATATTAGAATCAATCCCAACATCAGAATAATCTTTGACTTGTGAAAACACCAAATCAGTGATTTGCATATCCTCAAAAGTATTCTGTATAGGGTCAAACATATCAATATTGAAAAATACTGGAAAGAATTTTAATATAACAATTACCAAAATTGTTGCAAAGACATTGTCAATATTAAAGATATGTTTCATTTTTAACTGCACTATATATCCAATTCAATTATAATAGGGCAGTGGTCGCTACCTTCTTGCTCTGGTTGGTGATAAGAATTAACAACTTTATCTTCTAAGTTATCAGATACCAAATGGTAGTCGATTCTCCAGCCAACATTATTCTCTCTTGCTCTACCACGCTGACTCCACCAAGTATAATTATCACCTTCTTTGTTAAACATTCTAAAAGTATCCACAAATCCCATTTCAAACATTTCGTCCAATTTTGCTCTTTCTTCAGGCAAAAATCCAGATGTACCGACATTTTCTTTTGGTCTGGCAAGGTCAATCTCTTTATGTGCTGTATTATAATCTCCACAAACTAAAATCTTTCTATTTTCCTTTTGTAAAACTTCTAAATACTTAAACAAAGCAGAATAAAAATTTAATTTATAATCAACTCTATTATCTCCCGAAGTTCCATTAGGAAAATATATATTTAAAATAGTAAAATCACCATAATCAGTTCTAATCAATCTACCTTCATTATCAAACTGCTCTTCACTAAAATTTTGTTCTGAATTGTCAGCTATTTTTTTTGAAAAAGTAACTACACCAGAGTAACCTTTTTTTCTTCTACAAGAATGGTAGTAGTGATGATAACCCGGTGGTGCTAATAACTCTTCTTTTATCTGATCTACATCCGATTTAGTTTCCTGTAAACAAATCATATCAGGATTTTCTTTTTCAACATACTCAAACAATTTATTTTCATAAGTTTTCTTACCAAACTTAGTAGTTGGATTTTGACCTGAAATAGATCTATAACCATTTATATTCCAAGAAATAATTTTCATATTCAAATACTTTTTTAAAATAAATAATTTTAACTTTTCAACTTATTGAATATATTTTAATTTTCAAAATACAACTAATAATATTTATCAACTTAGATGATAATAAATTTAACAACACATCTATACATAAATCCGATTAATTTTGTCTTATTAAAATATCCGATTAATTTTGTCCTATTAATTATCACAAAACAAAAAAGGTTTTCTATGAATTTATTCAAAATATTACTTGTACTTTCTATCTCATCATTTTTATTTACATCATGTGCAGAAGATGAAGATAAAGACCCAGTTGATACAATTCCAACATCATACAATTTCATTAATGCAGATTTTTCTGGTCAAACAGAAAGACTAAATCAACTTGATGAAATGATTTCTTATATTAAAACTGCAAATACAGGAGCAAAAGTAGAAACACAAGTTCTTTTAGATATGTATTCTAATAAAGATGACAATGGTGGTGGAAACTTTTCATTTTCATCAACTAAGCAATTAAACAACAAAACAGCAGAAGATGCTAAAATTGATATTATATCTTACTTTAGCACTCTATCTGAGATTTCAGGAACAAACGAAGATGCTTCAAATGGAAAAGCTGGTTTATTAAAATCAGGAACAAAACAATATTTAGTCGCTGCAAATGGCTTTGAATATAAAGAAATGATTGAAAAAGGACTAATGGGTGCTTGTTTATTAGACCAAATCACAAATGGATATTTATCATTTGATAAAATGAATGTTGATAATACAAATTTAGTAGAAGGTAAAAACTATACTACTATGCAACACCATTGGGATGAAGCATTTGGATATGTAGGTGCAAATATTGATTGGAATACTAATAAAGAAGATGTTAGATATTGGGCAAAATATTCAAATAAATCAAACTCAGAAATTACTAACTGGTTAATGGATTCACCTACTTTATTGATGAATGCCTTTATTAAAGGTAGATATGCAATTGACAATAAAAATTACACAGAAAGAGATAAACAAATCGCAATTATTATAAAGCAACTTGAAATAGTATCAGCAACTACTGCTATCAGTTACTTAAATGGATCAATGAAAAGCTTTTCTGATGATGCAATTAGATGCCACCAATTATCTGAAGCTTATGGATGTATAAAAAGTTTAAACTATATAAATTCACAATATAGAGTAATTTCTAAAAGTCAAATTGATGCTTTGATTAGTGACTTAGGAGATAATTTCTATGATGTTACAAACGAACAACTAACAAAACTAAGAGATGAAATAGCAATAATTTATAACTTGGAAAGTGTTAAAGCAAATTTCTGATTTTTCATATATACCCAAAAAAAAGCTGCTCTTTTTAATTTATATTAGAAGAGCAGTTTTTATTTTTCCCAAGTCACATCTTCTACATTCTCTAAATGATTAGCATATCTTGAAGCTGCAAATAAATAATCTGACAGTCTATTAATAAACTTAATTGCAAACTCACCAAGATTCTCATTATCCATAATCTCAACGGCCAATCTTTCAGCCCTTCTGCAAACTGTCCTTGCTTGGTGCAAAAAAGCAGATCTCTTGCTACCACCAGGTAAAATAAATTTCTTCAATGGCTTTAATTCCAAATCATACTTGTCAATCTTTTTTTCCAAATCAACAATATCATCTTCATTAATTCTTTCAATCTTTCTTTTAAGAGTAGGGGAGTCAGGTGTAGCTAAATCAGAACCAAACTTAAAAAGTAAATTATTCAGATACTTTAAATCATTATCTAAAATATCATTACCTGAAAATGCTCTTGCAAGTCCAATTATTGAATTTAACTCATCAATAGTGCCATATAGGGAAACTCTATTATTAGACTTTTTAACTCTTTCACCCGTGAATAAGGAAGTTTCGCCTACATCACCTGTTTTAGTATAGATTTTCATAATTCTACTTTTATTTATTCTAATACTTTAGGCACTTTGAAAAATTGCTCATTATGCTTTGGAGCATTTTTTAAAGTTTCTTCTAAAGAAAAAGATTCTTTAGTTTCATCTTCACGCCAAATATTATAATCTTCATTAACATGAGTCATTGGCTCTACATCATCTAAGTCTAATTCTTCAATAATAGATACATATTTCAAAACTTGATTAAACTTTTGTTCAATGCCTTCCATTTCAGCATCTTCAATTTTAATATAAGCCAAATTCGCTATTTTTTTAATATCTTCTTTCATTTTATCCTAATATTTTTTACAAAACTACAAATAATTAAAAAGGTGTAAAAACAAAATTTACAAATGGTGCTGCAAAAGGTGCTGTGAAAAATGCTAATCCAAAATCCGTTGAAAATTTTGAATTAAACAATCTAAATCCTAATAACACTCCTGTATTAGTTGGCTTAGAAAAATCTGCATTCCACAATTCCATTAAAATATTAACACCTCGCCAATTCCATAATTGGTCTTCCAAACCTAATCCAATTCCAATTTTCCCATCAGCATAAGTCAAACCAGTGCTTCCAATCTCTCCAAAATTTAAAGTATATAAATCTTCTCCAGAGTTTTTATAAAATAAATTTGCAGTTAATTTTGATGTTTTCCCTTTAAAAGTTGCAACAGCATAATAATGTCTAAATTGATTAGCATCATTCACCCATGCAAAGTTCGCACCACCACCTAATACAATCGCACCTGTTACTTGACCTTCCTCATTTTTAGATTCTTTATTCCAAAAAGTAGCTTTCAAATTAACCAAACTAATTTGATTTTGACTTCCAATAAATGGTAGTAAAGACCTACCGGCTGTTATTGAAAAATAATCACTTATTCCTGCCCCAGCATATATAAAGCCTAATTCCCAAACACCAATGAAGTAATTATCTCCTATACCTTCGGCAGTTGGTAATATAAAATGTCTATGATTATGTCTATTATACTTTTCAGATTTAGTAATTTCATCTATTTCAAAAAGATATATAGGAGCAATACCTAATGAAGTTTGAAATTTTATACCTTTTCCATTTTCTTCATCATCAACTTCTTGTAAAATATACCCTTTTAAAACATCACCCGTATTTAATCGAATAATATATTCTTGATTACTAAACTTCAAATCCTTAGGTAATTCTTCCAAAGAAAAAAGAGTTGATTGAATAAATAAAAAAATATAAATTAAAAACATATTTCTACACCATTATTATTAAGATTCTTTATCAGATAATGCTAATTGTCCGCATGCAGCATCAATATCGCTACCAAATGTATCTCTTACGGTTACAACACCACCATAGTTTCTAATTTGAGTATAAAATCTTTGAATTTCTTCTTTACTTGTAGCTTTTAATTCAGCTGCAATTCCTTCTGGCTTAGTAAAAGAAATATCATTAAATGGAATTAAATTAATTCGAGAAGGCACTCGTTTTGATATTTTCGCAAGACGTTTTGCATCGTCATCAGTGTCATTCAAATTCTCAAATGGAATATACTCATAAGTAATAGGAAGATTCGTTTTTCTATAATAAAACTCAATAGCATCCATCAATTCAGAAATATTAGATTTCTGATTAAGTGGTACTATTTTATCTCTAACCCCATTAGTTGTAGCGTGTAATGATAATGCTAATTTAACTGGCTTTTCTAAATCTGCTAATTTATAGATTTTAGGTATAACCCCAGAAGTAGAAACAGTTATTTTCTTTCTTGCTATTTTAGGGAATTTCAAATCAGATAAGATTTTAATTGAATTGACTACATTTTTATAATTCAGCATCGGCTCGCCCATACCCATATAAACAATGTTAGTTATTTTTTCACCAATTTCCTTTTCCACTTCTAAAACTTGAGAAACTATTTCGTGAGTTTCCAAATTCCTTTTCAAATCCATAGTTCCAGTTGCACAAAACTTACAATCTAAAGCACAGCCAATTTGACTTGAAACACAAAGTGTTGTGCGTTCCATTTTATCTTCATCATCATCACTAAACCAAGGCATATAAACTGCTTCTATTTTATTCCCATCTTGCAATGTAAATAAAAACTTAACAGATTTATCAATTGATATAAACTTTTTAGTTTCTGTAAAAGAATTATACTCAAAATCTTCTTTAAGTTTAGTTTTAATATCTTGAGTAATTAACTTCATATCATCAAAAGAATTTGCTCCAGAAAAATAAATTTGCCTAAAAATTTGCTCCGCCCTAAATTTTGGAAATCCAGCTTCTTTGCAATACTCTTCCAATTCTTTAAATGTCAATGATTTTATATAGTTTTTACTCATATCTTGTAAATTTATTAAGAAATAAAATACAAAATTACCAATTTTATTTAAACTTATTTTATATCTTTTAATTTTCCTTAAATATTAATAAATATTTATTAGTTATTTATACACAAAATTTCTTAAATTTTAATCTTAAATTAGTTTGAGTGAAAAAAATAAAAAAGATATAAAGTTTTAGATTTGTAAAATAATGGCGAAAGTACATTGTAAGGTTTAAAAATATCAATCAAATATAATCTGATTATATTTATAAGAAAAACTATTTGCTTTTAATTATATTAAATTTCTTAATTATTAAAAATATTTTATTAATTTTGTAATATTAATCAGTAATTTTACTTAGAATAAATTGAAAATCTTATTAATTGAAGACGAAATAAGAGTCGCAGATTTCATTAAACAAGCCCTTGAAGCTGAAAATTTCACTATTGTAGTGGAAAATGAAGGTTTTAAAGCTTATCATAGAGCTTTAAAAGAGCAATTTGATTTAATTTTACTTGATTTGATGCTTCCAGGAAAAGATGGTTTAAGCATACTTAGCGATCTTAGAGAAAACGAAATAAATACTCCAATATTAATACTTACTGCTTTATCTGATGTAGATGATAAAGTAAAAGGTCTTAACTTAGGTGCAGACGATTACTTAGGTAAGCCTTTTAATTATCAAGAATTAATAGCTCGAGTTAAAGCAATTTTTAGAAGAAAAAAAATGAGTACAGTTGACGTATTTTTAGAATACGAAAACCTAAAACTTAATACAATTAAAAGATATGTACTTAAAAATGATTCAAAAATAGAACTTACAATTAAAGAATTTGAATTATTAGAATATATGATGAGAAATAAACATCAAGTTATCCCTCGTAAAACAATCACCGAAGAAGTTTGGAAAACAAAATCTGAAGGTGATACCAATTTAGTTGATGTTTATATTAAAAGAATTAGATCTAAAATCGGTAAATCTGTAAATAACAAACCAATCATCCGTTCTGTTAGAGGAATTGGCTATAGTTTAGGTGAAGTAAATGCTGAATAAATTAATTGAATTAACTGAAAATAATTTAAAAGATATACAAAAAGCATTTGATGATTATCAGAATAATTATTTTACAGCTCGCAGTCCTGAATTTTTCTGTTTAGAATTGAACGGAGAAGCTGGTGAACTTGCTAACAACGAAAAAAAACAATGGAAAGGAAGAGAAATAGAGCATTCCGCTTTTGAAGATGAAGCTGCAGATGTTATGATAGCTCTTATGAATTATTCGAATGCTAGGAAAATTGATTTAGCTGCAGCATTAACTCGAAAACTACAAAAAATTGAAAGTAAAAGAATTGAAATGTTAAAAGAAGGTAAGAATTTCTAATGCAACATTTAAATAGAAGAGTTATATTTGATTCACTTTGGAAAAGAACAATTTTATATTTTGTTCTTTTTTTTGTTATTAGTATGGTTCAAATTTATTTTCTCGATATAATTAAAATCCATTTTTACTTACCCGATTTTCTTATAATATTATTAGTATGGATTACACTTAGAGAAGGAGTTTATATAGGACTTATACTATCCTTTTTCGCAGGTGTTATTCATGATATGTATGCGTTAAATCCCCTTGGATTTACTGCCCTTAGTTCTGTATCTGCTTGTTTTGCATTAAAATACTTAAAGTCTAAAGATAATTATAAAAAAGACTTAGAATCCCTTAGATTTGTTGTTTTTACCTTCATAGTTACGATGATTTCTACTTTTATTAAAGTGCTTCTTACTATGAATATATTTACAGAAAATATTGAGATTTACTTTATCCAACAAGTACTTGCTACTTCGGTATATACATCAATTTTTGCATTATTTCCAGTTGTAATTAAATTCAAACCTAAAGTTAACTACTGATATGGAATATAATTTCACATATATAATGATTTCAGTTCTTTCCTATCTTGTAGGTTCAATACCATTTGCTTATATTTTACTTAAAGTATT
>JAUIIX010000138.1 GCA_030431515.1 bacterium
TCTAAAATCCAATTGGCCAAAAAGAGAGCTCGAGGATATAGAAATATAGACAATTTTATTAATATGATTTATTTTATTGCTGGTAAACTTAAATTTAATTACCCACTGTATTTAACATAGAACCAAATTAAATATGTAATGGAAAAAAATTTTGAGAAATTAGAAAACTTTAATGGTTATAGAATACTTTATTTTGGTATAACACAGAATGAAGGTGTTGCCGGTTGTAGTTTATCAATTTCGAATGAGTTGAATTATGTCACTATTCATTTCAATCAAGCATATGCAGAACAATTTTCTGAGCAGTTAATTTTTAATTTGTTTCCAAATAATTTTAAATACCCTTGTACAGATCAGGTGCTTTATCAATGTACAGATTCATTATTTTCAAGTTATTTAAACCAAATTAGAGATGCTAAACGCCTAAGTTTGAATGAAAACGCAAAAGACATTTTTAAACACCATAATGTTTATAATGAATTGTTTGAACATATTGATATATGTAATTATTTTTTTTTAAGTATTGAAGGCAAATATCTGCATGTCTTAGCTAAATCAATCTCAATCGTTAGTGGGGATACGAAAAACATATTTACAAAGTACATTGCTGATACTAATTTTTGAGCTATGGATATCAATTTACTCCCTGACATTAAGTATAATCCTATTACACATAATAGTAGGGTGATTTGTATTGATAGCAAATTGCTGTTGATATTTACTTCTTTCGATAATAATAAAGGAATTATTCTAAAGTTTAAAAATGTTGGTTATATTTCTCATACACCATATCCCTCCTCGGTAGAAGACTATTCAAGTAAAATACTCATTGAAATGGGTGTTTTATATGAACGATTGAATTCAGAGTTATTAGACTCTTCATTATTAGGTAATTTAAAAAGTGTTAACAATTTGAAGCATTACTTAGCACCAGTTTTCCTAGATTATAGACTTGATATTATTGCTAATTCATTTGAAATTATAAACCAGGATTTCGAAGTGTATTAATTTTTTCCATTAAAAAATCAATAACTGCTTCCCAATTTCTAAATTTTTTTGTTCCAAAGTGAATTAGTTGTCCTTCGAAGTTTTCCTGACCACGCCCAGCATTATGATCATCAATTAAGAAATCACCTTTAAGCAGACCTTTGTTTGATGATATAATAAGCTTTCTAGCTAATTCTAAATTAAAATAATCTTCAACCCATATTCGCTTTTCAGTATAACAATGTGGGTTTCTAACCGAAGGTGAAGTTAATATATATGTATCAAGAATATTTTGATCTAACAAAAAGTTAATTGCTTTTATTGATCCTTTTACCGGTTTTAAATTTACGAAGAAATTCATTTTACTTTGAGGAAATTTAAGTGTTGGATTCAATTTAATACTCATTTTATAAGCATTTGAGTAGTCACATATAACATCATCCATATCAATGTAAACTATGTATTTTCTTGCCATTAAACTAATTACCTAAAATATTATAAATAATAAATTAAATATAATTATTTTTTAAAAAGGCAGAAAATCTTATTCTAATTGATTACCCAAATCAACTCAAAAAAGCCTATTATCACTGATTTCTCAGACCAAAACTTAGATCAGATCGATAATTTACCTCTTAGTGAAAGGACAAATCTGTAAAATAATAGTAATCATCTTTAAAACACAATCTTGATTAGCAATTATAAAACATTATAATCGCAAATTAGATAATAGAATAGAAGCAGCTTACCAAATGCCTGCAGGCAAAGCTGCTGGAAAGTCATGGCGACCTGTTAACATTGTGATTGATATAGATGGAGGTTCAGTGTCAATGGATTGGGTTAAAAAATAAATATTATGCAAATATTAATTCCGTATTTAGAAAATGAAAAAAGAAACTTGTTGCATATGCTGCAAGTATTTTTGGCTATCAAAAAAATAAAAATTAATGATTTTCCAAAGTATATGTCTCACTTTAGATCTGGAAATACATTAGCTTTCAAAGTTGAAGAAAATGATTTAGAATTTGTTAAAAAGCAACTGAATTCAATGGAGGTAGTATATCAATTAGTCAAGTAATCCATTTAATTCTTCTTTTAGTGGATTTGAATGGAGTATAATCTATCTGTTTTTTGAGCAGGTATACTTTGCCCCCAATTTTGATGTAATAGCATTATATATAAGCGATAATCCTTTGATTTGGGCGATACTTTCATCATTGAATTGCCGGAAGGGTAAATAATTATTCATAAAATTATATATACTACGAGTATTTATTGATAAATATAGGTACTTTTTAGGCAAGAAGATTGTTTCTTGAAAATATTATTAGTTTGGTATTAAACATAATAATTTTGATACCTATGAAGGAATAATAAATTCGGTTATAATAATTGTATTAATTCTAAAGAATAATTATCCAAAAAAACCCTAACATTTCACCTAATTAATACATTAGGTAAGTGAAGGCAAGACTTTCAATTACCAAATAACCAAAACTAAAAATTAATTAAAATGAGACTCCTAAACTTCAAAGCAACATCGTCAGACGCACGCCTAGGCTTAAAAATTCAAATTACCTGAGTTCGATTCTAAAAAAGAGTTAATTGGTTAAAGTTGGAGTTGTTTTGATATTTGATGGCTGGTTTTTTTGGTAAAAAAGAATAGGCAATGAGTCCAGCAATGAGGTTTG
>JAUIIX010000139.1 GCA_030431515.1 bacterium
TTATTTACTACTATACTTTGAGTAGTTTCTCCTGTATTCCAAAGGTATGATTTTCCTTGTGGTTGGATAGTAAGCGTAGTGCTTTCTCCGTCACAAAAAGTTGAGTCGCCTTGTATTTCTGCTTTTAAATTTTCAATATCAGATACTATAATTGATTTTGTGTTTTTGCAACCAGTTTTTATATCTTCGGCTGTAAGAGTGTATGTTCCTGATATAGATACAGTTCGTTTTGCTAATTTAGTTCCATCATTCCAAGTTATTTTTGTATTTGCTGGAACTTTTGCTTCTAAAATTATACTTCCACCATCGCAAAGAATTGTTCCCTTAGGTGCTTCTATGTCAACTGTTGGTAAGGGATTAACGTTAATAACAATGTTTGTGTCATTTGTACATTCACCCTGAGTAACAGTTGCCGAATAAACGCCACTTTCTTTCACAACAATATCTTTTGTGCTTTCTCCTGTATTCCAAATTATTGATTCATAATCCTTGTCAAGTGAAAGAGTTGTAGAATCACCGTAACAAAAGTTATTTTGAGAGGCGGTGATTATGGGATTTACATTTGTAATTTGAATATCAACAGAATCTAAGTAAGTGCAACAATGTTCATCATTTACTTCATAAAATAATTTTGTGCTATCTTTTAATGGTTTTATAAATTCGATATTAAATTGTGTTGGGTCTTTTATGTTTTCTGACGGAAACCAAGTAATAGATTTGCTTGTACCTCCGCCACTTACATTCATTAATATATTACTTAAACTATCATTACATAAATAAATAACAGAATCTAAATCTGATTTTATTTTTTCTAATCTTGTGGTAGTCCATTCATAAACCTGACTATCATCATTGTCAATTTTTAATTTTATTTCATATTTCCCAGCAACTGGCAAATCTAAATTTACTTCTTTACCACTAACTTTCAGTGTGTCATTTATAGTCCAATCAAATTCAGTAG
This sequence comes from bacterium, assembly GCA_030431515.1. Lineage (GTDB taxonomy): Bacteria > Bacteroidota > Ignavibacteria > Kapaibacteriales > UBA2268 > JAJRPT01. The sequence continues at coordinate 962 of JAUIIX010000139.1, forward strand.
ATTCTTCTGGTGCGTCTGTTGAAAGGGCAAAAGGTGATTCATAACAAATAAAATCCTTCCCTAAATTTTTATTCAATTTTATTTCAACTTCATCTTCATCTGAAATTAGATAATTATTTGCTAAGTAACAAATACCTTCAGCTCTACTCCCTGAATAACATATAATAATAGTTCCTTCTGAGGATTTAATTTCATGGTATCCTTCATCAAGCAAAATGTCTAAATATTCATAATCACTATTAGGAATGTCATAAAATTGTAAATTAATTATATTATCATCTAAATAAATGTCGTCTTTCTTCTCTTTAATTATTGATATATTAGAAGGGTTACCTTTATTACTTGGACTAACATAACTAATAAATTGAACTAATTTACTTTTTTGATTTAATGGTATACTTTGTAACATACAAGGGTCACCAACAGCAAAATAATTTCCATACTGAGTAACACTAATTTTATAATCTCCTTTAATTATCATGACAGAATCACTTATTCCTTGAAAAAATTCTCCTTTATTGTATATGCCTACAAATTTACCATTTATAATTACTTTATTATTATCCTCTAAAGAAACTACTTTGTAATGATAAGATGATTTATAATTTTTAAATGGAACTAATAAATATTCATGTCCTAAATACTTGATAGGTATCATATTTGAATACATATAGTCAGCTTTGCCATAGTCCTCGGTAATTGGTCTTGGATTATCCTTTGATAAATTTATACAAGTCGATGATGTTGCTACCTGTATATTATTATTCGATAGTACTTCTAAACCTGAAATGTCACTTGTAAATAAAAATGATCTTGAGTCACCTTTTTCTAATCTGATATGGTTATTTTTACCAACTTTTAATTGACCGTAATAATCACTATTTTTGGATATTTTAATTATTGTTTCTGTGTTGTCTTCTTGAGCTGTTATCTTTAAATGTTGAATATTGTTCCTATTAAGATTTGTTAAATCATAATTAAAATACATATTAGCAATAAAATGTTTACCAAAAGAGCTTTTATACGATATTTTTTCAGTATCAGAAAGCCAATTTAATTCATCTGACATTAAAAAATACATTTCATTTTCAGAATAAATAAAAATTGGTTCCCTTATATTTTGCTGAAATTTTTCTAAATTAAATTGATTATAATCAAATGTATATTTTTTTGTATCTCCTTTTTTTAAAAAACTTCTTTCCATTATATTTAAATGTGGAATCTTTATTTCAAAATTTGAGTCGCTAGTTGAATAAATGTTTATTGATAATTCATGTTTTCTTTGAAAATCAAAGCAAATTTGTTCATTAACATTAGGATTGAAAGATAAAGCATAATTATAATTATAGCAATCTGCGAATAAGTTAGTTTGACAAATAACAATTAAACAAATTACTAAAATTAAAGATTTCATAAATTTACCTTTTTGAGTAATAAAAGAGGGCAAAAAATGCCCTCTTTTATTGTTTATAAATTAGTTTTGAATGATTAATTTTTTTGTTGTTAGATTCACTCCATCGATACTAACTTTTATAAAATAGACACCATTAGTAAATGTTTTTGTGTCTAAATTATAAGTTTCTATTAGCCCAGTTTTCGTGAAATTTCTAACAGCTATTTTAGAGCCATTTGTCGTTAA
>JAUIIX010000071.1 GCA_030431515.1 bacterium
AAATGGGATGATTTGCTTTCTTTAAGAGCAGGTTACCATTTTAATAATAGCCAAATGGGTCTTTCTGGAGGAATGGGAATTAATTATATAAGTGGTGATTTTGCTGGTACTTTTGAGTACGCTGCTTCTAATACTGTATCTTTAGGAATTATGCACAGACTAAATGTTATTCTTGATTTTTAAGAATTAACATTATATATTTTAAAGGACTGTTCAATAATTTGTGCAGTCCTTTTTTATTTTAAATTAAATTAATATTAAATTCGTTTATTATATAATGAAAATACTTTTATTATTTATATTATTAACTATTTCTATTTCTGCTAAAAAATTAAAAACAGAAATAGACTATTCAATTTATTATCATGATAAAGATAGTATATCGATAGAATTGTATTACGAATTTCAATCTGATGATTTAGATTATGAATTACTAGATACAATTTACCAATCTAAAGTTATTTTTAACGCAAATATTAAATCTTTATTAAATAATTATGAATATAAATGGGAATTAATTTCTCGAGAAAAAAGTTTAAAAGAAAACAGATTAGTTTTTGGAACTAAAAAAATAATTTTACCTAATAGTCAATATAAATTAAATATTGATTTTTTTACTGAAAGTGATACAAACTTAAAAAGTAAAAAATCAATAGAGATAATACCTAAAAGTAAAACTAAGTATTTGAGTGATATTTATTTTGCAACAAGAATAACTAAAGTTGATTCTACACAAATAGCATGGAGTGATGACTTTTTAAAAGGAGATCATTATATAATACCAAATTCATCAAAACAATATTTTAGTGATAGAGCAACTTTATTATCATATATTGAAATATATAATTTAAAAGAATTAAAAAATAAGTTAATTACTTTAGAATATAGAATAATTGATGCTGTAAATTCAACTAAAAAAGTAGTAAATAAAGTAATTACTGAAAACAATTCTGATATTATTAGTGATAATATCAATATACCAATCCCAGATTTGGCAACAGGAGTTTATTTCCTCGAAGCATCAATAAAGACAGAATCAAATGAAAAACCAATCGATATATCATCTAAAAAATTCTTTTATTTGAATTTTGATGTTCCGCCAGATTTAAAAGCAAACTTTACGGAAGACGAATTATTTGAACGTTCTGAATACATTACAATTGATGAGGAAACACTTCAAAAAGAATATGAAAAGATTAAAAACTTAATGACAAAAAGTGAAGCTGTCAGGTGGGAGGAATTGAGTGATCTTAATGCAAAAAAAAGAGCTATGTTCAATTATTGGAGAGTGAGAGATTCCGATACTACAACATCTTACAATGAAACTAAAGCCGATTTTGATAGAGCAGTTCAATATGCAGATGAATATTTTACATATATGAAAGGATATGAAGGGTGGAGAACTGATAGAGGTAAAATTCTTTTAAAATATGGTTTTCCGATGGTAGTAGATAGATTCCCAAGAAATGGAGAAAAAATACCTTGTGAAATATGGTACTATGGAGAAGGTGGCGGAGGTGCTTACTTCTATTTTGTAGATAAAACTGGCTATAGTAATTATATTTTAGTTCATTCGACAGTTTTCGGTGAAATTAGAAATGAATATTGGATGGAGGATTATAACCCTGCAGTTAATTTTGATATGAATATCAAAAGGAGTGAACATTATTTTAAATAAAATAACAAGTAATATTAATTCTTTTTTAATTTTATTTATAGGTACAATTACTAATTTACTAAGCGACAAACAAAGAGTAAAAGTTGGAAAACTATTAGGTAATATTTTTATACTAATAGATAAAAAAAGAAAAGCAATTACATTTAATAATTTATTATTAGCATTCCCTAATAAAAAACAAAATGAAATAAATAATATTCTTAAAAATTCCTATCAGAATTTAGGAATTACATTAGTAGAATTATTATATATTAAAAAAATAAAAAATGAAGATATTAATAATTTTATAGAATATGAAAATATTGAATTAATAGATGAATTATTAAATAGAGATAAGGGTTTATTATTGCTTTCAGGGCATTATGGCAATTGGGAATATTTAGCTTACTCAGCCTCTATATTATCAGGTAAGAAACTGAACGTAATTGTTAAAGCACAAAAAAATAAAAAACTTAATAAAATACTTAATGAGTATAGAGCCAAAAGTGGTAATAGATTAATACCTATGAATAAAGCCGCTTTAGAGATAGTTAGGATAATCAAGAACAAAGGTATGGTTGCACTGCTTGCTGATCAAGCAGCGTCAAAGAAAAGCGATATATTCGTAGATTTCTTTAATAGACCTGCAATTACTTATGAAGCACCTGCTAAACTTGCTTTAAAATTTGATATTCCTATTATTATGGGCTTTGCTGAACGACAAGAAAATTTTAAATATAAAGTAAAATTATTTGAAATTAAATATGATGATATTAAAGGAAATGAAAATGCTGTTGAACTTTTGACTCAAAGACATGTCAAATATTTAGAAGAACAAATAATAAAAAATCCTAATCAATGGGCATGGCAACATAATAGATGGAAACATATTAAATAAAACTAAACATTATAGAAATCATCATCTTCTTGTTCCTTATTTACTTCATCTTCAAATATATCATCGTCATCTTCATCATTTAACGAATCGATAGTAATTTCTAAAGTTTTATTATTTGAATTTTCTATTTCTTTGTTTAAATCTGTTACATCTGGTAAATTTGATTTATCAATTAATAATTTAATGTTTTTTAAATTTTCATTTATTTCAATAAGCGAAGTTGAAATATCAGAAATATTTATATTATCTTCTTCTTTATTTAATTTTTCAATTTCATTATTTAATTTATTAATTATTTCATTATTTTCTAAATTAATATTATCAATTCTATTATTTTCGTAAGATTTTATTTTATCTACTGCTCCGCTAATATTATCAATATCAGCACTTAAATCCTCTCCTGATTTAACTGCATTAATAATTATTTCAAGTAAATTAATTGGCTTACTTATTAGTTTATTATAATTATTATTAATTAAATTATTATTTTCAATATATTTATTTAATAATAATTTTATTTCAGTTTCATTATTATTAATTTCAGCATTACTATTATTAAGTAATCCATTGATTTTTATCAACTCATTATTTAAATCATTAATAATATATTTTAATTTATCATTATTTTTAATTAATGTTTTTAATTCATTAATTTCATTAATAATTATATTTAATTCTTTATTATCCATAGTTATTTATTTTTTGTAGGCCATTGCTTTGGGAAAATGGACTAATGTAAAATCTTTATTTATAGAATGAAGTGATTCAGCATATCCTATAAATAAAAAGCCATTGTCATTTATTTTATTATAAATATTTGATACTACTTTTGCTTTCGCATTCAAATCAAAATACATTAATACATTTGAACAAAAAACAATATCAAAATTCTCTAATTTATCATAATTATGTTTATCATATAAATTAAAATTAGAAAAATTAACCATATTAATTATATCATCACTAATTTTAAATTTATCTTCATATTTATCGAAATAATTAGCAAATAATTCACCGGGTAAATTTCTCACAGAATATTCAGAGTAAATCCCTTCTTTAGCTTTTTTTAACATTTTATCACTTATATCGCTAGCAAATATTTCAAAATTTACATCTGGATATAAAATATTAAATTTATTTTTAACAAGCATAGCTAATGTATATGCTTCCTCACCAGAGGATGTTGCAGCACTCCAAATTCTAATATTTTTCTTTTCGGGATTATTTTTAATTAAATCAGGAATAATTATTTTTTCTACAGCTGCAAATTGATATTCAGCTCTAAAAAAATATGTCTCATTGATAGTAATTGCATCAAACAGATAAACTAATTCTTCTCGTCCATTAATAGAACTAATTAATAATAAATATTCTTCAAAAGAATCAAAATCTAAAAGTTCTATTCGTTTTTTTATTCTACTTTCTACTAATTGAATTTTATTTTCATTATAATATATGCCGCACAATCTATAAATTGTATTTCTTAATTTGACAAAGGTCTCAGGAGTTAATTTTAAATCATCACCCGACTCTCCTTTGTCATTATCATATTTATTAAAAATCGATGTCATATATTTTATAATTAATCATTAAATTTAATTATTAGTTATAGTTTTGTTGGTAATATTTATACCTAACTGCTCTATTCTATATCTCAGTTTAGAGCGAGAAAGACCTAATAATTTTGCCGCAGATATTTGATTTCCATTTGTTATTTTTAAAGTTTGAATTATTAAATCTTTAACTACATTTGAAAATGAAACCCCTGAATTTGCAATTTTTAAATAATGTTGACCTTCTCCTAATTCTATAGTTTGATTCTCACTATTTTGAATAGATTTTGGTGCTGAACCACCTACTTTCAAGAATGAAAGAGAATCTTTTGTAATAATTTCACCTGTTTCTAATAGTACTATTCTTTCTATACAGTTAGCAAGTTCTCTAATATTACCTTTCCAATGATAACGCATTATTATGTCAGCCGCTTCTGGAGAGAAACCACTAACTTTTCTGCCAAACTTTTTATTAAACTTATCAACTAAAGAGCTTGCAATCATCAAAATATCTTCACCTCTCTCACGTAAAGGAGGTAAAATGATATTTGCAACATTTAATCTATAAAATAAATCTTCTCTAAATGTTCCTTCTTCTACCATTTTCTCTAAAGACCTATTTGTCGATGCAACTACTCTCACATCAACAGAAATTTCCTTTTGCCCACCCAATCTATAAAATTTTCTTTCTTGCAATACTCTAAGAAGTCGAACTTGAATATCTAAACTCAATTCACCTATCTCATCTAATAAAATTGTTCCATGGTTTGCCTGCTCAAATTTACCAGGTCTCATCTTCTCAGTAGCACCTGTAAAAGCACCTCTTTCATAACCAAATAATTCATTTTCAGCCAAATCTTTAGGAATAGCACCACAGTTAATCGCTACAAATGGACCTTTAGCTCTTGGAGAATTATCATGAATATACCTTGCCATTAATTCCTTACCAGTACCAGATTCTCCTAAAATAAGAACCGTTGTATCTGCTCCAGCTACAACTTTAGCCATATCCATTGCTTTATAAATACCTTCAGATTTACCAATAATTTCACTTGGTTTTTCTTCTTTCAATTGTTCTGAAAGTATATCCACTCTTCTTCTAAGGTCATAATTCTCTAATGCCCTTTCTACTGCTAATTCAAGCTGTTCTAAGTCTAATGGCTTAACGATAAAATCTTCGGCACCTAATCTCATTGCCCTTACAGCCATCTTAATATCAGAAAATGCCGTCATCATAATTACAGGCATATTATAGCCCTGCTTTCTCAAATCTTCTAATATTTCTAAGCCATTATGATGTCCTAAAAATATATCAAGAAGTATCAGATCAGGTCCAATTATGTGCATATCTTCAGTTGCCTTTTGAGCATCTGTATATGTAAACACTCTCGAAAATTTAGAAGCCATTATATCATTAACCGTCTGATTAACTAATGGATCATCTTCTATTACTGCTATTGTATAATTTCTTTTTGCCATGTATTCCTCTTTAATTTACCGGTACAGGTATTTTTACATAAAAACTAGTCCCAATTCCTTCTTTACTTTCCACATCAATTATTCCATTATGTTGATGTAAAATTCGTTGGGTAATTGGTAAGCCCAAGCCAGTACCTTCTGCTTTTCTTGTAAAAAACGGATTAAATATTTTCTTCATTTCATCAGGACTCATACCTATCCCATCATCACTGACTTCAACAACAACATATTCCCCTTCGTTGTATTTGCCAGATTTCTCTACGTATGATTTAATTTTAATTACACCTTTCTGCTTAATAGCATCAGCTGCATTAGTTAATAAATTAATAAAACATTGTTGTAATTGTTTTGCATCTGCTCTAACCAAAGATAGATTCTCATCAAATTCTACTTCTACTTTTATATCTTTTCGTTTAATCGAAGTTCTTGTTAATTCCATCGATGCTTGAACAATTGTGTTTACATTTAATTCCTTCACATCTGGAATTGATGGTCTTGAAAAGTTTAATGTAACTTCTACTATTCGAGTAATTCTTTCAACTCCAAGCATTGCAGTATTTACATAATTTGCCAAAGGGTCGTCGCCATCAAACTTTCTTTTAAGCACTTGTAAGTTCAAATTTACTGCAGCAAGAGGATTTCTTATCTCATGTGCTACACCTGCTGATAACTGACCTAATAAAACTAACTTATCTGCTTGTACCATCTTATCAGTAAGTGCATGTTGTTCACTTACATCTCTTGCAATTGCATGAATTAAATTTTGTCCATTATGGTCAACAAATCTCGCAGAAACTTCTACCATTAAACTCTTGTTATGAAATGTATTAAGTGATATTTCGGACAAAACAATTGGAGAGTTAGATTTCTTTAATAATTTAAAAATTCGTCTAAATTGAGGTAAAACTGTTCCTAATAAATTAGATTTAGTAGTGCCAAGCATAGTAGCAGCGTAATCATTTGTTTCTAATACACTCCAACTATCTGGTTGAACTATAAATACAGCATCAGTCGCATTATCAAAAAACGCCTTATACCAAGAAAGTTGCTTTTTTAAAGTATCTATTTCATTTTCTAAACTTTCTATTTTATCTTGCATTTCACTCAATTTATTAATTTTTTCTATGGTTAATAATAACCAAATTAAGCAAAAATTTTCTTTATTCAAAACTTTCTATAAAAAAAGTTTATTTTTTATTTAAATAGTTATTAACAATATACTTGTTTTAATGTGTTATAAGTTTGTATTTTCAAGTAAAGTAGTATAAAACTAATAGAATCAATCAACTATTAATTTTATTCTAATACTTCTATTTAAAAACCTACCTTGAGGAGTTTCTTCAGGAAATTTTTCAAGACTTCGACCAGTTTCAATTTTAATATTTTTCTGATTTATACTTTCTAAAAAGTTTTTTGTATTCTTAGCTCTATCAACTTCCAATCGCTCATTAACTCTATTATCACCAACTGCGTCAGCCGAGCCCAATATTTTTATTCCAACATTTTCAGGAATAATTTCATAAAGTTGTTCCAATAATACTTTATTTTCATTACTTAATTCAGCAGAATTAAAATCAAACCTTAAAATCGCTTCAAAATTATTATAATCTAAGTCTTTATTTTTAGTGTTAATTTTAGATTTATCTAAATTAAAATAGAATATTTTTTCTGACTGGCTGCCAGATAATTTTGCATAGAAATCTAAATCTTCGTTTTCAGATATTTTTTTATTAATATCTATAGAATTATTCTTTTTTTCTATATTAGGAATTTGCTTATTATCTAATGAAATAAATAAATCTGCAGATTTATCTGGAAAATAATCTACATCAAAATTTATTTTACCATCTAACTCTTTGTATTTAGATATTTTTACATATTTCTGTAATTCAGCATCTATTAATTTTAAATCGACTCTATAATTTTCACTTAAAACTATTTCACTTTCAAACTTCTTCTCATTAATCTTAACAATTTCGCTATTAATTCTATTATTATAAATTCCATACTTATTGAGAATTTTAATTAGATTATTTATTCTTTCTAAAGGAATATTTCTATCTTCTTTATTTTCTAAATGGTAAGCGATTAAGTTGATTTTTGAATTTGGGTTTTCTTTTAATATTTTTAATATTCGAGGAACAACTACATTATGAGCTTCTATTATATTATCTAACATTTTTGAATCATAAACATCACTAACTATATAATTTGTTGGAATATCAGCATTATTTTGTTCATAAAATATTGAATTAACTAAAGGAGTAGAAGCTAACAACTCCTCTTTTTCATAGATTACTAAATCCTTATAAATATCATTAGTAATCTCTAAATTAAAGCTATCTTTTAAAAATGTTTCATTTACAATTACATCATCAATCGGCTTAACGGGATTTCTTAGATTTGGCATTGGTGGATCAACATATTCGATTACCTCTTCACCTGGAATAAACTGGTATTCTAATCCCAAAAATACAGTCAATTCTGTATTAGTAATTTCATTTTCTTTAATTAAAAAATCAGGACTAAAAGCTATTTGAGTTCCAAAATTAATCGCAAAAGGTTCAAGATTAATTCGATACATCAAGCCACCAGAAATCAAAAGTTGTTCATTCAAAAAATTAGCATCACCTGAATTAATATTTCTTTTCTGTTTAAAATCGTGATTAATAAAACTTGCATTAGACGGACTTTTTATTTCCTCATATTGCTCAAAAGTGGAAACCCTATTAAATCTATAAAAAGAGCCAATCATAAATTCTAAATTACTTTTATCAAGTTCTAATATACTAACATTAAAATTCAAACCAGGGGAGAAGTATTGATTTGTAACATCTAAAGCACTTCTTGTATTTACAGACTCAATAAATAAACTAATATCATTTCGAGAATTAAAAGTATTTTCCCTCTCAAAAATATAGCTGTTTTGCAAAGAGTAAGCAAGATATGGTGACACAAAAATACTCTTGTAAATATTATATCTAAAACCTAATGCAACTTGCAAGGCACTTCCATCATTAGCGAAATATGGCTCACAATCAATAATATTTCCAACTTGATTCAAATCTCCATTTGTAGAAATTGAGTTATAGCCACCATTGATAAATAGTGAGTTATACTTTTCATCTGCATTTGAAATATATATTAAAATAATAAAAATTGATATTATTACTTTCATTTAGTATATTTGAAAATTAAAAAAACTAAATTAATAAAAAATTATGCTTATAAGAATATTTTCCCTCGTTTTTATTGTTTTTTTCTTTTATTCATGTCAAAAAGAAATCTCTTACATTGTTAAAGAAGATTCTAAAAAAGAACTAATAGAAAAAGGACAAAAAGCAGTCGCAATTGCGTTTACTTCATTATCTACACAACTTAAAGATGAAATAGCAAATTCTGGATTTGATGGAGCTATCTCATTTTGTAAAGTAGAAGCACCTAAAATATTATATGATGCTTCAACTAAAGCAATGGCAAATATCCATAGAGTAACTGATAAACCACGTAATCCAAAAAGTTTAGCAAACGAAAAAGAAATGGAAATAATTAATAACTATATCAGTCTGCAAAAAACTAGCTCTAAAATGGAAGCGACATTAATTGCTGATAAAAGTAAAGTTACTTTTTACTCACCAATTAAAATATTACCTCTTTGTATGAATTGCCACGGCTCCGTAAATAAAGAAGTTAGCGAGAGTACAAAAGAAATTCTAAATCAACTTTATCCAGAAGACAAAGCATTAAATTATAACATTGATGATTTAAGAGGACTTTGGAAAATAGAATTTTCGTCTGCTGAAGAACATATAGAACAAGTTAAAGATTAACTAATTCTATTTAGCAAATCAGTCAACATCTTTGCTGAATTTTTACGTTCATATTTTTCAATTTGAGTTTTATTAATCTTAATTAATTCAACACCATCGTTAAAATTATTATAGAAAGTTAAAAAATTCTTTTTAATTAAATCTTTTTCATCTTGATGAGCAATAAACCCAGCATTAGTTTCTCGAATTAACTTAGCAATAGCACTTCTCTGAGGAGCAATTGCCAAAACAGCTTTCATAACTCCAAGATATTCATATACCTTACCAGGAACAATCTCTTCACTTTCTTTTGCTTCATCAACTATCAATAATAAAGCATCAGACTTCATTAGCATTTTAATACTTTCGCTATGAGCCATATATCCAATAACTTCAATTTGCTCTTTAAAGCTTGTATTCTCAATTATTTCATCAATTTCAGCACCAAATCTACCAATAAATCTAAACTTAAATTTACCTTTTTCAACCAAGCCATCAGCGATTAATTCTTCAATTGCATCAAATAGAGTTTTAGGATTTCTTCTTCCATACATCGACCCAGTATAAGTGATAGTAAATATTTCATTTACAACACTTTCACTTTCAGGAAAATCTGCCGAATCATAACCATTAGGAATATGGACAAACTTCTCTGCATCAAAAGTCGGGTACTTATCTAAAGCATCTTTTTTGATACCTTCCCAAGCACATTCAACATAATCAGCATTTTCAAATACAGATTTTTCCAAATACCTATCAATCATTTTCGGTAAAAACCATCTCTTTGGAGTAGTCAAAAAATCAGTCCATGGGTCACGCAAACCAGCCACCCATGGCAATCCAGTTTTCTTTTTTAACTTATTGGCAATTATAGAACAAGTATAAGGAGGGGAAGAAGAGTAAATAGCATTTATCCCTTCATTTTCTATGATTTTTAAACCTTCGGCAACAGCATATTTTTTCCAGCCAATTCGTGCATCAGGGATAAAAAATGTCGCTCTTATAAATTCTGCAATCGTTTCTGTGAACGACCTTTTCTGACCATCTTTCTTGATATTATTCACATCTAAGGCAACATCTTTGCCTTTTCCTGTAAATTTTCTATATATATCATACGGCTCAAATATCTTAGTTCTGAAGACTTTAGTTCCTTCAGGAATTTCCTTAAAAAGTGATTCATCAATCGCAGGGAACTGCCCATTTTCGACAGTAAGTACAATCGGCTCCCAACCAAATTGAGTAAGATATTTCACATTTTTTAGGACTCTTTGAACACCTGGTCCACCAGATGGCGGAAAATAATAAGCAACAATTAAAACTTTTTTCATTTTTTTTTCATTTAATCAAGTGCAAAATTAAAGAAAAAGAATGAAATATACTTATTCAAACATCTTAATAGTATAATCCAATAAATCCACACCGCCATATTTCCCATGACCTGGAATAATAAATTGCACTTCTGGGTAGGCTAATTTGACTTTTTTAACAGACTTAGACCACTCATTCACATTTGCATCAGCCAAATTTCCTTTACCAGCACCAATTTCTTTAATCAAACAACCGCCAAACATCGCCTTTTCACTCGGCAAATACGATATAATATTGTCGGTAGTATGCCCTTCACCAAAAAACTTATTAATCACTTTTCGATCACTAATATCTATAATAAATTCATTATTAAAACTCACAGCCCTAAAATTCATGTTACCTAAACTCATAAATTCTTTTTTAGCAAGCGCAATCGTTTTAGTATTAGCGATAATCTCTGCTCTTGAGTCAACAAAAGATTTAATTCCGCCAATACAATCTCTATGAAAATGATTAATAACTAGAAATCTCACCTTTGCGTTTAATTTATTTTTAATCACCTCAATTAACTCAGAACTCGAAGAATCATCAGGTGTGGTATCAAAAACAACTGCTTCATTCTCAACAATATAAATCATTCCATTACAAGCAACCTTCCCCCAAGATTCAGTATCAAGATAAGAAATATGTTGATACACATTCTCAGTTATTTTATGAATAATAAGGGATTCGGAGTTGTAAATTGTTGATTCAGACTTGCTAACTATAGGAATAACAAGTGTAATAATAATTAGGATAATAAATTTTTTCATTTGAGATTATTTTAATTTCTTTAATATACTTTTTGCTAGAAACTCATTGATTTCATTATGTCTGGGTACAGCTTGGAAAACTCCAGTAATAAGATTTTTATACCAACCATGATTTCAACCATGTTGTAAAAAAAACGCACCCAAATTAATTTAACTCTTTTAAAAGTTATTTCTTTTTCATTAAATAAATAGTTCTTCAGTTATTCTTTTACCTGGCACTAATTCATTCTCAACATCTTTAACAATATCTTTGATATTATCAATTAGTTCATTTAAAGTAAGACCTTGTGTCATGTATTCTGGATAATCATTTGCATATCCAATATAAAATTCATTATCTTGCCAATATGTAACTTTTTTCTTTTCCATTATTTCCTCTTTTTTACTAATAACGAAATTACTCGAAACTTATTATTTTACAAAATTATAAAATAAAACACTATATTTTAGGATATTTTAAAAGATTAAATTAATTTTGAAATTCAAAAATAAAAATAATGAAGATTTATAAAATGAATATATATATAATTGGATTAATAATAATATTTAGTATTATTGGGCTAATTTCATTGCAGTCATACCAAAAAAGAAATAGTGAAACAAGTCAAAGTACTAATAAATCAAAACTTGCTGAAAACCCTTATAATAAATTAAGAAATATTGCAATCAATATGACATTAGACCAGTTACAATTAAAATCAGAATCTGCTGATGAAGTATATGGAATTATTATGGATTGGAATATGGGTAATACTGTTGCAACTGTGGTAGCATATAAATCAGGTGATGCCAGTCTTTACCTTAGTTCTGGCCAAGTATTTATAGGCGGCTATGCACACGAAACAGTAGTAAATGCCTCTAATGAATTTATAAAATTAGGCAATCAAAATTTTACAAAAGCAAAAAAGACTGACAAAATAGAGCCAACAAATGAAGATAAAGTTAATTTTTATTTCTTAACAGAATCTGGTAGATATTATATTGAAGAGGATAATGCAAAAATAGATGATAATTCGTCTGAACTAATAGATTTGTTTTATGCTGGAAATCAAATTATTACTGAGTATAGAACTTTAACAGAAAAAAAATAGTGGATAATAATTTGGTAAAAATCATAAGGGTTTTAATTAAATAAATTAATGATTTTATCTCTTGAAACTAATTCATTAGTTTCTTCTTTTTTCATCATTTGAGCAAGTAAAAAATCTTTAATATCTTCATCTTCAATCTCAAATACTTTAGCACCATGTTCTAATGCAAATTCTTTAATTAATTTATTATTTGTTGAATCTACTTGAATAAATATTGATTCCATAGTTTTCCTTTTTATAATCTATTAACGATTTTACTAAAATTATATTATTTCACAAAATCAATAAAATTCTTTAAATTCGTATTTAATCAAAAAACTAAAATTTTCGCAAATATGAGCAAAAACTTATACACGTACCTCATATTCTTAAAAATAAATTAAAAATAAAAAACTTTATATAAACTATTTATATATTAATTTTGCCTTTGTCATTTTGAACTTGTTTCAGAAACTTATTGTATTGTCATCCAGAGCGAAGCGGGGAACCCACAATACTCCACGTCATTCTGAGGCGCAGCCGAAGAATCTCCCAGAAACACTAAACGACCTTCTACATTAATCAAAACTTGCGTCTTTAGATGCAAAATGTTTATATTCACATAATCTAAAATCTGTGCAATCTGTGTAATCCATAAAATCTGTGATTCTGAAATTCCACTCGTCATTCTGAATTTGTTTCAAAATCTTTTGTTTTGTCATTCA
>JAUIIX010000072.1 GCA_030431515.1 bacterium
TTAAAATACTCAGTATATACTTTCTTGTAGTCATCATGTAAAAAGAAGTAATTTCTTACATAATCATAAGCTCTTAATGAAAATGGATTTAAGTTTTTTCCTCCTCTAACATCTACGAATCTTCTTTCACCTCTTCTTTGAGATAAAATTGTTTTCAAGAATAATGGTCCAAATTGAAAATCTGCTCTTACACCAAATAAAGTTTGTCCACCACCAATTAGTGAGTTGTATGTTGGTAATGATACATTACCAACTTCAATAAGTTTAATAATATCATCATCTTCACCTTCAAACCCAATTTTGAAAGTATTATCCAAATCGAAACTTCTTCTAGTATTCCAATCCGTGCTTAGTTTTAACTTATCTCCGATACTACCACTTACGTTAACTCTAATATCTTGTGAGAATATTGGTGTAGATTGTGTTTGACCAAATTGCGATACTGTTCCTAAATTTTGGGTATTCCATCTCCAACCAACTCTAACGTTTACTTCACCATTTACATTTATTCCAATTTTGGGTGAACCAAATATACTAAATATAGGACTTGGCGGTAAAGGTATAGAAAACCCAGTCGCAGTTGACATAAGTCGAGCTAAATCCCCACCTGAAAATGCTTTAGTTAAATTATAATCTTGAGAAATCGAATCCCATGCAGCTTTTTGATTTTGGTTTTTAACTTCATTCAAATATTCGTCTAAAGTTAACTCCCTTTCATAAGTAATCTGTTTACCATCAAAAGTCTCATAAACAGTCATAGTCATAGTTTCAGGATCAATCTTAGTATAAGTATTATACTCACTTGGATTATTCATACCATAATTATAATACCCAGGGTGATTTCTTCTAACTTTCTTTTTATATAAAATCGGTTTGTAACTTGTATCTTGCTTGAAAAGTTCTCTATCTGTTATATCTCGTTGAGGCATAGCTAACATTGGTAGCCAAAACAAAGGATAATAACTATTCATCTGAAAATGTGATAAAGTAGATATTTTGCTAAGTGCTAAATTGCTAAAAATACTTGTATGATATAGAGAATTGGCTCTTAAAACACTTGTAAACAGCGTCAAAAAGATAAAAAAAACTAAATATGATATTATTTTCTTGCTTCTAAGCAAATTTATTCTTTTGATTTCAATTGATACATATAACTATTAAGTAGCAAGAAAAATAAGCAACTCCACTAAAAAAAATTTAAAAAACTTATTTGGAACTTTCTTTTACGAAATTGATATTTAATAAGTTCCAAAATTAACCTTTTTTATAGGAATTTCCATAAATTTTATGCCAAATATATTGAATTTTTAAGAAAAATCCTTATAAATTTTTAGTATAAATAGAATAAAGAAGTATTTTCTATATTATTTTTAGTTTTTTGGGAATTTATATAGATTTATTGAAAAAAGGAACTAAAGACGATGAATACTTATTTGTCATGTATTCTCTGTCTGTGTAAAATTGCATACTATACTAATGCGATCTAACTTCCCAAGCCATTGTAATTGAATAAAATATAATTTATTAATATCAATACAAAAAAAAAGAGGCAATTACCTCTTTTTTTTATCAAATATTATTTTACATCAAACAAAATACCGCACCATTCATCTTCGTGAATAGTTTCTATATGATTGAAGCCAACAGCTTTTGCGGCAGTTAAAACATCTTCTTCCTGCTCTGATAAAATACCAGAAGCAATAAAAGTACCTTTACTATCTTTTAAAGAATCATAAAATTTCTGAATATTATTAATAATTACATGAGCAAGAATATTAGCAGTAATACCCTCGGCTTTTGGCATCTCTTGGTCATCTAAATCAAACAATTCGATATCAATTTTATCACTTACACCATTAACTTCAATATTTTCTACGGCGTTGTTATATGACCATTCATTATTATCGTAAGCCCAAACTTTATTAGCACCTAACTTAACTGCAAGAATTGCTAAAATTCCAGTCCCAGTTCCTGCATCTATCCAAAATTGATTTTTAACATCAACTTTATCGAGTAATCTGCAACATAGACGAGTAGTAGAGTGGTTCCCAGTTCCAAAAGACATTTTAGGATTAATTTCAATCTGAATATCTTCTGATAACTCACTCATTTTCCAAGATGGAGCAATACCAATTCTATCACCAATATGAATGGAAGGAACTTCTTTTTCCCATTCTTCATTCCAGTTTTTTTCATCTATTTCTTCAATAACTTGAAAAGTAAACTCTGGATTCATATTGGTAAGAGTTTCTTGCAATTTTTTTGCTACATTTTCGTCCCAATCTTTGACATTGAAAGAAACTAAAAAGTTATCATCATTGTCTATAAGTCCTAGAAAAGGAAAGTCAGAGATATTTGCAAGCACAATTTCATTAAATTCTGGCTGAAAATCGATTTTAATATTTATATATTTATTATTCATTGTAAAGATAAGTTAATTTGTTAATTTTGATTAATTAAGAATACAAAATTACAAATATTTAAAATGAAATTAGAAATAAAAGAAAAATTATCAAAAATAAAAGCATTAGTAATTGATATTGATGGTACAATGACTGACGGAAGCATGTATTATGATATGCGTGGCGAAGTTTTCAAAAGATTTAATGTAAAAGATGGAATGGGAATTACTCTTTTAAAAAAGGCAGGGTTTTTGACTGCTTTTTTAACATCGGAATCTACACCTATTAACGATAAACGAGCAGAAAAATTAAAAATTGATATAGTAATCCAAGCTTCTAGAAATAAAACAGAAGATCTTGGCCTAATTGCAAAAAGATTAGGTATTGAATTAAATGAAATAGCATATATAGGCGATGATGTAAATGATTTGCACGCAATGAAATTAGCTGGATTTTCAGCTGCTCCATCTGACTCGTATCATTTAATCAAAAAAAACGTAGATTATATATGTGAAAATATGGGTGGTCACGGAGCAGTTAGAGAATTATGTGAAATGATACTAATTGCAAATGATAAAAAAACCTATTTAGATGTAAATTGGTAATTAATTAAAATTAGAGGTTATAAAATGAGCGATAAATATACAAAGGGCTTCGTAGTAGGAGCTTTTATAGGTGGTGCTGTTGGAGCAATAACTGCTTTGTTACTTGCACCTAAATCAGGTGAAGAGTTAAGAAAAGATATTGCTGTAAAAAGCACAGATGCTTACGACAAAGCACAAAAATACTTTGAAGAAAAGGAAATTATTATTGGTGATAAATTAAAGTCAACAGTAAACGAAGGAAAATTAAGAGCAGATAAAATTGTTGATTCTGCAAAAGCTCAAGCTAATGAGATTCTTGAAAGTGCTGAAAGAGTATTTAATGAAGCAAAGAATAAATCAGGTGCTAGTAAAGAGTACATTCAAGATAGAATCTCGAAAGTAAAAAGTGCTGTAAGTGAAAGTGCAGAAGTATTCAAACAAGAATTAAAATCATAAGGTATTAATATGGAATTACATTCAATAATTAGTTTAGCTACATTAGTTGCACTTATTTCTTTAATTGTACTTATCTTTATGGCAATCAAGTCATTAGGAAAAGTCAATATGTTGATGGATGATATCAAGTATAAAACTGATAAAGCTGAAAAAGACATAAGAGAAATAAAAGATGCAGGTATAGAAACATTAAGTTCTTTTAATGAATTAATTCCAAAACTTGAAGAAGCACTTGATGAATTAAAAGATTTAAAAAGTAAATCAATTGAATCATTACAAAATACAGACGATACGATGGATATTGCAAAAATTGCTCTAAACAATGTAAATAATAAAATTGAAAAAATAGATTCAATAATTTATCCATTTGAAGCATTAGCAAGAAACTTTTATAATAAAGTGGCTGATCCAATAAATACAAGTACAAAAGTACTTGGTGCAGTATTCAAAGCAGCAAGTGTATTTACTAGTAAATTTAAGAAATAAATTAAATTTTATTCTATATTTCAAAAGCACCTTTCGAGGTGCTTTTTTTATGTTTATTTATATGCTTAACTTGTAATTTTGAAGTAAGTAAAATATCATATCTTATTGTATAAGAAAATCTTTCAAGACTTTAGACCCTTCCGAAGGTTGATAATTCAAAAAATAA
Organism: bacterium; assembly: GCA_030431515.1. Classification (GTDB taxonomy): domain Bacteria; phylum Bacteroidota; class Ignavibacteria; order Kapaibacteriales; family UBA2268; genus JAJRPT01. Next base: position 4,095 of record JAUIIX010000072.1, read on the forward strand.
TAAACCCTTTTCCGTGACATTTTCCTAAAAATTGTGTCTATGTTTATAGAAACTTTGTAAATTCTAAAAACAATTTGTAATTTTAACAAAAATTAAAGGATAATTATGAAAATATTGATATTATTAATACTCCTATCATCAACCTTATTCTCCCAAATACTTTGGGAAATAGAAGTAAATCCAAACGATTTGCTAAGAGATGTAACAGAAATTCCTAATTCAGACTTACTATTATTTACTTATAATACTGGTAAATTGGAAATTAGAAGAAGTGGAGATGGCTCATTTGTTAACCAATTAATTAGAAAACCAAATGAAAGTGGAGAGCTGAGAATTTCAAATTCCGGAAAAATATACCACAAACAATTCTATAATTATAATCATAGTAACGACTCAATGGATTTGAGATTTATTAATAATAATGAAACTTTTAAAAAGATTTCATTATCTGTAAATGATTTAGAAAATACACTCGGTTACAAAGAAAAAAAGTATTTTAACATATTTACAATAGAAAATGACACTAAATTGATTGGTCGAATTTATTATTTATTTGAAAATAGAGAAAACGATAACGGTTTCTTTTTTATTTATAATCTAATAACTAATGAATTTGAAATGAAGGAGGAAATAAATTTAGCTAGTGATTATTCTGTAATCGATAAAAGCTATTTATCCCCTGATGACAAGTACATGGTTGAGGTTTCTGGTATTAAATCAAAAGCTAGGATTTGTGACATTCAAAATAAAACTTTTAGTTTAGATTTTATAGATTCTAATAATAATTCTAAATTTACTGTTTTAAATAACCCTTCTTTTTTAAATAATAAAATGATGAGTGTAAACTATGCAGAAGGAATTAGCTTATTTACTTTTCCTGAACTTGAAGTATTTAAAATTATAGAAACCAATAATAAGTTTGGGTTTTTAGTTGCAGGGAGTTATCTTTGCAATGATGATTTAGTTATTAACTCTTTTAAAAAGAAATATAATGGAAGCAATAATGAATATGAATATTGGTATACCATTTTCAATTTATTTTCTGAATCTATAACATATAATTCTTATGACAATATTATTTTTCCTGTAGGCGTTAAAATGGTAATTTTAAAAAATTGTAATCAAGTTATTTTCATAAATGACTTGGATTATTCATTAGGAAAAGTTACAAGCTATAATTTTCATACATTAAATATTGAAAATGAAAACAATTCAAATGAAGTTGGTCATTTCGTTAAAATAGGTTCAACTATTAATTTCAATTCACGAGAATTCATAGGACAAGCTGCTAACATTGATATTTTTAATAGTACAGGATCTAAAGTTGGAAATCTACATAATGGTATTTTAAACCAAGAAATTTACAATTTCCAAATTCCAGAACTACCAAGCGGGGCTTACTTCTTACAATGTCAATTACCAAATATTAATTTAAACTTTAACTTTGTAGTAGTGAGGTAAAAAAAAATACTGCAATTATCCCCTCATTCAGAGCGAAGCTAGGAATCCAATGTATTCGTAGGGAAGGGTTAGAAAACAAGAAACTAAAATTCGCAACCATTTTAAGACCAAATGAAATGATATAAACTACCTTACTGCACAAAACCCTTCCTTCTTTCCCGTCATTCTGAGCGAAGCGAAGAATCCATTTCAAATTGTAGATTTTATGTATAAAAAAAAGAGGATATATCCAACAAATTTGTAAATTGAAAATTATGAACTAAATAATATTTATTTTTACAAAAAAGAGGATATACCCATGAAAAAGCACAAAAGTGTTGATTTTGCAGGAACAAACATCTATATTGGAATAGATGTCCATAAGAAGTCTTGGCATGTAACCATACTTTATGGAGACGTATCAAAAAGAAATACATTTGAGCCAAGTGCAGAAATACTAAAAAAACATTTAGAGAAACATTATCCAAATGGGAGATATAATGCTGTTTATGAGGCAGGTTATTTTGGATTTAATACCTACTATGAGCTAACAAAATTAGGAATAGAGACAATAGTAGTAAATCCGGCAGATATACCACGAACAGACAAAGAAAAACGGAACAAGACAGACAAAAGCGACAGTTATAAATTAGCATTAGCATTAAGAAGTGGTTTTTTAAAAGGCATCTATATACCGAGCATAGAAGCCCAAGAGCTACGAAGTCTAACACGTCGTCGAGAAGAACTAGTTCAGGATCAAACACGAAGTAAAAACCGAATAAAGTCACTGTTAAGTCAATATAATATAAAATATCCGGAACAATTTACAAAAGTAAGAAGTCATTGGTCAAAAAGATTTATCAACTGGTTAAAAGAGATAAAATTCAAAACAACAGCAGGTAATCAAGCAATACAAAGTCAGATACAGATGTTAGAAATAATCCGAACAGAACTATTAGAAGTAACGCGAATAATACGAAAAGAGTTAAAAGACATAAAGTTAAAAAACAACTATGAAAAATTAATAAAGATACCTGGCATAGGCCAAACAGGAGCAGCAGTATTGCAAACAGAAATAATGGAGATAGAAAGATTCACAAGTAGAGATAAATTTATAAGTTATATTGGTCTAAGTCCAAATGAACAAAGCAGTGGAGAAAGTAGAAAGATAGGACATTTAACACGGCGATGTAACAAACGCATACGCACAATATTAATAGAAGCATCTTGGTTGGCAATAAAATATGACCCAGCCTTAGGACAATATTATAACGAAAGAATCGTAACAATAGGTAAGCAAAAAACAATAATCAAAGTAGCTAGGAAATTGGCCAACCGCATAAGACATATATTATTGACAGAAGAGACTTATGAAATAGGAATAGTTCAGTAATAGAAAACAGATAATTAGACAATATAAAACTTAAAGAAAGAAACAAAAAAACAAGAGAAAAACAATGCAGATAGTAAAAAAAAAAAAACAAAAAGGGAAGAAAAACAAGCAAAAATAGTAAGACAAAATAATAAGAAAAAGAAAAGAACAAATAGTTTAAATAATTATAAATAAAGCAGTACCATTGCTTTGCGTTCACTGCAACTAGAAATAGATTGCTCATTGTAGATTGCAAACTGCTCTATTTTAATAAAAAAATAATTCTCTGACAAAAGCGTCAAGAGGTAATAAAAGTATATAAAATAGATTTAAACTAAAGAAGTTCTTGGACTTTAACAAAGAAAAAAGCCAACAGAAAAGTTGGTAAAAATTTTATTGCCAATTCTACAAATAAGTTGGATTTTTATCATAAAAGTGAACGCAAATTTGCGTTCACTACATTTTCATGGTTACGTCATATTGAACGAAGCGAGAAACTGCAAAAATTCTCTACGTAATTCTGAATCCAGTTCTTTGAAAAAAAAACTCCCAAAAGAAATATATCCTTTGGAAGTATTTTTAAAAATTATTTGTAATTACTTTACTTTCTTACAAAGACTGGATAGAGTTCGACATACCCTGCGTCTGTTTCTAATTTAATGTAATACATTCCATTAGCAGCAAGCGAGCCATCACTAAGTCTTCCGTCCCATTTGTCAGTGTATGCATAGCCAGATTTACGAGGTGCATTTCTAACTGGTCGAGCTAAAACTCTGTTTGTATTATCGACAATAGATATTGTTACATTACCATCTTCAGGCACTGAATATACTATCTCCAATTCTTCTAAAGGTGGTCTAACTGGATTAGGTGCAACAATTTGAATATTGTTTATTTTATTACCACCAATCAATGTATCAGTTCTTACACATGAATTATTACAACACATTCTAATCATCACGGAGTCAGGTAATTCTAATGGTAATGTCCAAGTATATCTACCTGTATAATAACTAACTACGTCAATTAGATTAAAAGACTGCCCACGATTTACAGAGAAGTAAATCGAAACAGAATCGCACATATAATTATTAATCGGCATAGTTGACCAAGATAAGAATTTACTTGGGTCTGCAGTTTCTGCTGTATCAACATTAAATGTAAATTTGTATGGTCTAATCAAAGCAGAATAAGTTTGAGAATAGACAATAGCATTATATTTATGACTTACTACACGGAAAGTAGCCATTGAATCTAAATCTTCGGAATCGCAACTAAATATACTAACACAAGGTATTTCAACACTAAGATTAAAAGTAGGACTACTTTGAGTGCTATCAATTAAAAGCGATATCCATTCAGAATCAACAGTTTTATATTGCACTTCAAGTGAATCATAACAATAAGTTACACCCTCAAAGTCAATAATATCACCAACTGTATATTCAGGTGCAATTGTAATTGGATCAATATAAAGTATATTAGAACTAATTGTAACTGTTCCAGAAAAATCAGAAATAGAAGGATTTAATTTTGATCTAACATAAAACACACCTGTTCTACCAGTTAAAACACTATCAATCTGGAAAGAATAAGTAATTGAATCTTTTTCGTTTGGATAATTATCAGCAATCAAAGTCATATTCTGAACATTATTTGTAGTATCACTAATATCTTTGAAATAAATTTCAACTTCACTTTTATCAATAATCAAATTTCTCCAAACTAAATCTAATGAATCACCGATACAAAGTTCGCCTGCAAGAGTTTGTGGTTCAATTATTTCAAGCACATTATCTAAAGGGCTTCCGATAACATAAGTTCTATTAAAAGTAGTAACAATTATATCATTCTTGCCATCACCTTCTATGTCAGCGATAGTAGCAAATGAGATAATTTCACCATTAAAATCTTGAACAAATAATGTATCAAATCTATTTCCTAATTGAAATTCTTGAGTATCGTAATCTCTTAATTGTAATACCATTATAGTAGAATTATTTACTAATAATATTTCATCTTTTTGATTAGAAGCACCGTCTAAATCATTAATTGCAGCTATCCATCCATTAACTCTTTGAGTACAAACAGTATCAAAAGGACTCAAAAATCTATTAGGTGGAGACGCTTTAGGAACTACTTGATTACCAATATATTTAAGAACAGAAATTCTACTATTTGAAAAAGCAAAATCTTTAGTACTTTGAGTTACAATTATTTCATTACCAGGATTATTAGGATAGTAAGGCAATTTATTGTTTGCACTAACACCATCTAAATTTCCAGTTGCGACTGACCAATAATGATTTTGACCACCTTTATAAGAAGGAATAATATCATTAGTTGAGTTCAGAATTGGGTCACCACTTTTTTCAAATAAGTGTAAACTCGCTTGTCCTTCTGAAGTTTCAACACCATTATATTGTTCTGAAATTAAGATAAAAGTATCAAAAACATTATTATCTGGATCCCATAATTCAACATAATGATTTCTAATTTTAGGTCTTACTCCCTTTACATCTTGCTCTAATGAAAAGCCCAATCCATTTGTGAAAATTTCAGGACCACTAATATCAATACCATATAAATACGGAGTTTTAGAATTAGTTTCAAAAGAAGGAGCAATTGAATTCATATCAATATCAAAATCTTTTTCAGGGAAATTTGGTAGCAAAACATTAATAAAACTATTAAAATTACTTAAAGATGGCTGAGCGAAATTTACTTCAGGAGCCATAGTTAGTATGTTTGTGCTTTCATATCCAATATCTGTAAGTGGATAGTTTGACAACTCAATACTTCCATCAAATTGAAATACACCTCTGTAAAATGGAGGCGGTTCAGATGGGTCGTAATTATTAGGAATAGTCGGATTAGCAGTATTAACTTGAGCGTAAACTGTAATATTTCCGTTTTTCTGATAACCAAAAAATGGTTTAATAGACGCAGAAAAGTTAGGAGCAACTCCTCTCATATCAATCGCCATTCTTTTTAGAATGCTCGGTCTATTTGTAATTGTATTAAATCCAGCTAAATAAGAAAGTGCCAAAGTATCGGGCAAGTCTTCTAAGTTTGCTCTCGAAGTTTCGATAGTTTCCAATCCCATAATAACATTAGATTGAATACTTGTAGAGTAGTCTGTTTGTAAAGTATCAAATAAAACTGAAACACTATTAACGAAATCAGGTAATTGTGCAAGTTCGTAACTAAGATTTTTAGCATCTAAAACTACTAACTTATCTCCAACAACAGCAACTATTTCATTAGGAGCAAAGTTGAAATTAGAGAATAGTTTCTCATTTCTAATTATGTTACCAATTAAAGGTTTTACATCGCCAGAGATGGCTGTATTTGACCATTTGATACCCATCGAATCAAAAGATTGAACTAATGACCGTCTGGCTACTCGCTTAGTTGCACCCAAATTTCCATCAGGATAAAGCCAATTTGCAGGGCTAGCATTTGTGCTTTGTCCTTGCAAATCGTAACTTATAAGTGCTAATATTAAAATTAATAGTATTTTCATATTCTAAAAACTATCATAAACTATGCCAAAATGATTACAGCATATTTGTATAATAATTTTTATAATTTCTTATAAAATTTATGAAGAAATATTCATTAACTTGTTTAGAGTTAGGCAATAAACTTAATATGAAACTCAATATTTTCAATATTGTTAGAATATTTTGTAAATTGCTTATTAATTGAAACAAATTGAGAAATATATGTCTAAGATTGCTCTTTGGCAGCCCAAAAAAGCAGATATTGAAAAAACTAATTTATTTAAATTTATAAACTTTGTTAACTCTGAGTATAATAAAGATTTTACAGAGTATAATGACCTTTATGTTTGGTCTATAAATCATATAGAAAACTTCTGGGAAGCTTGTTTAAAATATTCAGAAATCAAACTTTCTAAGCCCTATGAATCAATAACTTCAAAGGCAAAAGATAATGAATTTAATATTCCACGTCCTAATTGGTTTTATGGTTCTAAGTTAAATTTTGCTGAAAACTTACTAAAGCATCAAGATGATTCTTTAGCAATTATTCATTGGGCAGAAAACCATGAGCCAATTAGAATTACTTATAAAGAACTTAGACAAAAAGTAACAAAACTGTCAAATGGACTAAGAATACTTGGTTTAAAAAAAGGTGATGTAGTTGCAGGTTTTGTAAGTAATACACCCGAATCAGTGATTGCAATGCTTGCTACAACTGCAATTGGTGCTATCTGGACATCTTGTTCGCCTGACTTTGGTTATCGTGGTATAATGGATAGATTTGGTCAAACTAAGCCAAAAGTCTTATTTGCAGTTAATGGCTATTCATATAACGGAAAATTATTTGATACCCTTGAAAAAATATCTCAAGTTTCAAATGATATTGACTCTATAGAAAAAACAATAATAATAGACAAAATAGATATAGAACATCATGTTTCTAATTCTAAGTTTTTAACTTGGGATAAACTAATGGATAATGATGAAGAAGAATTAATATTCACACAAGTACCTTTTGATCATCCAGTTTATATAATGTACTCATCTGGAACAACAGGTACTCCTAAGTGCATAGTACATGGTGTTGGTGGTACTTTACTCCAACATTGGAAAGAATTATTCCTACATACTGACTTGAAAAAAGGCGATAGAATTTCTTATTTCACTACTTGTGGTTGGATGATGTGGAATTGGCTTGTTTCAAGTTTAAATATTGGTGCAACAATATTCTTATTTGATGGATCGCCATCTTACCCAACATTAAATGTACTTTGGGATTCAATTGAAAAAGAGCGACTTAATATTTTTGGAACATCACCAAAATTTTTAACTGCTTCACAAAAATCTAATATTATACCTAAAAAAAGTAATAATTTAGATTCTCTAAGAGTAATATTATCAACTGGTTCACCACTTAGTAATGAAAACTTTGATTATGTTTATCATTCAGTTAAAGAAAATGTTAGATTAAGTTCAATTTCTGGTGGAACAGATATAATCGGTTGTTTTGCATTAGGAAATCCTATGTTGCCAGTATTTAGCGAGGAATTGCAGAGTATTGGACTTGGTATGAAGGTCGAAAGTTGGACAGAAGAAGGTAATTCATTAATAAATGAAACGGGTGAACTTGTTTGTTTAGAACCATTTCCATCAATGCCGATTTATTTTTGGGAAGATACGAATAATCAAAAATACTATGAAGCATACTTCAATTATTTTGAAGGAGTTTGGCGACACGGAGATTTTGTTAAAGTAACTCCTAACGGTGGCTTAATAATTCTTGGAAGATCAGACTCTACTCTTAATCCAGGTGGCGTAAGAATAGGTACTGCGGAGATTTACAGAATAGTAGAAGCGATGCCCGAAATTAAAGATTGTGTAGTTGTTGGTCCAAAACATGAAGATGACATCAGAATAATTCTTTTTGTAGTAATGCAAGATGGGTATGAACTGAACCCAGAGCTTAAGCATAAAATAAAGGGCTTAATAAAAGAAGGAGCTACACCACGACATATTCCAAAAAAAATCAAGGAAATAAACGAAGTACCAGTTACTAAAAGTGGAAAAAAAGTAGAAATTGCAATTACCAAAATCCTAAATGGAGAGGAAGTAACAAATACATCTGCTCTTGCAAATCCAGAAAGTTTAGATCAGTTTAGAAATATTGAGTTGTAAGGTAAACTATGACATTCCAATTCAAATGTGATTCGGCAAATGGTTTTTCAGAGGTGAGTGGCTCACTGTCATTCGATGATGATAATCTAAAATTTGAGTTCCAAAATAACTTTTTTGGACTTGTAAAAGGTGAAGTATATGATGTAAAAATACCATTTAGCCAAATAGAAGATATAGAGTTTGTAAAAAAACTATTCAGCAGAAAAATAATCATAAGTGTTAATTCTCTAAGAAATTTAGACAAATTTCCTTTATTAGATGAATACGTCATCAAAATACCAGTTAAAAAGAAAAACATAGAAAAAGCCAACGAATTTGTAATCAAATCCAATTTTAATTTTGGACAATACAAATTAAAGCAATTAGGTTAAAAATCAATAAATTTAATCCAAGAAAATATCATTAATAATTAATAAAAAAACTTTATAATATAATTTAATATTAATTTCCTCTCGTCATTCTGAACTTGTTTTGTCATTCAGAGCGAAGCGATGAATCCATAAAAAACTCTACGTCATTCTGAACTTGTTTTGTCATTCAGAGCGAAGCGATGAATCCATAAAAACTCTACGTCATTCTGAACGTAGTGAAGAATCTCCAAAAAATTACCACCTTACTTAATCCGTGAAATCTGCGTAATCCATAAAATCTGTGATTCTGAATTCCCCGTCATTCAGAGCGAAGCGA
>JAUIIX010000073.1 GCA_030431515.1 bacterium
CTATTACATCTTTTAAGGTATTAAAAGAATTTGGAGCAACTGTAACAGGCACCTTAAAAGAAATAAAAACAGATAAAAAACCCACACTTTTACTTGAAAATAAATAAGAATGAAAAAAGATATTTATATAGGATTATTAACACCTTGGGGGGTACCTCTACTTGAAAAAACATTACAAAATTGGAGTGACGTTGATATTAATAATTTTATGGAACTACATAATTTTATTGTGTATAGTTCTAAGCAAGAAACTAAAGGAAGGTATCATTTTAAATTAATTAGAAACAATACTTACCTAGCTTTAGAAGAACAAATTAAAAAAACTAATGAAGTAACAAATAAACTCAAAAACATCACTTTGCAGGGTGTTTGGACTGATCAAAAACAACACATAACACTAGATGGTGTTTTTTCTACACGATCTTCATTTATTAATATGCATAATTATATTAAAGATGCTGAAGAAGAGGCTTTAATCATTAACGAGAGTAATTCTAGTAATACAGTTTTGCATTTAACTGTAATTACACCCTACATCATTTTATTTTTTGATAAAGAACGTAAATTTAAAGGCGCTTCATATAGTATTCAAAATGGTGATGGTGACTTTAGAATAACTACGTCATATAAATATATTTTATTTATCAGACACCCTAGTGAAGTGAATTTAGATAGCGTATTATACTTAAGGTTTGAATAGATAAAATTATAAAATTGATAAGTAGTATCAAATTCAAAATATAATTTTACGACATTCTGTGTCGTATCAAAAACAAATGTTTAACTGTAATTTTGACAAATTTTATGAATTAAATTTAATAGCTGAAAAAAAATTGCTTATTGCAAAACTAATAACGACGACTATTATATGTAAATAAACGGATAATATACCCTAAAAACAACTTATTTTAAAACATATAACCAGTTGTCAGTAATTTGAATAAAACCAATCAATATGAAAGCAAAGTACAAACATTCAACAATAGTTTTCACAACATTGTTGCTCTTTATTTTAACTTCATGCAAAGAGAATAAAGAGGCACAAATCATTAAAAACCAAAAGTCATCTGAAAACAACAAAGTTAAGGTTATTACAAACGGAATGGACTTCGAAATGGTGAACGAAGTTAAATCGGGTTGGACCACTTTTCAATATATAAACAAATCGTTTGAACCACACTTTTTTATATTAGAAAAAATGCCAGATACTTTGGGCTTGGAAACTTATAAAAAAGATTTATTTCCTCCTTTTACTTCAGCATTTGAGCATTTTGAAAAGGGAGAAATTGAAGCTGGTATGAAAGAATTTGAAAAAATACCAGAATGGTTTTCAAAAGTTGAGTTAGCAGGAGGAGTCGGCCTGACATCTAAGAAAACAACATCAACATCTACAATATTCCTTGAGCCCGGAACTTATGTGATGGAGTGCTATGTAAGAATGCCAAATGGTATGCCTCATACATTTATGGGAATGGTTAAAGAACTGAAAGTAACGGAAGAATCTAATGGTAAAAATGCACCTATAGCTGACTACAATATAAATATCGAGAGTACAAAAGGAATCACATTTATTGATTCATTGAAATCTGGAAAATACACACTATCTACAAAGTTTCAAGACCAGAAACAGTATGAGCATATGATGGGACATGATGTAAATTTAGTAAAAATTGAAAACGATAGTTTAATTTCTACTTTGGGAGACTGGCTTAACAGTATTGACTTTAAAGCCTTCAGATCGCCTGCACCTGAAGGACTATTGTTTTTAGGTGGAGTTGAGGATTTACCATCTGGAAAAACTGGTTATTTTGAAGTAAATCTTGAAAAAGGAAGCTACGTTTTAATCTCTGAAATACCGAATGCAGTGGAAAGGAAAATGATTAAAGCTTTTTCAGTCTATTAAAAATTAAAAACTACTGCCAACAATGGCTATAAGTAATTGCTTGTTCTCGCCTACTTCTGAAAATCCTCGCGGATTTTCAGTTTGATGTGTACTTGCAAAGTTAAGTGCTAAACCACGCAAATATTCATACAATTTACCGTTGGACGAACATAAACACAGCAAACTTTAAAACATAAATATTTAAAAAAATAAACTTTATTTAATATCTAAAGAAAAAGTAGATTATTTTGTTCTAATAAATATTCTTTTTAGATTAAAAGGAACATCATTTAAAATACTTTTAAAAATAAATTAAGTTGATAAATATTCATAGAATTACTATAATAGAGTATTAAAAATTTTAAAAATCATGCAAATTAATTTAAATTTGATATAAAGAGCATATTTTATGAAACTAAGTTTAAAAGGACGTGTAAAGTCGCTTGAAAATATGGTAGGTTCTATTGAATGTGAAGATTATAATGAATTATATTACTTTATTAAATCTGATATTAAAGAAGAATACAGGAAACTAATTAAGAAGGGAGATCTAGTTTATTTTGAATTAAAAAATAATAAAAATAAAAGATCAAAAGCATTTAGAATTTCACTTGCAAAAGAGAAAACTGAAAAACCACAATTTTCATCAAAAACAAACAACACTGGTCAAATAAATATTTTTAAACAAGATGAAATTGAACCAAAAGAAGATAAAAATATTTTTAAAGTTGAAAAAATAGAGAAAAATATTGAAAAGATTAAATTAAAATTTAAAAAATTTATTACTGAAAATTTCATCAAATTAGAATCATATAATCAAGAAATTAATGAGTTAATTAAGTTAGTTGTAAAGGATAATATAATAACTGAAACTGAGAGTCTTTTTTTAAAAGAAAAAATAAAGGAATTAAATCTACCTGAAACAACAATGAAAAACATAGAAAAATATATGTTTTCAAACAACCCTTTTTTTGACAATATTCTTTCAATAATCTTTAAGGATGGTATAGTTAAAGAAAACGAACTTAACTTTTTGTACGAAAAATCAAAAGAAAATTTATTTTCTAAAAGCTTTGTAAATAATAGATTTTGGCAATATGCCATAAATTATCATTTAAACGATTTAGTTAAAGATGATAATTTCTTAAAGATTATTAAATTGTGGTATTACACTAATCATACAAATTATAACTTGAACATTACGAAAGACTGGATAATACTCAGTTTAAATGTATTTGAGTGCAATAACCTAAATGTAAATATTGCAAGAACATTGAAAGTTTACGAAAATGAAATAAAAAAGAAATATAAATTAAACAGTTTTAATCTAAATGAAATATATAATTCTTTTAACAATGATTTAAAAACCGATGAAAATGAAAAAAAATTAAAAAATTTTAATCATTTAAAAGTAAATGAGGATTATACTAAAAAAGAAATTTATAATTTTTTTAATGTACCTGAAAATAAACAAGGTGGTAAATGGAATAATGGATATTGCGAACATAATGGTGAGTGGTTTATATTTGCTAATATTGGCAAAGCAGGCAAAGGATATTCAGGTAACGAATTTGATTACGATAATTCTATAGACAATTATGGTGATTTGAATTGGGTTGCAATTAATAACTCTGACCCAAAATGGGACTCTATTAAAAAGTTAAAAAATTCTTTACCCTATATTTTTATTAGAAATATAGAGACCAAAAAACATCATTGGACATTTATCGGAAAAGGACATTGTATGTATGCTATTGGCAAAACACCAGTTAAATTTAAATGGAAAATAAAAAAGGAAAATCAGCAAAATGCAAGTTCAAATATTATTGATCAAAACAATAAAAAGGAAATAAAATGGAATGATAAATTTGTTTCTATTGAATATAAAGAAGAAATAATTAATTTAATAAAACAAAAAGGCGCATTTGAGGCTTCACAATTATTTTTAAAACTTGCTCATGACAATGGTAAAAGAAATATTGAAAATGTTATGGAAGAGTTTGAAAAAATATATGATTCTTTAGAAGATTAGTTTTTTAATGTCTACATTTTTTGATAAAGATTTAGTTAAATTTGATGTAAAAACTATATTAGAAATTTGATCACTAAAACAATCTTGATCTATAGCTGGTATTTCTTTTGAATCGTATATTAATATTGACTCTAAAGCACTTCTCTTATCAAAACACCTAAAGTTCATTGTTAGTAATTCATTACCTAATACAGAGGATATTTTATTTAGTAATTTAAGTTTTACTACAGGCTTAATGTTTTTACTTATTACATCAATTAAATTAATAATTGAAATACCATTTTCAATTTCAGCAGTCATTATTGAACATACTAGTACATTTTCTTTGTAATGATTTCTTAGTTGGTTTAGCTTAAATATATGCTTTCTTTCATTTGAAAGAGTTGTTTTTACCTCTACTTTTATTTTACCAGAATTAAAATCTAATCTATCTTTAGAATTTAAATGCCAAGATGAAATAGCCTTTTCTTTATTATTCTGTAGTGAAATAAGAAATAATTCACCCCACAATCCTAGTTCTTGTTTTAGTTTATTTTTATTTAAGTTTAAAAATATTTCCTTTACATTTTCAAGCTCTTTATGTACATTTTCAATTTTTGGATAATCACCAATATTCTTTAACAATAACTCGCAAATATCGAGGAAATAATTTTGTATGTTTCTTTTATCAGACATAAGATGAAGAATAGTAAATCTATCATTTTCATTTACACCCTGATTATTTATAGCAGATTCTCTATCAAATAATATTTTAAGATTTCTTCCTTTGAAGTTTACATACCTTTTTTTATCAATATTAATTGATTTTATTAAAAGAGCTATTTGATAATCATTATTAATACCTAAATAATGAGAATTATAATCATCAAAAGGTATCACACAATAAACATTATCTTCAAGTATTAAACCTTTTTTTATACTTTCTAATTTATTAATCATAATTTACAGATATAAAAGATGTGCTTGTGTTTTTATTCGGCATTACTGTAGCAATAACATTTATTGATGTACCTGATAATTTTTTTAAATTTGCTGGATAAGCTTCGTTAGGTAAAATTTTAATTTTATGAATTTGTATAATAGGTTCATTATTGTAAAGTTGATTGAAATTAAACAAATCTTTTGTGTTAATCATAAGATCTCTATCGCCAAAATATGGTGGATAATTTGATGCTAAAGATTTAATTCTTCCATCGATTTTTAAAGAACGAGGTCTACCACCATTTTTATCTCTTTCATTTGCTATTTGAATAACCCAAGCTTTTTTATTATGATCTAATTCATCTAAAATAGATAAAAATTGTAGCTTACTAACTTGTTCTCTGCTACTATTAAATTTTATTTTCTTTAATATTTTTTTTATTTGTTCAATTTTTGATTCAAATAATATGTGTTTGTTATCTGAAGAGTTTTTTAGGTCATTAGTAGGTTGTAAAACTCCAACTCTTTTTAACCCTTTTAAAAAATTAATAATAATATTATCGTTGTGAACTCTGTTCTCAAAATCTGGTTGAAAGTAATTGAAATTTCTGAAATTATTTTTTATTAATTCACCTGGTATTTTATTTAATGATGTTGGGTTCAATAGTCCAAAATTCATTAAACGCCCATTATCATAAAATTCATCTATAGTATAAGTTTTAAGATAGCTTCGTAATTTTTTTTCAAAATCAACATACTCTTCAAACTCATTAATTGATTCTTGAGGTAAATAAACTTTACAAGCCTCTATATAATCTTTCTTATAACCAAAAAAACGACACCTTTGTTCTATTGTGTCTGCATTAGATTTACTTTTAGTAGTCCTAGGCATATAAGTAACAATCAAGTTTTTTACAGTAAAACCTCTATCAAGTTTTTGACCACCAATTAAAACATGATGTGAAAATCTTTTCCATTTAACTTCATTATCATTTTTACCAGCAACAAACCAAAATTCAATTTCTTCTAAAACATAATACAATATCTTTTCTAATACTTGTTCAAATTTAGGGTAGTCTTCAAAGTAGTCTTTTAAATTAATTTTTAATTCATTATAAATCTCTTTAAATCTTTGTAAAACTTCATATTCTTTACTCTTTAGATCTATATAAATATTATTATTGTAGTTCTTTAACCACCTTAAATAAATGTCATTTACCTGTATCAATCTGTCTGCATGTAACATCATTGAGGTCATCTCTACTTTATCCTTAATTCTCTTTATTCCTTTGTAATCATAACTTAATATTGCTGATTCTAATAAGAAAAAACGGTAAGCATGTCTGAGACTCTCAGGCATTTCTGGCTCTTCAACATCCTTAACATTTTCTTTATCTATCTCAATTATAAGATCCTTTTTATTATTAAAAAACCTTAGCCCCCCAGTATATTTATTACCAGGTTCTAAAATTTCACACCAAGTTGGTCTTAAAATATCCCTTTGATCTAAAAGTAAATTTGCTTGAGGAGTTGCTGTATATTGTATATATGAGTGATTTGGTAAAAGCTCTTTTAAAGTTGAAATCCTATTATAGGTTGTAGTATATTCAGAAACATTTTTTTCATCATCATTTACAATATCACTAATTTTCTTTTTCTTTGATAATTTATAATTTCTTCTTGCTAATCCATTTAAACTTGCTTGATCAGCTTCATCATCTATAATTAAAACACCTAATCTAGAAAGTAAAGGTTTAATTTTATTTGATATAAAAAGTTCATTTAATTTTTCAATGTGCTGCCATTGTTTTAGTATTGGAAGAATTATAATTCTTTCTCTTACTTCATTTTTAAGAATATTTGAAATTTTAGAGACTTTATCCATCCCAGATTCAGGTATAATTACATATTCATTTTTATTACTTAAATCTTCTGTTAACCTATCTATTGTTTGATTCAAAAGAATTGTTGTAGTACCGGCTAAAACGATTACTATTTTATATCCATTATCACTAGCTAATGCTATTAAACTTGTAAATGACATTGTTTTACCACTCTGTATATAACCAATAACTAAACCTGTATTTTTATCGTATGAAGGTTCTTTAAATTTTGGAGCCACACATTTAGATAAAATACTGATGGTACTCTTTTTTATCCTTAAAACTTCTTCTTGGCTCATTGGAGGTAAACTTCTTAAAAAATCTTCAAAATTATCTCCAGTGAAAATTTCGTTGTCTATTGATAAATTATCATTACCTATATTTATTAACTTATTCATGTAAAAAAGAATCTATTGATCTATTAAAAGTATTTCTTAAATAATGTATGTCTCTTGCTCCTGCATCCCTACCCATTACTTCAGAATAAGCAAGACATTTAATTGTGTTTATAATAATACCAAATAACTGAGTATCGGATCTAAATGATTCATTATTCATGAATAATTTATGTTTTAAATTTACACTTATTTTGATTTCTTGAAATTTAGTAGAAGAATTAAATTTTTTCTCTACTTCTGGATTCTTATTAAAATCCTTAATTTCTATAGCGACTTCTATTGAATATAGTTTTTCATCTGGATCAATTGATTCCCAATAGCTTAAGTTAAAATGATATTCTAAATCAGTATCAGGGTTCCTTTGCTTAAAATTTACTTGATTAGGAATCTCTTTTGCGTTAATAATACTTAAACCAATTTCCTTTTTCTTGATTAAATCTCCAGTAATATTCTGAAGTTGTTTATTAATTGCCTCCTGCCTTTCTTTATTTTCTTTAAATTTTCTTTCCTTTTCAGCATATTTATTTATTGTTTTTTTTGCTGCTTGTGGATCAAAATTTGATCTGTGTTCAGCTGCTTGTTGAAGTAAATTATAGGTTTTATTAGGTACTTCTGTAAAACTTACTTTTCTTAAGTCTAAAGCCAATCCTCTTATACAATAATCAATAAATTCTTTATCTTGAAAAGCATTTTTATTAAAAGTAGACTCTACTTTCCCTTCATCAGTATCATCAAAATGAAATTCACCATACAATCTTTTATATTTAAATGATGAAGGATTTGTTGATAAAATAGAAGGAAATATTTTCTCATCACCTGAACCTTCAACAACACGACCTCTTCTGAAGTAAGAAAATCCATTATTACCCTGTTTAATTTCTGGTAAAATTCCTATAAATCCTGAAAAACGTATTTTTTCATTATCTTTAGGATTCGAAATAATTTTATCAAATTCAAACTTCCATTCTATTTCTGGAGATAAATCCAAAGGTACAAGTTCATGTCTGTCTTTATACCATTGCGTTTTTAAGAAACCTGGTTCTTTATAAGTTAGCTTCTCACCAAATGCTATAATTTCAATATTTGAATCTACTTTATACTTTGAGATAAAAGAATCATCTTTTCTTAAAAAATTCCTATATATACTAGAAATATGTTTTTGAGTCCTAACTCTAGGAAATGGTTTAATTTTACCAGATTCTAAATCTGTTAAAATCAATTGAGTTCCATGATTTATTTCTGGCATATTCACTTCTTCGTATGGTAGGTCTTCTAACCCATTTGTAACCACTTCATGAAAATCAAAATGTACAACTCGTTGAAATGAATCATTTATAAACTTACTTTTTAAAGTCCAATGATTTGAAAGCCAAACTGCAGAATATTTCATACCCATACCAAACTCATTCAATCCTGTATCATCTTCAGGTATATCACCAGGTTGAAGAGCTCTCATCCAATTATTATAATCAATACCTGCTGCATTATCTGTAATTCTAATTTCATCATCATTATCATATGATAATTCTATTCTGAGTTTAAAATCCTTACCATTTAATCTTTGTAGTTCATCTCTATTTTGAAGATAACTTGAAATTGAATTATCAATAAATTCACCAAAAATAAACCAGAGTTTACCAGGCATCTTCTTTAACATTCTATATGCAGTAGATTTAAACTGTATACTTATTTTTTTATCCATTTTCTAGTAAATTTTTAGCAATTATACTTACAACTTCTACATTTACAGCATTACCTAATGCTCTATAACTACCATTAGGTATATAAGTATCATCTATAACATCTGGTAAATGTTTGAGGTTCATCGATTGTAATTTAATTCTTTCCCTTAAAGACAACTTTCTTCCTAATTTAGGTATATATACATTCTGCGTTCTAACAGTAGTTAAAGCAGGTGACCAATTATTTAATTTTACTCTTAAACCAGATGGTCTAAATTGAATTATTTTATCTTCAAATGTTCTTTTAGCTCCTTGACAAGACCATTCTAGTTTTTGATAAGAAAACTCAAAATTTCTTAACTCAGGATTTTTAATAATAAAATCATCAATATATTCTTTATTATCTAAATAAAATTCTCTGTTTTTTCTTATAAAATTTACCTTCCATTTTGGGAATTTAACTTCATCCTTTTGCGCATATCTTGGTATAAAATTATTTATAATATTATTCTTATCTAGTCCTATTATTTTATCACCATAAATTCCTTTAGAATTTAATAATTCATCTAAATTCGCTCTTCTTGGAGTATAATCTTGAAAAGGATATGTTGCTCCCCATTCATGTGACCATATTGGAAATCCTGGTAGTTTACTTTCTGTTGGAAAATTTTCAATAAAATCTGACCATAATTGTAAAACTTTTTTATGTTCGTTTGATAAATATAATTTTTCTCCTTCAAAAGGTATATGATTTGGACATAAAATACTCTCTATTGTTGTATTATTAATATCTTTTTTTTGGGGAAACTCAAAATTTTTTAAACCACCTTTATCTTTCTTGGCTCCAACAATAAAAAGTCTTCTTCTATGATGAGGTATATTAAATTCATGAGGAGAAAGTATTTTTTTATCAATTTCATACCCTCTTAATTCTAATTCATTCTTTATAACCTTAAAGGTTTCTTGATTATTATGTTTTAATAAAGTCTCAACATTTTCAAGTAAAATATACTTTGGTGCTTTATCTTTTTTTAAATCTATAATCTCTAATATTTTAAAAAAATGATTTCCTTTTTTTAAGTCATCGAAACCTAACATTTTTCCTGCCCTTGAAAAAGGCTGACAAGGGAATCCGCCACATATTATATCATGTGGTGGTATTTCATTTAAATCTACTTTAAAAATATCGCCTTCAATAGGTGTTCCTGGAAAGTTTTTTTTGTATAAATTTCTTAATTTAGTATTGTACTCTGATGCCCAAACACATTTATGTCCAAGTTTTTCAAGGGCTTGATGAAAACCTCCTAAACCCGCATACAGATCTATAAATTTCAATGGTTTTTTTTGCATTGATTTATTATATTTTTTAAAAAATTTGATTATTAAAGCAATTTTCCCAAATATAATATAATTAGTTAAAAAGTTAAATTTTTTAAAATAAAATCATAAAAGAATTAAAGATATATTGATTAATCCTGTTGATCAAAAAAACTAATATTGGTAAGTTTAGTGTAGTATCATCTTAATAATTTTACACAATAAAACTTAAGTTATTTATTTAGATCAGATATTATTTAAACAGAAAATAATTTAAAAAAATGTATCAAAAAAAAAAAAAAAGCATCTCAAATGAGATGCTTTTTGCGGTCTGGACGGGACTATTAATATTATCCCAAACCTCTTTATTTATAGTACTTTAATTCCCTATACCTTACAAGTCCACCTAATAACACACTAATTATAAGATATTCAAACAAAATTTAATGAACGATTTGCCTTTAATTGCTTTACCAAGAATAGGAAATAATAGACTAAAAAGCAAAATCTTATGATAGTAAAAAAAACTCTTCCAAGCAAATAAAAGAGGCTTACAGGTGTATTTGAAATTGACATTTGTATGCAATTGAAAAAAAGACCTAATAAAGACTATTATATCTTTCTTATCTCGTAATCTTTTGTTTAGTGTAGCTAGACTAGCGAGGGGTGTAAGCCAATCTATCCTATTGTTTTTTGGGTAATGACTATTTCTTCTATAAAGAGAAAAAGTTAGAAATAAGTTAGATAATAAGTAATTCTAATTAGTTATATCTATTTTAAAATCCCAAGTATAGGCTTTAAGCCCAGTGTTATTTTGATTGTATTCATTTTTGTGATAAACTCCAAAAAAATGTAAAATACCATCTTCTAAATACGGGTGAAGAAAATATGGGGTTGGTCCTTCAAAAGTTAAATCTTTAGTGTTATAATGGTTAAAAGTTCCATCTCCATTATTTAACCAAATTAGTTTATTAATTTTTACACCTTTAGACCCCTCTATATTCCACTGCTCTGCATGTATTCTAAAATCAGTTTTATATCCATATCCATTTAATAAGATATCTTTATATCCATCATTATTTGCATCAAATACCTTAAATTCTTGAAAGTCTAAATTTTCAAATTCATGAGAAAAATGAGGTGAGAATGTTTCGTTTCCGTTATTAAGCCAAACTTCAAAACCTCTATTTCCATCTTCTCTTGCTACTATGATTTCATCGTGGTTATCATTGTTTAAATCAGCACAGATAATCGATGTTGCTCCTTTTCCCCAAGAGTAAAAATTTGGATTATTATCTTTAAAACTCAATTCAAACTTTTTTGTGAAATTATCATATTTATAAACTCTAATTTCATGATCATCATCATCTGGTACGCTTCCTCCTCCATAATCAGCTGTAACTATTTCGGAAATTCCATCTTTATTAAAATCATGAAAGTCTAAAGTAAAAGGTGCGTTTCCTTCAAAATTTAATAATTCATCATTTCTTTCATAAGACCCATTAGATTTTTTAATAAATATATTTATACCTTCGTGATCAACTCCTGGAGTGCCTCCGACATCTTGTAATCCATCACCATTTAAATCTCCAGCTGTTGTTCCATGGAAAAACCCTCTGTTTTCATCATTATTAACTCTGTTCCAATCCAAGTCTCCATTGTCTAAAATTTCAGCAACCCATAAATCAGCACTCCAATTTCTAACATCACTGCCTAATTCACTACCATCACCAACTGTAATGTAATTGTCTAAAACCTTAAAATTCCTTGGAACCCAAGATTCAGATTCATAAAAAACTTTATGAAAACCCCATTTATTATCTGTTTTCTTCATTACTAAACTAGGCGCAGGTTCAACATCGTTTATGCTTTGATAATTATATTGAAATTCACCGTAGATATTACCAAAAAACAATAAAAAATTATCTTTAGATGGGGATGAATAATGAGTATATCCTGTAACATCTGCTAGCGTAGGTTCAAGAAATCTAATGTCTGAGGCATTGGGAACGATAACAATTGTTTCATTACTAAATACTGTTATATCATCTCTTTTGAAAATTGCTTTAACAGTCTTTGGACCATCAATAGTTATTTGTACTGGATTTTCACTAGATACTAAATCTCCCGTCCATTCGACAAACTTCCAATAATCTTTAGGTACCGCTTTTAGTTCTACAATAGCACCACTATTGTAATCTGTAGAGGATTTTTGTTTTAGTATTTCAGTGATAGTTCCCTCTCCTTCAATTTCTAATTTTAAGGGATATTGCTTTTTAATAAAATTTGCTACAATTGATTTATTGTCATCCATTTTAACACTCAAATCACTTGAGGTTCCTGCTGCATCTCCAGTCCATTTTTCAAAAATATACTCCTCTGCAGGAGTTGCTTTAATTTTAACCACACTTCCTAATTCAAATTCTCCTGAATTCATAGAAACAATTCCTCCATCAATAGGATTAGAAGTAACAGTTAAATTTAATATCACACTTTCTTCTAAATCACTGTTACATGAAATAAAAATTAATAAACAAAAAAAAGAAATAATTTTTTTCATTACTGGTTTTTTACAAACTTAAAAAAAAAATGCTTTGTTGTTGTTTAAAATTCTATTTAGCTTAATAAAGCATTACTTTTTTAAAAAAATGTTTATTGTTATTATAGTGGGTAGACAGGTATGCCCCTTGCCCCCTAAAAATTTAAAACAACTTCTTCAGCCTCTATTACTTGAATTGGATTATTTATTTAATAAACTTTAAAAGTAAAACAACATATTTAAACAAAAAAAGCATCTCAAATGAGATGCTTTTTGCGGTCTGGACGGGATTCGAACCCGCGACCCCCTGCGTGACAGGCAGATATTCTAACCAGCTGAACTACCAAACCGTTGCTAATTGCGGAT
>JAUIIX010000074.1 GCA_030431515.1 bacterium
CTACATTTTTGTTGGTTTTTTAACGCTATGTATTACGGAGGGTTTCTCAACTACGCTCGAAATGACAGGGAATGGATTCTTCGCTTCGCTCTGAATGACGTTGAGTATTTTTTATTGAAATAAGGAAGAAATACCCCATCGGCAAGCCGACACCCCTTTTTACATTTCGACTACGCTCAATGACCGAGGGGAATTTTGAGATTAGCTTTTAATGACGTAGGCGAATTGAAGTTAATAATATCTTTAATAAAGTTTTTTTAAATTTATGTTAAATTTAAAACATCTATTTGTTTCTTTCGTAAGTACAGTTAGAGTATCAAGATTCACTTTAATGTGTACCAACCGAGCAATTGCCACGGTCGTAAAATAGATATGACAGCTTTGTCTGTAAAAAATCTCCTCTTGTTACTCCTATTTTATTCAAATTAAAGGAGTATCGCTATGATAGAAGCATATTGGATTAGCCCAGACAACACTATAATTCCAGTTCCAATTCGACATATTTATACAGTTTTTGACTACCCAGAGAAATTTGGATTATCGCTTGATTATATCAAATGTGAATATAATTTGAGTAAGGAAAAATATAGAATTGAAGGTAAGGCACGAGGAAGATTATTCAGAAAACTATTTGATAATGGATGGATTAGAATAAGATATGATGCTAATAAACACGCTTGGAAAATTAACTTTTCCAGAGAAATTGCTGATATTAGATCTGCTATTCATAAATGGATAGTTGAGTATAATATTTTATTTGATAATCCTGATTTTCGATTTTTGAAGGCGGATTATCCTACTTTATTAATTAGAAATAATATTGCTTTAAAATTTATTAGTGATGACGAATATTTTAATAGCAAAGGGTATATCAAACGATGCTGTTTTAACTGTAATTCTTTTCAGAGATACTATTTACATGGTTACTTCTGTGTAAATAAGGAAAAGATAAAGTTAGATGCTAGCAAGTTAGGTAATAAAGAAGTTTTTAGAATGCCTAATCATGATTATGTTTGTGAATTTCATCAATTTAGCGATGATTCTTGTAGCGTTTGTGACTTGAAGAAATTTAATAAAGAGTGATAGATAGTTAATTAAATGTAGTGAATACAAATTTGCATTCACTACATAAATAATTAAAAATCATAGTACATTATGGCAAAACTATAGGTCCTACAATGTACATCCATAAAATAAAGCCAATAATACCACCCAAAAAACCACTTAAAAGAAATGTAAATCTTAGTTTTTCGGGTACTATCTTAAATATAACATATAAAGAAATAATTAATCCGATAATTCCTAAAATGATTGGTATAGTTCCTTCCCAGATATTTAACATAATTGATATTTTATGTTCATCACCCCCAAAATAACTACCTTTTGGGGCTATTAGTTCGTTAAATATTGACATTGCAAGATTAAAAACTTCTCTTAACCAAAATAATGAAAGAAACACAGCCAACCAATCAAACAACTTAAATCCAAATTCTTTAATTTTCTTTTTACGATAAATCAGAATAAATAAACCAATAATACCTGTCAAGATTGTTTGAATAGGACCACCAATTTGTACTAATAACTGATGATATTTTAATTTTGCTAATATACTTTTATATTCTGCCTTTCGTTCAAAATCACTTCCGCTTTTAAGCTCACTTCTGTATTCCCTATTAATTTCTTCTAAAGTATCATGTAATTCATTCATATCATAATTCATACTTCCATAATGAAGAGTTGTTTTATAACCCAAAGATTTAGCAACAATTATATGCCCATACTCGTGACTTACAGTTCCAATAACTGTAAATAGAATAAAAGAAATGATTAGCATTATAAGATGTTTTAAGTCTATTTGTAGTTTCATTTGAATGGGGTTATTATTTATATATTTCCAAATTTTATTTTAGTTGTATCTAATTTAAATTTTATATTTTTATCTTTAATTTTTAACAATTTATATTCTTTAGTATTTTCATAATCCTCATTTATATAATTATTATATTTTGGTTCTGAGTTTTGAAAAATGAAGTTTGTTTTTTCTTTAGAATATCCTAAATAAAGCAGTGTGGAATCTGAATTTATTTTAAACATTTGAAAATAATTACCTTGCATACAATCCATAAAATACTCAATAATCAAAGTATCATTTACTGTTTTATATAACCCATTTTTATTTTCTCTTTTATTATTTTTCAAATTTGGATTTAAACCATAAATATAATTATTTAATTGTTCATTGAATCCAAATTCATAAATTCCTTCAGAATAAAAAATCAAATAGTTGTAGTCATCCTTATGTGTTGGATTTGTCTTTTTTAAAAAATTAATATATGGTTGATTTAACCTTAACAACTTATTAAGATTATTACGTTTTATATTCTTGTACATTAACATTTCTTCTAATTTAATTCTGTTATTACAACATGAAGATGTTATAATAACTAAAAATATAAAATATGTCAATATAATTTTCATATTTCAATATTCTGTTTTTTATTTTTTAAAAAGTCACTTATAATCCCTAAAATAAAAAAAGATACGCTACTGATAGGAAAGGTTTCAATAGCACCAAAAATAAATTGTCCATCACCTGATTTACTTGAGTTTTTAAAAGCCCAAATATAAAAAACTAAAGGATGTAAAATAATCAATTGCAATCCAAAATATAACAAAAACCTATGTAAGTTTAGTGGATTATTTTGATTCCTATCTAAAATTATATTTTTAAAGAAATAGTAAGAAGTCAAACCGAATGCAATAGTCAATCCAAACAATACTAAAAATGATATGAATGAATATTTATCAAACATAAGATTTCCTAAAAGTTCTAGAGGTAATGCTATAGGAATAAATGTCATCACAGATGCAGCTGAGAAAATAATCATTTCTTCACTTATTAATGTAAATAATCCAGGTAGCGTAAAACAGAATCCTACAAAAGTGCCTAAGTATTTTGACTTCATTTTAAATTCCTGCCTTAATTATTCATTCAATTTTCGCTTATCAATTTATTTAGTTTAGGTTGTATAATCCAAATTCCTATCGGATAAAACCATATTAAAAAGAATTCTCCTACAAAATCAGCAAATTTAACTTCTTTTTGTAATTCAACAGTTTTAATAGTTTTTGCAGTAAAATATAAGATATATAGCATACAAAACATAGAAAATAAATGAAGCGGTAAAACAATTGCAAAAATTAAACCAATACTTCTAAAAGTAGCATCTTGGTTAATATTAAATAAGTTGTTTGATCCTATATAGAAAAAGACCATAAATATAAGAAAATATACAAAGGGAGAGAAAAAAAATATTTTAAACTTTTTAACTTTCATTTTTACATCTAAAGGAATCTTTCCCTGCAACCCAATGGCAACTGACCAAAACCAAGCAAAAGAAATAGTTATTGATATTATCATTATCAATGGGTAGAATTTCATGTAATTTAAAAAAATTAAAGGGTCTGGATTTGTGTTAATTTGAAAGTTAGAAAAAATAGACACCATCATTACAATTTGTAAAGTAAATGGAATACCAAATGTAATTAGGAATAATTGCCAATGTTTTGCTTTTAAGAAATATTTAATCATAATTTTTTCTTGTTCATTTGTTATTTTTACAAATTTAATAAATTATTTCCAAAATAAATTTAAATATAAACTAAAAAAAAAACTTGATAAAAACCACAATCCTCAATAAATTTTTTAGTTTTCACAGAACCCAATAACAGCTACTAAATCTGGGCATTTTTTGACCTTTTTATTTTATCCTGCTGTAAGATGCTATAATACATACTGCTTACAAGATAATTCAAAACACGGTAAACAAATTTTTCTAGATTTGTGTGGGTTTGGGGTGGTTGTTTTTTCTATTGATTTTGAACTCCGCTGGAGTTCTGGGGTGTGGTGGTTTTGGTATTTATAAACATTTCGCACCTACGGAGCTTTTGGTGTGGTTGGAGTTTTGTTGTTTACAAACATTTTGCATCTAAAGATGCAATTTTTATTTCTCTCAGAATTATGTTGGCAAGTTCTGGGAGATTAACTCTACACTATTAATTCTATTTAATCTATTTTTACTATATTTCATAATAATATAGTTTATTTTTAGATACTTAAGAAATTTTTTGGTTATTTGAATTAAATGTTATAATTTTGAATATTGTATTTATGACCCCTTATGGAGACCCCTATGAAAATTAGTTTCAATTTTAATCTTAAGGATAACAATTCTAATCCTACTTCTATTATTCTTATTATTAGGAGAATGAATAAGAAAATTAAAATCTATACGGGTTTAACTATTAATCCTATTCATTGGAATACTAAAAGACAAAGAGTTAAAACACAAGTTACAAATAGTCTTGAGATTAATAATGAGCTTGATAGACTACTAAGTTTAAATCAAGAACTATACACTCATTATTATATGAATAATCCTGATGAAATTTTATCTGATTTGAGAAAGAAAGATAAGGTTAATTTTTCTAAAACTTATAAGTATGACTTCTTTGATACTTTTGACTTGTTTTTAGAATATCTTAAAAATAATAGAGCTTATTCTACTTATATGAGATATAATTTGTTAAAAAATAGTTTTTTTAACTTTGCTAAACATAATAATATAAAAATTGAATTTGAAAACATTAATCAAAACTTTATAGATGAGTATATAAGTTACTTAATAAATGTTAGACAAAATTGTAATAATACTATTAACAAGTCTATTGAAAACGTGGTAGTGTTCTTTAATTGGTCAAAAGCTAGAGGTTATCATGATAATAATAGTTATAATAGATTATCTAAAACTAAAACTTTTGTAAATGATATTATATTTTTAAATGATGATGAATTATTAAGAATTGAAAGTTTAGATTTATCAAATAATAAACCACTTGAAAAAGCTAGAGACTTGTTTATTTTTGCTTGTTATACTGGTCAAAGGTTTTCCGATTACAATAGTTTAGATATGAAAGATATTAATAATAATTATTGGATTGTAAATCAAATTAAAGGTGCTGGAAAGAGTTTAGTTAAAATTCCTCTTTCAAAGAAAGCCAATGAATTTATAGATAAGTATAGAGATGATATACCTCATTTTAATTTGGGAACTTTTAATAAATACTTGCACCGTATTGCTAAACAAGCAAATATTAATGAACAAACAAATATAGTTAGATATATAGGTAGTAAAAGAGTTGAAATAAGTAAGAAAAAATATGAATTAATATCAAGTCATACTGCTAGACGTACTTTTATTACTTTATCTTTAAAAAAAGGTATGCAAACCGAAGCAATTAAAAAAATATCTGGACATAAAAGCGATAAAGAGTTTAAAAAATATTTAAAGATTCAAGATGAATGGGTTAATGATGATTTCCATAAAGCGTGGGGGTAAATTTGTAATTTATATATTTTGAAACTAAATTTAGATTTTATTCGTTTATTTTAAGAAAAAAAGAGATTTCATGAAAAATAATATAATTGAAATAAAAGTACCAGATGATTTTGAAAATTTATCTACATTTATTAATATAATTTCAAAAGAAGTTGGAACTGAGACTTGTAAATTTGCACAATATGATGTATTTGATATGAAGCCAGATTTAATAAGTGATATGTTTAGAATTGATTCAATAATTAGTTTATACTTTGAACTATTAAATTTTCTTTATAGTTTCAACCCAAGAGGTATTAAATTTTATATTGATAAAAAAAACACAAAAGAAAAGCTATATTTATTTTTCAAAACAATTCTTGAAGAATTTCCATCCGAAGCTACAATAAAAGCATTAGAAAATAAACATTTGTTTACTCATAATAAATTTACACATATAGTCTATAATAACCCTTTTGGAATTGAAATATCAGACAAATTTAAATCATTAGTTGATTTATTTGAAATTGCAAAAGCAAAATCAGAAGAAGCACTACAAGAATTAGATTTTAATAAATCTATTAGTTTTATTTATTTTGAAAATAAAGATAAAATCTGGGGTTTTAAATTTAAAATGAAAGATTTAGCTCAAATAGCAATTTTATATGCGAAAAACAACAATTTACTTATTGATGCAGATTATTCAAAGAAGATTTATTCTTTAATTCCACAATATAATACTAATAAAGAATATGCATATCGTTCTTTATATGAAAATATAAATATGTTTAAAAAAGATTTATTAGGGCTTGATAATTCTTCATTGAATGAAACAAAAGCACTTGAAGAATTTGATTGCATTTATAAATCATAATATCTTATTTAAATATATACAACATAATACAACTTTTTTACAACAATTTTCCATTTTTATACCTAAAAAATCACCTTATTTTTGTTCTAGAAATTAACTCAATTTTATAAAACAACACTAAAGGTGGTTAAATGAAAAATATCAATAATGATAATACATTAGTTATTATTCAATATGATGAACTAATGACTGGCATATCAAATATGCTTGATAGTAAAATAAGTAATTTTAATAAAATTACGATAGTTGAGAGTAAAGAAGAACTTCTTACCAGAGAACAACTAAAGAACAAACTCAATATTTCCTTTCCTACTCTTCATAAATTTATGAAAGAAGGCAAAATCCCATTCAAAAAAATTGGTAAGAAAACTTACTTCAATTATCCAGAGATTTTAAATTTAATCAATAGAGGTAAACTATGAATAAGTTTACTTCTAATTGTTTAAAAATCTATAATCATTACTATAAGTCAATCAACAAAGTAATATTAAGTAAGAAGAAATTAATTCTTCTTACTTATTTTATTGTTTGGAAAGTGTATTTATCGTTTATTCAAAATAATAGAATTATGAAAAGGGGTATATAATGAGCTTTTTAAATGAAATTAGGTTTTCAACTTTAAAATGTATTCTAGAAGACAAGAAGAAATTAAATTCTGAATCAAGTCTTATGGATTACATAAACGATATAAAAGATTTGAAGACTAGAGACATATTACAGAATAATAAAAGTAATTTTTGCGATATTAAACTAAATGATTTAAAAGTATATCTTTTAAGTGGACTTTTTAAAGATAGAACTAATGAAGGTTGCATTAAGTACAGTAAGTTAATTGTTCAAGACATTGATAAAATTGATAATGTAGATGAAATTAAACAAAAACTTATAGAAGATAATGAGTTAAAACCTTTAATTGTGCATAAATCAGCAAGTGGAAAAGGTCTTAGAGCAATTTACTATTTTGATATTAATGTAAATCAACATATTGAAATTTATGAAAAAGTATCTAAATATCTATTGTTGAAACATTCAATCAAAACTGATAAATCTTGTAAAAATATTGCTCGTCTTTGGTGTATTGCCTATGACTCTAATATCTATGTAAAAGAGGATTTATACTTAACAGAAGCATATAATGAATCAAATATAGATATTTTAATCAATAAGTATTCAAGTAACTTAAGCAATAATTATTTAGAGTTATTTGAAGGTAAAATAGAAGAAATGTTTAATGAAAGAGTAACCGAAGGTAACAAGCATTATGAACTTTTAAGAATTTCCTGTTATGCTGGTGCTTGGGTAAGTAAAAACTATGTTTCTTATTATGATGCAGAAAGTCTTTTGATTAATTTAATAAGTCAAACTCCTAACATTAAAAATTTAAAAAGTGCATATAAGACAATTCAAAATGGTCTGAACTATGGCGTTAAGAACTTTTATGATTTTAATATTAATTCCCCTTTAGATTACAAATATGATTTTAGTAAACTTGAAGAATTTATTCAATCTAAATTTGTAGATGATGATTATTTCTTCGATAAAATTAAAGATAATCTACCTAAAAAATTAAAAATGTTTATTGAAGAATATGAAGCAAACCATACTAAAGACTTTATGTTTCAAAGTTTGATTACAGCAGTAAGTTCAACATTACCTAATTTGTATTTTATATATGATGGTAAAAAATATTATCCTACAATTTTTTCTCTATTACTCGCACCAGCCGCAAAAGGTAAAGGTAAATTAGACAAAGTAAATATGATTTTTAAAAACATAAATAATGCTTTATCAGAAGAAAATAAAATAATAGAGGAAGAATCTAAAGAGAAAGATAAAATACCAACTCACAAAGCAAAGAAAAGACATCAATTTGGAGCTAATTTTAGTAATGCAGGGTTTATTGATTCTCTTATTGCTTCAGATGAAGTTGGTTTTATTATGGACACTGAATCAGAAACATTATCTAATAATAATGACAAAGAATGGTCGAATAATTCATCTTTACTTAGGAAACTTCATTCACACGAAGGAGAAATAATATTAAGAAAGCAAGAAGAACATGAATTTAAAAATCCTAAAGTTGCTGTTTTACTAACTGGTACACCTGGACAAGCTAAAAAATTGTTTACAGAACTTGAAAATGGATTGTTTTCAAGATTTGCTATTCTAACTTACAACCCTCATAAAGTGTTTAATATTCGTAGAGATAGAAAAGAATTTGATTCATCATATTTAGATTTTCTAAGTAAGAAATTACTTGATTATCATATTGTCAAATCAAGAAAAGAGCTTGAAATAAAAGCAACTGATGAACAATTCAATAAACATTTTCAATATTTTGAAGAAAAGCAAGAAAGACTAAATGAAACTGATTATGAAGATCATGGTGTACTTAATAGAACAGCATTAGGAGTTTATAAGATTGCTACTATTCTAACAGTTATTAAAAATATAGAGAATCATAGTACATATAAAATTGACTATTTTGATGATGGTATGTTTAATATTGCTTTGGAACTATCTGATTATTATATGGATAATAGTTTTAAACTTATTGATAAGTATTCAGCAAACCATTTTCAACAAAATATTAAAAATGAAAATTATCATATTCTAATAAATAACTTAGCTAACGAGTTTACAACTGAACAAGCACTTCTATTAAGTGAGGGAAAAATCCCTGAAAGAACTTTAAAAGGTTATTTAAGAGATGATAAAAGTTTAACAAGAATAGCAAGAGGAAAATATCGAAAAAAGTTGTAATGTAAACTTGCACTTATTGCACTTGTTGCACTTTCTGCACTAACGAAGTGCAGAAAGTGCAAGTAATGCAACTAATGCAGAAAAAAATATTTAAAGGTAAATGTAAAAACAATTAAAATTATTCAAATGTATTTAAAATTTGTTTAATTAGTATTTAAAATTTAGTAAATGATTAAAAATCAGAAAAGAGGTATAAAATGAAAACAAAAAACAAGTTAAGTTATAATTATCAAAAATATATTGATGCAGATTTGGATAATATATTTAATCTACACCCTAAAAACACGATTATTGCGTGTTTAGAGTTACTGGGCTGGAGTTATAGAAGATATTCAAGCTACTTAGGTAAGCCAGATGATTATTTTAATAGTAGATTAAATAATAGTTTGAGTAAAAAAATTAATTTTGGAGATTTGATTACATTTAGAAATATTGTTTATCAATATTATCCAAATATAGACTTTGGCGAATTAATCAAAAACGCATTTATACTTAAAGGTACAAATATTGTAAATCCAACTTTGATTATTGATTATTACGAGAATCTTTTAAAAGAAAAAGAAGAAGTTATTATTGAATTAATGAAGAATCAATCAAATTAATTAGAATAACAAATCCATATATGTATAGCTGGTGCAAAAGTTGCAAAACTTGCAAAATGTACCAGCTATTTATTTTTTTAACAATGTAATACTTAGGAAATCATTTCTTTTTAATTGTAAAATCAAAATAAAATGAATAAATAAAGCTAAATCATTGAAAACACCTTTATAATGTTTTCTATATATTCAAATTTGTGTATATTTTGTAATAAAAATCGTTATTTTAGATATGATTTGATAAGTATTTAAACTATTTTAGTAAGTAATTCAATTATTTTTATAAGTAAACGAATAGTTAGTAATAATAAAAAAACAAGCTACTTTCAAATTACTATCTACAATTGCAAACTTTTTGCAGGTTTTGCAACTTTTGCACCACTTATACCCCTCTTTTTACACATACAAAATAATACGACAAAAAATGAGCTTTGAAATATTAGAAATTTTCTTTAAATTTACAGATTACTTTTCATCATTTTTTAAAACTACTCTTTCTTGTAGTTAAATTGATTGAAATATTTCATATTTTGCAATTACTTTTTTACCAAATAAACATTTTATAATGTCTAAAACCAAAAAAATTACTAAATCTAAATCTAAATCTATTGAAGAAACTCTTTGGGAATCTGCTAATAAATTACGTGGTAGTGTTGAGCCTGCTGAATATAAGCACGTTGTTCTCGGATTGATATTCCTAAAGTTTGCAAGTGATAAGTTTGAACTTAGAAGAAAAGAACTTATTGCTGACAAAAAAGAAAATTTCTTAGAAATTCCTGAATTTTATGGAATGGATAATGTCTTTTATCTTGATGAAATTTCAAGGTGGAGCTACATTATTAATAATTCTAAACAAAATGATATTGCTTTAATTATTGATACTGCTCTACATAATATAGAAAAAAAGAACGTTTCACTTAAAGGTGCTTTGCCTGACAATTACTTTTCAAGGTTAGGACTTGATAAGTCTAAACTTGCTTCTTTGCTTGATTCTATCAATGATATTGATACTCTAAAAGATAAATCGCAAGATATTGTTGGTAAAGTTTATGAATATTTCTTGAAAAAATTCGCTCTTGCAGAGGGTAAAGGTAAAGGGGAATTTTATACTCCAAAAAGTATAGTTAATCTGATTACTGAACTTATTGAACCTTACAATGGTGCAATTTATGACCCTGCGTGTGGTTCTGGTGGTATGTTTGTTCAATCTATTAAGTTCGTGGAAAGCCATCACGGAAATACTAATCAAGTGTATATTCACGGACAGGAATACACTAACACTACTTACAAACTTGCTAAAATGAACCTTGCTATAAGAGGTATTTCTGGGAATCTTGGCGACAAAGCGGCTGATACTTTCCACGATGACCAACACAAAGACTTAAAAGCTGATTACATTATGGCTAATCCGCCTTTTAATCAGAAAGATTGGAGAGCCGAAAATGAATTAACTGATGACCCTCGTTGGCGTGGATATGAAGTTCCACCTAAAAGTAATGCAAATTATGCGTGGATTTTGAATATGGTTAGCAAACTTTCTGAAAATGGTATTGCTGGCTTTATCCTTGCAAATGGTGCATTAAGTGGTGGTGGTGTTGAATATCAAATTCGTAGAAAACTAATTGAAAATAACTTGATTGAAGCTATTTTAGTTTTACCTCGAAGTATGTTTTATACTACTGATATAAGTGTAACTCTCTGGATAGTAAACAAAAATAAAAAAGAACATAGTAAAAAAATTGATGATATAAATAGAAATTACAGAAATAGAGAAAATGAAATTCTGTTTATGGATTTGAGGCAACAAGGTATTCCTTTTGAAAAGAAATTTATAGAGTTTAGTGAAGATAATATTTCTGAAATCACTTCTACTTATCACACTTGGCAGGAAGATTTAAGTAAATATAAAAATATTCCTGAATTTTGCTATTCTGCTGATATTGATGAAGTAATCAAAAAAGACTTTTCGCTTGTGCCGAGTAAATATATTGAGTTTATTAATAGAGATGAAAATATTGATTTTGATACTAAAATGAAAACTCTTCAAGGCGAAATTTCTGAATTGCTGACAGAACAAGAAAAAAGCAAAAAAGACCTAATTGATGTATTTAAAGAGTTAGGTTATGAAATCAAATTATAAAAAAATTGGAAAATACATTGAGCAAGTTAATATTAAAAATATAAAGAAATTAGAAATAAATCTATTGGGTGTTTCAGTTTCAAAAGTATTTATTCCATCAATCGCAAATACTGTTGGTACGGATTATTCAAAGTATAAAGTTGTTAAAAAAAATCAATTTACTTATATACCTGATACTTCAAGACGTGGTGAAAAAATTGGATTAGCTTTACTTGATGATTTGAATGAAGGTTTAGTTTCGCAAGCTTATACGGTTTTTGAAGTTAATGATAAAAATAAACTTAGTCCTGAATATTTAATGATGTGGTTTAAAAGACCTGAGTTTAATAGATATGCAAGGTTTATATCTCATGGAAGTGTTAGAGAAATATTTTCATGGGAAGATATGTGTAACGTTAGTTTACCTATTCCAAGTATAGAAAAACAAAAAGAGATAGTAAAAGAATACAATGTAGTTCAAAATAGAATAGACATAAATAATAAATTAATAACAAAATTAGAAGAAACTGCCCAAGCGATTTATAAGCATTGGTTTGTGGATTTTGATGATAATAGTATTTTGATTGGTGATATTCTAAAACCAAAAAAAGGGAAAACTATCACAAGAGAACAAACAACTGAAGGAGTATATCCTGTTATTGCAGGTGGAAAAACTTTATCCTGTTATCATAACAAATATAATACTGAAAAACCTGTAATCACTGTAAGTGCTTCAGGTGCTAACGCAGGATTTATAAATATACATTTTGAAAACATTTGGGCTTCTGATTGTTCATATATAGACAAAACAATATATAAATATATTTATTTTTTATACGTTAGTTTAAAATTAAATCAAAATCTACTAATGAGTAAACAAATAGGAACAGGTCAGCCACACATTTATCCAGAACATATTATGAGTTTAGAAATAGCAAATTATGATTTAGGAAAAATTATAAATTATGAAGAAAATGTTAAACCATTTTTTGATACTATAAATTTAAAAACACAAGAAACTCAAAAATTAGAAGAGTTGAAAGAAATATTATTATCACGATTAGCAGGG
>JAUIIX010000140.1 GCA_030431515.1 bacterium
ACTGCAATAGTAATGGAAAAGATTATTTACCAATTCTTCAGAATGAATTGAAAAAATTTAGACGTCTCCAACGTACTTGGATGATGACCTTATGATTTTTTTATTCGATTAACACTATTTGACTACCCTCTTGAAGTACAACATCATAATCTGACTTAAACATAACTCTTTGAGTATTTTTACTAGATTGAACAATATATGGCTTATTTGTTTTGAAGCCTATAATCGCATACAATTCAAATTGTGATAAGTCTAGATTTTGTTTAAAAATTTCAATAGTAGATTTTAATTGTTGAATAGCTTCTTTTCTAGCCAATTTTCTCTGCTTTAACTTTACATTTTTAATTTCTATAAAGAAAAACTGATTATTGGAAATTAAAGCACAATCACATTTTCTGTGATCATTATTTATAATTAAACATTGATCAATCTTAATAAAGGTAACTTCAAACTCGTTTTCATTAACCACACAGATTTGATATTCATCCTCCTCGGAAACTATTCTACAAGGTGTAAATTTTTCGTCAGAATCATCATCATAAATAAAAAACAGATTATCGTTTAATAATTCATAAAAATGTTCGGAAGAACAATCACATTCTTCCTTTTTACATATGCCTAAAGTTTGTGAAATCTGATCTATCATAAATACATAATCCTGTCAAAATCATCATTCATGTAATCAGTTACATCATCAATAATATTCTCATCAATAAGTCCAATTTTGCGATTAAAAATACGGAATGCCTTCCCTTTTTTTATTGTATAAGCATTAAAATTGTTAGGGTTGAGCCAGGTATTACTTGGTAATATTTTTTCAAGCTTTTTGAGTTTTTCACTATCGCTTGCCAATTCTACCGATTTTTTATACGCAAACAACATATTATTAAATGAAGCTAATATATATGGACTATGAGTTGTATAAGTATGAATATATGGTGAATCCAAGCTATCATCAAATCCATCGTTTCTAATTGATTCTAAAAACTTTATCAATTCATACTGGGCTTTTGGATATAAATTGATTTCGGGTTCCTCAATTACATATGATGAACTTTTTCCCAACCTATTTCTTTCTAGATTAAGTATTGGCAATAAAAGAGGAACCAAACTTTGAATTCCAGTAGATGATTCTGATAAATTTATACTTTTTCGTTGCGACAAATAAATTCTTTCTTTACCATTTATCATCTTGTATTTTAAATCTTCATCAATAAAACTTAAATCTAGTTCCTTAAGTTTATTAGACGCAACTTCATATTCAGCAGCAAAATTAAGTATGTGTCTAGGAATTGGAATATCATGTCGCTGTAAGTTCCAAGAAGCCTTTCTTAAAATCGATATAATAATCCTTTCTGAGGGAATATACTTAACCTTAGAACCAAGATATTTTTTTTCTGCTATAACCAAACAATTAAATATTTCTTGTAATTCGCCTAATGAAAATTTTTCTTTAGAAAAATCAAAATTTTCAGCATATTCTCTAAATTCAGCAAGATTATCCTCTAATTTTTTTCCGGTCCTACTTTCAAAAATCTCAAAAACTGAAAGTAATTTGAAGTAATCAAGCTTTTTAAAATATTTTTTGACTAATTGATTAGCTTCTTTTTTATTTTCTGAATTAATTAATTCCTTGAGAAGACTGATATCAGATTTAAATTTTCTTCTAAAAGTGATTTTTTTATTAGAATATTTAAAATATATAATTTCTGATTCATATTCAACGTAAGACTTTGAAGACAAAAAATTATTAATATTTAAATCCGCTAAAGCACTATTAAACTTTTCTATTTCAAAATCATCAGAATCCATTTC
The DNA here is from genome assembly GCA_030431515.1 of bacterium. Classification (GTDB taxonomy): domain Bacteria; phylum Bacteroidota; class Ignavibacteria; order Kapaibacteriales; family UBA2268; genus JAJRPT01. The sequence continues at coordinate 1,816 of JAUIIX010000140.1, forward strand.
TTTAAAATTTATTAAAGATGCATAATCTAAATAGTCTTCATTTAAAAATCTTAAAGGTGATTTGCAAATAGAATAGAGCTTTGCAAGAACGCTCTTACCACTAGCTTGAGGTCCAATGAATACATTCACATTCCTTAAATCTAGATTGGCCTCTTTGATTGGCCCAAATTTTTTAACATGAAATTTAGCCTTCATAAAATATAATTAATACTCAAATATAATTATAACTTTTACATATTTCTTCTGTACTGACCTCCTACTTCAAATAATGCTGATGTGATCTGACCTAAAGAACAGACTTTACAAACATCCATCAACGCTTCAAAGATATTGTCATTATTGATTGCTTTATGCTGCAAATCTTTAAGCAATGCTTTGGTATCATTAGACTGATGTAAATTCTCTAAGGTTTGAATTTGCAATTGCTTTTCCTCTTCTGTAGCTCTAATCACTTCCGCAGGAATAATTGTAGGTGATCCTTTTGAACTCAAGAAGGTATTCACACCTATAATTGGGAATTGTCCGT
>JAUIIX010000141.1 GCA_030431515.1 bacterium
CGTTGGTAGTAATTTAACCCAAATGATGACTAAGAGATTAATTATAATATTGACAGCTACTTTAGCAATAAATCTAACTTATGCTCAAAGTAAAACAGATTCTTTACAATACAAAAGACTTACCAAATTTCCAGTTTTTTCAACAAACTATTTTAATTATAGTAGTTCTGAATTTGATATCAATAATCAAAAAGGAAAAATTGAGATGGATGAATGGACTACTATGCTTCAATTCGCTTTTCCTATAAAAGAAAAAAAATGGTATTTATCTAATAGAGTTCAATATACCTATTTAACATTTGAGGCAACAACTGAGCTAACCAATTTCAAAGCTTCAAAAGACTTTCATTCCATCGCCTATTCTATAGGAATAATTAAAATTTTACCCAAACGCTGGAAATTAGTAGCAAGTTTCACACCTACTCTAGCTTCTGATTTTGAAGAATCATTGCATTCGGACGACTTCATTTTTCAAGCAGCAGCTTTAGCAATGAAAAGGTCATCCCAAAATTTTGAATATGGATTTGGAGTCGCCTATACGACAAGGTTTGGTAATGCGACTTTAATTCCACTAGTAAACTTAACTTATAAAGTTAATAATTGGGAGACTTTGGTGATATTACCAGCGTATATTTCACAGAACTATTTATTTAATAAAAACACCAAATTAGGTGGGAAATTAGCTGTTTACGGTAATTTATATAATGCCGTATTTAGTAATACCACCTCAAATATAGATTTAAACCGTGTTTCTTATTCCAGAATTACAATAGGCCCAGATTTTCAGACCAAATTATTTGGAGATTTTCATTTGAATGTTGGTGCTGGTATAGCAATGCGTAATATATTGGAATTTCAGGATGATGACTTAAATTCAGAATTAGATTTTAGTACTGATAATAAGTTCTTCTTCAACATAGGAATAAAATTATTGAAGTAAAAACTACTACCAACAACGTGTATAAAGCATAGCTATTATAGGCTTTCCGAGAGGTTTTTGTATATTTACAAAGTACGCCAAATTTTTTATTTGGTTATATTTATAAAGAAAATTAAACATAAAAATAAAAAATTCGGCTCGTGCTAAATCCGAAAAGTTAGTGTCTATTTATACGCTACGTTTCATACACAAGACCGTTGGCATTCATTTAAGAGAAACATTGAGCTTTAACAAGAAAATATCGACAAATTCAATTTTAGCATTAAAAGATGCTTTGGCTGCAATCTTTTATCGAAAGAAAGATTTAAGACAATTTATCGAGCTGACAATTGAAAATACTGCAATTGTATCGACAATTGATTGGGTTGAAAACATAAAATACGAAAGTGTTTCTCAACTGATTGACCGAATGGTAAAACGCCAAGACCTCTACCAAACTGACTTACTAAAATTAATACAGGAAGTTGGAAATATGAATGACTTTTCTCATTTAGACTATTGGGAAAAAGAAAATAAAGGATTAATTAAAAAAGCACAATCTGCTGTTACCAAATTAAGAAAACAGGCAAAAGGTTACTTTGATACAATTGAGGAATTAAAAAAAGCGGAAGAAAGGCGAGAAACAACCAAAGAGAAATTAAATAATAGTATTGCTTATCAGCAAAAACTTGACGAATTGAAAATGGAGTTTTATCAAATAGCTTCTAATTCTAATTCGCAACAAAAAGGATTTCAGTTCGAAAAATTTCTCAATAAATTATTTGTATTTTTTGATTTAGACCCAAAATCTGCATTTAAAGTGACAGGAGAACAAATAGATGGAGCCTTCACTTTTGACAATGCCGATTACCTTTTAGAAGCTAAATGGCAAGAAAAAGCTGTTAACGCATCTGATTTGTACACTTTTGGAGGGAAAATTCAAGGAAAATTAAAAAATACTTTAGGACTATTTATTTCACTTGGACCTTATTCGTCAGAATGTACAGAAACAGGAAGTCCAGTATTAAAGTCAATGATTTTAATGGACGGAATGGATTTAATGCAAGTTTTGGAAGGTCGAGTTAGACTAAATGATTTGATTTTAATAAAAAGACGACACGCTTCCCAAACAGGAGATATTTATTATAAAATGGGATAAAAAACGAAATGCCAACACCGTATATAATTAATGGCTAGTTCTGGCTTGCTTACGAAAATCCTCGCGGATTTTCTATCCGGTTTATATTTGCTAAATTCCGTGCTTGAAACACGCCACTAATCATATACAAACACGTTGGTAGTAATTTAACCCAAATGATGACTAAGAGATTAATTATAATATTGACAGCTACTTTAGCAATAAATCTAACTTATGCTCAAAGTAAAACAGATTCTTTACAATACAAAAGACTTACCAAA
>JAUIIX010000075.1 GCA_030431515.1 bacterium
TGGCAATTCATGAATTGCCATTACAACTATTTGTTATTTTTATGGATATGAGATAATTGTTAATTAATAGAAATTATCAAAAATTGAAGAAAAATATTAATAATTTGGACTTTTTAGACAGCCTCTTGAAGTCTACTTATTATCGATTTCAATTGAATTAATTATTCTTTGTTCTGTTAATTCTTTAATTTTTTCTTTTTTAATCATAGATAAAATTAATTCTTTACTCGGTAAAGTTCCTTTTCTAACATCAATATAGTCTTTACAACTTGAGAATTTCCATTCTTCTGCTTTTTCGACTAAGTTCGAGCGAATAGGATTTTGATGAATATATGTCAGCAAGGTTATAATATATTTATCTGAATTTACTAACTTAGCTTTTGTCTTTTGATTAAATAAATTTCCCTTTCGATCCCACATTTTATTATATGCCTGTGCATAAAAGTTTAAAACTGTACCAACTTTTTTGTTAATTATATTCAAATCCTCTTCTGGTCTATTACTTTTTACTTTAATTAAGAAGTGAAAGTGCGTTGGCATTAGACAATAGCCGATTGTATCAATATAATCATCAAGATAAAATCTATATTTCTTTAAAAAATATATATAATTTTCTTCAGAACGAAAAAGCGATTCTTTGTTATTTGTTCTGTTGAATAAATGATAATATGTATCTTCATAAAAATTCAATTTACTTCTTTTCTTAACCTACCAACTAATAAAATTAGAGGCTGTCTAAAAAGGTTAAATTTATTGAAAAATTAATTTTAAAAGGTGTAGTGGCAATTCATGAATTGCCATTACAACTATTTGTTATTTTTATGGATATGAGATAATTGTTAATTAATAGAAATTATCAAAAATTGAAGAAAAATATTAATAATTTGGACTTTTTAGACAGCCTCTTTGAACCTTCGGAAGGTTTGTAGACATTCTTATGCTAAGAATAATAGAAACTTAAATAATCATTTTAAAGTATATTTTAATGAACGCCATATTGCAAACACAGAAATAAAAACAATTAACACTCCCCAAAACCAATGAGGTAATAACATATATAATTCCATATTCCCCGTGTCTGACATCATTAGTTCACCATCTCTGCTGAATTGTTTAGTCATCAAGTAATCAATAGATATATAAACACTCAAGCACGCTTGAACACCTAAAAACAATATTAAATTCTTTTGAAATTTAGCACTACCTTTGATTGCTCCAAATGTAGCTAAAAGTCCAAAGAATAAAATTACAGGAGTACCAAACCAAGTTCTTACCCAATATAAAGATGAGCCAATTAATAAGATAGACAATACAACTAAAGCTATTTTAGATGACTTTTCTTGTTTAGAACAAGCAATAAATGTCGCTCCAGCAATTGTCGGTCCGATTGGACCTGCTAAAGAAACTAAACCTTGACCTATACTTCCTAAAAACAAATCCCCAGAGGTCTTAGCTAAACCAGAACCATTAGAGTAAATTTCTAAGGAATGAAATGAGCCACCCAAAAATAAAGACATCAATCCATGTCCCATTTCGTGAAACCATGTCCCTAAAACAGTAAATGGATAGAATATCAATCTACCAATTTCAAATTGCCATAAAACTATAGTAACTATAGAATACAAAGATATTATAATTATAGTTTTTTGTTTTTCAGATAGTTTTGACATCAGGGGTATAATCTCTTTATTTGCCAATCGTTTGTAAATTCATAAACTATCCTATCGTGTAATCTACTTTCTCTACCTTGCCAAAATTCAATATAACTTGGTTTAAGAACATATCCTCCCCAGTTTTCAGGACAAGGTGGATTTTCAGGATAATCTATTAATAATTTATTATATCTTTCTTCTAAACTTTCTCTGCTTTCTAATTCACTACTTTGATTTGAGGCAATTGCACCAATTTTACTCTCATAAGGACGAGAATTAAAATACTCTAAGGTCTCTTCCCTACAGACTTTAACTATTTCGCCTTCAATTCGGACTTGTCTGTGTAATCTATCCCAAAAAAATAATAATGATGCTTTGTTATTAAAACTAATATTCTTACCTTTTTCAGAGTTGTAATTAGTAAAAAAAGTAAATCCCTCAACTCCATATTCCTTCAACAAAACTACTCTAAGTTTAACTTGTCCATCACTGCTAACAGTACCCAAAGTCATTGCATTAGCTTCTAATATTTCAGAATTTTTAGTATCTTCAAACCATATTTTAAATAATTCTAATGGATTTTTAGGAACACTTTCTTCTACAAGCTCAAATTTATTATAATTCTGCCTTAAATCATTTAATTTTTCTTTCATTTACTCTTTAATTAATTTTAATATGTAATTGTTATTTTCAATATTAATAACAAATAAATAAGTTCCATTTACAAATGTAGAAATATCAATACTTTCATTAGTATTTAAAAATTTACCTTCAAATACAATTTCACCAGCAATATTATAAATCTTATAATTTTGATTTAAAAATATAGGATCATTTATTTCAATTGAAACAATTTCTTTCATTGGATTAGGATAAAAAGTTAATTCATTTTGAATTAACTTTGATTCAATACCCTGAATATCTTGCGGTAAAAATGCCCAGGTATCAGAAGATTCGGCTTTTATACCACTATTCATTGAGCTAACTTTCCACTTACTATATTCATCTCTATTTTCAACATCTTTATATATTTCTAAAAATGTATCATTTGTAGTATTAACAACAGAATCTTTTAATTCATTAGAAATAGCATCAACAATATAAAATTTAACTTCATAATCAGTTGCATTTACATCTTCTTCCCACTTGAATTCCCAGTCCAAATTTGTATTTATAGTTTGATTATCAATTGGACTAATTAAAGTTACCTTGCTTGGCAAAGGAGAAGTTGTAAATTCAAAAATTTCAGACCATTTACCATATTGAGATCCATCTTTAGAGCGTAATCTCCAAAAATAAGTAGTATTCGGCTTTAAGTTTTTATCAATGGCATCATATTCATTCTCAATTAAATTATCTTCATCAATTAATTTGAAAGAAAAAGTTTCTCTATCTGCAACTTGAATATTATAATTCAAATTGTTATCAACTTTTTCCCATTTGAATATTGGTTTAATTCTTTTTGTATTAGCTTGGTCAGTTGGAAATATCATTTCTGGAATTGCTGGAGAATATGCTTCGGTTGTAAAAGTCCTTAATTCACTCCAGTCACTAAAATTATCATCTTTCTTAGTTCTCACTCTCCAAAAGTAAGTTTTCTCATTTTCAAGTTTAGTTGAAACAAAAGAATTAGCAGAAACTGTACTTTCATCAATTATACTTTTGAATTCATTTCCGTCACTTATCTGAATATTATAAGAAAATTCATTATTAAATTCCCATTCAAATTTAGTATTCAAAGCTAAATCTTTAGCATTATTATCTGGCTTAATTAACTTAGGTTTAGCAATATTTCCACTAGGGCCGTTTCCCAGAGTAAAAGTATAAGTATAATCTTTAGTTTTGCCATCAAATTTTACTCCTTTAATTTCAACAGTATATTCTTCATTATTGATTAAATTACCACATTTCCACTTAATCATATTAGATAAGCCACCCCAACCTTCGTTATCAGAGCCAATACTATTAACACCAATATTCGTTCCTTTAGAATCTTTCATTAAAATAGTAGCAGCGCTATAATCTATATTATTGTTTTTCCACCAATTAACTTTATCTTTAACAACATGAAATGATAAATACCAGCCATTTTGGAAATAGTTTTTATTAAAATCACCTTGAGGATATGCTACATACTCAATATTAGAATTAGTAATATTAGCATTCAAATTATCAAGATATTTCAAATTCATACCAGTAATTCTTAATCCTTGTTCAAGCTGATCTACCCTACCAAAAGAAATTTTATCAACAAATGGATTCATTATAGCTCTTCTATGACCTAATGTTTCGACATTTATATCTATCATCCAGTTAATTAAACCATACTCCGAATCAGGTAAACTGCCACCACTTCCAGAACTAATAAATAAATTAGATTTCTCATTTCCATAATAAGCGTCTTGACTAAAACAAGACCAATTCGATGGCGGTTGATGTGATAAAGCTCTATTTGCTACAGTGACTAAAGCACCTTTTTGGGCAAATTTATCTCCATCAAAATCATAAGTAACTGGTGGTATATTATGACTTAATCTAATTCTATTAACTAAGTCTAATACTCTCAATTTTTCATCTTGAGTTAATGAACCTTCCTTACAATTATTTACTTCAGGATTTGTTTCATAAATACTTTGAGCTTCCATTATAAATAAAGAAGCAAATACTAAAACTACTGTAAAAACATATTTCATAAATTCCTCATATTATTTATTCAAAAATAATAAATTATTTTATTTATATCAATATTTATGTTAATTTAGTATTATATTTAAGTACAAATAAAAAAAACTATCAAAAAATTTGTTTTTAAATTAACTTGTTGTTATATTTGTAATTCTGAAAGTAATAAATTAAAAATTTTGTTTAATTAAAAAATTAAAAAGGTACTATGGGAAAAAGCGTAACTAAAGCGGATATAGTAAACAAAATCGCTGAAGATATCGGTCTTACTAAAGTAGAGACAAAAACTGTTGTTGAAGGTGTATTCCAATTTATAATTGACACAGTTGCAAGAGGTGAAAGAATTGAATTAAGAGGTTTTGGTGTTTTCAATAATAAGAGTAGAAAACCAAGAATGGCTAGAAATCCTAAAACTGGGGAAGAAGTTCCTTTAGAAAAAAGATTTGTTCCTGTATTCAAGCCATCTCCTGAATTTACTTCTAAAGTAAACACATCATTATTAGATTAATTAGGAGAATTCTATGCCTTGTGGAAAAAAAAGAAAACGCCATAAAATGGCTACTCACAAACGTAAAAAACGTTTAAGAAAAAATAGACATAAACGTAAAAAATAAAAAAAGGAGCAATTTGCTCCTTTTTTTTTGCCTAATTTTGATTTTAAACATTTACTCTTTCAAAGCACCATAAAGCATAGCTTCGATAATCTGTTTTTTGAATACTAAATATATTATAATCATAGGAATTGCTGCTATACTCGCCCCTGCCATCAACTGTCCCCAATCAATAGACTGTTTACCCAAAAAGAATGTAAGCCCCACTGGAAGAGTTCTCATTTCATCTGAATTGGTAAATAAAAATGGGAATAGAAAAGCATTCCAATTTGCTAAAAAAGTATAAATTATTAATACAACTAATATTGGTTTTGAAATAGGTAAAATTATTTTCATTATTATTTGAAAGTCATTAGCACCATCTAACTTTGCAGAATCTTCTAAGTCTATTGGTATCTTCTCTATAAATTGCTTTAAAAGAAAAATACCAAATGGAGTTATTGCCCAAGGTAGAATTAATGCAAAATAAGAATCAATCCAATTAAAATTAACCATTAATCTATATAATGGAATCATAATCACATGAGGAGGAATAATTAAAATAGATAAGGTTGAAATAAATAGTATTTTGTTAAATCTATTCTGAAATCTTGCCAAAGCATAAGCCACTAATAAACAGAATATGACATTTAGCAATGTAACAACTGAAGAAACAAGGATAGAATTAAAAGTATAAAGTAAAAAATTATTAGAAGAAAACATATTTATATAGTTATCAATACTATAATCAGAGGTAATTAAATCAATAATACTATTAAAATTAGAAGTATTTTTTAATGATAAAATCAACATCCAAAACATTGGAAATATCATAACTAATGAAATTAAAAACAATATGCTTTTTTTTAACTTCATATCTATATGATTAATTTATAGTATTATAGTAAAAGAATCCTGCTATTAATTCAGCTAATTCATCTTCTGTTCTTTTATAATTACTCACATTATAGCCATTAAAAACAAAAGCAAAAGCAAACCTTTCTCCATCAATTGATGTTACATAACCTGCCAAACCACTTGCATTTCTTAAAGTTCCAGTCTTAGCATGTACATAATTCTCAGCTGAAGTAGATTGCATTCTTCTTCTTAAAGTTCCATCTTTACCAGCTATAGATAATGAATTGTAAAAATCTTTCCCAAAATCTAATTCATCAGCAGCTGCAAGCAAGCCAACAATACCTTTAGTTGTCAATCTATTTCTTCTTGAAAGTCCAGAACCATCATTAATATCACAGTTTTTACAATCAATATTTAGTTTATCTAAAGTAGAAAACATCAAATCTCTGCTTTTATCATAATCTCTATCATATTGTTTATTAACAGCAGCACTAATTTTAAATAAATGTTCTGCTAAGTAATTATCAGAGTTTTTATTTGTAAGGTTTACTATATCAATCAAAGGTCTTTCAAATCTTGTTAAAACGCTCAAAGTTTTAGCACTTGAATAATTTGGTCTTTCACACTCTCCAAATTCACCAGTAAATACAATATTATTCTTACTTATTGAATTTAATATTAATTTTTCTGCTTGAACACCTGTTTTTCTTGATATAGAAAAAGGACAAATCTTACCAACATTAGCAACTACATCATCATCACCAGAATATTCAAATCGACTTGTTTCATCGTCAAAATGGGATAAATCAATTAGAATATCTCCGCTAATTTCTTTTATTCCAGCATTATACATCACACTAAATAAAGTATCAATATCTTTTTGTGAAAACAAACAATCACCGTTTCCAACAATATAAAGATTTTGATTTATCACTTTATCAGCAATGTCATTATCTTCATACCATATCTCAGTATTAATTGTAGATTTTCCGCCAATATTATATAAAGCATTAAATGTTGTGAATAATTTAGTTATAGAAGCAGGAGTTAATGCCTTATCTTCATTAATGTTAACAACATATTCTTTTCTATCCAAGGAATAAATACAAACACCATAGTTTGATTGGACTATATGATCTCTAGATAAAACACTTTTAATATCATTCGTTAATGATTTTATGGAATTTAAACTATCAGCTTTGCTGATGTATGGCATTACATTTGGATTAATACTTTTTGTCTGTCCAAATAATAAAGATGATAATAATAAAAATAAAATTGTAAATTTGATATACATTTTTCCCCCCGAAAAAATTTTGTATTACAAAATTAAGAAATATTAATTAATATTTAAAGAACCTTTTTTATAAGCTCTAAATAAAATATAAATAAATGCAAAGATAGATATAATTATAGTACCTACAATTAGCATTAAAGAACGCTGTGGTGCAGACTTAATATCTGGTTCATACGCATAATCTAAGATTTCAATAATAGGAACATCTTTCTCTTCTTGAATCTCTTCTTGATGTCTTTGAGTTTCTAAATACATCAATACTTTTTCTAATATAGCCCTATCTCTGTAGATTTCAACATATTCTCTTGTTAACTCAGGAACCTTTGATAAAGGAATTGAAAATTTATCATCATTTATCCCACCATTCTGAATACGATTAGCTTGCTCTTTTATTTTAATAATCTGTTGTTGTAATATATTAACTTGATTAGAATTTGGATTCATTTGAATTTTTGCCAAATTTAATTCATTTTCATATTCAATTAATTGTGCACCAATTTCAATTGCTTGTAATACGACTGCTTTTGTTTGTTCTTCAATCTCAAAAACATTATTTTCTTCCTGAAATCTTTGTAATTTTAAAGCAACAGAATCTAATTTTTGTCTATATTTATTAATTTCATTTTCTACATACATTCTAGATTGTCTTGCTGCAGAATTATTTTTTTCTTTTAAAGTATTATCTAATGACTGTGCAAATAAATTAGTCATATCTTTAACTAAAGTTTTAATAAATTTAACTTCATCTTTATCCGCTAAATAAGAAGTTTGAAGAGAACACTTCAATTTAATTAAACCACTTTTTTCAATATCAACTTCAATCAAATTTGATACAGTTTTAGTTAAAGCTAATTCACTTAATTCAGAAAAATAACTTAAAGTATCTAATCTTAATTTCTCAACAATTTCATTTGTTACAGTTCTGCTCTTTAATATATCAGCAAACAATTTAGATTGGTCATCTTCTCCAATTCCACCAATACTTAAAGCTCCCCCACCCAAGTTCTGTAAAAAACTTGAAAGTCCTCCACCAGATGATGAACTTTTAGGTGGCATTATTGATAATTCGGATGTAAACATTTGAGGCATAATATATGAATATGCTAATAAACATACATCAAATATTATAACTATAATTATAAATGTCTTTAATTGTAATTTTAAAACTTTAAAAATCTTAGTTAAATTTAATTCACTCATTATTTTTCTTTTATTTTGAAAGCGTTATTATTAAACTAAATACTGTGATTACTTGTGTAATTAGTGTTGCTGATTGAAATACCAAAGGCCATAAATCTTGTTCTTTTTTAGGTGGTACCAATATCACATCGCCAGGTTCTAATATATAATTCATATCAGAAGCCAAGAACTGTTGACCACCGGGCTTTGTTATAAAAGTCTCACTATCGTCAGCTCTAAATCCAAAACCACCTGACAAAGCTATATAGTCCAAGTAAGTCATATTATCATTAAAAATAATCGCACCAGGTGAGTTCACCCTACCTTGCACAATTATATAATTTTTTTGTTTCGGGATAAATAAAGAATCTCGATTTTCAACCAATATATTATCTACAGATGAAATATTCTTAATTGCATTTTCTAAATCAACTGACATCAAACCTTTTTTCTCTCTGATCCTCGCTTGAAAATATCTATTTTCAGACTCAGACATATCTGTTGGAGCAATTTTTCTTAACCTTTCCAACTCAAAATCTGGTAAATCAGCTTCTTCTTGTCTAATATATTCAGATAATTCGGGAGCAGCAAACTCTGTAAAACCACCTGCAGCCATAATAATGTCTGCTATTCTTGTTTTTTCTGATTTAATTGGATATTTACCAGGATACTTTACTTCACCATCAATTTTAATGTATGTATTTTTTACCCAATTCGGATCTTTTCTTACATATACTCTATCACCAGGTTGTAATTTAAAGTCTCCAGCTAAAGTTTTTTTAAAATTATAAATTTGTCCTTCCCAACTACTTAAATCAATAATTTTAGTCTCATATTCTTTATTACTTTCATTATATCTAACAAATTCAACAGAATCTAAAAATGATGTTTTTAAAAATCCTTGTCCTAATCTAATCAAAGTTGATAATGAATCATTTTCAACGAACTCAAAATCTTGATCTTTAATTGGGATTTCTCCAGAAATATGAATTGTAATATCATTTGATACTTCAGGTACAATTATATTATCACCACCTCTTACATAAGGATTTAATTCTTCATTTAGAGTAACAAAATACTTCGCCAAATCTACGTTAACTACTTCTTTATTTTCAGCCCTAACTAATTTAATATTTCTTGTAGAAGAATTTGGATTTAAAGCTCCTGACTTATCTAATATTTCTGAAACTCTATCAGTAGAGTAAGCAGCAATCGTCATTGATTTTGGAACGTTCCCACTCAATCTTACTTTAAATTGCTTCACTTTATCCAAAACCACATAAATGTTTTCCGTATTAAAAACGTTTTGGATTTCTTTCTTTATTAATTTATATACTTCTGTTAAAGTTTTATTCTTAGCGTCTATCAAACCTATCTTAGGTATATACACTTTAGAATCGGGAGATATTGTAACAACAAGTTCAATTGGCTCATATTGTTGAATTGTAACTTTAAACTCATCTCCAGGTCCAACAATATATAAATCTGGATTTATTGGCTTATCAACCAACCCTTTGTTTCCACTACTGGCTTCTTTAGCACGTTCTGTTGAAAGTGTATCTACCCATCCTGGAGTTGCTCCAGTTATAGCTTTATTTGATTGGGAGTAAACGTTTAAAATTGAAAAAAGCAATAAAAATATTATCGAAAATTTAGTCATTCTTACTTTTAATTATTAAATTTGTTTTTAAAAAAAGGTAAATTAATAAATGTTTAGTAAATATACACAAACTTGTATAGATTTAGCAAAAAAAGCAGGTGAAAATCTTAAAATTGGCTATAATTCAACTTTTGAGATCAATTCAAAGTCTGGTATAAACGATTTAGTTACAGAATACGATTTAATAGCCGAAAAAGTTATAACTAATGAATTGTTAATTCTTTATCCTGAACATTCAATTCTGGCTGAAGAATCTGGATTGAATGATAACAAATCTGACTATCAATGGATTATCGATCCACTTGATGGAACAGTTAATTTTGCAAACAAACTTCCTATCTTTTCTGTAAGTATTGCTTTAAAATACAAAAATGAAATTGTATCTGGCTGTGTTTACAATCCAATTTCAGATGAATTATTTTATGCAGAAAAAGACAAAGGTTCTTTTTTAAATGGAAAGATTTTATCTGTTTCAAAATGCAATGATATTAAAACAAGTTTCTTAGTTACTGGTTTCCCTTATAATGTGAATGAAAATCCACTAAATTGTTTAGAAACTTTCGTTAGCATTGTTTCGCAAGGAATTCCAGTAAGACGACTTGGCTCTGCCGCTCTTGATTTATGTTATGTCGCAGACGCAAGATTTGATGGATATTGGGAAGTAGCTCTAAAGCCCTGGGATATGGCAGCAGGTAAGTTAATACTCGAAGAAGCTGGTGGCAAAGTAACACATTATGATGGTTCCAATCATAATTTTATTAAAACGTCTATAATTGCAAGTAATTCCTTAATTCACGAAAGTCTAATTAATTTGGTAAATCAATGATAATTGAAGTATATTATATGTCTGGAGCTGGTAATCTATTTTCTGTAATTGATAATAGAAAATATAAATTTTCCAAAAAACAGGGAAAAATTTTAGCTCCTATCCTATGTACTAAAAATGAATATAATGATTTTAATTCTGAAGGATTAATGTTTTTAGAGGACAAAAGTCCAAGCATAGATTTTTCTTGTAAGTTTTTTAATCCAGATGGTTCTACGGGAATGATGTGTGGAAATGGTGGCAGGGCAATTACTCGCTTTGCAGAATTAAATAAGTTAATAAAAAATAAAGATAATATAAAATTCTTTATGTCAGGAAATATATATAAATCTGAAATTATTGGGTCTGATATTAAACTTTATATGCCTTCCCCAGAACTTTTACCTTTAAAATTAATTTTAGACAATAATTCTAGTAAAATTTTAGGTTATTTCAACTTTACTGGAACATATCATTTTGTAGTTAATGTTGATGAAAACAGTATAGATTTTGATAATTTTGATATTAATAAATTAGGTGCTGAACTTAGAGATAATTGGGAATTTGAACCAGGAGGAAGTAACATAAACTTTATTAAAATAAAGAATAATATCATTCACTTGAGAACTTTTGAAAAAGGTGTTGATGCAGAAACTGGTGCATGTGGCACAGGAGCAGTTGCTGCCGCTCTAACAGCAGAAGAATTTTATAATTTGAGTTTCCCAATTGAAGTTTTACCTACAAGTGGTGAAAGATTAATTATAGACAAAGTTGAAGAAAATGGTGAAATTACAAATATGATACTTCAAGGTCCAGCAAAAATTTTATACAATATTCAAATTAATATACCTGATAATCTTTTGAGTTAATCTTTACTATATGGTTTTCCTGCTACTTTGATTATTGTATAATTTGACTGATTAATACTTAAATTATTAAATTCTTCTTCAGAATTAATAATTTCTACATTTATGTCCATATAATCAACTGGGCCACTTACTTTTATATTATTTGGAAAAACAATTTTCTTATTACTTAAATTTGACCTTATTAATAAGTTATCTTTATTAATATTATCTGGGAGAGTAGTAAGTACTTCATTTTTATATTGTTCTTTTAATTCCTCTCTTTCAAATGCATCATCAGAGAAGATAATAGGATTAATTTCAGGATTTAATTCATCAATCAAGGAATCACTTAATTTATTCAAAACCTCTTTTTTCTTATCATATCCTTCAATATAATTTTGAATAAACTGTTCTGTTTTATCATAAAATCTTTTTGTCTGAATTGGAGCATTATCAATTGTAGTAAAACCTAAAAAATCCTTATAAAAATATTCAGCTGGTTTAGAATCAATTCTAAATTGTTCATCAAATAGAATACTTCCCCATTCAATGTTGGGCTCAGTATAGCTTTCTGGTAAAGTTTCTATCTCGTCAATATCACGTTGATATAAAATTGCAAATTTAAACATTTTTTGAGCTGGAGATAAAAATAAATTTTGAATTAATTTAATATCATTTTCATAATAAACCAAAGCATCTTGTAATTCAGCTTTGATTACTATAATTACTTTATTTTGATTACTATCCATTTCAGCATCAATCACAACTAAATACCCACCAGAATGGCGTGATGAAGTTTGAGCTTGAGACAAAAGCAAAGCAATTCTTTTTGAATTTTGAATAAACTCTTCATCATCTAACTCGCTAAGTTCTTTACTTATACCAAAAAATGAAGTTGAATGTACATCTTCAATAGTCAATTTAAATGT
>JAUIIX010000142.1 GCA_030431515.1 bacterium
GCACCCATATTGCAAGTTCTGAAGAATTATCATCTGCGATAAACTCATCACTTAATTCAATCCAATCATCTTCGTATTTTATATCATCTATTCTTTTTAAAACTAAGTCTTGATTTCTGTTTCTTATGCCAAGCCAAATATTTAATTGCCTTGGTTCACCTATATATCGAGGTGTTTTTTCCACATTACAAACAAAAGCAGTGAATTTATATCTTGTTCCTTTTCGAGTTGGGTTTACTTGATACCATGCTCTTTGTGGAACATTTGGAAGTGGATCGCCGACTAATAAATGAGATAATTTATGAGGAGTTCTCTGAAAATTAGAGTGATGTAATCCTGCATTACTTGTCGAAGCAATTTGTCCAAAATCTGTAAATAATTTAGGGCATGAACTATTACTGCTTTCTCTAAAATCAAAATCAGTGAAATAATCAATTGGCTTGCAATATCCATTTATATTGTCGAATGTAGAATTTGATTGAAAATTCCCATTTTTTACTGTATTATCACAGCATAATCGAAAATTAACACTAACTTTAACAGTATCAAAAATATTATTTGAATACTTTAATCTTGCTTCGTAAGCGATTAAGTTTGCAAAATTACTATTATAATCATTTGAATCTTTGAATGATATAGTTGAATCAAGACTATTAAAAATGCCAATAATTTGTTCAGTTGGAAAAACTCTTACAACTTCTGCAATATAATCTATATTATAGATAGATTTAATTGATAGCTCAAAAGAATCACCAAAGCAAGCAATATCTGGTTTACTAATATCATATTGTATGGTTGGTTCATTAAGAATAGTAGGTATAGTATTTAAACCATGTATTGGATACCTACTGTTACTAAAATTTAAAGCATTAAACTTTAAGTTTTCAAAATCTTCATTAGGATTGTCAATGATGGTAAGATTATTGGTTAGATTATTATAATCATTCAAGTCATAGTTAGTCTTATTAGTTGTTACATAAGTTTTATTCTTAAAAGTAACAACTGATCTAAACTCTTTTTCAGTTTCAAATTCTAATAACATTTTTCTTGAAAAAATAAAGTCATCATTACTTGTAGTTCTTAAATCAAATTGAAATAACTCGGTTCTATTAATATTTTCATTCCTTGCACTAACATAAACTTTTGTTGAATTAGGTGAAAAATCAACTGAATAGAAGCTATATTTATCTTCTTTATAATCTATAAATTCTGATAAAGTTCCATCTTCAAAGTTAAATTTATAAATAAGAAGTCTATATCCTCTTGACGAACAATACGCTAAATACTTACCATCAGGCGAAAACTTGATTGATCCAAATAAATCTCTATCTATAACTAAATCAAATTTCTTTGGAACTTTTTGAAGTCCATTTTCATCTAATTTGTATAGTAAAATATGAAAGCCATTATATGGTAGTGTTTCACCTACAACAATCCAATAAAAATTATAATCATAATCATAAATCGCTGTTATTTTTTCAGCAATTGTAAAATCATATAATTCTTCAAAATCTTGAATCCAGTCACCTTTTCCATTATCTAAACTTACATCAAATATTCTATAAACAAACTTATAATTTTTTACATTGTCATTAGCAAAAAATATATAAAATTGATCTTTATTTTCTAAACTTGGAACTATTATATTAGAATTAGTAGAACTACCAGTTTGAATATAATCCCCTAAATCAAAAATTTTATACTTAGAATAATCTGTTTTGTCATAAAAGTGAGATAGTACTAATCCACTACAAGATAGTTTTAGAAAGCCATCATCATCACTATATGTAGAAATACCTTCTTCTGTTTCTAATTCGGGTATATTGTCTAATATTTCTTTAGCATTACCATCATTAGTATTAAATGTAATACCTGCACCTTTGCCAAAAAGCCAATTTGAATAATTAATTGACTTAGGTTGACTAAATAAATTTAGACTAATTAGAATAAATAAAAGTAAAATAATCTTCATTTTTTACCTCATTTAAATATATGTTTTAGAAATTGCAATGTCTATATTTACATAGACACATAAAAGAGGAAAATATCACGGCAAAATCATAAATTATTTTTTATATTTAGTTAAAAAATTTAACTAATACTATTTATACTTTTAAATTACAACCAATTACTAATGATTGTAATCTTTAAAAAAAATACAAATAAATTTATATAATTTTTGAAAAATTTACAAAATCATTATTTTCTTAGTATAATACTTTCCAGAAGGTGATGTCATTCTGATATTATAAACACCTGATGAAATATCGCTTAAATCTATTTGAAAAATTTCTTCATAGCTATATTT
>JAUIIX010000010.1 GCA_030431515.1 bacterium
AATAATTGCAAGTTTCTGAAATAATTGGTTTTTACAAAAAAAGGAGCCGAAGCTCCTTGTTGTATCTTTAATTTTAGATTTAATTACTTGTTTAGTTCTTCATTAATATCAGAAATACGTTTGTTTGTATTTTCTAATGTTGATTCTTTTTCTGTAATTTTTGATGCCAATTCGTTTATATTTTTTTCATAATTTGCTTTTTCTTCTTCGCTTGCATCTATGACTTTTTGATTATACTCATTTAGTGTATTTTTATCTGTTACTATTGAGTCTTTTAATCTAGTTACTTTTAAATTAAGATTTTCTAAAATTGAATTAAGTTTGCGTTTCTTTTCTTCATTTTTGATTTTATTATACTCATTTCTTTTTGCATCAAATTTTTCGAATCCTGATCTAATTTTAGCAGATAAATCTAATCTTTGTGAACGTTTAAGTTTTAGTATTTTTATTTCGTCTTGTACAGTTAGCAATCCTTCTCGAATATCTCTAAAGTCAGATGAATACTCAACATTCATTAGAGCTTCATTTACTTTTATTTCTAATTTAGCAAAATTTTGATTTGACTCTTGCTCGTATTCTTCTCTATTCTCATCTTGCTGCTCATTTAATGAGCTAAAACACTCACGAATTTTACCAAATAATTCATCTCTTTGTGATTTTGTTAATGCAAGTTCTTTTAAATCTTTTTGAACATTTATTAAGGTTTGTCTTGCTGTTGAGAAATTAGATGGATTAGAAGCAAATTCGATTGCTTGTTCTACTACAGGGACTATTTTTTCATAGTTTTCTTTAGACTCTGTTGTAAAAACTTCTCTATGTTTATCTTGTCTTTCATTTAATTTATTAAATGATTCTCTGATAATCTGAAATAGTTCATCTCTGTTGTTTCTTTTTAACTTTATTTCTTTAATTTCATTTTGAAGATCAATTAGTTTTTTACGTGAATCGTTGAACCTATCACTTCCGTCAACTATTTTAGTTATTTGCTCTACTTTTGGTTTAAGCATCAAATAGTTATTAGAACATTCCATTTCATACGATTCTCTTTCAGCAGCTTCTTTTACATTTATAGCATCAAAAACATCTTGAATCTTTCTAAAGAATTCATCTTTGTCGCCCTGTCTTAGTTTGGCAGGTTTTAAATCTTTTTGAACTGTTTGTAGAATTTTACGAGCATTTTTGAATATTTCAAGTTCGCTTGCTTCTTTTAATTTTTCATCAACTATAGCTGTATATTTTGCTAAGTTTTCATCAAAGATTTTGTTCATTTCTTCTTTGATTTCATCTTGCTTTTCAGCTAATTTTTCATAAGTTTCTTGAAGAGTATTTGTTAATTTATCTTTATCTACTATTGGTATTAAGAATAAAGATAAAATTTGCTCTTTAAGTGTGACAATATTTTTTCTAACAGCTCTAAAATCAGTGCTTTCATTAATATTAGCAGCTAATTCAGATACTTGTTTTTCTAAATTATTAAATTCATCTTTTTGTTTTTCGAGTGCCTCAGGATTAACCGGTGGTTCGAAAGTAGGCTTATCATCTTTGATTGCTTCTGCAATTGGTTCTTCAACAGAAACTTCTTCTGTTTTAGTTTCTGAACTTACTTCAACATTTTCATCTTGTTTGTTTTCAAGATTAATGTTTTGGTTTTCGCTTTGTTGTACAGTACTTTGTTCTATTTGTTCATTGTTGTCTTGTACGTTTTCGTTACTCATTGTATCCCTATTGTTTATTTAATTAAGTCGTTAATTAATTAGAATCATTTGTAATTTGTTTATCTTCTTTATTTAGTTTAATAGATTTAATAGCTTCCATAGCAAGTTTACTAATAGGAGGTAATTCTTCACCATTTATTAATGCTCTTAGTTCTTCACCATCTATTGTCTCTCTTTCAATCAATATTTTGGAAATACTATGTAGTAGTCCAATATTCTCATTAAGAACGTTTACAGCAACATCATAAGCATCCGTTATTAGCTTTCTAACTTCTTCATCTATTAATTCAGAAGTTCTTTCACTATGATCTCTGGGCTGTGACATTTCTCTACCTAAGAATACATCTTCAGAGTTGGCATTAAGATTAACTGGCCCAAGTAGATCACTCATACCCCAGTCACAAACCATTTTACGAGCCATATTTGTTGCTTGTTGTATATCTCCTGAAGCACCACTTGAACGAATATTAAATACAATTTTTTCTGCAGCTCTTCCACCCATTGTCATAGCAAGTTTTGATTTTAAATAATCATAACTCCAAGAATGAATATCTTCAAGAGGTAAAGATGTAGTAACACCTAAAGCACGACCTCTTGGGATAATTGTAACTTTATGAACTGGGTCTGAATGAGGCATTAACATGCCGACTAAGGCATGCCCCATTTCATGATAAGCAGTAATTTCTTTTTCTTTTTCAGAAATCACCATACTTTTTCTTTCTATACCCATCATAACTTTATCTTTCGCATTTTCAAAGTCATACATAGTAACTTTTTCAGAATCTCTTCTAGCAGCTAATAGAGCCGCTTCATTAACTATATTCGCAATATCAGCTCCTGAAAATCCAGGAGTTCCTTTTGCTAATGTTTTTAAATCAACATCATCACCCATTGGTATCTTTCCAGTATGGACTTTGAATATTCCTTCTCTACCCTTTACATCAGGTCTATCTACAACTATTTGTCTATCAAATCTACCTGGTCTTAATAATGCAGGGTCAAGAACATCTGGTCTATTAGTAGCGGCTATAATAATAACACCACTATTTTGTTCAAATCCATCCATCTCAACAAGTAATTGATTTAATGTTTGCTCTCTTTCATCATGTCCACCGCCAACACCTGTTCCACGTTGTCTTCCTACTGCGTCAATCTCGTCTATAAAACATATACATGGAGCGTTTTTCTTTGCTTGTTCGAATAAATCTCTTACTCTTGAAGCACCTACACCAACGAACATTTCAACGAAATCAGCTCCAGACATAGAGAAGAATGGAACTTGGGCTTCGCCAGCAACTGCTCTTGCTAATAATGTTTTTCCAGTACCTGGAGGTCCTAATAAAAGAACTCCTTTTGGAATTTTTCCACCTAATTTTTGAAATTTAGTAGGTTCTTTTAAAAATTCAATTACTTCTACTAACTCATATTTAGCTTCATCAGCACCTGCTACATCATCAAATGTAACTTTTATGCTGCCTTCATTCATCATTTTAACTCTTGCTTTACCAAAACTGAATAGTCCTTTTTGACCTCCAGCTCCTCCGCCTCCACCTTGCATACGACGGAACATAAATATCAAAAACACAAATAAGAGTATTAATGGTAATATAGATAAAACTGTACCCCAGAAATAATTATCACCTTCTTCATATTTAAAATCTATTCCTTTTGAAGTCCAAATTTCTTCTGTTTGTGAATCTATTACTGCCAATTTTACTTTAAATTGTTCTATGCTTTTAGCAGAATTATTAATAGATATACTTACTGGTTTTTTTAAATAAGCTTTAAACTCAAAATCATTAATTTGAGATTTATAAATGACAGCAGACTCTATTAAATCTTTATCAAGTATTTCTTTATATTGCGAAAAAGTAATTGTATTTTCTACTTTGTTTCCTTCTTGAAGTATAAAAACTAAACTAAAAACACCTAAAACGATAAATCCCCATAGCAACATATTTTTGACTGCACTATTGTTTTCACCATCTTTTTTAGGGGGAAATGGATTCATTTTTTGTTTATTTTTGTCATTATTATTCTGACTTGACATTCTATCTCCGAAATTAAAAAATTCTATAATGCTATAAACGTATTATGTAAATATAAATTTTGAGAAATAAAATTAAAAGTGAAATAAAGTAGTTTTTAGTATTAAATTGTGGAGTGTGGAGAATTTGGAATAAAAAAAAGGGCTTTGATTAAGCCCTTAGATTGATTACTAAATTAATTTCTTGATTGTCCAATCATTCTCTAATCTCCAATTTATAAATAAAATTATTTGTTTCTAAACATTTATATTTAACAACTATCTTCTTATTTAGAATGTTGTTTTTTGTTAAAGTATTCCCAAGTAAATCATAATATTCAATTTCTATAAGATTTTGACATTCAAGGTATTCATCTTTTGTTCCTTCAACTGATAATATGTTTGAGTCGTGTTTATATATATACCCAAAAGCATCAAGGATTACTAAATAATTATCACTGATTACAAAGTCTTTTATTCTATTATCTTCTTTTTTATTTTCATTATTAAAATAAAAATTTCTATATGGAAAGAAGTCAATAGGTAGAACTTTTACTAACTCAAATGAATTTCTTTCGAAAAATAATAATTCATTGTCAACTGCTATAATAATGAAATTATTATATACTTTCATAGAATTTAATCTTTTTCTAAAAAATGAGTATAAATCACGGATTTTGTTCTTATTCAAATCTATTTCTTCAGTTTCAATATTATAAGATAATAATGAATCACTTGTTATAAAATTAATAGAGTTAGTTAATTCATCAATATTATACCTAGAATATGATTCCATTGTTAACGGAAAAGAAAATGGTAAACCAATAGATTTATATTTTTTTTCCTTAATATTATAAATATACAAACTTGTATTAGAACTGTTATTGTCAGTTGGATAACAAAATAGTAGTTGTTCATCATTAATATTATCTATTTTGAATATCTTTTTATCTTCAATAGATATTTCATTTATTAAATTATTACTACTCTTTTCAAATTCTAATATATTCCCATTTAAATCAGAAATAAATATTTTGTTATTGCTTATTTCCATTGCATTAAAATCTGTATTCTTATAATTAATATTATCTACAATCTTTCTTCTATTTCCTGAATATTCTATATAAAGCAATGAGTCTTGAAATAAATGATAAAAACCATTTTCATCTAATTTATAATCTACAGAAACAGCATCTGACTTATAAAATATATTATCTGCTTTCAAATCATAAATACAAAGTCTTCCAGAATTGTAAAAATAAGATCTAGCATCACTCATGAAGGCTAAATAATCACCTTTTACGCTCATATCAACAACTTGATTAATAGAATTAATGATTTCTTTAGTTACTTCAAATTCTGAATTTAATTTTTTTATAGAATAAGAATCGATTTTAATGTACGAATCACCAATAAAATCTAAATATCCTCCTTGTGAGACTAATGTATTTGTTAATGTAGCAAGATTAAAAATATTAATCGGTCGATAAAAATCTGCTTTATATATAAATAAGCTATCCTTTAGTTTAAAGTCTAAAATTGTACTATAAGCTTCATATTCTTCTAATTTTTGTGTTTCTCTGTTAAAAAAATTTATTTCAATTGGTTTATTAGAGTAGCTGCAAGTAATTATATGTTTGTCATTTGCAGCAACAAAATCTGAATTTGTCCCTTCACTTTTGTATTTGAAAATATATTTTGATGTTTTACTTTCAATACTATATTCAATTAAATCAAAAGCTTTTCTGTAATAAATTTTATTGTCATTATAATAAAAAAAGTTGTAATCTAAATTTTCAATTTTATTAATAACTTTCGAAGTATATTTTTCTAAAATAATAATTTCTTTTTCATTATTTAAATAAATTATATTATCATTTGTTATATAAAAATGGAAATTTCTTGTAGGAGTACCTCTTAAAATATCATCTGGAATATCATAAACTAATGTATCATTTGTTTTTATATCCCACTCAAGCATTTTATATTCATAAGTATTTTTTTCAAAATTTGCAACTAATATTTCTAATTTAGATCCATCAAATTTACTATATCTGTCATCAAAAATGCGAAATGGAAATAGATAATAATAATTTTTTAGATCAAAAGATTTAACCAAATTTAAATCTTTATCAAATATATCTACATTAGCATTTAACGGAGTGCTATTTACTTTATTAGGTACATGCCTACTTGAAGCAAATACTAAAATTAGAGAATCATTTTCACTTACTTTAACATTATACGCTTCTTCTGCAACTGAACTATAGTTTATAATAGATGACTTTGCATTTATTAAATACAAATTAACTATAAAAAATAAAATTAAAATCTTTAACAATTTCAAACCTCATTATTCAAATTTTCACAAAATAAAAATAAATCCAGCTACCAAAATTAATTAATCTAATCTTGATTACCAAATTTTCAATTATTTTACTTAATTTATCAACTTAATATTATTAAAAATATATTTTTTTCTTAATTTTGTAATCTATATTTATAAATAATTAGGAAATTTGGAAGACACATGGATAATAAACATACAATCACAATTGCTAAAGGTGATGGAATAGGTCCTGAAATAATGGAATCTACTTTAGAAATTCTAAAAGCATCTGGAGCACCTTTAAAATATGAAGAAATAGAAATAGGTGAAAAAGTTTATTTAAGTGGTGAAAAAACTGGAATCAAAAAAGAAGATTGGGAAACTATTAGAAGAAATAAAGCTTTTTTAAAAGCACCAATCACTACACCTCAAGGTGGTGGCTATAAAAGTATAAACGTAGCAATTAGAACTAGTTTTGGCTTATTTGCTAATATTAGACCATGTAAAACATTTAAACCATTTATCAAAGCTAATTGTGGCGATATGGATATGGTTATTGTTAGAGAAAATGAAGAAGACTTATATACAGGAATTGAACATCAACAAACTAATGAAGTAGTACAAACTTTGAAAATTATTTCTAAGCCAGGTACTAAAAAAATAGTTAGATATGCTTTCGAATATGCAAGAGCTTACAATAGAAAGAAAGTTACTTGTATGACAAAAGATAATATTATGAAACAAACTGATGGTTTATTTCATAAAATATTTGATGATATTTCAAAAGATTATCCTGAAATTGAAACTGAACATAGAATTATTGATATTGGGTCAGCTGTTGTTGCAACCAATCCTGAAAGATTAGATGTTGTTGTTACTTTGAACTTATATGGCGATATTATTTCTGATATAATGGCTCAAGTAGCTGGTTCTGTTGGATTATCTGGTTCATCTAATATTGGGCATAATAGAGCAATGTTTGAAGCAATTCACGGTTCTGCTCCAGATATTGCAGGTCAAGATATTGCTAATCCTTGTGGCTTATTACATGGTGCTATTTTAATGCTTGACTATTTAGGTTTAAGTCCTTATGCAAAAATGATAGAAGCAGCGGCTTTAAAAACATTGGAAGAAGGTATTCACACTGGTGATCTATATCAAGAAGGAGTAACTAAAAGAAAAGTTGGTACAAAAGAATTTACTAAAGAAGTTATTGCGAGATTAGGTCAGGAGCCAACTAAAATTAAAGTTAGAGAAAGAAATGTTAAGCCAATTGAAATTTCAATTAGCGATACAAGAGATAATGTAAAAACTTTAGAAGGAACTGACTGTTTTCTTGATTGGGATGAAGATGATAGAAACCCAGATATTTTAGCGGCTAAATTAATTGAAGCAAGTAAAGATTCTATTTTAAATCTAAAAGTAATCACAAATAGAGGTGTTAAGGTTTATCCTGATGGAATGCCTGAGACTTTTAGAACTGACCATTGGAGATGTAGATTTGTTCCTGCTGAAGGCACTAAAGTCACTAATAAAGATATTATAGATTTACTTTCTAAAATTAGTGATTCGAATTTAGATATTATTAAAACTGAAAATCTTTATAATTTTAATGGTGAAAGAGCATATTCTTTAACTCAAGGTGAATAAGATTTTTAATATAAGTTGTTAAAATAAAAAATACCTATCAAATTTACTTGATAGGTTTTTTTTTTACATATTTTACATTTTAGAGTCTTTAATAATTTTCTATAATTTTATAAAACTCAGAATTTAATAATTCATCAACTTTAGATAAGTCTTTTCCCCCAGCAGTTGCAAGATGTGGTTTTCCACCTCCTCCACCTCCAAGAAACTTGGCTGCTTCTCCAACAAGTTTTCCAGCTGGATATTTTGATTTTAAATCATCTGTAACTACACAACATAATTGGACTTTACCATCATTAATTGTAGATATAAGCCCGATACCATTATCTTTTAATTTATTTCTTAGATTTTCACCAGTATCTCTAAGTAAGTCTAAATTATCAACTTCAATAGATGTTGTTAATACTTTAATTGATTTAATTTCTTTAATATTTGCTAAAATTGAATCTAAGTCATCACTTGCTGATGATTTTTTCAGTTCGGCAATTTCTTTATCAAGTTTTTTAATTTTATTTCTTAATTCTTCATTTTGATTTTCTTTTGATAATATTTCAGAATTTAGTTTATTAAAATACTCTTCAATGAATTTACCTGTAACTGCTTCGATTCTTCTTATTCCACTTGAAACTGATGATTCGGAAGTTATTTTAAAATATCCGATTTGAGAAGTGTTTTTAACATGAGTTCCACCACATAATTCTATCGAATAATTCTCATCCATCTGAACTGCTCTAACAAAAGAACCATATTTATCACCAAAAAACATTCTTATTTTAGAGTTTTTTGAAGCTTCGTCTAATGATAATTCATTTGTGATTACGTCAATGCTTTCATATATTTTATTATTAACTAAATCTTCTATCTCTTTGATTTCTAATTTACTTATTTTATTAAAATGATTAAAATCAAATCTTAAATATGATTCGGCAACTAATGAACCTTGTTGTTGAATATGATCACCTAATACTTGTCTTAATGCTTCGTGCATTAGATGGGTAGCAGAGTGATTTCTCATTATATTCCACCTTCTATCAACTTCAATTTTAGCATTTACTTTTTTATTCAATAAATCAAGCAAACAGTTTTCATCGAGGATATGTAGAATTGCTCCACCAATTTGTTTTGTATCTATTACATTTAACTCTATATTATTGAACTTAATAACACCTATATCAGAAATTTGTCCACCTTTTTCAGCATAAAAAGGAGTTTTGTCTAATATTATTATGTTATCTTTTTGATATAAAACTTTCGAATTAGTCTCAAAAATATCATATCCAACAAATTCACTTTCAACATTATAATCAGTATCATCGGCAATTTCAGAGTTATTTTTTATATTAGCTCTCGACCTTGATTTTTGCTTTTCCATTTCAACATTAAAAGAATCTAAGTCAACTAATAGATTATTTTCTTTTGCCATTAGTTCAGTCAAATCAATAGGAAAGCCATAAGAATCGTAAAGTAAGAAAGCACTTTCACCAGGGATTGTATCGCCTTCTTTCAAATTTGTAATTAATTCTTCAAACTTTATTAAGCCAGAGTCTAAAGTTCTTAAAAAACTTTCTTCTTCGCCTTTTATTACATTTTTAATAATATCAGATTGTGTATATAATTCTGGAAAAACATCTTTGAATTGGGAGATTAAAACATCTACTAATTTATAAAGTATTGGCTCTTTAAATCCAAGATTTCTAGCATATCTTGATGCACGTCTTAGTATTCTTCTAATAACATAAGAACGACCCTCATTACCAGGGATTGCACCATCTGCTATGGTAAAAGAAATTGTTCTAATATGGTCGGCTATTACTCTAAAAGCAATATCATTTTTTTCGTTTAAACCATATTTAATATTTGATAATTCTACCAATTTATTAATCAAAGGCATAAAAATATCAGTGTCATAGTTTGAATTTTTTCCTTGGATAACTCTGACTATTCTTTCAAATCCCATTCCAGTATCAACGTGCTTTGCTTTTAATTCTAAAAGTGAACCATCTACTTGTCTATTAAATTGAATAAATACAAGATTCCAAATTTCAATTACATTTGGATCTCCAGCATTTACTAATTCTCTTCCTGATAAGTCATCTGTACCATCATAATGTATTTCAGAACAAGGTCCGCAAGGTCCAGTCTCCCCCATTTCCCAAAAATTATCTTCTTCATCAAACCTTAAAATTCTATCTTCAGTTAAATAATTTTTCCATATATCAAAAGCTTCATCATCCGTTCTATAAACAGTAACATATAAGCGTTCTTTTGGCAGTTTCCAAACATTAACAAGTAAATCCCAAGCCCATTCTATTGCTTCTTTTTTATAGTAATCGCCAAAACTCCAATTTCCAAGCATTTCGAAAAATGTATGGTGATATGTGTCAACTCCAACTTCTTCTAAATCATTATGTTTGCCAGACACTCTTATACATTTTTGAGTGTCAGCTGCTCTTTTGTAATCGCGATTTCCTGTTCCCAAAAACATATCTTTAAATTGGTTCATTCCAGCATTAGTAAACATTAAAGTTTTATCACCGTGAGGAATTACAGGAGCAGAAGGAACTATAATATGCCCTTTACTTTTAAAATAATCTAAGAATTGATTTCTAATTTCAATTGAATTCATATTAAACCATCTAATAATTTTTTTTTAGTTTTGTAATCTTTAATTTGCAAATTAACTTAAAATTAATCATTCTAAAAATCAAATTTTATTTTTTAACTATTTTATAAGGAGTTTAAATGGATTTTTCAAACTTTGACTTATCTGAATTCACAAACTGGATTGTTTTAGAGGCAAGTTCTTTTTCAGTTAAATTAGTTGGTGCGATACTAACTATAATAATTGGACGCTTCATTATTTCTAAAATTGGAAATATGATTCGTAAAAAAATCGAAAAGAGAGATTTTGAGCCAACAAAGGTTAATTTTTTATTGAGTTTAGTAAAAATCTCATTAAATGTTGTATTATTTGTTGCTGCTGCTGGTATTCTTGGTATTTCAACTGCTTCTTTAGTTACTTTGATTGGTGCAGCTGGTCTTGCAATTGGTCTTGCCTTACAAGGAAGTTTATCTAATGTTGCTGGAGGTTTTTTAATATTAATTCTAAAACCATTTAAAGAAGGTGATGTTATTGAAGCTCAAGGAGTATTAGGTTCAGTGCATAAGGTTAATATTTTGAATACAGTACTTAAAACCCCTGATAATAAAACAATTTATTTGCCTAATGCAAGTTTGGCAAGTGCAAATATTACGAATTATACTGAAGAGCCAGAACGTAGATTAGATATGACCTTTGGTATTGGCTATTCTGATGATATTGATAAAGCAAGGGCTGTTTTAAAATCAATAATGGATAATGATAAAAGAGTTATCAAACATGATGGTAACCGTATATCAATTACTACATTAAATGATTCAAGTGTTGATTTTACATTTAGAGTTAGATGTAAAACTGAAGATTATTGGGATATGTATTTTGATTTCCAAGAAATCGTTAAGAAAGAGTTTGACAAAAACAATATTTCTATTCCTTTCCCTCAAAGAGATGTTCATTTATATCAACAGAATTAAAGAAAACTTACTATCTAAAAAAAAGTCCTTCAAATTTAATTGAAGGACTTTTTTATTTTTAGATATTTATTTGAATTAAATGTACCACTCAATACCAATAAATGGATTTCCAAGACCTGCTCTCATCCAAGACTTATCTAAGTTAAAGTCTAAGAATCTCATTCCAGCATTAATTCCAACATTATTAAATGGATACCAAGTACCACCAACATTAATCCATATTGAATTACCATCATATCTACCTGTTGTAGAAGAAACTGGAGAACCGTTTACTTTATCTTCAACTGTGAAAATAGCAAATTGACCTTGAATAAATGGTCTGAAGTTTTTTATGTTTTTGAAGTAATATTTAGCATAAGGTGCTAAATAGAAGAAAAAGTTGCTTTTAAGAACTTCAATTCCACCTTTGTTTTCATACCCAGTATCATAATACAAACCAATTTGTGTTCCAATATGTAAATCTTTTGAAATTGCATAGTTCACTATTGGACCGTAACCATACTCACCTTGAGTAACTTGAAAACCAATACTCATCGCTTCTTCAGGATAAGATTGTGAGAAAGATGTATTTACCATAAATGGTAAAATTGCTAATAAAATAAGTAATTTTTTCATAATAACACCTATATTTTTTATAAAATTAAACTAATTGTTTACTAATTTCTGAATAAGTTGAATGTCCATATTTTCCGAAGTTTTTGAAATATCCTGTGTACCATTGATTTAGATTTACTCCAATATTTTTAGATTCTAAAATATCATCAGCACTATCAATTCCACCTGTTCTGATAATATGAAATTCTGTTTTTAAATTTTTATTTTGTAAATATTCACTTGCTAATTTACACAATTTTTTTGAATTTTCTTTTAAAGATATTCCAGATACTCCACCACCATAAACATTTGTAAAATAGTTAAACATTTTACGTTCTTTTTCTGTTAAAAATTCTTTCGTATATGTATAATTTGTTGAGGTATTTCCTAAGTTAAGTCCATTAAATCCAAGTTCTATTGCAATATCAATGAAAAGAGGAATAAGTTCGGGAGATGTATCATTTGATAATTTGAGAATCAAAGGGAGATTTCTATTTCTAAATTTTAAAAAATTCTGAGAAATATACTCCATTCTATAAACTAAATCCTCATCTAATTTATCATTGGAAAGTGAATGTCCGTCACTAACATTTGGGCAACTTTCGTTGAGTTCAATAAAATCTACATTTGCTTTTTCAAGTAGTTTCATTCCTTCTACTAAATCGGCTAATATCAGAGTTGGGTTATTTCCAGGGTCTGCACTAATACTTACCCCAATAGGTGTATTATTAAACTTTTCTAATTTTGATATTTTTTTAGCGGCTAATTCAATACCTTCATTTGGTAAACCCATCCAGTTTACAGCAATTTCAGATTTGGGTAATGGTAAAAATGGATGCAAAACACCTTTTTTGAAATTACCAATCCTGCGTTTTGTAGTATAAGTACCTGCAAGCCACGCTCCTGCCCCTTGCATAGCACAGGTATAATATGCTTCAGAATATTTAAACATCCCAGCAGAATTAAATATTGGAATTTTGAAATCAATATCCCAAAGTTTTGTATTAGAAGAATAAATTTCTTTTAATTCAAAATTTACATAATCATCTGCAAAATTTTTAATCAGTTTTTTCTTCTGATTTGAATAAATAGAAATAAAATATTGATTAGGCAATGAAGTCATCACCTTCCTCAATGTTTTATCTATTTTTGCTAATTTTTCAACTTTTGTCAAAATTATCACCATTTTTTTACAAATTTAGTCAATTTTTTTATAAATATAAAGTAATTTATTATCTTAAAAACAACAATCAATAACATAAAAGAAAATGTGATGAGTTCTAAGTTCGATATATCTTAACTTTGTATATTTTTATGTTAAAATTGAATTATGACAAAATTACTAATATTACTACATACAATTAGTGCTTGTATCTGGGTTGGAGGGCATTTAATTTTAGCAATTACTATCTTACCCAAAAGTTTAAAGGAAAGAAACCCTAAATATATTGAAGATTTTGAGTCGAAGTATGAAAAAATTGGAATACCTGCTTTATTAATTCAAGTAATTACTGGCTTTATGATGTTTATTAATTATGGATTAAATTATACTGATATATTTAGTTTTGATTCCCACTTCTCAAGGATGCTAAGTTATAAAATTATTCTATTATTACTAACTATACTATTAGCAGCACACGCAAGAATATTTATTATACCTAAATTAAGTGAATCTAATCTAAATTCCTTAGCTATTCATATTATAATAGTAACTATTTTATCTATGTTTTTTGTTTATTTTGGAGTTAGTGTTAGGTTTGCTTGAAAATACTAATTACACTTATATTAGATTTATTTATTAAATTTGAAATAATATTAACTCAGATTAAACCTTTTATTAAATTAGATGTCTAATTATTTGAAGATAATAAATAAGAAATTATGAAAAGTGCCGATATTTTAGTTGATGAATATGAACTAATTGATGATTACGTTGATAATGGTAATCATCAATCGGTTAATATTTTGATTAGAAAATATCATAACTTAGTTTATCAAACTGCATTAAGATATTTAAAGAATATTCATGATGCTGAAGATTTAACTCAAGATGTAATGTTAAAAGCTATTAAGAATTTATCTAAATTTGAAAAGAAGTCTTCATTGTCAACTTGGCTTTATAGCATTACTGTTAATAGTGCTAAAAATGAATTGAAGAAGAAAAAGTTGTTAAGTTATTTCTCATTTAATAATGATAATGAAGAGTTTTTCAATATCCCTATAAATGAATTGAATGGACAACAAAAATTAGAGAATGAAGAGTTCAAATTAAAATTTTATTCAGCTTTAAATAGTTTACCAGAGAAACAAAGAGAAACATTTGCATTAAGATATTTTGATGAATTACCTTATAATGAGATCTCAGAATTATTAGGTACTTCTGTCGGTGGCTTAAAAGCAAATTATTTTCAAGCAGTTAAAAAATTAGGAATATACCTTAATGAACAATAAATTAACATATAAAGAACTCGAAGCATTAACATCTGACTATGTTTTAAGTCGATTAGACAATGAACAAGTAATCTTGTTTGAGAAATCTATGCTTGATTTTCCTGAAATAATAGAAGAAGTAAATTCTATTCGTAAGACTTTTGAATTATTTGATAAATATGATTTGAAATCAAATATTAAAGCTAACTCTAAAAATTTCAGTGTAGAAATACAAGATAAGTTAAATGCTAAATATGTAAAGACTAATGTTATGAGTGCATATTCTAAATTTGTTTATCCAGCTGCAGGAATAATTGCACTTGCATATTTCTACTTTTTTACGAATATCTTTGATGGCAATAGTTCTAATAGTCAATTTGAATTTACAATTTTCCAAAGTCAAGATTTAGATAGTTTAAGTAATAAAAGTGATATTTTAGATAAGTTAACTATTGAAGGTTATAATCTTGAAAGTTCTTTAATTGAAGATTATAGTTTGATTGATTTGAATATAATAGATAAAAATGACTATAGATTTTACGGTAATGAAAACTTTATTTACCAGAAATATCAGTTAAATGAAATGATTAGCAATTTGAATGAAGATGAATTTATTAATATTTTAGAGGAATTAAAAAATGAAAATTTTGATGTTTAGTATAATAATTATACTATTTGCAAGTCAAGTATATGCTCAGCCACACAAAGCTAAAGAAAGAATTTCTATGATAAAGAAAATTAAACTTATTGAAATATTAGATTTAGATGAAAAAGAGTCTGATAAATTAATAGTTAAGTACTCTGCATGGGAAGATAAAATAGAGAATCAATTAAAATCATTTGATGATGCAGAAGAAAGTCTTAAAAAAGCAATTAAGAATGGTAACAAAGATGAAATAGTTAAGCAAAGCAATAATTTTATTAAAGTTAGAACTGAGTTGATAAATATAACTGATAAAAGAGATACAGATATGAAAACTATGTTATCTGAAATTCAGTTTGCAAAGTATCTAATATTTGAAAAGAAATTTAGAAAAGAACTTGGCGAACAAATAATGAAAAAAAGAAGAAAAAGAGATTAATTATAAATCATTCCTCTTGAATAGTATTTCGATAAGTGAAAAATTATACCACTTACTTAATACTATTTTTTTTTGTACTAGCACAAATCTATAAACTATTAATGTTACAAATATACCTAAGAATGAACCAGCTAAGACATCAATAAGAAAATGTTGGAATAAATATACTCTAGATACTCCCATGAAAGCGGCAATTATAGCAAATAATATTCTAACATATTTATTAGGTGTTATCAAAGATAAGAAGAACATCATACTAAAGGCAGCAGTTGAATGTCCAGAAGGAAATGAATATTGAGAATGAACTTTAACTCCTTCTACAAAATTTAAGGTGCCAATTATACATTCATCTAAACATGCAATTGGGCGAGGCAAATTATATATTTTCTTTAGTATCTGAGTTAAACACCCTGCTAATAGAAATGTAATAACACCATTAAATAAATACTTGAATCTAAATGCACCAAGAATCAATAAGAAAATCCCATAAAAAGTACCTTCTGCAATAATAGAAGAATACTTGAAAAAATTATCATTGAAATCATTTCTATAATTGTTTATCAAAACTATTTCATCACCTTTATTAGAAAATGAAATATAAAAAAGAAAACATATTGCGATTAAGCAATATGTTATTAAAAAGTGTTTATTATCTCTTATTAATTTAAAAAATATTTTTAAATAATAATTCATTTATACACCAATAGTATCTTTCTTTTTCTTATCGGACTGCTGAATTTGCTCTTCAATGAATTTAATAATTGAACCTGCAATATCTTTTCCAGTAGCTTTTTCTATACCTTCTAATCCTGGAGAAGAATTTACTTCGATAACAAGTGGCCCTCTAACAGACTGAAGCATATCAACTCCAGCAACTTTTAATCCTAAAGCTTCGGCCGCTTTGATAGCAGTTTGTTTTTCTATTTTAGATAGTTTTATTTCTTCACTCGAGCCACCACGATGTATATTAGACCTAAATTCGCCAGGTTTTCCTTGTCTTTTCATTGCTCCAACAACCTTACCACCAACTACAAAGGCTCTAATATCAGCACCTTTTGCTTCTTTAACAAACTGTTGCACTAAAACGTTAGCATTGAGTCCATAAAAAGCTTCCATAACAGACTTTGCAGCATTTTTAGTTTCGGCAAGTACGATTCCAAGTCCTTGAGTACCCTCTAATAATTTTATTATAAGTGGTGTTCCACCTACTTGCTTGATTATACTATCTATGTCTTTAGGATATTTAGTAAAAGCTGTTTTAGGAATACCTACTCCTGCTTTAGATAATATCTGCAATGAACGAAGTTTATCTCTTGAACGTACTAAAGCAAGCGAACTAAGAGTTGTGTAAACTTTTTGCATTTCAAACTGTCTGATAATACTGGAACCATAAAAAGTAACAGAAGCACCAATTCGAGGGATAATAGCATCTACATCATCAATAGTATTTTCACCATAGTAAACGTGTGGATTAGCTTCTTCCATTACAACATAACATCTTGCATGATTAAGTAAAACTGCTTCATGACCTCTTTTTTTTATAGATTCTAAAAGTCTTCTTGTTGAATATAATTCAGAATTTCTCGACAAAACTGCTATTTTCATATTTTATATTATTTTAATTTTTGTTTATTTTCAAATGACAAATTAACCTTTGATACATCAACTACAAAATTTTTATTTAATAATTTTCTTCCCAATAGTATAGGGTATTTCATTTTACCTCTATTTGTAAGGGTAAATTCTGTTAAATATACTTTGTCAAAAATAATTACTTGTGTTTTAATCACATATCTAAATTCAGTTTGACCGTTAGATGATCGAATTTTTCTTTCTTTGAAATTAGTTATTTTAAAATTTTTCTTTTGATAATCAGGATGTTTTGGATCTAATAATTTGAAAGTTAGGTATTCAACTCCATTCTTCTCTATTAATTGTATTCTATGGCAATGAATAGATGATGTATCAGCACCTGTATCTATTTTACATTCAATATTAGTTAAGTCTAATTCCGGTAAATCCACAGAATCAACTCTACCAATAGTTATTAAACTTTTTACTTTTTTTGACTTCATAAGAATTTTTTAAATTTGAAATAAATTATCATAGTCACAGAGATTAAAAACATTAGAACTAATATTATTGGATACGCCATTGGTTCTTTTAATTCTGGCATATACTCAAAATTCATACCGTATAAGCCAGCAATAAAGGTTAGTGGTATAAAAATAGTAGAAATCACTGCTAATAATTTCATTGTATCGTTCATTTTGTTACTTAATGAAGATAAATATATATTTGTAATACCATCTAATGAATTTTTGGTGTAATCAATATAGTCCATAAGATTTAGAGAACTATCTTTGATGTCAGTAAAATATGCTTTGTTTGCACTATCGATTAATGGATTATCCATATTATTTAATTTATGTACAGTATCTTTAAGCGGTTGAACTTTGTTTTTGATTAGTTGCAACTCTTTTTTTATTGCTTCTATATCAATTAATAAGTTATCTTTATTAGTACTTAATACCTTTTGTTCAATTATGTTTATGTCATTTACTATTTTATCAATAACAGTATAATAATTATCAATAATTGCATCTAAAAACATAAACAATAAATAATCTGATTTTCTTTTTCTTAATAATCCTAAATTTTCTCTAATACGTAATCTAATATGATCAAAAGTATCATCAATTTTCTCTTGAAAGGAAATA
Source organism: bacterium (assembly GCA_030431515.1). Lineage (GTDB taxonomy): Bacteria > Bacteroidota > Ignavibacteria > Kapaibacteriales > UBA2268 > JAJRPT01. Next base: position 18,117 of record JAUIIX010000010.1, read on the forward strand.
ATAAAATTCTTTCCTAAAACAAAAGAGATTTGTTCATAATCTATACTTTCATTCCCTGTTAAAGATTTAGCCGTTATAAAAATGTAATTTTCACTTTCTTCAATTTTAGGTCTTTCGTTAGTGTTGATTATATCTTGAAGATTTAGGTTATTTATCCCTACTTCATTTGCTATTTTCTTAATTAGTTCAACATTATGTATTCCATGTATATTTAACCAATATACTTTTTTTTCATTATCATCATAAAACTTACCATCAAATACGTAATCCGATTTTTCTTCAAATTCTTCAGAGTCATAAGTAAACAGTTGTAATTTGACTGGTTCATTATGCTTATTCCCAGAATAAACAAATTCACCTGGTTTAATATCTTTTCTTTTTAATTTGTAGAATTTTATCATGTTTTATCTTGCTTAATAAATATAAACTTGATGCCTATTAAATGTTAGGGTAAATTTAGTACCTTTATTTAACTTACTTTCAACTTGAATAGTACCATTTAATAGTTCAACTAATTGTTTTACTATTGATAAGCCTAACCCTGTTGAGTCTTCTCCATCAGTTGGTTTTGAATTTAATCTGGAGTATTTATCAAATAGTTTTGGTAAATCCTCTGCTGAAATACCTATACCTTCATCTTTTACAATTATAGAAAATTCTTCTTTATCTTCAATTAATTCAACCCAAATAGTTTTCTTTTTATGGCTAAATTTAATTGAATTAGAGATTAGATTATCCATAATTTGAACAAACAATTTTTTATCTGTATAAACTGCATAATCTTCGCTTTGCACTTTAAGAATTAACTTTTGTTGTTTATTTTCAACATTAATAGAAGCATCTTGAATAATATTATTAAGTACTTGTGATAGATTAATATATGCAAAATGTGTATTAATTTTACCAGATTCGACTGCATTTAGTTCTAATAAATTCTTAATAATATCAATCATTTTATAAGAAGTTTTTGCAATTTTTTCAGCTACTTCATATACTTTTGTGTCATTATTTTTTTCACAGTGCAATTTAATAATATCAGAAGCTAATATAATTCCAGTTATTGGGTTCTTTAAATCATGAGATACCATTGATAAAATATTATCTTTATCTTTATTGATTTTAACAAGATCTAAAGTTCTTTCATTAACTCTATCTTCCAAATTTTTATTTAATTGTAATAGCTTATTTTCTGCATTTATTAAACGAGTTATCTCAAAAGATATTATTAATACTTCTTCAGAATTAGTCAATTCATCAAAAATAGGAATAGCATTTGTTTGTAACCAAACATTATCGTTATTTTTTAGTTTGATTTCACCTTGCCATATTTTAGATGACTTCATTGATTTTAATAATTCAGTTTGTTCTATTTTACTTTCATTTATGTCAATTAAATCAAAAATACTCTTATTTAATAAGTTGTATTGGTTTATTTGAATTAACTCATTAAAATTATTATTAGAATATTTTATCTTTCCATTTATATCAGTAAAGACAACAAATGCTGCTATATCAAGGGCTTTTCTAAATTCAATTAATCTTTTTGTTTTATTTTCACTTTCTTTTTGAGCTAAGTTTCTTTCTGTAACATCAATCATCACAGCTAAAGATCTTATTATATTGCCCTCAACATCTCTTTCAGATATTGCAGAAAACTCTACATCTAATAATGCTCCGTTTTTCTTAACTAATTGATAATTTATATAACTTACACTTCCATTTTTGAAAAATTTGGGCAATACAAATTCATTAGCATATTTTTTAGATTGTTTTGATAAAAATTCAGTAGTTTTTTTACCTACTACTTCTTCCCTTTCATATCCTAAAGATTTTAACCAAAAATTACTTACTGATAATATTATACCGTTCTTATCAAAAGAATAAAGCATTACAGGTGAATTATTATAGAGAGTTTCAAATTTCTTTAATGATTCTTCCAATTGAATATCAGCTAATTTTTCTTTAGTCATATCCCAATTAACACCAATCATCCTTACAGCTTTATCATTCTTAAATTCAATATATGCAAATGTTTGAATATATTTAGTTTTATTATTCTTTGTAACAATCTTAAATTCTGATTCGAAGTCTTCTTCTTTTTTAAAACTTCTTATCATTCTATCTTTAACTCTCATCCAATCATCTAAAGTGGTATATTCTTTCCAAAAATGTACATCTTGAATTTCTTTGGCACTTAATTCAAAAATCTCCCACATTTTTGAATCCCAACTCAAATGATTTTTTTCGATATCCCAATCCCAGATACCAAAATTAGCAGCTTTTGCAGCTAAGGACAATGAATAGGAATAATCTTTTAATTGAATATCAATTTTCTTTCTATCATTTATATCTTGAATGGTACCATTTACTCTTTTTATCTGTCCATTTTCTTTAACTGCATGTCCAATTGTTCTTACCCAAATATAATCCTTATCAATCGGTCTTATTCTTAATTCTATATCATAAGATTTACCATAATTCATAAGATCATGAAATACCATATTAAGTTTTTCTCTATCTTCTGGATGATAAAAGTTAATTGCCTCTTCAGTGTCAATCTTTGAACCTATTTTTTTATTATGAATTAAGTATGTTTGATTCGTCCAAGTTAATTCATCTTCACCTATTAAATATTCCCATCCTCCAATTTTAGAAATGTCACTTAATTCTTCTAATAACCTATCTCTATTATTTAACTCACTTTCATAATTTTTTCTTTTAGTTATATCTATAAAACTACTTAGTAATGCTTCTTCGCCCCTAAATACAATCTTTGTTGATGAAAGCAAACCTACAATACATTTTCTATTTTTATCAACTAATTCTACTTCATAGTTTAGTACTTTATTTGTATTATTAAACAGATTTCTTAGATGTTTTGCATCATCAGGATCTTTATATAATTCAAAAGATGAAAAATCAGAATTTACAACCTTCTCTCCAAAGATTTCTTTAAATTGTCTGGAATAATATATCAATTCTCCGTTGTCAAATCTTGAAATTGAAACGGGAAGAGCTAAATTTTCAATAATATCATTTGATTCTTTTCTGCTCTCTTTTATTTTATTCTTAGCATGTTCTTCGATTGTTATATCTCTTACTGAAATAAATACACAATCTTTAGAATCAATTTTTATTTTCTTAAAATAAACAGAACATATAAATTCTATTCCTTCTAAATCTTTTGCAAAGCAGTTACCTCCAAAACCATCTTCTCCAATTATTTTATCATAAGGGTTTTCTAAGAAACTAAATGTATCTTTTACTAATAAATCTAAAACATTTAAATTATCAAAACTATTCTCTTTAATTTTAAATTTATCTTTTGCTTCAGCATTTACATCAATTATTGACCCTTTAAGGTCTGTTATAAATAACAGGTTTTTCGATGAGTCAAATAGAACTCTATATCTTTCTTCAGATTCGATTAAATTATTTTGAAAATCTAATTGATTAGTAATATCATTGAATAGAATTTGAACAGCTTTCTTTCCTTTGAATTCAGTAGGAAATGTTATTACTTCAGATATAAATTTTTCACCATTTACTCTAATTAATTCATAACGAACTTGCTCAGTTTGCTCATTATTAATTAATACTTGTTTCGTTCGTTCTATTTCAATTGGCTTGTATTTTATATCAATAAAATCCAAATAGTTTTTATCTATCAAGTCATTCTCACTACTTGCATTCAGTAAATTCTGGCATATTTTATTGACATACACAACCTTATTATCTTGATGAATTATTATACCATAGGGTGATTCATCAATTAAAAGTTTATAATTACTTTGAGTCTCAATTAAGTTATTAGTCATTGAAGATAACTTAGATTTTAACTCTTTGGCTTTTTCTTTTATTTCAACATTATTTGTTAAATCAGTTATATGTAATAGTAAAACACTTTTATTTTTATAATTAATTCTTTTACTATTTATCTTTATGGATAATTCTTTATTTGTTGATTTAGTATAACCTTTAAAAGTTGTTTGATTATTTCCATTATGACCATGTAAATAATCTTTAAGAATAGAATAATTTGAAGAGTCTATCAAATCTAATAATCTTAGTTTTGAGTCTTTTTCTACTTCAAATAACTCTAAAGCACTTTGATTAATTTCAATAATTCTATAATTAATAGGACAAATAATAAATATTGGAGATGGGCTGTCAAAAAATAAGGAATTTCCAAGTTCATTTTCTTCTATATACTTAATTTTATAATCTTGAATTTCTTCAATTTTATCAATTAATGCTTTATTCTGTTCATCTAAAATTAAATTAGTATTAGCTAATTCCTCTTTAGTTTTATATAGTTCTGTCCTATCTATATAAGAACCAGTAAGCATAATAAGATTATCTTTATCATCAAAATGAGCAATTGCACTTAGTTCAATAGAATAATCATTTCCTGATATTGATTTTTCATTTAAAATTAATTCTTTTGTTCGGTAATCATTTTCAACAAAATTATTGATATAAGCAATTAAGGACTCATTACTTATTAATGAAAGTTCTCCTAATTTTTTTCCAATAATTTCTTCTTTAGTATTAAAATTATGAAATTTTACATGAGTATAATTACAATCAACTAAGCTAGCATTTTTTAAGGTTTTAATTAATTTTTCTTTACTATCACCTTTTTTAAACTGATTATTTATCTGATATGACCATAATGCAAATCCCGATTCATTAATAAATGAATGAAAGAACTCATCACTATTATATTTATCTATTTTTTTTAAGGAATTTATACTCATTAAAGGACTTTATTTTACTAAAAACTTTTAAGTATAATAGTAAAAATCGTGCCTATATTTACCTTGCTCTCAACTTGAATTTCGTGATTAAGTAACTCGCATAGTTTCTTGACAATAGCAAGACCCAAGCCAGAACTTATTTCATCGCCTGTTGGTTTATTTGAAAGTTTTACAAATTTATCAAATAGCTTTTCTAATTCATTTTCTGAAATTCCAGGACCATAATCTTTAATTAAAATATTTACTTTTTCATCTCTGTTCTCAATAAATATTTCGATTTTTGATCCTAAATTAGAAAATTTGGATGCATTTGATAGTAAATTTTCTAAAATTTGGTATAAATGGTTTTTATGGCTTAAAACGGTTAGATTCTTATTCGGATTAAAAATTATTAATTCTTGATTTTTCTTATCTAATTTATTTTTATAATTTTTAGACAATTCCAATAGAAGTAAATTTATATCTACTTCATTTAAAAGTAGATTATTATCTTTATGTAATGAATCAAATTCTAATAAATTATTGATAATTAAGTTCATTCTTTGAGTACATTCTAAAATATAATCTATTTTTTCATCAAAACTCAAATATTCTTTTTTCTTTGATAATAGTCTCATCAATTCAGTTTGAAGAACTATACCTGTTAAAGGATTTTTTAAATCATGGCTAACCATTTGTAATATAAAATCTTTCTCAATTATAGTTTCATTCAATTCTTTTGTTCTCGAATTCACAGTCTCTTCAAGTTCTTTTTCATATTTTTTAGATAAAGTAATATCAATTAATATTTCAAGGAAATTTAATATTCTGCCAATCGAATCTTTTAGTGGTAATATAGTAGCATAAAACCATAATAACTTTCCATTTTTAGTTTTGTTGCAAATCTCCCCTGTCCATATATTTCCTTCTAACAGTGTATCCCAAAATTCTTTCCAAAACTCTTTGCTATGAACATTTGAAGATAAGATTTTATGGTCTTTCGCAATAATTTCTTCTCTGGTAAACCCATAAACTTCAACGAATTTTTCATTGACTTCAATGAATTTTCCTTTAACATTTGTATATGAAACAATTGAGGATTTATCAATTGCATTTTTCAATTGCTGTAAACTAATATTTTTATTTGCAATTTCTTCTTCAAAACTAGTTAAATCAGTAATATCTTGAGTTATTCCAATAATTTTATTACTTTCTCTGCTATTATTAACAAACTTTGCTTTAAATCTTATAACTTTTTTATTTCCTTTGGCATCTATAAATCTATATTTAGCATCTAATTCTTTTCCATTTTCTGTTAAATCATTAAAATCTTTTTTAACAATTTCAAATTCTTCTTCAGAATAAAACCTTGCTTCTACTTCATTAATTGGTTCATAGCTCTTATCTAAAGCATAAATTTCATACATAGAATCTGACCAAAATAATTCATCTTTAATTATATCATATTCCCAAGCACCCGTTTTAGCTAATGAACCCATTTCATTTAAAAGTATAAATGAACTTTCTAATTTTGAATTAACTTCTTTGATTTCAGTAACATCTAAGAAGGAAACAATTACAGTTTCAATACTTCCTTTTTCACAATATGATGCGGGTTCTGTATTAACAATTATCCAAACAAAAGAGCTGTCACCTTTAGAAACTTTCATTAAGAAATTCCTAATAGATTTACCTGTTTTTAAAGTGATTTGTGAAGGGAATTCATCAGGTTCAAGTATTTTACCATATTCATTTTCTGCTTTCCATCTTGGATCTAATGAATCTTTACCGAGTAATTGCCCTTCTGTAAGACCTAATATTCGTTCAGCTTCTTTATTATGCATAATAATTCTATCATTTTTATCTTGCAGATTTAAACCAAGAGGTAATGATTTGAATATTGCTTCATAAATATTTCTATTAAATAATATTTCCTTTTCTTTTAATTTTGTTTCAGTAACATCTTGCAAAGAGGCAACAACTTTACTAATATTATTTTGATTGTCGAAAATTGGCTTCATATTTCCATTTACATAAATATATTCTCCATTTCTTTTTTTCAATCTATATTCATAATAAACAACTTTATAGAAATTAGTTGCTTTATTAAATGCTTTATCAAAATTATTCAAATCATCAGGATGAACAATACTTCTTGAAAAATCGTAAGTAATTATTTTATCAACTTCATAACCTAACATCTGAAATAGATTATCATCCCAAATTACTTCTCCTGTGTTTGGATTATATTCCCAATAAGCGAGTTTTGCCAACTGAGCACTTTCCTTATATCTCATATTAGCAAGTTCTAAGTTCAATTTAGTTTTTTCTAATTCTGTAACATCATGACCTAAACATTGAATAATAAGTTCATTATTATCTTGTATTGTAATTACATCCCAATTAACTAAGAGTTTTTGATTATTTATATCAGTTTTTGCTAATACTATATTATATTTTTGACTTGGATTATTTTTAATTTTATTAACTAATTCTTCAACTTTTTCTAATTGACCTTCTGCTAAACAATAGCTTAAATGTTTACCTACTAATTCATAACCTATTCTATCTTCATAAGTTTTATTACAATATGTAAATATACCATTTATATCCATTCTAATAATAAATTCTGTTGTATTATCTAAAACAGATTGATATAAATTCTTATAATATTCATTCTCTTTTTGTAATTTGACTCTATCTGTAATATTAATAAAAGATACTTCTATACATCTTTTGTTATCATATATCATAGAATGACCAGCTACCTGAACATCTACAATATTACCTTTAAATGTTTTTAATTTAATTTCTTTAGGTAAGTTATAATCATTTTTATTAATGAATATATTATCAAATCTTACTTTAATTTCTTGTATGTAATCTTCATAAACTAAATCTAAGGGATTTGTACCTATTATTTCAGAATAGTTAGTCTCCAATAAATCTAAAGCATGTTTATTTAAATGTAATACTTTAGACTCATCATGAATCATAAGTCCGACTGGGGAATTTTCAAAAATTTGTTTATGATTTGAATTACTAATTTCTAATTGTTTTTGTCTATATAATTGTAGCGATACATCTTCAAAATATCCAATTAACTGAACTAAGCAAGAATCCTCAATTATACAAGAAATTGTAGTGCTATAGTATATATTATTAATAGAATCATAACTAATATTATTAATTAAAGAGTAATTGTTATTTATTAATTTTTCTAAAAATAATTTTACGTCATCTAAAACAGGGTAAATTTCTCTAATGGTTTTGTTTATTATTTCTTCTTTTTCAAATCCATATACAGCAGAGAATAGTTCATTACAATCAATTATTCTAGCATCTAAGTAACTCTCATATTTATCTTTAAAATTAGAATTTATATAAAAGTTATTTAAGTTTAAAGCGAAATATCCTTGATCATTATTAATAATTGCATTTTTTAACTTAATTTTATCAAGTGGTTTTTGAATATAATTTTCAGATATTTTTGTTGAGGTACCGTAAAATACAACAATTCTCCCTTCTTTTATAGGGTTTATGTTTATCTGGTAAGTAGTTTGTCCGTTATTGCTTAAATATATATTAAAAGATTTGAATTTTAAATCTCTTTCTGCTTTTTCTAATTCTTTAATAGTTAGTAATTGTGATTCAGTTGATAATGTTTCTAAAAAATTATTAAAAGTGTATTTAGATTTCATTTCATTAAAAATATTTAAATCTTTTTGATTAGAAAAGGCAAACTCATAAGTGCCATTTTCAGATTTTATAAGTTTAAATATTGTACCAGGAATATTTTGAGCTATATCTTGTAATAATGAATCATTGAATAAATAATTTGTAATATCTTTTCCAACTGCATAAGTCAGATTGTTTTCAAGATCAGGATATGAGTTCCATTCAAAATAAACTAATGTTCCATTTTTACTTTTATATCTATTTACAAAGGATTTTGATATTTTACCAGATATAACTTTATCAGATTCTACTTCAGTAATTTCTTTATCAATATCTAATAAGTAATCCCAAAACTTAGTATGGAGTAATTCCTTCTTAGTATATCCTAATAAATTAGCTAAACAATCATTAATTTTTAAAATATAGCCATCCATATCAACCACAAACATTGCTTGATTAGATAATTCGAAAAAATTGCTATATTTTATTTCTGCCATTATTTATTATTCAATAACTGAAAATACAAATTATCAAATAATATTTAGAAATGCAAATTTTATAAAAAAAATTCTTACAGCTTCTATTTGTAGTCTAAACTATTTCTATTTTCATATATTTCTCAAATAACTTATCTATTTATATAATTCTTATATAGTTGTAATATTTAATTGATTGATTTTGATAATACTATTAATCTACAATATTTAAAATTAAGACTAACTTGTCTTTTTTGTTTGAATTGATTTCCTTAATTTTGTAAAAATGAATTATACAAAAGTGAAATTATGCAAAGAACAGAACAAAACCCAAAATGCGATACTTCTAACAAATTCAAAAAACAAATAGATATTAGTGAATTAAAATTTCCTGATGAAAAATCACCTATTTTAACTCATGCTGGTGATTCATTTAGAGATAGAACCAATACTATATCTGAATCTGGAAATAGAAATTGGATTTACCCAAGAAAACCACAAGGTAAGATTTATAATCTAAGGACTTATGTAAGTTGGATTTTATTGGCTATTTTCTTTGTCATTCCGTTTATTAAAATAAATGGAGAACCATTATTTCTATTTAATATTTTAGAAAATAAATTTATTTTGTTTAGCATAGTTTTTTGGCCACAAGACACTTTTATTTTTGCAATTTTTCTATTAGCTCTTGCAATTTTTGGAGTATTATTTACAGCAATTTTTGGTCGAATTTGGTGTGGGTGGGCTTGCCCTCAAACTATTTTTATGGAAATGGTTTTCAGAAAGATTGAATATTTGATTGAAGGAAATGCTACTTCTCAAAGACATTTAGCTAAAATGCCGTGGAATTTCACTAAAATCTGGAAAAAGACTCTTAAACTTTCTATATTTTTTGCTCTATCTTTTGTTGTTTCTAATCTTTTACTAAGTTATATAATTGGTATTGACGAACTTGGAAAAATTATTTCTGAACCAATATCTAAACATACTGGTGGATTTATTTCAGTTTTAGCTTTTTCGGGATTATTCTTTTGGATTTTTTCATGGTTCAGAGAGCAAGCATGTACTTTCGTTTGTCCTTATGGTAGATTGCAATCAGTTTTGCTCGATAGTAATACAATCGTTGTTGCCTATGACCATAAACGAGGTGAACCAAGAGGTAAATACAAAAAGAAACGTGATGAAGATTTAGGTGATTGTGTTGATTGTGATAAATGTGTGCAAGTTTGTCCAACAGGGATTGATATTAAAAATGGAACTCAATTAGAGTGTATTAATTGTGCTGCCTGTATTGATGCCTGCGATGCTGTTATGGAGCAAGTTGGTTATGAAAAAGGTCTTATAAGATGGACATCAGAAAACAATATTGAAAATGGTGATAAGTTTAAAATAACGGGTAGAATAGTTGCATATTCAGTTTTATTAACTGTTTTAGTAGCTTCTGTTATTACTTTACTGTTACTAAGAAATCCAATTGATGTATCTATACTTAGAGCGAAGGGTCAAGTTGGTACTGTAATGGAAAATGGTAATATGATGAATGTATTTACAATGAAATTAATTAATAAGACAAGTGAACAACAAAATGTAACTTTTAAAACTCCTAAGTATAATGGGAAATTCACCTATATTGGTATGGAGAAAGGAGTTATTGAGCCAAATAGTATTATTACTGGAACATTTTTATTAGAAATTCCTAAAAGTGAACTTACACTTGGTACTAATCGTGTTGAAATACAAATAGTTAATGAATCAGGTGAAATATTAAATACAGTTAAAACTAACTTTACTTCTAAATAAGGATAATATGAAAATAAATTGGGGTTGGGGAATCGGTATCTTTTATAGTATATTTGTACTTACAATGATAAGCATTGTTTATGCAACAACATTTTACAAACCTGATATGGTAAGTGATGACTACTATAGAGATGAACAAGTATTTCAAAAGCAGATAGACAAAAGTATTAATACTCAGAAGTTGGAAGTACAACCAAGTATTTTAGTTCAAGAAGGTAGTTTAATTGTAAAATTTCCAGAAGATATGAAAGATATAAAAGGAATTTTAAAATTATTTAGACCTTCAGATTCTAAGTTAGATCAAAAAATTGAACTTAATGTTAATGATAACAATACCTTTAACTTAGATTTGAAAAATATTCAAAAAGGGAAATGGCTTGTTAAAATTAATTGGGAAAGTGCAGGAGTAAGTTATTATATTGAAAGGACTATATTTAATTAGTCCTTAATAACTTTAACTAAGCATTTTCCTCTTTGTCCACCTTTTGATATTAATTCTATTTCATTTTCAATTTCTGAAAATAGAATTTCTCTATACATTTTATCAAATGCTTCTGGTTTCCAATGTTCTGATAATTTCATCCAGAGTTGGAGTTTCTTTTCAAGTTCTTGTTCGGCAGAATCTATTCCTATGAGTTTTAAGCCCCTTAATATGAAAGGATAAACAGTTGTTGTAAATTTATCAGATGCAACTAATCCAACACTACAAACAGCTCCATGATGACCCGTAGTTTTTAGTAAATTTTCTAAAGTTTTGCCACCAACATTATCTATCGCACCTACCCATCTTGCTGAAAGTAAAGGTCGATTGCTTTCTATATTTAGTTCTTCCCTATCAATTACTTCACTTGCACCAATACTTTTTAACCAATCAGATTCACTTGATTTTCCTGTGCTTGCTACAACTTCATAGCCAAGTTTACCAAGTATTCCAATAGCCATCGAGCCAACCCCTCCGGACGCACCAGTTACAATAACTTTACCTTTGTCTTTACTTATACCAGCATTAATTAATTCAGATACACAAAGCCCAGCAGTAACACCTGCAGTTCCGTAAATCATTGCTTCTTTTAATGTTAATTCTGGCGGACATGGTACAATCCAATCTGCTGGAACTGACACATATTCAGAAAAACCACCAAAAGTATTCATTCCTAAATCATGACCAGTTACAATTACTTTATCACCAACTTTATAATTTGAATCTTTACTTTCAACTATTTCACCAGCGGCATCAACCCCTGGAATCGTTGGATAATTTCTAGCAATTCCTTTATGACCTTTTGCAACTAATGAATCTTTAAAATTTAATCCTGTATAATGAACTTTAATTAAAATATCATTATCTGGAAGAAATCCTCTATCAATATCTTCAAATCCGTAAGAAAAAGAGCCATCTGAACTTTCTCTTGATACAATTGCTTTAAATTTATCCATAATAATCTCATTATATTAGTTTTATCTTAAAAAGCAATATCTATGCCATCCCCTAATTTTAAGACTTATTGCTCTTAATACTTGCTTCTTATTTTAAATAGACGTAATTTTGTAAAAATTATGATATTAATCCCAGCAATATTATTAGGTTTTTTAGGTTCCATGCACTGTGTTGGTATGTGCGGACCTATTGTTATAAGTATTCCAGTTAACAACAATGGGAAGTTTGGTTCTTTAGTTAGCAATCTACTATATAATTTTGGAAGAGTAACAACTTACTCATTCTTTGGCTTAATTTTAGGGCTACTTGGTGAATCAATTTCCTTAATTTTCCTTCAATCTCATCTTTCAATATTCCTTGGTTCTGTGATTCTTTTATATTTGATATTGCCAAAGAGTGCAATGAGCTTTATAAAATCAAATGGAAAACTTACTTTAAAAATCGGGAAACTTAAACAAAGTATTGGAAAGAATTTACTACGAACAAGTCCATTAAGTTCCTATATTTTAGGTGTTTTAAATGGTTTTCTTCCTTGTGGATTAGTTTATGCTGCACTTGCTGGAGCATTGGCAACTGCATCTGTTCTAAACTCTGTTTTATTTATGGCATTATTTGGAATTGGAACAATACCGGCAATGGCTTTATTATATCATTTCAAGAATCAAATAGATTTACAACTTAGACAAAAGTTAAATAAAATCATACCTTATGGAATTGCATTAGTTGCAATACTTATGATACTAAGAGGATTAAATCTTGGTATTCCAATGATTAGCCCAAACTTTGATAAATCAACTCTTCAACAAAATGCTGAAGAATGTTGTGAGCCATCTGAAATATTAAAACCTCAATCTAAATAATTTTAATCAACTTGGTGCATTGCATCACTTGTGCCATCACCCTTTAAAATACTTTCTATTTCATCTTCATTCCAAAGTGGCTTATTTAAGATTTTAGGAATTTTAACATCTAATATTTTATATACTTTCTTAAGATTTTCTCTAAATAAAACATCAAAATCTAACTTGTTTGGAGCATAATGCCCAGAATAATACCACCAAAACCAGTCAGATGCTTCTGCTCTTAGAATATAATAGTAGGCATCGTCCCATAGATCAGATTCCACTTTACCTTTACTATCGCTAAGTTGCTTTCTTGCATCGGCTAAAAGTCTCCAAGCAAGATGATTTTTGCTCTCTCCTGCCCAAATTTTAAAGTTACCGTAAATCCAAGATCCAGCTTTTATATCTTTAATTGTTTCAAATGGAATACTTGCTACTCTCGATGATTCACTCATCGTAACTGTTTTATATTCTTCTGACTTTGAGAAAGTCTCAAAAAGTTTGTTGATAAATCCAATGCCATTGTTGTTATAAAACTCCCAACAATTCTCGCCATCTAAGATAACATAAACACAAGCTTTTTGAAGTACATCTTCTTCATAAGTATCTACTAAATTATTTTTTATCCTACTTAATTCTACAAAGAAATCATTAACTGCTGATTCGGCATTCATACCAGAATAATGAAAACCAATCTTATCTGATAAATGACTATCTCTAAAGAAAATATTGATTTCGCCTTCTTTTTTCTTATACTTCCTAGGAAAATATATCTCTAAAGGTGCAAATAACTCACCTTTAGTATTCTTTAAAAGATCCTTATCTGATGCAGTCCATTCCACTTTGTGCTTTATAAATTGATCAAGCACTTCATTGCTCAAACTGCCTTCAGATGACCACATTCCACTTGAGTTTATTCCAAATATTTCCTCATATCTATCCAATGCACCAGCTATTTGAATCTCAGAATCCTCTGGAAAGCTAAATTCGGTGTCTGTATCAGTATCAGGTAAGTTTTCTTTAACTACTTGGAAATCATTTAACAAAGGTAGAATAGGATGATAATAAGGCGAGAAACTTATTTCAAGTTGATTTGACTTATTAATCAATCTTAAGTTATCAAGAAAATGTCTTAAATACTCAAGTTGAATCTCAATTAAATACATTTTCTCTTCTTGAGTGTAATTTTTCCCTTTCTGGAACAATCTTTCAATAAATTCATTCTTTCGAATATCATATCCGCACCAAGTTAGATTATACCAGACCTGCAAATCCAATAACTCTTGATTTGTCCAATCATTTATACTCTCATTTCTCTTCTGATACAACAAGTTATAGCCCTCATAGACACTTATCATATTATCATAGTTGCAAGTAAAGAAATTATCCTTAATAAATTGTTTCTGTTCCGGCTCCATATTATCAGGGTTGGGATAAGTATAATTCAAAACTTTGTCAATTACATTACCATCTGCCAAAAGCTCGATTTGATCAATCAAAGAAGGAACAAAATTGAAACTTTGTTTAACATTTGGATACTTAAGTAAAAGAGATGGAAGAGTTAAATAGTCTTTAATACAGTGAAATCTAACCCAAGGCAAGATAAATTCACCTTCTAACTCGTAATTTGGCTGATGATTGTGCCAAAGAAATGCAACTTTTAATGATGTCATATTTTATACGTCGCCCCTATTCCTAAAAAAGCTCGATAATTATTTTCAATAAGTTCAAACTTAAGGAAAGGACTTAAATAAAACGAATTTAATTTGAATTGATATTCCGCACCCGCCATCATATTAATCCTTATTTGGCTTCCGTAATCATTTTTCACTTGCAAATATGTCAAGTTCGGGTCATCTGGAGCTAATCCATAATTCACGTAAAGTATTCCAGGAGCAAGAAATAATCTTAAATTACTCGTCGGATGAACAAACATAGCCAAGCCACCAGTTAATTCCATATTATCATGGATTGTTAGGTCAGCAATCATCCCGACACCTAACACGGGCTTAGTTTTAGCAAACTTATATTCGTAATTTACACCAAAACTCGGTGCAATCGCATCATTTTTCTTAATAAACTTCGCCCCGACCATCATTCCAACCTGATGATTAGTCCTTTGAGCAAACATATTAATGGATAATATTAACATTAAAAATATTATTATTGAGCTTTTCTTCATTTTTCTAACCCTTTTTACTTGACTTTCTTACAATTCAAGTAACATACAAATAATATACCAAGATTAATTTTTCATTAATTTTCTATCCGAAATTACTTTTTGTGCATTTGTTTTCAATAATAATACTAAAACCCTCTCAAATACTATTTCCGCCGTCTTCTCCCTGTCATTCAGAGCGAAGCGAAGAATCCATTCTTCCATTTCCATTCCCAAAACCCTCTCAAACACTTCTTCCGTCATCTTCTTAATCATTTTCTTTATTTAGTTTATCATTAGATTCATCTGGATTATCTAATATTCTTTTTGTAAATCGAAATAATTCTTTTGAAGTTGTAAAAAATTCATAAAAAGTTTCATTTTCTTTGTCCTCATATAATGGTTCTAAATCTTCAAATAAACTTCTAACCATCTTAAAATATTCTAAGTCCTCTTTACTTCCATATTTAATTACCACAAGTTCATATTTCTTTAATGCTTTATTATATTTCTTTATGTTTTTAGTTAAAATGTTCGCTTTTAAAAAAAATTCATTTAGTTCTTTTGTTTTTATAATATATTTACTATTTACTCCTTTAATTTCTATATTAATTTTATCCTTATGTAAATATTTTATATTCAAATACCAAACAAGTGTAGAGATTAAAACAATTATTGCTATTATTATCAAGATACTTTCCAATCCCATAATCTTCCCCCCTTTCTCCAAATTACCAAAATCATTTCCACAAAAATAACAATTTCCTTACAAAAAACCCTCAAAACTATCCTGAACAGTCTTAAGGGCTTTTAGAATACAATTTCCGCCATTTCAAATATCATTTAGGTATCCAATCGGAATACATCTGAATACGCACCTGTTAGCGTCAAGTTCTTTGCACGAACACGGTAATACAAGCTTTCGCCTCCGCCTACGGGGTCAACATAATTATTATTCTGAACCGTAATTAATGGACTAAATACACCCGCCGGCTGACCAATCGGAACTGCCGACTTCTCCACTTCATAATCAATTCCACCCGTAACAAAATCCCAACTCAACTGAGCATTTAAAGGAGGTCCACCATCAAGCACAGCATTCAGATTTTGAACCTTACCCAAACTCGTATAATGTGTACGATAAAGCAAATAAAACTCAATCTTAGCAGGATTATCAACAAAGACAACCTTACTCGCCTTATTAATCTGCTTCATAAAGCCCCAAACAGTATTGTAAGCATTTACCCTCACTCCAGATTTAATAATTCTATCAGATAACATATCTTCCTGTTCAGCATTTTTAGCATCAATCTCATCGCAAATAGTAAGTAAACCATCAATATCAGCTTGAGTATAGCCAGCTGCTAATAAAGCCGCCTTATTATCAGCAACTTCCGCATTTCTATTAGCTTGCTCCAAAAGTTCTTTCATTCGCAAGTCCGAAGTCCTAGCTTTCTCATACTTGGGCTTCCCAAATACATTCAACATATTCTTATCATCAAAAGCCAACTCCACATAAGCAAACAACTTTTGCATTGCCTTCTGTCCGTCAACAATTTTTTTATTCAATTGTTCAGTAACCACAGTAATTAGTGCATCAACCTCCGACCCAGACGGAATTGCATCAGCCGTATCAATCGCCGCTTGAAAATCAGCCGCAAAAGGTGGAGCCAAATGTGGAAATGCTGCAATAAAACTAACATCATCATTTAAAAAAGCATTATGAAAGACTTGTGCACGTTCCAACATCACCAAATCTTCTAAGTCATACTCTCTCTCTATTGAGTTTGCCATAATAATTTCCTATAAATTTATAAAACTATATTGCAAATTAAACAATTTTATAAAAAAAACAAATTTCTTAAATAATACTTATATTAAACAAAATATTATACAATTCATCAAAAAGTCAATAAAAACAATTCGGAACAGCTCTTACGTCATTCGGAAAGCTCTTTGCACCATTCGGAAAAGTCTTTATGCCATTCGGAAAGAACTTTACGCTATTCGGAAGAGTCTTTACGCCATTCGGAAAGGACTCAACGCCGTTCGGAAAAGACTTTACGCCGTTCGGAAAAGACTTTACGCCATTCGGAAAGGTCTTTACGCCGTTCGGAAAGGTCTTTACGCCGTTCGGAATACATTTTACAAACTCGTAAATATCATTCCGAATGATTATAGTCATTCAGAAAACACCGCTCGTCATTCTGAACGATATAATATATCCATATAAAATGTAGGGGAAATTCACGAATTTCCCGAATGTCATTTATAAAATCCCCATCGTCATTCAGAGCGAAGCGAAGAATCCATTCCTTCGGTCATTGAGCGTAGTCGAAATGCCAACGAACATAATTACTTACACGAATCAAGTAAAAACGAGGGCAAAAGCTATCTTGATAAGAACAAAAATATTGAGTGCATAAACTGTCGTAGTTTAAAATAAAAAGTTTTTGTAAGTTTGTGGAGTGAAAAAGTGATTCTTTAAAATAAATATATTATTTAAAGGTACATAATGCAAAGAATTAAAAGTAGAATAGTCAATCTAAATCTAATTATTATTGGGCTTTTACTTATAGCTGCAAATCCTAAAGACTCTAAATATATTAATGAAAAGTTAGAAATATATCCATTGAATATTGGTAATAGTTGGACATATCAAGAATATATATATATTGAAGATAGTACTCTTTTAAAAGGCGATGAAATTATTATTAAAGTATTAAATGATACTTTAATAAATAATAATATCTATTTTTTAGAAGATTATGATAATATACTACCCTATACTCTTTCAATTAATAAAGAAAATGGTTATTATTCAACTGAAACAGATTTTATTGAAGGCAACGAACAACTATTGTTTAAGTATCCTTGTAAAGTAGGAGATAGGTGGAGAAATAAAATAGTTGATGGAAATACAAATTATAAATCTACAACTGTTGTAAAGGCATTAAACAAAAAAATTACTGTACCTTATGGCACAATGGATTGTATATTGTATGAAAGTGTTTCTAAAAATACAATTGGTCCAAGAGTTACTTTATATATTCTTTATCAACATTATTTAAAACCTGGATTAGGTATTGTAAAAACAATAACTAGTCATAAAAATAAAATCAATGGTAAGTATAAAATTAAACGTTATATGGAATTAAAGACAGCAACTATAAAGTAAAAGGATTAAAATATTAATTGAAAATATAAAATTATTTGTTGAAGCGATGGAAAAGTTAGAAAATATGCAGTAAATACCATTCGAGACGGCGGAAAGAGTATTCGAGAGGGTTTTGGGTTTGTAAAGTGCTATGATAGACATAGAAAATGCTTTGGAGATTCATCGCTTCGTTCAGTATGACAGGGAAAGCAGGCAGTGGATTCTTCTCTTCGCTCTGAATGACAGAGAAAAGAAGGCGGAAATATTCTTCGAGAGGGTTTTGGGCTTGTAAAGTGCTATGATAGACGTAGATAATGCTTGGGAGATTCTTCGCTTCGTTCAGAATGACAAGAAAAGCAGGCAGTGGATTCTTCGCTTCGCTCTGAATGACGTTCTCTTTTTACAGAAAGACAGGGAAAGCAGGCAGTGAATTCTACGCTACGCTCTGAATGACAGGGAAAAGACGGCGTAAAAATTTAATAATCAGATTGGAGAGTTCATACTTTATACCAAAAGTTCTTACTCCTACAAATGAACTCTTCTTTCTGGTGTTTTAAAATCAATCGAAAAGCCGAAAATACTATTCGAGACGGCGTAAGGAGTATTCGAGAGGGTTTTTAAGGTGGAAATTGCTATGATAGACGTAGAAAATGCTTGGGAGATTCTTCACTTCGTTCAGAATGACGTTCTCTTTTTACAGAAAGACAGGGAAAGCAGGCAGTGGATTCTTCGCTTCGCTCTGAATGACGAAGAGAAGATAGCGTAAATGTTCTTCCAGAGGTTTGGGCTTGTAAAGTGCTATGATAGACGTAGAAAATGCTTGGGAGATTCTTCACTTCGCTCTGAATGACGTTCTCTTTTTACAGAATGACAGGGAAAGCAGGCAGTGGATTCTTCGCTCCGCTCTGAATGACAGGGAAAGCAGGCAGTGGATTCTTCGCTTTGCTCTGAATGACAGAGAAAAGATACTGAATTTAATATTTCAGAGAAAGTGAGCCATCATTTTATACTTCAATGTATTTTCCGTAAATTTGATAAAATAATTATACAAAATAAAAGGAATATAAAAATGAAAAGATTTGAGAATTATATAAATGGTGAATGGGTTAAGACAAATTCAAGTAAGTATTTTAAGAATATAAGTCCTGCTGATAAGAATGATATTATTGGTGAGTTCCCTATTTCTGATTCAGTTGATTTAGATAAAGCTGTTGATTCTGCTGAACTTGCTTATAAGGTATGGAAAAATACTCCTGCACCAAAACGTGGCGATATTTTGAGAATTGCTGGTGATATTTTTACAAGACGCAAAAATGAACTTGCCAAAATAATGACTCGTGAGATGGGTAAACCTGTTTTTGAAACCGAAGGTGATGTGCAAGAAGCGATTGATACTTGCTATTATGCAGGTTCGGAAACTCGTCGTCTTTTCGGGCATACTGTTCCATCGGAAATGAATAATAAATTTAACATGACAGTTCGTACTCCAATAGGAATTTGTGGGATTATAACTGCTTGGAACTTCCCTATTGCTGTGCCATCTTGGAAAATTATCCCTGCACTTGCCGCTGGAAATACAGTTGTTTTCAAACCAAGTGAAGATGCTCCTCATTCGGCAATTATTTTTGCTGAAATACTTGAAGAAGCTGGACTTCCAAAGGGTGTGTTCAATGTTGTGTTTGGCGATGGTCAAATTGGAAATGAAATAGTTAATCATCCAAAGATTAAATTGATAGGATTTACTGGCTCAACTGAAACAGGAAAGAAAATTGCCTCTAAATGTGGCGAGCTAAATAAGAAATTATCTCTTGAAATGGGTGGTAAAAATCCGCAAATTGTGATGAATGATGCAAATCTTGATACTGCACTTGACGGTGTTCTTTGGGGAGCTTTCGGAACTACTGGTCAACGATGCACTGCTACTTCTCGCTTGATTTTGCATAAAGATATTTACGATAATTTCATTATAAAATTGAAAGATAAAGCTGAAGCATTGAAACTTGGTGATGGTTTGAAATCCGATACTCAAATGGGACCTGTTATAAATCAAAAATCAATCGATAAAATTGAAAAATACTTTACCATTGCAAAGCAAGAGGGCTTGACTTTAATTACTGGTGGTGCAAGAACTACTGACGGCGACCTTGCAAATGGAAATTTTATATTGCCAACAATTTATGCAGATGTTCCTGAAAGTTCAAGATTATTCCAAGAAGAAATATTTGGTCCTGTTTTAGTTATTACGAAATGTAATTCACTTGAAGATGCGATTAACAAAGCTAATAACTGCCAATATGGGCTTTCATCATCTATCTTTACTAATGATGTAAGAAGTTCGATGATTGCAATGCGTGAGTTAGAGTCAGGTATAACTTATATCAATGCTCCAACGATAGGTGCAGAAGCTCACATGCCATTTGGTGGAATAAAAGGAACTGGAAACGGACATCGTGAAGGTGGCTGGACTGTCTTTGATATTTTCACAGAATGGAAAACAATTTATATTGATTACTCTGGTTCTCTACAAAGAGCTCAGATTGATAATTATTGAGATTAAAGAATAAATAGAATGTCGTAATATTAATATATTTTTTTCAATTGTAGGGGAAATTCATGAATTTCCCTTACTAATATTATTGTTTTCACGCTTTGCTCTGAATGACGAAACATTTCGACTCCGCTCAATGACCCATTTTTTGCAGTTTTTTGAAGTGATTTTTTTGTGCTTTATGTTGTTTTTTGCATTTCTATCCTTTGTAATCTATTAGTATTTATAGTTTTACAGCATTTTTGCAGCTTTTTTGCGTTTTTTCAAAGATCTGGGTTCAGAATGACGTCCTCATTTTTAGAATGATGGATTCCATGTTTCGCTTTGAATGTCGATACATTTCGACTCCGCTCAATGACCCATTTTTTGCAGTTTTTGCAGTTTTTTTGTGTTTTTTCAAAGAACTGGGTTAAGAATTACGATTGAAATTTCTGGGAGATTCTTCACTTCGTTCAGAATGACATAGAGTTTTTTGTGGATTCTTCGCTTCGCTCTGAATGACAATACAAAAGATTCTGAAATAAGTTCAGAATGACGTCCTCATTTTTAGAATGATGGATTCCATGTTTCGCTTTGAATGTCGAGACAAAAGATTCTGATACAAGTTTAGAATGACAAGGGCAAATTTAAGAGTTAAATTGTTTTTATCAAGATTTTTATTTTAGAATATTTGTAATTTATTTTTAAATATATGTGGTTTTGATGTTAAGGATATTCTGTACCAATTAATCTATAATCTTTTAAATTTAATTATATTAATTTTTTTATCTATTAAAATGTTGCTTTGTTATCTTAGTCAATAATATTTAAAAGAATGTTGTTTGAGTATATTTTAATACGATGTATTTGCTATTATTGTTAGTGAAATAATTAAAATTAGAATTTTTATGAAAATACATTGTTTTTTCTTAAATTGTATTTTTAAAATGAAAATTTATAACAATTAATCGGAGAAAATTTATGAGATTGAATAAATATCTAATATCGGTTACTGATAAAGAAAGAATGAATTCAATTGGCGTATTGTATTATATGCTTGCTAAAAATAATGAAATTACTCTTGAAGAAGGGAACTATGTTGGTTATACAGCTATGGCTCTTCCTAAAACTGGTATTACTACTTCAAATTATAATGCTAAGTTTAGTGAATTAATTGCTGAACTTGCTCAAAAGCAATATTTAGACTCAATGGATGCTATTAGCAACTATATGGAAGATTTTTCTATTACTGCAAAAAAACAAGCACTTCTGTTTGCTATTGAAGCGATTTTAGTTGATGGGGTCATAGATGTTCAAGAAAGAGACTTACTTTATAAACTGAAAGATATTTCAGGGGTTTCTGATGAAGAGTATGATATGATGTGGGAACTTAGTGCAATTAGATTTGCTTAATATTTAAAGGACTTTTTTAGTCCTTTTTTTTATGAAATTAATCATAAATAATAATTTTGTCAATAGAATATGTGATTTATCTATTGATAGCGATGAAAGCTTTGAAATTAAGGGCTTGAGGGATTCTCATTGTCATTTGATGTGGCTGGGGATGCAAGAAAATGGTTTGAAACTTGACTCTTGTAAATCTTTTGAAGAAGTTATTTCTATTAGTCTTGCTTTTCAAAAGTCAAACTCTTCTTTTTGGCTTAATGGTAGGGGTTGGAATAATGAAAATTGGAAAAATAAAACATTACCTACTAATGATTTACTTAATAAATTCTTTCCTGATAGACCTGTTTTCTTGAAAAGAATTGATGGTCATGCTGCTCTTACTAATAATGTTGCTTTAGATTTAGCTAAAATTGATTTGCATACTAATGATCCTTCTGGTGGGAAAATTCAGAGAGATAGTAATGGAAAGGCAACTGGCCTTTTGATAGATAATGCAATCGAATTAATTGAGGATATTATACCTCGTCCAAGTGATGATGAATTTATAAAACATTTATTAACTGCTCAAGATAAGTGCTTAGAGTTAGGACTGTTAGAAGTTCACGATATGGATGTACATCTGGATTGGTTACCCTATTTTAATCATTTAGCTAATGAAAAGTTATTAAATCTTAAAGTTAAATCTTATATTCGTGGATTTGATGGGGTGTTTTTAAGTAAATGCAATATACCATATATAATTAATAATTTAGAGATTGCTGGTTTGAAGTTTTTTGCAGATGGTGCCTTGGGTTCGAGAGGTGCAGCTTTGATTGAAGACTATTCAGATGATGCTGGGAATAAGGGTCTATTCTTGATTGATGAAGATAGTTTTTTTAATTACTCAATGAAGGGTGCTAAATTAGGTTTTGAGATTTCTACTCATGCTATTGGTGATGCAGCTAATAGATTTACTTTGCATAATTATACTAAACTTAGAAATAATGGAGTTAAAGTTGCTCTTAGAATTGAACATTGTCAGATGGTTCATCCAGATGATATTTTGAAATTTAAAGAATTGAATATTCATGCAGCAATTCAACCAATTCATTGTATTAGTGATAAAGATATGGCATACAATAGAATAGGTGAAAGAGTTAATTATAGTTATCCTTGGAAAAGTTTGCTTGAACTTGGAATTGAAATATCTGGTGGGTCAGATTTTCCAATTGAAAGCCCTGATCCTATTTTGGGAATTAATGCATTTATTAGTCATGATATAAATTGGCAAAAGAAAGAAATTATTGGACTTGAAGATGCACTAAATATTTATGGTGTAATTAAATAATTTTATTAAATTTGTGGAATTAATAAACAAAAATATAAAAATATGAAAAAATTTGATTTGTGTATAATTGGTGGTGGTCCTTCTGGATATGCAGCTGCAATGCGAGCAATGGATTATGGTAAACGAACTGCAATTATTGAGAGAGGAAGGATAGGTGGTGCAGGGATATGGAATGGTGCTTTATCTTCTAAAACTCTTTGGGAACTTTCAGTTAATTATACAATTAGCCAATCACAAGGAATGGGATTTAGAGTTTATGATTCTGAGTTAATCTTTTCAGAAGTTATAAGCCAAATGAATCAAGCTGTTCACGAGAAATATACCCAACTAAAAACTCAAATCGATTATTTTCAAAGACAAGGTTTGATTGAGTTTTTTAATGGACATGGAAAATTAAAAACAAAGAATGAAATTGAAATTGGTTTTAAAGATAACCATTCTGAGTTAATTTGGGCTGATAATACTATACTTGCTATAGGTTCTAGACCTCGGTATATACCTAATATTGAAATTGATGAGAAAATTATTCTTAGTTCTGATGGAATTTCATCTTTAGAAGATTTTCCTGAGTCTATGGTTATATTAGGTGCAGGTGTAATAGGATCTGAGTTTGCAACAGTATTTTCAAACTTTGGTAAGACAAAGGTTTATATTATAGATAAGCAAGATAAAATTCTTCCTTTTGAGGATAGAGATTTAGCTAATATTGTTTCTAATAATTTACAAAATAATGGCGTAACTATTCACCATGGTGCTAACTTAGAAAGAATGGATATAATTGATGGAAAAGTTGAGTATGAAATAAGTATTGATGGTAGAAAAGAGATATATAATGTTGAAAAAGCATTGATTTCAGTTGGTAGAGTACCGAATATTGAAAATTTAGGTTTAGAAGATATTGGTATAAAAATTAACGAACGTGGATATTGTATAGATGACGATACTCAAACTTGTGTTGATAATATTTATGCAGTTGGTGATTTTACAGCTGATATTGCATTAGTAAATGTTGGTGAACTTGAAGGGAGATATGCAGTTGAAAGAATTTTTGGGAATCCTCTCAAAAAGATTAATTATGATAATATTTCTACAATTATGTTTTTAAACCCAGCTATTGCTGGAGTAGGATTTAATGAAACTAAATGTAGAGAGATGAAAATACCTTATAAAGTGGCAACTATGCACTTTAAATATGTAAATCGTGCAATAGCAATGAGAAAGACTGAAGGTTTATTTAAAATATTAGTTACTGATGATGAGAATATGAATGTTTTGGGAATGCGTGCCTGCGGTAAACATGCTTCAAGTACAATAGAATCAATAGCTTTGTTGATTGATAAAAACCTTAGTATTCGTGAACTTGCTGAGTTAATTCACCCACATCCATCTATTACAGAAGGTATTCAGGAATGCGCGAGGATGCTTTGTGGAAAATCTATAATTAAACCAGAAATATTTAATATGGACTTGAAATGTTATAGAGTATCAGAAGATGGAAGAATGAGTCCAATAAATTATATAAAGAAATAATGGCACATTCTACACCTCTAAAGTTATATTTTGGAAGAGACTTAGCAAATTTACTTAGTAGTAAATTGTTGGAAGTTTATCCTAAATTTGATTCAAAATCATTTTATAAATTGATAGATGAAAGATGTGATGATTTGGAATTGAAGGATAGAAATATTCTGTTTGCTGAATCTTTAGAGAAGACTCTTACTGGTACATTTGGCAAGGATTTAGAAATTTTCATTAAGATTCTTGGTGATAAGAATAAAGAAGAAACAGGGATGTTTAATAATTATTATCATCTTTGGCCTATAGCAAGTTACATTGAATTATATGGACATAAAGATTTTCATCTTTCAATGAATTTTTGTGAAGAACTTACTATGAGATTTACAAGTGAGTTTGCAGTTAGAAACTTGATTTTGTTAAATCCTGAAGAATCATTAGTTTATTTTAATAAATGGGCTATATCTGATAATTTTCATGTTAGAAGATTAGCTTCAGAAGGTATCAGACCAAAACTTCCTTGGGCAAAAAAACTATCTTTATTTATTGATGATTATGAAAAAGTGTTTTCGATTTTAGAGAAATTAAAAGATGATGATGTTAGATATGTTCAAAAATCAGTAGCAAATAATATTAATGATTATCTAAAACTTAATGAAGAAGCGGCTTTTTCTTTATTAGAGGAATGGTCTAAGTTCAAATCTAAGAATACTTTCTGGACTATTAAACACGCACTCCGCAATTATAAAAGAAAAAAAGATCCAAGGGCAATGGATATAATAGACAAATCAGCTAAATTAAATAATATTGAAAGTTATAGATAAAAATAGCGATTTGATTAATGATTTTGCAGAAAAATTAAAGTTGGGCGAACTAATTGTTATTCCGACAGAAACGGTTTATGGATTAGCTGCAAATGCTCTTGATGAAAATGCTGTTAAAAAGATTTTCGCTACAAAAGGGCGGCCTCAAGATAATCCCCTTATTATTCATACTTATTCTAAAGAAAAAATATTTGAATTTACTCAAAATCAACCCGATTATATTGGGAAACTAATTGATACTTTTATGCCTGGTCCTCTTACTTTGGTGCTTGACAAAAATCTAATTATTCCAAGTATAGTTTCTGCGGGCTTAAACACTGTTGCTATAAGAATACCGAATAATGAAGTTACTTTAAAATTATTAGAACTTGTTGATTTGCCTCTTGCGGCTCCGTCAGCGAATAAATCCGGAAGACCCAGTCCAACTAAGGCTCAACATATTCTCGATGATTACAAGGCAGATGAGAGCATTTATGGATTAATTGATGATAGTGATTGCGAAGTTGGAATTGAATCAACTATAATTAAGTGTGAATCTGATAAAATAATTATTTTACGTCCTGGTAAAATTAGCAAAGAAGATTTAGAAAATGTTGTAGATGTTAAAATTGAAGAGTATATTGGAAAAGAACTTTTATCTCCAGGTATGAAGTATAAACATTACTCGCCCGATATTCCTGTACAAATTTCTAAAGATGTAATAGACAACGATAATACTTTAAATATCTCTTATATAAAGAGTAATATTGATACTATGAAGTTTGATGAAAGTAATATATATAGAATTTTTCGAGATGCTGAAAAAGGCAAGTTTAGTAAAATAAATATAATTGAAACAAAAGAATTATTAAACAATATTGCCTTATACAACCGAATTAAGAAAGCTACTAATCAATGAGTTATACTATATTCAACTTAAATTCTTTGTTGAGTTTCTCGAATTGCTCTTCTGTTAATCCATAATGACCTATACTTTTTTCTTCACTGTAATATTTTCCGTGATAGTCTGAACCACCTGAAACATTAAGTTGATATTGTTTTACAAATGAAGCTAAACTACGAGTTGTATAGAAATTATGAGAAGGATGATATAATTCTAAGCATCTAAGCCCATATTTTATCATATTGTATATTTGTAATTGTGTGAAGTGTTTATTTGGATGAGCAAGTGAAACGAATCCACCTGCCTGTCTGACTAATTTTACTGCATCTTCAAAGCTAATAAAGTTAACTTTTGGTAGTGATACGTTTTCATTAGATAAGAAAGAAGTAAAAACTTCATATACATTTTTAGCAAGTTTCTTATCTATTAATTCATCTGCGATATGTGAGCGTGTTATAATTTCGCCATCTAATTTATCATATATTTCGTCAAAATCAATATCAACTTGTTGATTCTTTAATTGGTTAATGATATTTTTAGCTCTATTTATCCTTTGCTTTTTGATAGAATCTAAATATGTATTTAGTTCAGGATTATTTTTATCAAAATTATAGGCAAGTAAGTGAATTTCTTTATTATTAAAGTAAACTGTAAGCTCAACACCATAAATTATTTTAATGCCACTTATTTCTTCATTATATGCAGCAATTGTATCGTGGTCAGTAATGCTAAACACTTTAATATCGTGTGATTTTGCTTTGTTAATTAATTCATTAACGCTTAATTTTCCGTCAGAGTATGTAGTATGTGAGTGTAAGTCTGCGTATATTTTATTCATTTGTTCTCAGTTTGATAAATTCATCAGCAAGTAATTTTCTTGATTTTATTATTGATTCAGAAACTACTTTAACATCTGCGATTGTAGGCATAAAATTAGAATCTCCGTTCCATCTTGGTACAATATGATAGTGTAAATGTTGCGGTAAACCAGCACCAGCTGCAGAACCAGCATTTACTCCTAAATTATAACCATGTGGATTATAGACATTTTTTACTGCTTGGATTGCTAATTTTAATACTTTATTAATTTCATCGTATTCACTTTCATTAAGTAAAGTAATATCAGCTACTTCCCTATTTGGTGCAATTAATATATGACCATTATTATATGGGTACTTGTTCATTAATACAATCGAATAGTTGAATCGCGCAACTATAAGATATTTTTCATCATCAGTACTTTCAATTGCTTGAATTATAAAAGATTTATCATCTTTTGTTTCAGCTTTAAAAGTATCCATATATTCGCTCCTCCAAGGAGACCACAATCTTTCCATAATTCTAAAAAATTAAAGGATAGACTTTCGCCTATCCTTAATATAAAATTTTTATAATATTACTTTAGCATTTTCATCATTAAATCAACGCATCTAACAGAATATCCAAATTCATTATCATACCAGCCAACTATTTTAATTAGTTTACCGTTAGCTTCAGTTAAATCTGAATCAAAAATACATGAGTGAGAATTTCCAATAATATCAGAAGATACTAATGGTTCTTCTGAAAATTCTAAAATTCCTTTTAAAGCACCGTTAGATGCTTCTTTCATTTTTTGATTGATTTCTTCTTTAGTAGTTGCTTTATTTACTAAAATTGTAACATCAGTTAATGAGCCATCAGGAATTGGAATCCTAACTGCATATCCATTTAATTTACCTTTTAAATCTGGTAAAACAAGCCCAACTGCTTTTGCTGCACCTGTTGTAGTAGGTATTGCATTTGCTGCTGCTGCTCTTGCTCTTCTTAAATCTTTATGGGGTAAATCTAATATTCTTTGGTCATTAGTGTAAGCGTGGATTGTAGTCATATATCCAGACTCAATACCAAAATTGTCATTAATTACTTTAACCATAGGAGCTAAACAATTAGTAGTACAAGATGCGTTAGAAACTAATTTTTCATTCCCTGTAAGAGTATTGTCATTAACTCCAAGTACTATTGTGGCGTCAAGTTCACCTTTTGCAGGAGCAGAAAGTAATACTTTTTTAGCACCGTTTTGAAGGTGTTTTTCTAAACCTTCTCTATTTGTGAATACTCCAGTAGATTCTAAAACTAAATCTACATTTTTCCATGGAATATTCGTTGGATCTTTTTCAGCACTAATGCTAATTGTTTTACCGTTCACTATTATATTATTGCCATCAACAGAAATAGTACCATTAAATTTTCCATGCACAGAATCGTACTTTAATAAATGTGCTAATGTAGCAGCATCTGTAAGGTCATTTATTCCAGCAATTTCAATTTGACCATCTCTATTCATCAATTCTCTAAATACAAGTCTTCCTATTCTACCAAACCCATTTATACCAATTCTCATAGCCATAGTAACTCCTTTTTTTAAAAATTAACTTTTTATTTTGAAGAAAATAATTTTACAAAATTAACATTTTTTTATTGATATATTCATTTTTGGAGGTATAAATATAATAATAAGATATACACATTTCTTTGATTGCTACTTTTCTAAAAATATTTTCAATATTTATTAAAATAAGAATTAAAAAAAAATGTCTTTAGCAAAATGAATTATATAAAAGAATTATTAGATTTAAAGTCAAAAACTAGAAATACCGAGAGTAAAACAGAATTAACTCGTTTAAAAAAAAATATACTACGAATTGAAAGTAGATTAAAATCGCTTGTCAAAAATTCATTCTTGATTATTTTAGGTATTTTATCAGCAACATTAGGATTAAAAGGTTTTTTAATTCCAAATAATTTTATTGATGGTGGAGTTACAGGTATCTCACTAATAATATTCAGTTTATTTGATTACCCAATAGGATTACTATTGGTAGTGTTTAATATTCCTTTTCTATTATTAGGGCTTAAAAAATTAAATTTAAAATTAATTCTTAAAAGTATTGGAGCGATTACACTTTTAGCTGTTAGCGTTCACTTCATAGATTTTCCAACAGTAACTGAAGACAAATTACTAATTGCAACATTTGGTGGATTATTTTTGGGTGGTGGAATTGGATTAGCTATAAGAGGTGGAGCAGTATTAGATGGAACTGAAATTTTAGCAATTGTATTGACTAAAGTAATTAACTTGAGTATTGGTGATTTTATTTTATTATTTAATATAATCATTTTTTCCTTTGCCGCTTATTTTATGTCAATCGAAATCGCACTTTACGCGATACTTACTTATATTGCTGCATCGAAAACTGTAGATTTTATAATTGATGGAATTGAAGAATATACTGAAATCACAATAATATCTGATTTGAATGAAGAAATTAGACAAAGAATTACTGAAGATCTTGGAAAAGGAGTTACTATTTTTAAAGGTAAAGGTGGCTACTCTATGAATAAAGAAGAATTAAAAGATCGTGATATTTTATACACTGTTCTAACAAGGTTGGAAATAAGTAATATACTTGAGATAATAAATGCAATTGATACTAAAGCATTTGTAATAATGAATAGTGTTAAAGACATAAAAGGTGGAATAATTAAAACTAAAGCACACCATAAACATATTCATTAATATTTGAAAAGATGCTTATTCTTTTTCAATAAGCATCATATATTTTTCAGGGTCAACTTGTTCTTTTTCAGCAACAGTAATTTCTTTTACTATTCCATTAATTGGAGAGTAAAGAGTTGTTTCCATTTTCATCGCTTCTATTACTAACAAGGGGTCTCCCTCACTAACTTGTTGATTTAATTCAGCAATAACTTTTACAACATTTCCTGGCATTGGAGTAGTAATTTCTGCTCTATCTTCATTTTGGCTCTCATTTGTATATTCATCTTCTATTTCTGTGAATATATATTGTCTGCCTTCAATATTAATAAAGAACTTATCTTTAACTTTTTTCCCGTAAGCTATAATCTCTTTAGAATTAGTTTTAATTCTAAATTTATTGTTTGATAAATCATCAATTTTGATAATTTTTTCTTCACCATTTATAATGATTTTATCTTTTGCACTTTCAATTTCGAATATTTCCGAGTCTTTTTTAACTTTCATTTTTATTATTCACAATTAATATTTTATTTTTGTTTAATATAAATCTCAAAATAATACTTTATTATGAAAAAAATAAATCTTGAAGAAATAAAAAAGTTATTTCAAGCAAATTCTAATGATGAAAATGCTTATAATATGTCTAAATATATGAAGAATAAGTTTGCTTATTATGGTATAAAAAAACCATTAAGCAATGAATTAATAAAGCCATATATGAGTAATTTAAAGAATTATAGTGAAAAGGAAGTTTATAAAATTGTGAAAGAATTGTGGGAAGAAGATGAAAGAGAAATGCAATATCTTGCTTTAACTATAATTAATTATTATTTCAAGAAAACTCCGATGGATATTAAATTTTTAGAAAAATTAATAGTTAAAAAATCTTGGTGGGACACCGTTGATAATCTAAGCAATCATACTGGTCTTTATTTTAAACATAATTTTGATAAGGAGATAATAGATAGATGGGTAGAATCTGATAATATTTGGTTGAATAGATCAGCAATATTATTTCAATTAAAATATAAGAATTTAATGAATGAACAGTTGCTAAGTGAGATAATCCTTAGACTTGTTCATAAAAAAGAATTTTTTATACAGAAAGCTATTGGTTGGGTTTTGAGAGAATATACAAGAACAAATCCTGAATTTGTTTTGGAATTTGTAGAAAAACATAAAATAGTTGGATTGGCAAAAAGAGAAGCATTAAGATTAATTCTAAAAAATAAACTTAATTAAATTTTGCTACGTCAATAATAAATGAATAGTAAAAGTATATTAGATTTATTTTTCTTTAAAGAAAAAGAAAAAGGTAACAGACCAGTTATAACAACGGGTGCGATTGTTTGGGGGACTTTATTAAGGTCTTTTATTTTAATGGTAGTAGCATTTTTTGCAGTAAAAAAATATATGCTTTACGACCATATTTACTTAATAATCTTTATTATTTGGCTTTTCGTAGCAATGCCTGCCTATAATGCTTATAAAAATTTTGATAAGGAAATGGAAGAATTTCAAGATTCTACTTTATGTGGAACTTGTGTTCATTTCGAAAAATCTGCTCAATTATGTAAAATATTTGATGAGCATCCAACAAAAGAATATATCCCCTGTGAGGGTCAAAGTTGGGAACCTAAATCTTATGAAGATACAATTTAATCAATTTTAATTTTTGATTTAATAATTTTTAACTACTCTGCGGATTTCTCTTTCGGTATCTCTTTTCTTAACTGTTTCTCGTTTATCAAAATTCTTTTTAGGTCTAACTAAAGCAATTTCAATTTTAACTAAATGTCCAGAAAAGTATATCTCAGTCGGTACGATAGTGTATGCTTTTTCGTTTACCAAACTACGCCATCTAATTTGCTCTCTTTTGTGTAGCAATATTTTACGTCTTCGTTTTGGTTCATGATTATAAATATTCCCTTGTTCATATTCTGCAATATGGATATTAACACAATACAAATCATCGTTATCTTTATTTGGAAAAAAACAATAAGCATCTTGGAGTGAACATTTACCATTTCTAAGTGATTTTACTTCTGTTCCAGTCAATTGGATTCCAGCTTCAATTTTGCTTATTATTTCATAATTGAAGAATGCTTTTTTGTTGGAGGTGATTAGTTTATAATCTCTTTTTCTATGTTCTGGTAAATTGTTATTCATTTTTCTTTATAAATAAAAAACAAGAGACAAAAGTCCCTTGTTTATTTTAAAATATTCATTATTATTTATGAATTCATAGATTGAAGGAACTGATCGTTATCTTTAGTTCCTCTAAGTCTATCAAGAGTAAATTCCATAGCTTCTACTGGCTGCATATCAGCAAGTACTTTTCTTAATATCCATACTTTATTTAGTTCTTGAGCATCCATTATTAAGTCTTCTCTACGAGTACCAGAACGATTTACATCAATTGCTGGATAAACTCTTCTATCAGAGATTTGTCTATTTAATACTAGCTCCATGTTACCTGTACCTTTGAATTCTTCAAAGATAACTTCATCCATTCTAGAGCCGGTTTCAACTAAAGCTGTAGCTATAATTGATAATGAACCACCTTCTTCTACATTACGAGCCGCACCGAAAAATCTTTTAGGTTTGTGAAGTGCAAGTGCATCTACCCCACCAGAAAGTATTTTACCAGAGTGAGGTATAACTGTGTTATAAGCTCTAGCTAATCGAGTAATAGAGTCAAGTAAAATTACTACATCTTGTTTTGCTTCAACTAATCTCTTAGCTTTTTCGATTACCATTTCAGCAACCTGTACGTGCCTTTCAGCAGGTTCATCAAATGTAGAAGCAACTACTTCACCTTTGACTGATCTTTCCATGTCAGTAACCTCTTCGGGTCTTTCATCGATAAGCAGGACGATTAATTTTACTTCTGGATGATTTTGAGCAATTGAATTTGCAAAATTTTTGAGAATAACTGTTTTACCTGATTTAGGTGGTGCAACTATTAATCCTCTTTGACCTTTTCCTATTGGAGATAGTAAATCAACAATTCTCATCGCATATCCAGAGGATGCTGTTTCTAATCTAATTCTTTCGTCTGGGAAAAGTGGAGTTAAATTGTCAAATATTGTTCGATCTCTGATATTATCAGGACTAAGGAAGTTTACATCTTCTACTTTTAATAAAGCGTAAAATCTCTCACCCTCTTTTGGAGGTCTAACATGTCCTTTTATTGAATCACCAGTTCTTAGACTAAATTTTTTAATTTGAGAAGGAGAAACATAAATATCATCGGGAGAAGGTAGGTAGTTGTAACTTACAGATCTTAAGAATCCGTATCCGTCGGGCAGCACTTCAAGCACCCCTCCGCTGGTTAATACTTTTTCTTTTTTTTCAGATTCTTGAGGTGCTTGAGCATTTTTAAAATCCATAATAGCTTTGATTAATTCTTGCTTTCTTAAGCCGGATATGCTTTCCATACCCATTTCTTTAGCCATTGTTTGCAATTCAATTAATTTGCTTGATCTTAACTCAGCAATGTCAATTATTTCTGACTGTGATTCTGTAGTTTGTTCAACAACTCTGTTACTTGCAGCAGGTGCATTAACATTATAATTTTTTGGAAAAGAAGAACCTTTGCTAGGAGTGGTTCTTTTTCTCAGTCTTCTTTCTGTCATCTATTGATATCCTATGAAATAAATTTTATTTACCGGGGATTGAAATATTAAATCTTTGAGATGTATAATTTGGAAATCTCGCCGGTGAGCAATACAAAATTAAGATTTTTTAACTACAAAACAAAATAAAAAAAGCACATATTAAAAATAATATGTGCTTTTATATTAATTTGTTGTAAAATTAATTATTTTTCTACAACGAATTTGTCTTTTGCGTTCAAATATTCAGAAGATATTTCGTAGAAGTAAACGCCATTTGATAGTAATTCAACTGGAATTGGAATAGAATAATTTCCAGCATTCATTTTCTCATTTTTAATTACTGCTACTACATCACCTTTTGAATTCATAATTTGAATTACTGTCTCAGAATCAAATGCTAATGAGAAATCAATATTTGATCCTCTTGATGTTACAGGATGAGGAGAAATTAATCCTGGAGTTGCATTATTAAATTCTGATAAATTCAAAGGTCTTAATCCCATTGCACAAACTGGATCTAAGTCCATTGTTATTTGAGATGGTGGTTCGATAACCGCACAAGCATTTCCAATTGGATCTGTTATAGATGTTTCTAAAACTGTTTCAGTATTACCAGGGTCTCTTCCTTCTAAATACAACTCTTCAGCTAATTTAGTTTCAGTTCCGTTAGATAATCCACCGATTGGAATATTTGGTACACCAGTTTTGAAACTTACTTCAAATAATCTACCAGATTCATTTATGAAATTATTCCCAATTGCTTTGATTTTAAATGCTATTGTTTCTTTTACAATATATTTATTTCCTCTATCTGCATCTAATTCAAACTTAATTGAAGTTGTTGGAACACCAATAATTTCAAAAGTACTTTCATAAGCATCTACTAAACTTACTCCAACAGATTTGTTATAAGTTAAATAACCTTTTCTATATTCAACTTCAATATCTAATTCTTGTAATTGAGCATCTGTAATGTCAGGAGATTGTTCCAAACTTACAATATAATTTAAGTTCCTATGACTTGGTGTATTGTAATTGATTGGCTCTACTAAATCTTGACCATCGTCTTTTTTAACTAAGTTAATTGTTCCTCTAATGAAACTATTAGAAGTTAAACGACATTCTTGAGGTGCTGGTAGATCTTCAACTGTTGTTATGTCAGTTTCTACATCCATTATTAATATCTTTGGTATAGCATCATATTTTGCAGATGGAGTATATGTCAATAAAACAATCATTTTATCTCCACTTGCTAATGTAACATTGTCAGCAGAAGGATAATTGTCAATTGTTCCACCGTTTCTTCTTACTTCTACACCGTCGATTGTTAATGTATATCCTGCAGTACTACCATCTTGTGGAGTAAATGTAAGATTTTTAATTAATACATCTTTACTACCAGTATTTGTATAGTAGAAACAGTTATCATAAGTTGCTCCACTAGTGTGAACATAGTTTTGGTCAACTACTAATGGATTAGTTATACAAGAATATAAGTCAACTGAATTACTATTTAAACCTGGTCTAACAGCATTACCTGTTAAAGTTAATGTATTATTAAATTTACCTGTTACTCCTGATTCATCTGCATCAGAATCAATTACGATATTAGTTGTATGTACTACATCAGCTTGAGTAGTATAGTAAGTAACATCTACATTAAATGATTCTCCAATTCCTAATGAAATTGGGTAAACTCCAGAGCCACCAATATCAGCTAACATTTTAGCTTCATCAACATAAAAGTTTTTAGTAACTCCAAGTTGATTAATATCTGTAGTAGCATCTGCTCCCCAGTTAATACCAGTGATAATTAGTACATCACCATCATCAGTATTCGTTGGCTCGTTAGTAACTGTTAAAGTTCTTACTTGTTGTTCTGTAGGAACACCAGCTGTAATTGTACCAAAATCAACAGTGTTTGTTTCTTCAGTTCCATTATCATCATAATATAAATTCATATTTGGAACAACACCATGCCCTTGAATTGCATATCTTGTTTCAGAACCTTTTACTTCAGAATTACTTTCAAAGTAATAGTTTATTTCATATTTTCCAACAGCAGTTGGTTTGAAATATACTTTGCGTTGATTTGATTTTTGTCCTGGTGCTATTTTTATTCCTTTAAAGAAATTCATCGGATTCGTAGGTAATACAGTTGCAAAATTTTGTTCAAAAGAGAATGCATTTAAACCGTCATTTGTACCAGCAGGTCCTGTAACACCTTCGAATTTAATATCAGATATAGCTAATTGACTAGCAAACTCACCAGAAGTTGTGTTAATTGCAGTAATTACTTCACTACCTAATGGTTCGTATTGGTTTGTAGGTTGTTTAGGGTAGTTAATTCTAACTTTTTCCCAATTATATTCTTGAGTTAAGATACCAGCTTGAATTGCTTTACCATCAAGAATACATTCAGGGTCACAACCTAAATCATTTTCAGTTTGGAAAACAATTTTATCAGGATAATTTCCAACAGCAGATGGAGCGAAATTAACTCTAAATGTTAATTCTTCACCTGGATTTAAAACTACTTTATTTGCTCCATTATCTATAACTGGCAAAGTATGAGTATATTCTGGGCTTGTTGGTTGAGTATAACCGATAATTGTTAAAGGTTGAGTTCCTTCTACTCCATCACACATATTTTTAACTCTTAACACAGTCGATTGAACTGCTGGGTTATTACCATCAACACTAAGTGCGTAAGGTTGGAAAGAATAATCATCTACTGTGATACCAGGTATTCCTGTTTCAGCAGAAATTCTAGCATAGAAGTCATCGTTACAATCTGTAGCAACACCAACTGAATCAAAGAATCTTCCTTCCTTATCAGTAGTAAATTCAACAGTAAATTCTCTTTTTTCTCTTGGTCCGAAAGCATCAGCTAAATTCCAACTTAAAGGTTTAACAATTTTAAACCCTTGAGTTTTATTTAACAATTTAACTTCTTTTACAGTAAAAGTTCTTGTATCGGACATATTTTCAATTTCATATCTTCTTGTATGTAATTCGTTTAAGCCAACAACACCTAATGGTTCTAAAAGCAGATCACCATTTGTATCATCAGCAGCAAGTTCACGTAATTCGATTAATTCAGGATAATATTCGATAGTGTCTCTTGAAACATTACCAGATCTATCAGAAAAAACTAAAACAACTCTTGCGTATTTTTTTGGATCCTCAACTTTTATTTCCCAAGCAGTTGTTGGTGTACCAGGAACAAAATTTGAATTATCATATTCAAAACCAGTAAAGTTAATAATATCATCCCATTCTAATTCTGGAATTGCAAGACCAACTCTAATATTATCTGGATCAGGATCAGGGTTATCAGTAGTTGTTCCATTAACATTTCCTTGACAGTCCATTGTCCAATTGATAGTTGGAGGAAGAGTATCTTTACTTATAACTCTAAGAGCTGTTGCCGTTGGAAATCCATAAGAATCATAATTATCAACCCCAGAAGAATAACATGCAAATAGAGTAGATGATTTTATTTTAAAAATCCCATCACCAGGTAAAATCACCCATTTATGTCCAAAAATTCTACCTCTATGAGGAGTATTTGAAACGCCTGTTGAATCATCGCCTGAACCAATTTCATACATTAATTCTGCAGATGCACCAAATCTATTTCTAAGTGTAACCCAGTCAACTTCACCTCCACCTTTAACAGTTCCAAACATCATATCCTCTGGTACAAGTCCATTTTCATCTGTTTCAAAGATAATGTTTAAGTAGTTAGCACCAAAATTCTTTCCACCTCCAGCAGCAGGTGTAGCAAATAATATTTCATTTTGATATTGCTCAACAGGTGTTAATACCATCGAGAATGGATCTGTTTCTTTACCATCATCTTGAGAAGATGGATTAAATAAAGCAAGATAAATAGGTTTATCTGAAGTATAAACTGCAGGTCTTAATTCTAAACCAACAGGCCAAACTCTAGTTTCATACCAAGCACTGTTCTGAGTACCTCCTGCTTGGCCAACACCTTTAGAGAAATAAAATAATTCTTGACCATCTCTCCAAACTGTTGTTTGTGGATCACGAGCAAAAACTCTTAATATACTTGGTTTATCTCTGTTGTGCATATAAGGTACATTATATACTTGTCCCCAAGAGTGCATAGGAATATCCATTTCTACGGTATAGTCACAAGCCCTAACCCTAAGAGGAATATCAGTACAATATTGACCTGAGATAAAAGCTACTGGTTTATCACTTTCAATTAATGAACCTGATAATGTTTCATCTTGTTCAACGTTAGAAAGAACAACTACATCACCTTTATTCATTTTGAAAGTATGTGAATCACCAGGTCTAAGAGTTTTACCTCCTAAAACTTTAACTTGTGTCATATCATTACCACCTAAGGTAAATTTCACATTATTTTTACTATAAGGTGATACAATACATACCATATTTGGTAAACTACCAGTTGACCATTCTCTAGCATCATAGACTGTTGATATATATTTTGTTCCTAAGCCATGAGTTGGTAATGCTAAATACCCATCAGAAGTAAAACTATATCTTACCATAACATATACTATTATAGGTTGGTCAGAAGTAATATTTAACCCTTTACCAGCATGTACGTGAGCAGGTAGTCCATAATTATCATTTAAGTTATGAATATACGGTTGACATTCACCTGGTTTCAAATCAAATGATTTTGCAGTTCCAGCAGGTACTTGTAATGACATATCAATACCATTCTCTTGTCTTATTCTTACATTTGCATCAGCTGAAGCACCAATAAAAAACCTAGTGAAGTTAGTTGGGTCAGCTACTAAATATGGAGGTGGAACAGTCAACCAATAATCCCTACCAGCATTGCTTGGACCTTCTAATAATTTTACTATTCCTTCTTTAATAACTTCCTCGTCAGTCTCGCCGTTTCTTAATTCGGCTTGAGCAAGAGAAGTAGATATGAGAAGCAAGAAAATTATGTATAAATTTTTCATAATAACACCATAAATTAAATTAAAAAATATTTTTTTCATTTTTAAAAAAAGTAATATAACTATTAAAGTATTAATAACAAAATTATTGTTTTATACATACGCATAAAAATACAAATTTTATTATACTTTTTATAAATTTGTTATACTTCCTACCTCTATTAATAAAATAGAGGCGATTTTGTTACATTTTTTTTAGAATTATTTTTTGATTCAAGGCGTGTTCTAACATTTCTTTTCGACTATCTCCACTCCATAATTCTATATCTATATCATTTTCAGTGTGTTGTGGGATTTGAAATTCAAGATGAGTATTTTTTTGACTTACAATAATATTTTCAACATTTTTGAGTTGTCTTCTGTCAAGTCCTTCTACTAACCTTAAAATTCCTCCCAAATACCAAAGTACTTTTTGATCATATTGATTCAAATTTGAGTAGTTAATATGTGAGTTTTTTGGAAGTGATTTTCTATGGTAGCGAGTAATATTTGCAATTAATTCTGCTTCTTGATTTGTGAAGCCAGGCATTTCTGTGTTTAATATTAAATAGTAAGAATGTTTGTGATGTTTGTCATGTGATATAAAAAAGCCACAATCATGTAAATATGACGCTACTTTTAATAATTCTCTCTCGTGTTTTCCTAAATTATGTAAGTCTTGTAATTCATCAAATAGTTTGAGAGATAGTTTTGCTATATGTTTTGAATGTAAAAGATCGACATTGTATTTTTTTGCTACTTTTAGAGTGGTGTTTTGTCTTAATTTTAAAATATTATCACTTAATTCTTTATTATTTACTAATTGATAATATTTGAAGAAAATCCCTTCTCTTAGAGCATAACTTGAAAAAACTATTTCTTTTAATTCTAAGTAGTTTATAAAATATTCTGTAATTAATGCGCCTGCTAATATAATATCAGCTCTTTGTTCATCAAGTCCATTTATTGACTTTATTTTATCTTTATTTTTATATTTTTTTATTTTTTCAATTATTTTTAATATTGACTTACCGGTAGCTTTTAATCCATTAGAATTTTCTAATAATATTGTTCCACTTTTTACTGCTGCCATAGAAATCAAGTTTTGTAAGGTTCCAGATGTGGCTATTGTATAATCGAATTTATGCTTTATTAATTTATTTAAAGTTCGTGTCCATTCACTTTTGATATAATTTTGGCAACTAATTATATCTTGTTTTGTTATATTTTCTTTATCAAAGAACATCTTAGATAGTCGAACTGTTCCTATTTTGGTACTATTGCAGTAAGCGACTTCTCCATTTAGACCAATCAAGGTTTCTGTGCTTCCTCCACCAATATCTATCAATAGAGTTCTTTTTCCGTAAACAGGTAAAGATCTGATTGCACCTGAATAAATTAATCTTGCTTCTTCCCTACCAGATATTACTTCAATATCAATTCCAGTTTCTGCATATACAGTATCAATGAATTCTTTTTGATTGTCTGCTTCTCTTACAGCACTTGTGGCAATAGCTTTGATGACTGCGTTTTCACTTTCGGCAATTTTACTAAAATGTTTAAGTGCTATTACACCTCTATTCATTGCATCTTCAGTTAGCATTTTCATTTCACCAGGTGAGTTACCTAAACGTACTAACTCTTTTTCCCTTTGAATGATATTAAGCATTCCTTGCGAATCTAAGGACGCAATTATCATGTGAAACGAATTTGTACCTATGTCTATCGCTGCTATTTTTTTGTTTTCTGTCATTTACAAGTAAAACTTACTGAAGTAAATTAAATAATCAATGAATGAATTTTTAATTTGATATAATGTCAAAGGCAATATTATTAGTACAATTAATAATATTGATACTGTTGAATATACTTTCCAAGATGATAAATCAAATACAACTGTTGTTGCTTTAATCATTCTAAAGATTGACCACAATAAAAGCCCCATCAATAATAATATCATTGAGATAGCTATTCCTTCATTTAAAAGAAATAATTTTTGAGATACTATTGCGAAAGGTAAGATTAATATTATTGGAATAAATGACCAAACAGTTATTATATATGTGTCAGAAAAGAATATTTTTCCACTTGCAACACTAGAAAATAATTTTAAAACTCCTGAGACTACAAATAAAAATAAAAATATTGTAACTGTGATGATAAACATAAATGGCTCTGGTTGCCAAATCATTTTAAATACATTTTTTTGTAAATCAATATTCGGAATTATTAGTTTTAATAAATACTGTTCTGCTTCGTAGTTTCTGAAATGGAATAAAAAATTTGCTAAGAAAATTCCAAGCGTTACAGAAATCATAATGCTAAGAATCAATGTAAGAGTTGTAGAAATTAACCTCTGATCTCTAATATCAGCATAAAAATTATAAGGACTTAAAATACTACGTTTAAAATATTCTCTAAATCTTTTAATTCTATTTAATAAGAAAATAAATACTAATAGTAAAACTAAGCCAAGTATGATGAACA
Source organism: bacterium (assembly GCA_030431515.1). Lineage (GTDB taxonomy): Bacteria > Bacteroidota > Ignavibacteria > Kapaibacteriales > UBA2268 > JAJRPT01. The sequence goes on from JAUIIX010000010.1 coordinate 59,488, forward strand.
TCATAGTGTTTTGTTCTGATTGACTTCCAGCATCTAATATTGGTTCTTTTTCTTGATTGAATAAAGATAAAGTTGTTTCATAACTTAATCTGGCAATTCTATTTCTATCTACTAAGCCAGTTGATGATAAAAATAAATTTTTGTTATTGGTTCTAAGTGTTGGGTTTTGTAATAAGTAATCGTTAAATGAATTAATAATACAACCAGCTAACTGCTTTTTTTCAGTTATATAAAATAGATTTCTAATTATATTCGCTTGATTTTGAACTGATAACATATCCAAATAACCATTGTTATTATTCAACTGAACTGGTAAACCAAAGTTTAATATTATTGAATTTTGATTATTTAATTTTTTATCAATTAGATTAACAATTTTATCATAATCAACATAAGAATCATAAATAGCAACCATTGATATATCTTCATTACCTAAATTGTTAAGTTTATTAACACTATAGGTTCTATAAAATTTATTATCTGACTGAAATTTATATGTATTTTTGGGTTTATTAATAAATTCTATTTCAGAACCAAGTCCCCATGCTAATAAAGAAACATTAGTAGAATAAGCAGATTCAAATCTTCTACTTACATTTTCTAATCTTACTTTTAATTCATTAGTATTATATATTCTATTAGGTAGTCTGTACGCTGGTAAATCTATTAAGACTAATAATCCATAAGTATCACATAAATCTAACATATACTTATGAGGAGGGTGAAATTTGAATCTAACTAAATTAGCACCAAGTTTTTTTATTAATTTTATATCTTCTTCAAATTCTTTCATTGATAAAGTTGCTCCCTTACCTTTGAAATCTTCAACATAATCAATCCCTTTGATGAATAGTTTTTTATTATTCAAATATAATTGACCATCTTTAAACTTAGTTGATTTGAAACCTACATTTTGAGAGTAAGTATCTAAAAGCTTGTCATCTTTATATACACTCACTTTTAATTCATAAATGTTGGGGTCTTCATTAGACCACTTTTTTGGATTACTAACAACAAATCTTAGATTCTTTTCAATAGATCTTTCGCTTTCGATTTTAAAGTTTTGATCTTGCATCTTTGCAACACTAAGTCCATCGTATAGAAGTTCAGCTTCTAAGCGAACCACCATATTATCTGAATATTGTTTAGCACTGTCAGATCTACTATTTAATGCTCCAGAATTAACTAAAACACTTCCTTTTAAAATATGATTGTTTTGAGAATATTCAGTATTTACATCAAATAGATTGTGAATCCATACTTTCGATGTTCCTATAAATAATACATCACGAGATATTCCTGAATAATATCTCATTATGTCAAGTCCCATAGTTTTACTGATATAAGTATAGTCATCTAAAGGAATACATTGTAATTTAATTTTTACATTTTCTTCATTAATGAGCTTTTCTGGAATTTTAACATAAAATGGTGTCATTCCACCAAGATATCTCCCTACAAAATTGTCGTTAATATAAACTTCAATATCACTATCAATTCCAGCAAAGTATAATTGCCATACTTTACTTTTTAATAGTTTTTTATCAATTTTAATTTCTTTCACAAAAGTCATTACTTCGTTATTGGAAGTTGAGAAAGGAATATATTGTTTCTTTCCTGTTTGAGTATTATCCCAATTTCCTTTTAAATCAACAACAACTCTATCTTTTGTTTTAAATAAAGAATTGTAATTTTTAGAATTAAATGAAAATATATTCGCAGTTAAAAAAAGTAGTAATATAAATATCAATTTCATAATTTTAAACCAATTAAATTAATGTTACTGGCTGAGCCATTCTAAGTGATTCTAATACAGCGAAAGTTGTTTTAGTAGCATAGTAAATATCTTCAAATTTGATAGGCATATCTTTTCCTTCTAAGATATTATTAATAGTTTCTTTAATTTCCTCATCAATACCTTTTTTACCATCAAATTTCTTTTCAGTGATTTTTTTATTAAATATTTCTAAACTTTCAAAGTTTTTCATTTTGTAAGAAGTGCCTTCTGAAAATACTTCACAATATTCTTTGTCCATTGATTTTCCACCATTTGCGAAATAATCAATTCGTCCAATGCTACCATTTTTGAATTTAATGCTTACTGTAACAACATCTTCATTTGGTAATGATATATCATTACCAGAAATAGACTCTGCAAAAACTCTTAGTGGCAGACTCCCTGTTAAGTAAATCAAAGTATCTACAAAATGGCACAACTCCCCTATTATTCTTCCTTTGTTTTCATCATTTTGCACCCAATGTTCTAAAGGAATTTTACCTGCATTAACTCTATAATTAATACTCATTGCTTGTGTTGAATGCCTTACTTGTTCTCTAATATATTTGAAAATAGGACTAAATCTTCTATTAAATCCAACCATTATCCTACCATTAGTTTCTTCTCGAGTAGTTTTTATTTCCTCAAGATCATCTTCTGTTACACATAATGGCTTCTCACAATATACTGGTTTTCTTGCATTTAAACATTGTAAAACATATTCACCATGACTATGATGTTGAGATGCGATAAATACCATCTCAGTTTTTTTATCAAATATCATCGCATTTGCATCAGATGAACTTAATTCAAAATTATTTACATTTGCAGCACTTTTAGAACTCATTGGCGATGAATTACTAACTCCATAAAAGTTCACATTCAAACTTTTAAGTGGTGGAATCAAATAATTTTGAGCAAATTGACCTAAGCCAATGAAACTAATTCCTAATCCATCTTTCTTCTGTGATACATTTTCACTAAAAATGAAACGTCCTAAATGGTCACTATCCTCTGGGTATTTTATTACAATACCTAAATATTTTTCTTCACCTTTTAAAATTAAATTATATGCCTCAACAGCATTATTTAATTCAAAAACGTGAGTAGTTAATTTACTAACATCCAATTTTCCAAGTGAAATTAAATCTAATATAGATTGGATATTTCTGTTTTCAGTCCATCTAACAAATGCTACTGGATAATCTAAGCCCTCTTCTTCATACAATCTATCATATCTACCAGGACCATAACTACAACTAATTTTAATGTCAATCTCTTTTCTATACCATTTACCACGTTCGATATTCAAGCCAACAGCACCAACAATACTTATCACACCTTTTTTTCTTGTCATTTCCAAAGACATATTCAAAGGTGCCGAACTACTTGTTCCAGCAGTAATTATTACACTATCTAATCCTATACCTCTACTGAATGCTAAAGCTTTGTCAATACTAGTACTATTACTTAGCAAACATAAGTCAGCACCAGAATTATAAGCATTTTCAAATAATCCTTCATTTACATCAAAACCAACTACCCTACAGCCAGCACTTTTCAGAATCTGAACAGTTATCAAACCCAATAGCCCTAAACCAACTACACCAACAGTTTCTCCAACAGAAACTCCACTTTGTCTAACTCCCTGCATAGCAATAGATGCTACTGTTCCATAACTTGCATCTTGCGAACTAATATTGTCGGGAATAAGTACTGCCAAATTTTTAGGAATTGCAACAAACTCGCTATGATTAGCAAGACCAGCACCACCAACACTTACTCTATCACCAATGTTAAATTCTTTACACTTGCTTTCTACTACTATACCACTTGCAGAATAACCTAATGCTTTATAACTATTTAATTTATTCCAAACTCTATTAAAAGTTGAGTGTAATCCATGTTGCTTTACTGTATCTAATACTAATTTTACTTGGTCGGGTTGTTTTTTTGCACGTTCAAAAAAAGAGCCACGAGCATTATCAACTGAACTTTTTTCTGTACCAGCACTAATCAAAGAATACTCAACTCTAACTAATATACCATTTGAAGGGCATGTGGGAACAGGCACTTCTTCAATATTTAACTCACCACTTCTTTGATACTGTACAATTTGCTTCATCTAAAAAACCATAATTTTAAAATCTCTAATCACAAAAATATCAAAAATAGTAGCAAAAAAACACTAATGTAGAAAAAAAACTTAAAATTAGTAAAATATAGTTTAAAAAGTATAAAAAAAGTAGGAAAATAATTCGATAAATTAAATAATTTAATTATCATTTTACTTTTTTTATTAAGTTTGCTTAATACTTTTTTTAAAAATTAGGAATTTATTATGAAATTATTACTACTTACGTTTGTTTCACTTTGTTTTTTATTTTCTATTTCAGTTTATAGTCAAGAAAGTGATCAAAAAGCTCCTGCTGTTTTTGAAGGAAAGTTAATTAAAAAACCTATTAAATTAGAAGAACATAATAAAGAAAACCCTAGTTTTAAAAAAGGTGCAAAGTTTACTTTTACATATCTCAATTCCGAAGATACTAAGCCAACTAAGGAATTAATTGAATTTTTAGATAAATTAAACGAATGGATGAGAAATAATCCTCAATCAGAAATTAGAGTTACAGGACATGCTGACCAAAGTGGATCTCATGAAGAAATGCAAGACCGATCTATGAAAAGAGCTAAAGAGGTTCAAACTTATATTGTTGGAAAGGCTGGTATAAATAAAAGAAGAATACTTGTTACTGGAGAAGGTGCAAGAAATCCAATTGCAGATGTTTACTCAGAAATGGGTAAAGCACAAAATCGAAGAGTTGAGATTGTGATAATTATTGGATAAAAAAAAAAGAAATTTATTACATTTTTATTTTTCAAACAATTTAAGGCATTATTATGAGTACAATATTTATAGCTTTGATTCTAATTCTTTCAAACTCTGTTTATAGTCAAACTGAAAGTTCAAATTCATTAAGTGAAATCCCTAAAAACAATAATCAAAAGAAGTTCAAATTTATTAATGATAATGAATTAATTAATATTAATGATAATGAATTAATTAATTTTGAAGTAATCGATATTGAAGTTGTTGACATTACTGATTCAATATATAGTGAAACTAATTATGACAAAGTCAATTTAGAAAATATTGAATTTAAAAAAGGTGCAAAGTTCACTTTTACTTATCGTACATCAACAGATACTAAACCAACTAAGGAGTTGATAGCTTTTTTAGATAAATTAGCAGCGTGGATGAAAAACAATCCTAATGGTAATATTAGAATTACAGGTCATTCTGACCAAAATGGAACAGGTAAAGAAATTCAAGAACGTTCAGTTCAAAGGGCTAAAAATGTAAAGGATTATTTAATTACTAAATCTAAAAGTAATACAAAAAACATATTGATTTCTGGAGAAGGAGCAAGAGTTCCTATAGCAGATATTTACTCAGAAATGGGTAAAGCACAAAATCGAAGAGTTGTAATAGATATAATTAGTGAATAGTGTAAGGTCTTTTTTAAATTAATCAATTAAATATCAAATATTAAAATTTAAGCCCAATTATTATATTGGGCTTTTTGTAAAAATTAATTTTTAAAGTCTGAAATTACATTTTCAACCAGTTTTAAATCATTATTTAAGTTATTTGTAATTATTTCCCATAAGATTTCTAAATCTAAGCCAAAATATTCATGTGATAAGATATTACGAAGGAAATACATTTCATTCCAAGGAATGTTCTGATATTGGTCTTTAATATTAGTTTCCACACTTTTTGATGCTTCTCCAATTATTTCAAAATTTCTAATAACTGCATCAATAGTTTTTTGGTTATTTTGAAATTGAATAAAATTCATATCTTTGGTGTATTCTAATATCCGCTCCATAGATATTTTAATATCTTGCAAATATATTAAATAATTTCTTTTTTCTTTTTTCAATTTAATATATATTTTAAATTGCTATAAATATCATTTTTAAGTTCTGGTCTAAGTGCATAATCAGTTACTAAATCAACTTTTCTATTGAATAAATTTTCTAACATAATATTTAAAGTTAAAAATTTCCAGCCAATTGGTTTATTAAATTCAACTAATAAATCAATATCGCTTGATGGAGAATTAGTATTATTAGCATAAGATCCAAATAAAGCTATTTTATTAACAGAAAACTGCTCTCTTAATTCAGCTTCAATTGATTTTAATTTATTTTCAATTTCTACTCTACTATTCATAATTTTCTCAATTTTAGCTTATCGACGATTATTAAATATTTTTATTTGTGTTTAATGTTTTATTTCTGGATTACCCACTTCTCACTGAATGATAACATTTCGACCTCGCTTAATGAATGAGAATCTATAATTTTACTTAGAGATTTCTGTTTTAATTCCTTCACGTTGTATATTCAGCGTTAATTCTTATGTACTCATAAGAAATATCAGCACCCCAGCCAATTGCTTTTCCTTTTCCAAGTTTTAAATCTAATTTAACGTGGATTTCGGATTCTTTCATTTTTCGTTTCAATGTTTTTTTATTTGTGCTTATAGGTTGTCCATTTTCAAGCAACATTATTTTACAAACCCATAAATCTACTTTTTCTAACTCAATATCTGCTCCTGACCTACCTGCTGCGGCAACTATTCTTCCCCAATTTGGGTCTTGTCCAAATATCGCTGTTTGTACTAATTTTGAATCTGATATTGTTTTTACTATTTTTTTTGCTTCTTCATTATCTTTTGCACCATTAACTTCATATTCAATAAATTTGGTTGCACCTTCTCCGTCTGAAACAATTAATTTTGCCAAATGCTTACACATATTTTCTAATTTTTCATAGAAAGTTAAGTAGTTTTGGTCTTTTTTGGTAATAATTTTATTGCCAGCCATTCCATTACAAAGCACTGCTACCATATCATTAGTAGAAGTATCTCCATCAACATTTATCATATTGAAAGTGTCTTCTGTTATTGTTTTAAGTGCTTCATTTAATAGTTTACTATCAATTGCTATATCGCATACAATAAAGCCAAGCATTGTTCCCATATTTGGGTGAATCATACCAGAGCCCTTAGCAATTCCAGCCATATTTATTTCTTTGTCATCTACTTTAAATTCAACAAATCCTTCCTTTGGAAAAGTATCTGTTGTTAATATTGCATTTGCAGTTAGTGAACCAGCAATACTTCTCTTAGTAAGTTTTGAAATATTTTCTTTAATACCAGTTACAACTTTTTCCGTTGGAAATGGTTCTCCGATAATTCCAGTTGATGAAACAATCACACTTTCTAAAGGAATATGCAAAAGGTCAGAAGTCGTTTTAGCCATAGCCATTGCTCCCTCAAAACCTTGTTTGCCTGTGCAGGCATTTGCGTTTCCAGAATTTATAACAATCGCTTGTGCAATTCCTGATTTAATATTTTCTCTTGAAAGGCGAACAGGTTCTGCAAATACTTTATTTCTAGTAAAAACTGCAGCAGCAGAACATTCTTTTTCAGAATAAATGATAGCCAAATCCCTTCTTTTCGACTTAATCCCAATATGTGCTCCCCAACATTTAAAACCTTTTACATCCGTAATATTCTTTATCATTTCTCTTTTTTTAATTTATTAAACAAGTTTTTAAGTAATATAAATACAAATCTGCATATAGATTTGAAATATCTCCGTGTTTATTATTTTCTAAAATCAATATATTTTTTTGGATATTTGATTGTGCATAAAATTTTGTTGTAATATTTGCATTAGTAACATTATCATTCTTTCCTTGAATTATGAACATTTCTTTAGCTCTTAATTGATCAGCAGAGTTTGTTAAATCAAAAAAATCTTTATCGTTTAAGAATACATTTTTATTTGATACCCTTGCTAATACATCATTAGGGTCAATCATTGGGCTATCTAAAAACAATGATTCAACATTTTCATTTTTAGCAGCAAGAATCACTATAGAAGCACCCATCGAGAAACCATACAATGTAATCTTTGCTTTTGGATATTTTTTTTGAACAAATTGAATAACTGCTCTCAAATCTTTAACTAATATTTTATCAGAAAGTGCAAATTTAGAATGAGTATAATTTGAACTTTTACCATATCCTCTATAATCAAAAAGAACAACTGTCTTTTTTAAATTCTTAGAAACAAAATTAGCATAAGGTAAAAAATTACTCATATTACCAATGTCTGAATTTGCCATTATCAAAATATCATTAGACTTTTCATTTTCGGTAATTATCCAAGTGTTTAATTCGGCTTTATCATCAGTTTTTATTTTAACTTCTTTATATTTCAAATTATAATCTTTTGGAGTTTTTAAATACTCAGAACTTGGGTCTAATGCAAAAGCAAAATTGACTAATATTAAAGTCAAACAAATTATTAATTTCATATTATACCTATGGAAAAAGTGGTGGGATTTTTAAGCCCGTTGATTCTAAAAAATTAAACATAATATTCATATTTTGAACTGCCTGTCCTGATGCACCCTTTACTAAGTTGTCAATTACAGAAACAGTTATAACTTTATGAGTTCTTTCATCATAATGCACAAAAAGGTCACAATAATTAGAACCACGAACATTCTTAATTGAAGGAGGTGTATCTACTACTCTAACAAATTTTTCTCCATCATAAAAGTGTGCAAGTTCCTCTCTAAGTAATTCACTATCCAATACTTTATTAGGTGTTGAATAAGTAGTAGTTAATATTCCCCTATCAATAGGCAATAGATGAGGAGTAAAAAGCACTTCAGTTTTTTTACCAGAAAATTCTTTTAAAGTTGATTGAATTTCAGGAGTATGTCTATGTGAACCAATAGCATAAGCATTAAAATTACCAAAAACTTCTGGGAAGTGAGTTTTACTATTTGCTTTCGCACCAGCACCCGAAACCCCAGATTTAGAATCTACAACAATACCTTTTGATTTTATCAAATCTTTTTTCAAAAGTGGACCTAATGCTAATATTGTTGAAGTTGGATAACAACCAGGATTCGCAACAATTTTAGCATTTCTTATTTTACTTCTAAAAAATTCAGGTAATCCATAAACTACTTTTTTCAATTCATTTTTAGCTATATGAGGAGTATGATACCATTGCTCATATTCTGCACTTGATTTCAATCTAAAGTCTGCTGATAAATCAATAATTTTAGCACCAAAAGTTCCGTGATTTTTTATAAACTCCATAGAAACTTTATGAGGCAATGCCAAAAAAATTAAATCTAACTTATAATTCTTTAAATCTTTAATACTAACAAGTTCTTTTTCAAAAATATCTGTATAACTTGGAAAGATACTTGAAAACTTTTGTCCAGTATTCGATTCTGATGTAACTACTTCTATATTAACTTTATGGTGTCTATGCAATAACCTTACTAATTCTGTTCCCGTGTATCCTGTTGCACCAACTATCCCTACATTAATTTCACTCATTTAAAATAACTCTTTGATTGATTCTACTAACTTTTCTACTATAATATCAATTTCCTCTATCGTAATAATTAGAGGTGGCACAATCCTAATAACTGTATCAGCAGTTGCATTTACAATCACTCCTTTGTCAAGCATTTTCATTACAATCGGACGAGTAAGCTCTGTAAACTCAACACCAATCATCAAACCCTTGCCTCTAACTTCTTTAAATATAGGAAATTTTTTTAACTTTTCATTTAATTCATTTTTAAAGTAATTACCTTTTTCAATTACTTCATTTAAAAATTCTTTTTGGCTTACAATGTTTAAAGTCGCAAGTGAAGTAGCACAAGCCAGTGGATTTCCACCAAATGTTGTTCCATGATTTCCTGGCTCCATAGATGCTGCAACTTTTTTAGTTGCCAAAACAGCTCCCATTGGAAAACCAGCCGCTACACCTTTCGCAGAGCAAACTATATCGGGCTTAATTCCATATTCTTGGAAAGCATAAAAATAGCCAGTTCTTCCAACGCCACATTGTACTTCATCTGCAATGAGTAAAATATTATTTTCATCACACAATTTTCTTACTGCTTTTAGGTATTCAAGTTCTGCAACAATTACTCCGCCTTCGCCTTGAATTGTTTCAATTATAATTGCTCCAGTATTGGAAGTAATTTTACTTTTTAAATCTTCAATATCATTCAAATTAGATTTGATAAAACCGCTTGGCATAGGAGCAAAGCCCTCTTGATACTTCTTTTTACCCATTGCAATAGTTGCTATAGTTCTACCATGGAAAGAATTTTCCATTGAGATAATATCACACCCTTTTTTACCATTCAAACTATTATATTTTCTCGCCACTTTGACTGCACCTTCGGTAGCTTCAGCACCAGAGTTACAGAAAAACACTTTATCCATACCAGAAAACTCACAAATTGCTTTTGAAAGCTCTGCAAGTGGCTCTGTTACAAAGAAATTAGAAACGTGCATTAGTTTACTGGCTTGCTTTGTAATTGCATCTACCACTTTTGGATGAGAATGCCCAAGTGAACACACAGCAATCCCAGAAAGTCCATCTACATACTCCTTTCCATCAACATCCCACAAGCGTGAACCTTTGCCATGAGACATTGTAATAGGGTATCTACCATATAAATTAAAATGATATTCTTTATCTAATTCTTGAAATTTATCCATTATATTTTGATTGTTTTGTTATTAATATTTTTTACAAAATTAAGAAATTGGAACTAATTAATTAAAATTACTTCCTATGTCGCTTGAATTATTTAAATAATCAAGGATTCGATTTTCTTTCGAGCCATTTAAAATCTGGGCAGATTTTGCTCCTTTTTTCAATGCAATTTTAATTGAGTCAATCTTTGGTATCATACCACCGACTATTGCATCATTATATTTATCTAATTCTTTAATATTGATATTCTTAATTAAAGACCCTTTGTCCTTAAAATTAGAATATAAACCATCAACATCAGTCAATACAACATAAGAATCAACCCCCAAACTGCCTGCAAGATGACCTGCAAACATATCTGCATTGATATTAAGGTCTTTTCCATCAATAGCAGTCGCAATTGGAGAAATTACTGGTGTAAAACCATTATCTAACAAGGTATTAATCAATTTATTATCAACTTGAATAACATCGCCGACCCGTCCTAAATTAACTTCAACACCATCAAGCATATCTTTTCTAATAATGGACTTTACAAACTTTGCATCTTTGCCAGAAAGCCCAACAGCACTGCAATCTTCATTGTTTAAAGACCTTACCAAATCGCCATTTACCTCACCAGACAAAGCCATTTCAATATATTTTAAAGATTTTTCACCTGTAAAACGATGTCCATTGATGAACTTAGACTCCAGACCCACTTCATCTAAAATAGATTGAATAAAAGGACCACCACCATGAACAACAACAATTTTATAATTTGAATCTTTTAAAGATTTGATTTGATAGCAGAAATTTTGTTTAATTTTATCGGAAATCATTGCATTTCCGCCAAACTTAATAAGAATGAAATTCATATAGAATTCTTTTTTTGAATAATCTACTCTAAGGAACGATATGAATGGTTTGATATTGTAAATAAACTAAATTCATTATAAATTATGTAAATTTTACTTTTTTTATTTAATTTACAATCTTTTAAAACACAAAAGGAAATTTTATGAAAAAGTATTTATTACTTATAGTTTTTGTATTTTTAGTTTCTTGCTCTGAAGATGAAGATAAAAAAGATGTTTTAACGTTCAATGGAACTGAAACTTATGTTTTTGTTAGTGAAGTTGAGGACATTCAAGTTTATGATATAAATGGTAAAGTAAGTGACCCTATGCTTTGGGACTCTAATTTAGTTGCATCTAAATATGAATTTGATAATGATTTAGCATATAATTATACTGAATTTAAAATCAATAATAATTTTGTTTTTATAACAGACGGTGTTGAAGAAGATTCCATTCCTATATTAATAGAAGATAATATAATTTATTCAGATGATGCTTTTTTTGGTTTTAAAATTAAAATATTTGATATTTTAAATGATGGAGAATTACAGAATTCAGCTGTAATGTTTGCTTCTAAAACAGTAGAAAATGATATAGTTTCAATATATGCACAAAGTACTAATTTTTCTTATACAGAGTATGATGAAGAATATAATCAAGCAAAGTCAAATATTTCTGACGGTGGATATGTGGCACTGTTCAAGCAAAAAAGAACTTATGCAAAAACTAAGTAAATAAAGTAAAATGCCCAAAATAATTTGGGCATTCCTTTTTACAATATCGCTTCTAAATCACTTTCACTATCTATCAATACTTGCCTTGCTTTTGAACCATCAAATGGACCTACAACACCAGCATCAGCGAGTTCATCTACTATTCTTCCTGCACGAGCGTAACCAATTTTTAATCGACGTTGTAGCATTGAAACTGAACCTTGTTGAGATGAAATCATAAGGCGTGCTGCATCTTCAAATAGAGGGTCTCTATCCTCTCTTGAAATATTTCCACCTTCTACATCTTCTTGTATTGAAGGGAAATAATAAGGTTGAGAATATCCTTTTTGCTTACCTATAAAATCACATATATTTTCCACTTCATCTGTAGAAATATAAGCATTCTGAACTCTCTCGGGTTTTGGTTTACCTGAAGGCAAATAAAGCATATCCCCATTTCCTAAAAGAGTTTCAGCACCAGAAGTATCAAGTATTGTTCTCGAATCCACTTTTGATGACACTTGAAAAGCAATACGAGAAGGAAAATTCGCTTTAATTATCCCTGTAATTACATCAACAGAAGGTCTTTGAGTTGCGATAATCATGTGAATACCAACAGCTCTTGCCATTTGTGCAAGTCGAACAATCGGCTCTTCAACATCTTTTCCAGCTGTTAAAATTAAGTCTGCAAACTCGTCAACGATAACGACAATATAAGGCAACTCTCTATGTACAATATCTTCAGAATCTTTATACTTACCTTCACGTACTTTCGCATTATAATCGGCTATATTTCTTTGACCTGCTGAGGCAAGAATATCATACCTTTGTTCCATTTCTACAACCGCAGACTTAAGTAAAACAATAGCTTCAGTTGGGTCAGTTACAATAGGAGTTTTAATATCAGGTGATATAGCAAGGAAATGATTTTTCAATGCAGCATATTGAGGTAATTCTACTTTTTTAGGGTCAATTATTGCAAATTTTAATTCTGACGGTGATTTTTTATATAATAGTGAGTTAATTATAGTATTTACACCAACTGATTTACCAGAACCTGTAGTCCCTGCAATTAACAAGTGAGGCATTTTTGCTAAATCACCAATAACTACTTCACCAGAAATATTTTTACCAAGAGCTATCGGCAAGTGCATATTATTATCATAAAACTTTTTAGAATTTATCACTGATGAAAAAGTCACTAAAGTTGGATTATGGTTTGGAATTTCAATCCCAACTGACCCCTTTCCTGGAATTGGAGCAATTATTCTAATTCCTTTTGCTTTCAAAGCCATAGCCAAGTCATCTTGAAGCGATTCAATTCTACTAATCTTAATCCCTGCAGCAGGAGTAAAAGCATATTGCGTTACAACCGGACCAGGAGTAATTTGTAAATTCTCAATAAATATCTTAAAAGTCTCAAGTTTTTCTTGAAGAATTTTAGCATTCATTTTCAGTTCTTCTTCATCTACTGATTCATCAAACTTCTTATTATTTAATAAATTAAGCCCAGGTGAAGTATAATTTATTTTCTCATCGTGAATTAATACTGATAAAGGATTATCTAATTCATCATCGCTATGATCATGAATTTCAACATCTAAAACAAGTTTTTTTGCATCATTAGTTTCTGAATTATCAATGTTAGTTGTACTTTCCTTTTGAGTATCTTCATTAATCTCATCATCTAAATCTTCAAATAGTAAATTAATCTTGTTAGAAAGATTTGATTTTTCTTTCTTTTCTTCTACAATTTCATCAGTAACTTCTTCTTCAATATTACCATTATTTATATCTTTTTCGTCTTCATCTTCAATATCAAATCTAGATTTTTTTGTATTTTCTTCATCTCCAATTATTAATTGAAATGCCTTTTTCTTTTCTTTTTCAACTTCTTTCTTCTTGATTTCAAATTTAACTTCATTTTCTTTTTCATCTATTTCTTCTACTTTATCTTCATCTGACAACTCGATTTTCTTTTTCTTTATAATAGGTTTTCTGATCTCAATTTCTTCTAACTCTTCATCTTCATCAGGATCATCTTTTGACGATTTCTTTTCTTTTAAATCAACATATTTTGTTTCGATTTTGTCTTTTAATTCACGACTTTGTGACTTAACTATTTCTTTAAGAGAAGATGTAGAATCTTCAGCTGTTTTTACAAAATAATTAAGAATTGGGTCAATTTTTATTTCCGTTCCTAAAATTACAGTAATTATAATGGCAGATAAAAATAATAAGACAGATCCAATAGTACCAATGAATTGCGTACTATATGATGAAACAAAATAGCCGATATTTCCATACCATTCTTTTGATATTTCACCAAATAAATCACTAGTATTTATCGATCCCATTAGAGAAGAAAAAAGCAAACAAATTAAGATATAAATACCTAATCGTTTCCAATTTTTGCTTTTGATTTCATAGAATTTGAATAAATCACGTGAGAAAATAACTAAAAAGTACGGGAGGAAAAATATAATAAAACCAACTGTGGAATTATATAAATGATAAGCGAGTTTGGCACCTACCAAGCCAAGTAAATTATGACTTGATTCAGCTTTAATTTTTAAAGATTCATCGCCAGAAACAATTTCAGATAATTCTCCAACAGAACTAATTGAATTCATTTCATCTTTGACTGTGTATGAAACTAAGGATAGAAATATTAAAATTGCACATGTAAAAAGAAGAATCGCTCCCGCTTTGAAATACTTAGAAAACTCTTTATTGTCTTCATTTACTTCATCGTCATCTTCTTCTTCCTCTATGTCGTCATCAACATCTTTTTTACTTTTGCTCGAAAAAATCTTTTTACGAACAATAATATTGTCTTTGTTAGCCATTTTCCCCCCAGAAAAAAACTTATTTGTCAGCTACAATTTCATTTTTAATAATAATTGGTAAAATCGAATAAATGTTTTCGCTTAAACAAATTTCAATATCATCATACAAGTTTAGAGATTTCATATACTTTGCATGAAATGAATTACTTATATATTCTTTGATATTATCTTGATTATTTAAGTAATTATTTAAAATTAGTTCGCTGCTATCACATAGCTCAACTTCTTTATGCTTTGTTTTTATTGAACTTATCAACTTTGCTATAAAAAGTCCATCTTCTTGAGAGTAATTTCCATTCGTCCCAGCACATAAAAATAGCAAATTAATTTTATTTTTGTTCGATTTTAACTCACTAATATATGAAGAAATATCTTTTAAAACAAAATCAAGATTTGCAAAGCAACCAATTACTCGTTTATAAGCATCTTTTCCGAGAGAGAAAATTCGAGTTCCATTGCTTGTCGTTAATATAATATCTTTATTTTTAACTACTTCTTGTTTATATTCAAGGGGAGAATTTCCCAAGTCAAATCCATCTACTTTTATACTTTTTCTTTCTCCACAAAGTAAAGTTTCTGATTTACTTTTTACTTTTAATTCAAATGCTTCATCTACATTTTTAACTGGAATAATTTTATTTGCTTGATTATACAAGCCAGCACAAATTACAGAACTTGCCCTAAATACATCGACCATCACTAAATATTTATTTTCAAAATCATAATAGTTTTCAGCAATGCTTGATGACAATAAAGTTTCAATATTAATCATTGACTTAGTCAAGTTTTTTGATGGAAATATTTAAAATAATCTCATCATCATCTTCAACATTTCCATTAAATTTACTAGTAAACTCATCCTTAAAATAGTTTGACCAATTTTCATCATCTTTAATCTTATATGAAAATGAATATAATTTTTTATAATTTAATTCAATATTTATATCTTCAAGTTTTATATTTTCATTTAGAATTAAATCTATTTCTTTTGATATGCAACTACTTGAATATGTTCCTGATCTATATCTATAAAATTTATTATAAATCACTTCAATTATTTTGTCATTTTCAAATATAATATTTATTGAGTATATCGTAGGTTCTTGTTCTTCATTTGAGTTAAATATTTTAAATCCAGATTTAATATATTCTATTTCAATATCATTACAAACATCATAGTATCCGTTATTTTTATTTGTTTTCTCATCATATAGTTTAAATAATAATTTATCTTTAATATCAATATTATTAATATAAGTTGAATCTTTTGATTCATGAGTTCCAGGATTAAATGAATGTGCTTTATAACTATAATAAACATTTTTTAAATTAAACAAGATTTCAACCAAATACCTCTCCCTTTGCAAATTTAAGTTTAACGTATCTTTTAATTGATAATTCTGAAAAGTATAAGTAGTATCTCTATATTTTTCTTTATAAGGTGTCAAATACCAAGTGTCTTGGTCATTTAATATAATAGAAGTACTTTTGTAAAATTCTTCATTAATATTATATAATTTTTGAGAGTAAGTTTTATTATTTATAGTTAAAATTACAAATGTTAAGTTTTCTTGTAAGTTGATGCTTTTTTCAAATGAAGTATTATTTGGACTATCTTCAAATATTGTTTTACCAAGTAAGTCAATTACTTTTAAGTTATTAATTATTTCTTTTGAATTTATTTTTAAAATATTACTTGAATAATTCAAACTATATTTATTTAATCGCTCTTCTTCTACATCATTAATTATCAATAAATTATGTATATCAACACTCTTAGGATTTACAAGAGTTGTATCAATCCCAAGCCCTATATTCCTAATATTCAGAGAATCAATTTCGATTTTAGTGTCATAATTCCAATCATTAAACTCAAGTGTTACTTCTTGAGCAGATAGAATATTTAATATAAATATTAACAAAAACATAATTTTACCCCTAAAAAGTATTTTAAGATTAGGAAGTATATAATTAATAATTATTGTATATTATTTTTCAAGAATAATTCTTTTACTTAAAAGATGGAATCTATATGTAAGTACTAATGCTGTAAAGGTTAAGCCAATTAGGTAAGCATACCAAACTCCC
>JAUIIX010000143.1 GCA_030431515.1 bacterium
TACAAAGTCAGAATTAATACCAATTGACTTTAATATTTTATCAAATTCAATATGTACCAACTCATACGCTTGTGATTTATTAAACTTATCTAACTTAGTAATATATGAATATGTTAATTCGTTTGCATGAAATACTGCCCTACCACCTGTTGGTCTTCTAACTAATTGATATTCATCATTTTCTAATACTTCTAAATTTATATCATTCGTTTCTTGATTCATACCAAGAGAAATAGCATAAGGTTTCCAAGCATAAATTCTAAAATATGCCTCAATTTCTGTATCTAATTGGTCAATCAGTGATAAATCATAGTCCATGTTAAATTGTGGTTCACAAAAACCACTATCTATGAATTTAGTTCTTTTCCCAAAAAGATTAATTATCAATTATTTAACACCTTTTTTCAAAAACTCAATATATTCTTCTTTATTTCTAGTAAATACTTTCGTACCTTTGACTTCTTCTTTTGCATCTTGAATAACATAAAGTGGTAAATCAATTGAATTAAAACGAGTTTCTTGCATTTTTTTGTAAGATAATTCTGGTTCTTTTCTTCTATCAGTATATAATTTCACTTTAACCATATCTTTCATTAATAATGCTATGTCATTATCAGGAAAAAGATTAGATTCCATCCAACGACAATTAGTACAAGTCCAGCCTGTGAAATCTAAAAACATCATTTTATTTTCGGCTTTAGCAACTTCTAATGCTTTATCATAATCTTTATACCAATCTGCTTCATCATAAACAGCTTTACTTTCTCCACCACTTGAATTCATATTACTTTGGTATTGACCTGATTGACCATATCCTTGTGGTGGTAAAAAGGCATCTAATTCACCTAAAGGTCTGCCGTATAATCCAGATAATAAATATACAGTAACAGAAGCAAATATTATTGCCCAAACAGCTCTTGCTGCACCAATATATTTCACTTCAGAATCCATTTTCATTCTCATATAACCTAATACATATACTACTATTAAAACTCCACAAGCTATCCAAATTGACAAGAATGTCTCACGAGGTAATAATTGCCAATCCCATACTAAGTCGGCATTTGATAAGAATTTTATTGCTGCAGCTACTTCCAAGAATCCCATTACAACTTTTAAATTATTCATCCAACCACCTGCTTTAGGCAATGTTTTAAGTAAAGTTGGAAATAGTGCAAATAAAAAGAATGGGATTGAAAATGTTGCAGAAAATCCTAACATCCCTAAAATCGGATAGAACCATTCACCCCCTGACGAAGAAATAAGTGCTGTACCAACAAATGGAACAGTACAAGTAAACGAAGTTAAAGAAAAAACTAATCCCATAAGCAAAATACTTCCTACTCCAGAACCTTGTGATTTTGCATTTAATTTATTCATAATTCCAGTTGGAACTTGAATCTCAAAAGCACCAAATAAATTTAAAGCAAAAACTAAAAATATTCCTGCTATAAATAAATTCACAAATGGATTAGTTGCAAAATCTCTAATTCCTGTAGGACCAGCGATTAATGCAAGTATTAATCCAAAAGCAGTAAAAGTTGAAATTATCCCAAAAGCAAATAAAATTGAATCTCTAAGTCCTTTTGCATTAGCTTTTTCAGCACGTTTTGTAAAAAATGAAACCGTAATCGGAATCATTGGAAAAACACAAGGAGTAAGTAAAGCTAAAGCACCAGAAGTAATTGACAACCATAAAAATGACCAAATCCCTTTATCTTTTGCTGCTTCAATTTCTTTAGATGAATCAGTAACATTCTTATTCCCAGTTTCTTCTTTTTTAACATCTTTGTGAGCTGGTTCATAGTATAACTTTGTTTCTTTAATCAACTTAGTTATATAAATATTATATGGCTCAGGAGGTAAACAACTTGTTGTATCACAAATTTGGATATAAACTTCAGAAAATATTGAATCTTTTATTAAATCTAAGTTCTTCAATGCTTTAACATTCAAAACATAGCTAAACTTATTATTATAATAACTTAAATCCATTTCAAATCCTTCATCAAATTTTTGGCTTGGTTCAGGATATTTAATTTCACCTACTAACTCTAAACTACCTTCAGGATATAAAATAATTTCTGTAGTATTTGGTCCAATTCCTTCTGAACTCATTTGTTCAAAACTTGTATAAGTGTACCAATATTCATCAAGTTGAAAATCCAATTGAATTGAAAACTCTTCTCCAGCTTTTGGGGTTAAATTAGTAGCACTTCCATTAATTTTTAAATGTGAAGATACAGCTGATAGATTATAAGTTAATAATACTAATAATATTAAATATTTAGTTATTTCTT
>JAUIIX010000144.1 GCA_030431515.1 bacterium
CTCCGGCAACTACTGCTCCACAATCTATCCCAATCCTAAATTTTATCTCAGTTCCATCGCTAGTTTTGAAGTCTTTCATTTCACGTTTTATATCAAGAGCCATTTGGGCTGTTCTTTTTGCGTGGTCAGCTTGGATCTCAGGAATACCAGCAACTGCCATATATGCATCACCAATAGTTTTTATTTTTTCAAGTCCATGTTTATCAGCAAGCTTATCGAATATTGTGAAGATGTCATTTAAAACTGAAACCACTCTTTTCGGATCAGCTTCAGATGATAAACTTGTAAATCCAATAATATCAATAAAGATTATACTTGCATTATCAAAATGATCAGCGATTGGATGTTCTTTTGCTTTTAATCTTTTTGCAATTTTAGCAGGCAACACATTTAAAAGTAGTTTCTCAGATTTTCTACGTTGAATTAAAATAACTGATAATATAATTAAAACAGATAATAATGCTCCAACTGACGATAATATAATTAATTGTCTTTCATCTTCTTGAGCTTGTAATTGAATTTCTTGTTTTTCTATTTTTAATTTATTTACATCATCTTCTCTTGCTTTTTCAAGAGCATTTATTTTATCATTATTTTCTTTATTAAAAATTGAATCTTTAAGTTTATAAGATTCTTCTTTTGCTTCAAGTGCTTTTTTATAGTTGCCTTTTAACTGATAAGCTTTGGAGAGATTTTCAAAAATAAAAGATTGATAATGTAAGCCACTGATTTCTTGACTAATTATTTTTGCTTTTAGCAAATATTCTAATGCTTTATTTAGATAAACTTCTTTTTTTAAAATTAACTTTATTTTATTTTCACTATTAATAATAGTTGAATCTTCAACGAGTTTTAAATAGTACTCTCCAATATTACCTAAATTTATAGATATTCCGTTTTTTAAATCATACTTTTCACTTATTGCTAAAGACTTAAAACAATATTCTAATGCCTTAAAATATTTTTTTTGCTCACCATAATTTGATCCAATATTACCTGTAACTGAAGCGACTCCGTTATAATTTTCATTTTCTTCATAAATTTTTAATGCTTTTTGGAGGTATTCAAGAGATTTATTTAAGTTTGATTGAACACCAAATATACTTCCTATATTAGCTAATGTATATGCAACTCCAGCTTTATTATTTAGTTTTTCATTAATTTTCAGAGCTTTAAATGAATATTCTAATGCCTTTTCATAGTTTGATTGTCTAAAATAAATAACTGAGATATTTCCAAGTAGTTCAGCAAGTCCATATAAATCACCTAATTTTTCTTTAATTTTCAGAGCTTTAAATGAATATTCTAATGCTTTTGGATAGTTAGACGAAAACAAATAGATTTTCCCAATATTTTGTAAATTGATAGAAGCATTTAATATATTACCAATACTATTATTTATTTTTAAAGATTTGTGATAATATTCTAAAGCTTTTTCATTTTCAGATAGATCATTATACACATTTCCAATATTATTAATGTGTTTAACTATTCCTAAAGTATTATTTATTTCTTCATCAATCTTTAGAGCATTTTTATGGTATTCTAGCGCCTTATTAAATTTTAATTGTTTATTATAGATTAGTCCAATATTCCCTAAATTTGTAGATATACCAATGTTATACTTTAACTTTTTTGAAATTGCTAATGCTTTTTGAAAGTAATTAAGAGCTTTTTTATTTTTATTTTTTTTTCGATAATTATTTCCTATTGAGTTTAAGCATTTTGCATTACCTAATTCCCAATTTATGGCATTTGATATTTCTAAACCTTGCTCCCCATATTTAATACCATCATCTGAATTTACTCGATGATATTCATAAGATAGTAATGCAAGTAAATTCACTCCATTAGTATCCTCTTTCATTTTTGGTAATTCTTTTAATAAAGAATCAATTTTTGCTTGTCCTTGAAGTTGAGCAATTGTAGTATTTATAGAAAATATAAGTATTATAATTATTAATAATAATTTCATTTTAATTTCCCAAATAATATGTTTTCATAAGACCTTTGCCTTTGATTTCAAATTCACCACGTAAAGTGAAATTCCAGTTTCCTTCAAATTTTTCAAGTTCGGATTTGAAATTTTCTGTGATTTGGATTTGTCCAGATTCTCCGGTGCTTTCCATTCGGCTGGCTGTGTTTACTGCGTCAGACCACAAGTCATATATAAATTTCTTTTCGCCGATTACACCTGCTACTACTGCTCCGCAATCAATCCCAATTCTGAATTTAATTTCTGTTCCATCACTTGTTTTAAAATCTTTCATTTCGGATTTAATGTCAAGAGCCA
>JAUIIX010000145.1 GCA_030431515.1 bacterium
TATTACACTTTAGTGTAGTATTCAGTTTAATTTTATTAGCTTATTTCCTTCCTAAGCACTATATTCAAATGTATTTTTTGACTATAATTAAATAAAAATTAATGATTAAATTTAAAAATATCCTACGAATATGCCTATTGTCTTTATTTCTTCTTCCTTCTAATAATCATGCTCATTCGAATGAGTTGAGTAATATTAGTGATGCTACAGTTACTACAATTTTAGCAAGTAAGAAAAATCTGTCAGAAAATGATAAATTGAGATTTGAAAGAGGCGTATTACAAACCCAGAAATTATGGACTGAATCAGATGGAAAAACACCAGAATTTATAGACTTCGTTGAAAAAAACTTTTATGTTGAAGGTCAAAAACTTGATACCTTATTCGAAAAAATACAAGCAAATTTAGAGATTATAAATGGTCATTTTAATAAAATGATGCTTGATATTAAAAGGCCTGTGGCTCTAGAATGGGGAGATATTACAGATATAGATAGGATGTTCGATAGTTATAATCCCTCTGCTCACTTAGAATCTGATTTATATAAAAATAAAATAGCGTTCATAGTAATACTTAATTTCCCATATTATTCTCTAGAAGAGAAAAGAGCGAATGAAGATAAATGGTCACGTAAACAATGGGCATATGCTCGTTTAGGAGACTTATTTACATCTAGAATAAAAAGTAGATTGTTGCAAGATTTTGCTAAAGTTAATTCAGAAGCTGATGCATATATTTATGAATATTACATTCACATGGGTAATATAATAGATGACGAAGGAAACCATCCTTTTCCTAAAGAGTTGAAACTAATAACACATTGGAATCTCAGAGATGAATTAAAATCTCAATATGCAAATGATGAAAATGGATTGAAAAAACAGAAATTGATTTACTCTATTATGCAGAGAATAATAACTCAAGAAATTCCTGAAAAATTTATAAATAATAACAAATATGATTGGAATCCCGTAACGAATCAACTATTTGAAAATGGTAAAATAGTAGACTTTGAAAGTGAACCAAATACTAGGTATCAAAAAATATTAAATCAATTCGAATCACTTAAGAATATTGACGAATACTCTCCATCAATGTCAACTTATATTCAAAGAAAATTTACTGGTGAAATGGAAATGTCAATTGAGGAGGTTGAATCACTATTTGTAAGCTTTGTAAGTTCTCCAACAGTTAAAAAAGTAGCAAGTTTAATCAATAAAAGATTGGGTAGAGGTTTACAACCATTTGATATTTGGTATGATGGTTTTAAATCAAGAAGTTCGATAAATGAAGAAGATTTAAATAAAATCACCAAAGAGAAATATCCGACCCCTGAATCAATTAAAAAAGATTTACCAAATATACTTATCAAATTAGGTTGGTCAAAAGAAAGAGCCAATTACATATCTGATAAAATTGAGGTTGATCCATCTAGAGGAGCAGGTCATGCCTGGGGTGCAGAAATGAAAGGGGTTTCAGCAAGATTAAGAACTAAAATAGCTCCTAATGGTATGGATTACAAAGGGTACAATATCGCCGTACATGAGTTTGGTCATAATGTAGAACAGACTTTATCATTGTACGATATAGACTACTATATGTTGAACGGAGTTCCAAACACTGCTTTTACGGAAGCATTAGCCTTTGTTTTCCAAATGAGAGATCTAGAATTATTAGGTATAGATTCGGAAGACCCTAATAAACATAGTCTTTATGTACTTGATAATTTTTGGTCAACATTCGAAATAATGGGTGCTTCATTAGTAGATCAAAAAACTTGGATGTGGTTATATGATAATCCTAATGCATCTAAGGAAGAATTGAATATTGCTGTTAACAAAGTATCTATTGATGTTTGGAATAAATATTATGCTCCTGTATTTGGAGTTGATGATAGTAATATTTTAGGTATTTATTCCCACATGATTTCTTATCCACTATATCTTTCTGCTTATCCAATTGGACACCTTATTGAATTCCAAATTGAACAGTATATTAAAGGTAAAAACTTGGGGACAGAGTTTGAAAGAATGGCGAAAATTGGGAAATTGACTCCCAATAAGTGGATGAGAGAGGCGACAGGTAATAATATATCAACAGCTCCACTTATAAGTGAAACTGAAAAAGCGTTAAAACGAATAAAAAAATAGAAATTAATGAAATACACTGCTTTTGTAACAGAAGAAATTGATGACAATTTGTACACTAGTTCATTCAAAGAACTTGATTTAGATAAATTACATGTTAACGACATATTAATAAAGTTAGATTGGTCTTCATT
>JAUIIX010000146.1 GCA_030431515.1 bacterium
ACTATAAGACCAAGAGAATATATAATGTTACTGAATGTAGGTGGAAATTATTATTTCCAGTTGAAACCTGAAGGCGATCTATAACTCGAAAAATTAGTTTTTAAATTTTATTAGCCCTCACTTAGTTAAGTGAGGGTTTTTTTTTAAAAGTTTATTGAATATTAAAAGTCTATTGACTTTAGGTATTCGAATTCATCATTAGATTTGAGTAATACGTAGTTATCCCAAAATTCTTTGTTGTCGTAATAATTAAAAGAATAGTTCCAAAATGTAATCTCTTTAAGTTTATCTACTATATTTACAGTAAGGATATTTTTATTTTTTGGAGTAAAAGGATCAAAGTAATTCCATTCATAAAATTTGATACCATTATTTGACTTTTCCTTTAGTAAAAAGAAATGAATTTGACTCTTACCATTTGTTTCTTCAATTAGTACTGGAAATAGAATCATTTCTCTATTCAATGGATATATTAAGGCAGGTATGTCATTGTCAAAACTGATAAAATCATTGTTAGAACCTATATACTCATTTAAAAATGGGATTATTTTTTCTTCCTTTAGAATAGAGTCTAACTCATTATTATTACTTTTAATCTTGTCTTCTAATCGTGAAACTACTAGTTCATACATACCGAAATACTTCTTATTCTTTAAATCTTCCCCGTAGTATCTATCAATCATATATTTATAAAAATCTTTCTTTTCGGATGTTAGATTACCATTATCTAATAGTCTCTTGTAATTCTCGATTTCTAATTTATTCTTATCAACCGAACTTTCAACTTTTCTGAAAGTATTAGATTCCCAATATTCTTTATTGACTTCTGTTGATGATTCTTTAAAGAAAGACCATTTTATTAAGTTAGAGAAATATTGAAATTTACCATTTTCAAAATCATTAGAATTAAAATAAGTTATATTCCCTTTTAAAAAATACCATTTGTTCTCATACTTTAAACCCTCTACTGTATATGCGTAAATACCTGGTAATTTGTCAATAGAGTTGAAGTCTTCCATAACAATATTGACATGTTTATCTTTCGTACCTTTTAACTGCTCTAATGTCCTTCCATTAGACTCAACAGCAAAGAAAGAAATAAATTTGTCCTTTCCATCGTTAAAAACACTTTGAAAATAAGCCGAAGAATCTATCTCAATTTCTTCATCCGAATTAATAATTGAGATTACCTCTTTTGGAGCATTCTTAATAAAGTATTCTTTATATAGAATATCTGTTCTAGATTCATTTAGAATCTTTGCTTTAACTATGGATGGACTATTGGTAGAAATTATATATAATATTTCTCTTATTGATTGGGCTATAGCATTGTTAAAAGTACACCCAATACTACTATCTCGACAAGTAAATTCGAATCCAGGATTTTTAAAATCACCTGTATATTCTTTATCTAATACAATTTGTTTTGAAATATTATCAAAAAGCTGAATTTTGATATCTGACCTAATAACACCATTTTCTTCGTATATGTTTACTTTAGGAAAGTTAATTATATACTGTGTCCGATATTTATTAGCAATATTAGATAGACTATCTATTTCACTAGGAGACTTTTGATTTATCGCATATATCAGAAGATTATTAAAACGTTCGAATAATGTATATTGTAAAAACCCTTCTAATGTTTCTGGAAGCCGTGAATAGAAATCTTTTTTCTGTTGGAATTCTAATTTCTTTTCTAACATTATTCTTATGTTTTTCTGCCTTTCTTTAGAAGACTCTATATGTTCTTTAGTGGAGTTTATTGAAGTCTCCCTTTCTTTTTCAATGTATTCATTTTCTTCATTAATTTCTGAAATTAGACTGAACCCAACTTGTACATGATAAGGATAAAGGATTAAAATGGAAGGATCAAATTCTTCAACTTCGTCCAGAGAATTTTGAGAATAAAGTGGACTAATTGAAAATGTTATTATTAAAATTGCAAAGATTAGTCTCATATAGTTTACCATTATTGTTTACTTTCTCGAACGTTAAAAATAGTGAAAATAATTGTTCTTTTTACACAAACTAAACAAAAAAACCCCACACATAATGTGCGGGGTTCGCATAAATTTAAACTATTGTTAACCATAGTTTACTTTTGGAACATCTTGTCCACTGGTACTATTTTCACATTTTCAGCTTTTATGTTTAGTTTGAAAGTAGATATCTCTTTATCTGCCTCATAAACATCGTCTGCTTTAGGTGACTCGTACTCAATAGGACTAGCAGTGTTGTTAACCAAGT
>JAUIIX010000076.1 GCA_030431515.1 bacterium
AGTTGGTATGATGGCTCGTAGAACTGGTGGTGGTTCAGCTACACTAACATTTAACAACTCTGAAATGAAAGTTAATATTGGTAGTGGTTCTGGTTCAGTAAGTGAAATTGCTTTAGATTCAAGACCAGGCACTGGGAACTCTGATTATGAAGAAGCAAGAGATGTAAATAGAACAGTTGACATGTATCATACTTCAACTGGTGATTTCGTTGCACAAATGAGATTCGCTTATTTAGATAGTGAAGCTCCAACTACACCAACAAATGAAGAAGACTTAAGATTTAGAGAAGACCAAGGTGGTGGAACTACTGAAAAAGTTTCTACTGGTTTTGCTCCTGTAAGAGATGCAACTGCTAACCCTGGATTAAGATGGGTTCAACTAGATGGATTAAGAAGAAGTGGTGATAATAGTGGTCCAACTGTATTTGCACAAGTTGATAATGGTGGTACTTTATTCTTAAGAGGTGGTCCAACAACATTTATCTCAATTAATAGTGGTAGATGGTCTAACCCAGATACATGGGATGAAGGCGAACAACCCGGATACAGAGACGAAGCTGTCGTAAGACATACAGTTCATATTGGATACGAAAGACAAATAGATAATGACTTTTCAACTAATGAGAATGTAAAATTAGGAAATCAAAGAGCAGGAAATACTACAGCTGATGGTATTGCTTCAAGAATATTAATTGATGGTGCTTATGGTGATTTATCTACTACACCATCTGAATTAGCTACTTTATTAGTTGGAGATAATAGAACTGTTGCTTTATTCCCAGATCCTGATGGAGCTGAAAGTTTTGACAATCCAGCTGGTTCATTAACATTGAATCCGTTACAAGGTACTTACACTACCACTGATTTAAAAGATGGTAATCCAAATGGTATCACTGATAACAGCGTAAATACTGCTCTAGAATATAACAAGGGTGTTGTGATATTTGCTGGTTCAACATTTGTAATCTATAGTGGTAGTATGAATAACAACTATATTGATGTTGACGAAGGTGCTGAACTTAGAATTACTGAATAAAAATAATTGGTATAAATTTTGTTAAATATAGGGTGGTAAAATAAATATCACCCTACATTTCAAAAAATAAAAAACATGAAAATATTAATAATCATATTACTTTTAACTAAAATTACCTTTTCTCAAAATTTTGAGATGAAAGGTAATTCTGTGTTAGATAATAAAGGTAAAGTGAATATAAATAATAGATATGTTAATGTTGAAAATGGTTCAAACATAAACAACTCTGGAACCATTAATATTGAAAAACAATATCTCAATTCAGATGGAATTATAAATAATGAAAATGGCAAATTATTATTAAATAATACAACAACAACTACTTTTAATCAAAAAGAAATTAAAGGTTATGTTGAGTTCAATAGTGCAAACAGACAATATATTCCAGCGATTTTATTTGACACAATTGTTTTTAAAGGTAATGAGAAGCAATTTATTGTAAACTCAAGAACAAATGAAGTTGACTTTGGAGCAACATCATTAGTTAAAACAGACGCAACTTCAAATATTACTTATGACAAATTAAACCCTATGATACCAAAATTCTATTCACATAAAAGTACAGAACACGATGGTAAAATCAATGCCAATTCTGCAAATAGTGATGGAGTTCCTTTTATATTAAGTACAGATTCTACTTTTGCTCAAATTAATGGAACTGGATTATTTAAATCATTAGAATTAGACAAAGCCAATGGTGCAACAATCACAAGAGGTGGATGGAGTGTTCAGAATTTACTTACACTTCGTAATGGGGTATTGTATAACTCAAATGACCAAAATTTCACTTTAGAAAATGGGTCAACTATTAATATCGTAGATGGTAACTTCCACATGATGGATGAATCAGGAATATATAGAACGCCACAATCAAGATTAAATATGGCGCCTATTTTTGATGGTAAAGTTTTAGTTGAATATGGTGGAACTGGTGGAATTGAAATTGGTGGAGAAATCCCATTAGCAAACAATGTACTAACTGACTTAATTGTAAATAATAGCGAAGGTGTTACATTTACAAGAGATGCTCACGTTTCTGATAGACTAACTGTAGCAAGTAATATCTATATGGATAGTGATTCAGATGGAAATGGTACAAAAGATAAAGAAAATACTTTAGTATTTAAAGGACAAAATTCAGGAATTGATTACACAAATCAAACTGCTGAAATTTATGGAAATTTTGCAAGAACAAACTTAGTAGAAGGCGAATCGCAAACATTTAATAATGCTTATACTTGGGTTAAATTCGGAAATGGTGGGCAAGACTTATCAAATAATAGTGGTAAGATTGATACTTTTCAAGTCCGAATTGAACCTAATACAGCTTTTGATATTATTGAATATGATGAAGATTCTGAATTTAAGGTTAGAAG
Source organism: bacterium (assembly GCA_030431515.1). Classification (GTDB taxonomy): domain Bacteria; phylum Bacteroidota; class Ignavibacteria; order Kapaibacteriales; family UBA2268; genus JAJRPT01. Next base: position 2,413 of record JAUIIX010000076.1, read on the forward strand.
AAAAATAGAATTAACTGCTAAAGATAATTCTGGGAATCAAATTGATTCTGTAAATGATGTTACTTTTGGATACGCTTGGAAACATGATAAAGATAATGTAAATAATCCAATCCATGAAACATCAACTAATCCAGATGTGATATTTAATGAATTAGTATTACAAAAATGGGAAAAAGATGATATTGACTGGGTTGACCAAACTGATGCAACAAATCCGCAATTAGATAATAACACTAAGTTTGCTTATGCAAGTGCGAAGTTGAATGGTCGATTAGGTGAATTTGGTATTGGTATGACTATCGCAAAATATTTAGCTCTAATGGCAAAAGCTATTTTAGAAGGTGCTTATATTGGTGAAGGTAAAATGCATACAATATTAAGAGATTCATTGATTATACCTAATACTCCTCCAGGTGAATATCCGTTTAATTTAGATTCGAATAGTAAAAATATATATGTTGAAAATATTCCGGAAGGTGTTGTAGATTGGATAGTATTAGAATTTAGAGATGGTCCAAATATCGCAAGTAATAATAAATTTTATAAAACTTGTTTTTTAATGAGTGATGGAACCATAGCAGATACTAACGGTAGCAGTCAAGTGTTAATATTTAGTGAGGATACTGGTATTAATGTTAAAGGTGGAGATGGTTACCATTTAGCATTAAGACATAGAAATCACTTAACAGTTGTTACTAATGATAAATTTATGTTCTCTACTAAAGAAGCAACTCAAATAATAGATTTTTCTGATCCAAATGTGATTTTTGGATTTGATTTGAAAGTATTAGGTCTTGATGAAGAAGGTAATCAAGTTAGAGGATTATATGCTGGGAATGTTGATAGGTCTAGAACTTATATAGATTCTTTAACAGGAGTAGCCACTGGTGAACAATATATTAGCAATGATGATGTTGATTTTATAGCTAAATTTCTTGGTGATTGGGATTTAAATCCTAAAGCTATGTATAGAAGAAGCGATACAAATATGAATGGAATTATAACTGGTAAAGATTATAATATATCATGGAATAATAGAGGTAAAATTTCTGTGGTAATTGAATAATGAAAAAAATACTAATTATATTATTTACTTTGATAAGTGTTAACTCACTTCATTCGCAGTTTGTGAAAGAAGTAGAAGATGCATTAATTCAAATTAGAAATACAGTTCCTATTTCCCCTCAGGAAGTAGAATTTGAATTACATTTATTACGTTATTCTGATTTATGGAGGAGTTATGCAAATGGTACTTATCAAATCAAATTATATGTTGACCCCAAAGGGCCAGCAAATAATATTGATTATTCTAAATTAGAATTTACAAGAATAGCTACTGATTTAGATTCTACAATCGGTAGTGCCACTGTTCAAAACATTGGTAGTAAATATTATATTGAACAAAAAGTTGCAGTAGATTCTATCTCAGGCAGACTATTAGTTAACATCTTAGGTCCTCAAAATTTTGAAGATGCCTTAGTTGTTCCATTAACTGATGAAAATGCTGAATTTGATAATCAAGAAACGATTTTACTCGGAAGATTTAAGATTAAACATACAGATATCAAATCAAAAATTCCTCCAGTTGTAAGATGGATAGAACCTGTCCCCTATTTTCAATCGACTGCATTTAAAAATGATCAGGGATTATTGGTTTATGGTGTAAATGATTATTTTGAAAGACATGACAATATTGAGTTAGTTTCTCCAGAATTAAATATTGCATCTAGATTTAGAAATGATCCAACAGAGCCACCTCCATTTAGATTATCATATTTTGATGCAACTTATATAGGTGGTGAAGAGATTCAATTACGATGGAAAACAAATACAGAAATATTCTTAGATGGTTTTGTTATTAAAAGAACAATATTAGATTATTTTGCTACTCCTGAAGAATTTGCAGATTCAAGTTTATTTGATGATGCTATTATTGCATTTACTTATGACAAAGGAAATCCTATTAGATATAATCAAATGTTAGAATCTGAAAAAACATATAAATCACATTCTACTGAATATGGTCCATTAATTGATGATTTTACTCAAATAGATAATAATCCAAATCCAAAGTTAGAAAGAGGGAAATGGTATTGTTATCAGATTTATAAAGTTGATTATGTAAGTGCAAGTAATACAGATGCTGAATTTCCTTTAGCACGAGCTTTTGTTAAAATTCCTAACTCTGTTATTGCTTATTCACAGGCAAGTCCTAATCCATTTTCAGGATCTACAAGAATTGATTATGAATTAGACGATGATGTGAATTTACAAGTTGGAGTATATGATGTTCAAGGAAAGTTAGTAAAAGAGTTAGTAGCACCAAATACATTCACAAGAAAAGGTACTTATACTTTTGATTTAACTATGCCTGAAAATGCAACGCAAGGATTATATAATGTTATTTTTAATGCTGCTCCAATAAATGATGATCAAGTAAGAAGTTCGACAGCAAATATAAAATTGCAGATGATTAAGTAAAATTTATTTATTAATTTGCATTAAAAACCACTACAAAATTTGAAAAAAGTAATTATATATTTATCTCTATTATTCTTTATTAATAATGTAATTTTCTCACAAGAAGAGAATTTAGAAGAAATTAAAGAAGAAGAAATTCTTGAAGAAAAAAAATTAGAAGAAGAAAAAGAAGAAGAAGTTAAAGCAGAGGAAACTGTTTTCAGAGATCCTATATTTGGTATTGATTATACCAATAAGGACTTAGGAGCAATGACTGATTTTGATATAATTAACGAAAGAGATACACTAAAATACCGTAGAGAATTAGGTGATTGGTGGTTTGGTTTATATTTTAATCCTGGTTATAATTATTATATAGGTAATTATGAGTTCAGTAAATTTTCATATCTTCCTAATATCAATGGAAATCCCAAAGTAGAATATAGCACTGAACCAACTTTTACAATTTTAAATTTTGGTTTATTATCTGAATGGAATCCTGTAAGACAAGTATGGGGATTAGGTGCTAGAATTCAATATGAAAGATTATTAGTTAATTCATTTTACGAACCAACAGATGTAAATTTAAGAAATCGAGTTTTTAATACAGAAGTATATTTTGATTACTTAGGTATTTCACCTTATTTTAAATATAAAACCCCATTAGAAAATTTTAACTTATTTGCAGGGCTTGATTTATTATTCCCAATGAGTTATGAAGCAACATTTAGAGATCAAGAATCTGGAACATCTAAAATAATAGATGAAAAAGTTATTACTGACAAAGTTATAGATATTGGCTTAAGATATGGTGCCCATTTTGGAGCTGAATATGAAATAATGGTAATGGATATTCAACGTGGTATTTTTGGACTAAAAAATACTAGAATGAAGATTGCACCATTTACCGTTGTAGGCTTCTCTTCTTCTCCAGTTTCAAGTAGTAAAAACTCTTATCCTTTAACTTGGAAAATTGGTTTATCAGTCAAATTCGGTCCAGATAATATAACAGCCGATACTATTAAATATAACCCTACTCCAAGATATGATTATTTAGCTAAATTCGATACTAAAATTAAAATTGAATTTGAAGGATTTTTAGTACGAGAAAAATTTGACCCTGTTGACATGGCAATTGTCGAAGTAGATAAAGTAAATACTCAAATAAGTGAAGAGCCAAAGAATGATTTTGGGTCAGCATTAAGAGATAAAGAAGATTCTCAAATTTCTTCAACTTTAAAGGAAGAAGAAGAACCAAAACCCGAATTTAAAAAAGGATTTAATAAAACATTTACATTTAAAACTTCTACTGATACTCGTCCTACTCGTGAAATGAGAAAGTTTTTAGATGATTTGGCCGACTGGATGAAGAACAACCCTAATGCTGAGATTCGTGTAGTAGGGCATTCGGATCAAGTAGGTACAGGTAGAGAAATTCAAGAAAGGTCAGTTAAAAGAGCTAAAGAAGTTCAGACTTATATTGTTGGGAAAACTGGTATTAACCCAAGAAGAATTTTAACAACTGGAGAAGGAGCCAGAAAATCAGTAGCCGATATTTACACAGAAGAAGGGAAAGCTCAAAATAGAAGGGTTGAGATAATCGTAGTAGGTGGATAAATCTAACTTTCAAATAACCTGAAATATTTAGAAAATCATATTTTAATTAATATGATTTTTTCTTTTTATACGTCATAAATATATTATCTATAATTAAATGAAATACAAATGGTTGGATTAGGGTTTAGAAGAGATATACATAATGAAATATTAGATTTGGATAATGATGCAAAACCAGATTTTGTTGAATTAGCACCAGAAAACTGGATGAGATTCGGAGGTTATTGGGGAAGCATATTTAAAAAAATAAAAGAGAAATACCCAATTATTTGCCATGGCTTATCACTCTCAATAGGTAGTCCAGACGATATTGATGATGAGTTTTTAGATGAACTAAATCTTTTTTTTGCAAAGGCAGAACCTCTAATATACTCTGAACATTTAAGTTATTCTAAATGTGATAACGCACATATTTATGATTTACTACCAATCCCCTTTCGCCAAGATGCAGTCAATCATATCGTAGAAAGAATTAAATATGTTCAAGATAAATTAGAAAGAAAAATTGCTTTAGAAAATGTGTCATACTACTCCCCTATCGGTGCTGAAATGACAGAGCAAGACTTCCTATCTCAAATACTTGAAAAGTCTGATTGCAATTTACTTTTAGATGTAAATAATGTTTATGTAAATGCTTTTAACCATAAGTATGATGCTAAAGAATTTTTAGACAATATTCCTCTTGACAGAGTATCATACATACATATTGCTGGACATGACAAAGTAGAAGAAGACTTAATAATTGATACTCACGGACAAGATATTATCGACCCAGTTTTTGACTTGTTTGAATGGACTATTGCTAAAATCAAACCAGTACCTGTATTATTAGAAAGAGATTTTAATATGCCTGAAATTGAAGTATTAATTGGTGAAATGAATAGAATTAGACAAATAGCAAAATCAGTTTGGGGAGATAATTATGTTGTTAAATAAAGAAACAAAAGACTTACAAAGCAAACTTACTGAATATGTAAGAAATGGCAAATTACCTCTGATAAAAGGTGCAAAACAAGATAAACTACATCATTATAGAAGATTAGTTTACAATATAATATTTAACTCATTATCAAATGCTTATCCTATTAGTTCTGGTTTATTAGGTGAGGAAAGATGGAAAGAATTAGTTGATGAATTTTTTATTAATCATAATCCACAGGACCCACAAATTTGGAGTTTCCCTTTCGAATTATATGAATATGTTTTAAAATCAGATTATTCTTTAAAATCAGGTAAATCTTACTTAAACGACTTATTATTTTTTGAATGGATAGAGATGGAAGTATATGCTATGGAAGATACAGAAATTGATAAGTACATTCAACTTGCAAAGAAATTGGAAATCAAAGATAATTTTGTTTTAAATCCATATATTAAAATGTTCAGTTTTGAATACCCAGTATTTAGAAAAGAAGAAAAAATCGAAGAAATGGAAAAAGGAAAATATTTTATTATATGTTTTAGAGATATAGACACATTCAAAGTCCATTATTTAGAAGTAGATGCTTTATCAATGATTTTTATAGAGAATCTATATGATAATAATGGTAATTTAAAAATCTCATTAGATTTAACCTCAGAATTAATAAATGCAGAATTAGAAATTAAAAATATTTTTCCACTTATCGAGGTCTTAAACGATAAAGGAATAATATTAGGAATAAGAGAATAGACCACTACCATTCAGCATCTACCCTATTTTTTTAAGTATTTTTCTTTATTTCTATTGTCTTTTAATACAAATGTGCAAATATTATTTATTCAAAATTTTTGCATTTAAGATAAATCTCGTTAATTTTAGTTTTATAAAAAGCAATAAAATTATTTTATGCAAGAAGAAAAAGATTTAAAACAAAGTCTCGGATTTTTTACAACACTTACAATCGTAATCGGTGCAGTAGTTGGCTCAGGAATATTTAAAAAACCAGCAGTGATGGCCGATCAACTTGGCTCACCAGAATTACTAATTGCGATATGGGTTTTAGCTGGAATACTAACTTTGTTTGGTGCTTTGACTAATGCAGAAATTGCCTCAATGATTACTGCAACAGGTGGACAATATATATTCTTTGAGAAAATGTATGGTCGATTATTTGCATTCTTGTATGGTTGGGGCTTATTCGGAATTATCCAAACTGGCTCTATTGCTTCTATCACCTGGGTATTCGCAGAATATTCCCAATATTTCACCTCCTTCTATATCCCAGATATGTTTTCTGAAGAAGTCATCAAATCTTCTATGTTTCACATACCGTTTATTGGAAATATATATCCACTGCAATATTTTGGAATAAAAATAATAACAATAGGAACAATATTATTTTTAACATTAGCAAATTATTTCGGAGTAATTTTTGGTGGCAGGATAGCAAATATCTTCACTATTGCTAAAGTCTTAGCTATACTTATAATTGTATTTTTTGCATTCTTCTGGAGTGGTAGTTCAATAGAAAACTTCACACAAAATGCTTCACAATACTCTTTCAAAGGTGCAGGTATTTTTGCTGGAATAATTGCTGCTTTATCAGGAGCATTTTGGAGTTATGACGGATGGAATAATATAACATACATAGCAGGTGAAGTTAAAAAACCACAAGAAAATATACCAAAATCTTTAATTTTTGGAACACTAATAATAATTGCAATCTATATCGTTATCAATTTAGCATTTATATATGTATTAGATGTAGAACAAATGGCTAAAAGTACAATAGTTGCCGCAGACGTTGCCCTATTGTCGATGGGCGAAGTAGGAGCGGCCTTTGTATCAGCAGCAGTAATGATATCCACATTTGGTACATCAAATGGAACAATAATGGTTTCAGCAAGAGTTTACTATGCAATGTCTAAAAATGGTATGTTCTTCAAAAAAATAGGTAAATCTCATTCTAAATGGAAAACACCAGCAAATTCATTAATTTGGCAAGCAATATGGAGCAGCTTATTAGTAATTTCAGGAACATTTGACACACTAACAGATATGTTAATATTTGTATCATGGGTCTTTTACGCAGCAGGAGCTTATGGGGTATTTATCCTTAGAAAGAAAATGCCAGACATTCCTAGACCCTATAAAGTAATAGGATATCCATATATTCCAGCAATATTTGTATTTTTTGCAACACTTTTTGTTATCTTCACACTTTACAATGACATAGACAGCTACGTAAGCGGTAGGAGTGAAATAATTAATTCAGTTTTTGGCTTATTTTTAGTTGCCATCGGACTACCAATTTATTTTTATTATAATTCTAAATGGAAGAAAGCACAATAAAAAATAAAGAGTTGTGGTTTGATTGCAAATTTTCTTAATTTTGAATTGAGAAACACGGGCGTTGAGGGGTCTGATGGTTGTGGTTTGATTGCAAATTTTCTTAATTTTGAATTCAATAATTGCATCACAACTTGAACATTGAGTTGTGGTTTGATTGCAGATTTTCTTAATTTTGAATAAAATATGCTCCATATTATTTAGTAAAGCAGTTGTGGATTGATTGCAGATTTTCTTAATTTTGAATGCAAGTGAGAGGGCTTAAACGTAGAGGGTAGTTGTGGATTGATTGCAGATTTTCTTAATTTTGAATGTACCATTTGAAGTTAATACTTGCCCTGAGTTGTGGATTGATTGCAGATTTTCTTAATTTTGAATCAAAAATTTAATATTTCAAAGTCTTCGTTTGTTGTGGATTGATTGCAGATTTTCTTAATTTTGAATCCGTGTTATGCGGAGTTATGTTTATATTTGGTTGTGGATTGATTGCAGATTTTCTTAATTTTGAATAGATGGAATGTTGAGAATGTCGCTTAGATCGTTGTGGATTGATTGCAGATTTTCTTAATTTTGAATAATAAAAATATTCCAAGATACTGGTTGCCAGTTGTGGATTGATTGCAGATTTTCTTAATTTTGAATCAGACACTCTGAAAGAACCTTCTGGAGTATGTTGTGGATTGATTGCAGATTTTCTTAATTTTGAATTTAATCAATGAATGGTTTTAATGAGGTTCGTTGTGGATTGATTGCAGATTTTCTTAATTTTGAATCCAGGAAGAACATTATCAAAGTTCTTAGGTGTTGTGGATTGATTGCAGATTTTCTTAATTTTGAATCCAATAGTCCAAACACCAACTACATCTTGAGTTGTGGATTGATTGCAGATTTTCTTAATTTTGAATCTTCCTTTGAAGGCACTAATGTATTACTTTGTTGTGGATTGATTGCAGATTTTCTTAATTTTGAATATTGATAAAGAAATAAAAGTTAGTGAAGTGTTGTGGATTGATTGCAGATTTTCTTAATTTTGAATCATTTCTTCCGATACGCCAATTCTTAAACTGTTGTGGATTGATTGCAGATTTTCTTAATTTTGAATAATTCATTTCTAACATTACGCTTAATGCTTGTTGTGGTTTGATTGCAAATTTTCTTAATTTTGAATCGATAAGTAATTCCGACAAGGTGAATATTAGTTGTGGTTTGATTGCAAATTTTCTTAATTTTGAATATGTAAATTATGCTGAGTTAAATCATACAGGTTGTGGTTTGATTGCAAATTTTCTTAATTTTGAATAATAAAAAAAAAATCACGTAAGAACGTAAGGTTGTGGTTTGATTGCAAATTTTCTTAATTTTGAATTAACAACTCCCGATATTGTTAAAATATGCAGTTGTGGTTTGATTGCAAATTTTCTTAATTTTGAATTTCAAAGCATTTAGTTAAGTTAGGGTTAAGTTGTGGTTTGATTGCAAATTTTCTTAATTTTGAATGCACCACTGCCAGAGGCAATAGACTCTATAGTTGTGGTTTGATTGCAAATTTTCTTAATTTTGAATTTAGTGCTGAAATTGATACTAACTTAATTCGTTGTGGTTTGATTGCAAATTTTCTTAATTTTGAATTGCTTTTTTGAAAATAAAATCAAAACAACAGTTGTGGTTTGATTGCAAATTTTCTTAATTTTGAATAAAATTAAATTCTACTCAAGTTGCAAGATAGTTGTGGTTTGATTGCAAATTTTCTTAATTTTGAATAAAATTATAAAAGAAAATATAAAACGCAAAGTTGTGGTTTGATTGCAAATTTTCTTAATTTTGAATAATTGAAACATAATCATTGCTTGACGTTGTGTTGTGGTTTGATTGCAAATTTTCTTAATTTTGAATTTTATGAGCAAGACACTCATAATTTAATAGGTTGTGGTTTGATTGCAAATTTTCTTAATTTTGAATGGTTCGACTGCTGAAGAAAAGAAGATGGCTGTTGTGGTTTGATTGCAAATTTTCTTAATTTTGAATTTAGAGCCAAAACAACATTGGACGGTTGTTGTTGTGGTTTGATTGCAAATTTTCTTAATTTTGAATTGATAGTTTGGAAGTTGCAAAACAAGAAGGGTTGTGGTTTGATTGCAAATTTTCTTAATTTTG
>JAUIIX010000147.1 GCA_030431515.1 bacterium
TTTTCTATGCTAACAAAAACATTTTAAACGAAAACGATTGAAGTTTTTAGTACTATTGGATATCGATTTTACTTGGTTTATATTTGAATAAAAATAAAATATGATATTAATTGCAGATGGTGGTTCTACTAAAGCAGATTGGATAGCTTTAGATGCTAATAAAGCCGAAACTTTTAGAGTAAGAACACTTGGTTTAAATCCGGCTGTTGTGCCTCAAGAGGAATTACATAACAGAATTATTAATATGTTTCAACTTATTCAAGTAAAAGATGAGGTGAAAGAAATCTATTTTTACGGTGCAGGATGTGGTACACCAAAAGCAGCTAATATTTTGGCTAATGTTATGCAAGCTATATTTGTTAATGCAAAAATATTGGTAGAAGAAGATATACTAGCAGCTGTTTATGCAGCTTCTGGTAATCAACCAGCTTTAGTTGCTATTTTAGGAACTGGCTCTAACTCTTGTTATTTTGATGGGCAGAAAATCCACATGAAAGTGGCTTCTTTAGGGTATGTGTTAATGGATGAGGCTAGTGGAAACTATTTTGGAAAAAGATTAATTCGTGATTATTATTATGGTTTAATGCCAAATTATATAGTTGAAAAATTTGAAAAAGAATATGCATTAGACCCTGATACCATTAAGCAAAATATTTATAGAGAACCAAATCCGAATATGTATTTAGCTTCTTTTGCACAGTTTATGTTTGAGTTTAAAGATGAGAAATATGTAAGAAGATTGATGAGAAAAGGATTTGAAAAATTCTTTAAATTCAGAATACTTCCTTATCAAGTAGCAAAAGATACACCTATCTATTTTATAGGTTCAATAGCTTTTTATTTCAGAGAAATATTAGATGATGTAGCTGCTAAATACAATTTAAAGATTACTGATGTTATTCAGAGGCCTATAGATAATTTATTAGAATACCATAGGACTCATATAAATTAAGAATATATTTTCTGTTTTTAAATTTTAAAACGACCTATTTTATTTTTTGTAAGAATTCAAACTGTGTGTAATGGCAAACATCCAAAGAACGAAGTGGTCTGGATGTGATAATGAAACACAATGTAGAATTCAAGAAAAATAAAAGTAAGTCTAGATTTTTGGTTCTTTTCATCAATGGAAAAGAATAGCAAGTTTAAACTACATTAATAATATAAAGATTTCTCCACAAGGTCGAAATGACAGCTAGAAATAATTATATTTTAAAGAAACTAGTTTGTTAATGAATAAACGAATGTCATCTCGACTAAAATGGAGAGATCTAAACATATTTATTCTATTATCTTAATTCTATTCTATTAATTATTAAAAGATTTCTCCACAAGGTCGAAATGAGAGCTTGAAAAGTCCTTTTTTTCATGATGGTGAAAAAAATACACGAAAACATTACTCTAACTTATTAAACGACCTATTTTATTTTTTGTAAGAATTCAAATTGTGTGTAATGGTAAACATCCAAAGAACGAAGTGGTCTGGATGTGATAATGAAACACCATGTAGAATTTAAGAAAAATAAAAGTGCTTTTCATCAATGGATAAGAATAGCAAGTTTACATATTCTTACATTGAAGATTTCTCCACAAGGTCGAAATGACAGCTAAAAATAATTATATTTTAAAGAAACTAGTTTTTTAATGAATAAACGAATGTCATCTCGACTAAAATGGAGAGATCTCAAAAGTTTATAGTGTAAACTTGATATAAACCTTTGCTAAAAAATGAAGTCTAAAACTCTTTCAAGTTGCATGCCTCTTGATCCTTTAATTAAAATTGATTGCTGTTTGATAGGATTTTTATCAATATAAGATTTGAAATCATCAAAAGTTTTGAATTTTTTATGCGCTGTAGTAACTTTATAAAAGAGTTCTCCTATCAAATATTGATTTTGAATTTGAAGCGAGCTTGCTAAATCTGCAATTGCTTGGTGCTCATTTTCGCTTTCGTCACCAAGTTCAAACATATCACCAAGAATAATTAATTGACCTTCTTCCTCTAAAGCTGCAAAATTTTCTAGTGCCACTTTCATACTAGAGGGGTTAGCATTGTAGGCATCAAGTATGATTTTAGTGTTTTTTTTCTCAATAATTTGAGACCTATTATTTTCAGAAACATATGTTTCTAGAGCATTAATTAT
>JAUIIX010000077.1 GCA_030431515.1 bacterium
GATAATAGATAATAATAAGATAATAGATAATAATAAGATAGAAGATAATAATATAGTTCAAACTAATACAGACTTTACAGTAAAAAGTGACCAATTTGATTTACTTGGAACAAGTTCTTCGTTCACTGCACTTGGTGGAGAAGTTACATTTAAAGTTAACTCATCATCAGCTACTATTACAAGTGGTGGTGGCTTAGGTTCAGTAGTATTTCATGATTTATTAATTGATGATGCAAAATCACTTTACATTGAGGAAAATCTTGATATTATTATTGAAGGTGATTTTACTTCCGGCTTATCTTCTAACTTATATACTTATGGAAATACTAATTTCTATTTTCAAGGTGGAACACAACAAACAATTTCTGTTGATAATAGTTCAAATATTAATTTCCAACATCTTACATTAAATAATTCAACTGGTTTAAAACTAAGTGATGTTATAAATGTTGATGAATTAAATGTTCACAAAAATTTAACTTTAACTGATGGAGATTTAGACTTATTTGGAGCTAATATCCTAACACTTCAAGAGCCAGATGCTTATTTATATGAAACTGGTGGAATTGTAACTAATACAATTGATGATGATACTCAACTTGGTCATATATATTATGATTATACATTTAATTCCACGCTAAATACAATTAATTTTGCTGGTTTAGGAATTGGCTTTAGACAAGGAACTGCTAGTAATGTTTTTGGACAAACCATTTTAAAAAGGTTTCACACTACATTATTAGTTTCAGGTGGTTCTTCAATTCAAAGGTTATATTCTATTGAAACCGCAAATGATGGTCTAAAAGCAAGACCAATTATTTCATATTATGATTCTGAACTAAATGGACAAGCAGAAGATAGTTTAATATTATCATCTACAAGAACTAAAGATGATTTATGGGCTGCCATTAATACTAATAATCTTTATAAAGTAAATAGATTAGAATCTGCAGATACAATCGACCAATTTATTGATTTTAATAAATTATGGACTGCGGTAGTTCCACTTAGAGTAAGTTTAGATGAATTAGGTGAATTAGTTAATCAAGATGATTATCCTAATGGTAGATTAATAGCAGGAACTTCAGATCATACAATATTATCATTTCAGATAACTGCTACAGATTATACTGACATCACAGACTTGAAAATATATTTAAACAATAACAATAATCAATTTGAGAATTTTAAATTATATAAATCATCAGATGACTTTTTTAATACCACAAATGATAATGAATTAATCGCCACAATTTCATCTGCTGTAGATTCATTAGAAATTAATAATTTAGCAAATATAACTGTTGGACCTTTACAAGCGATAAACTTCTTCTTGACAGCAGATATTTCTGATTCTGTTACAATTTTTGCAGATTCTGTTCTTGTTTTTATAAATCAATCTGGGATTACTATTAGTCAAGGTATTATAAATTTAAAAACTGTCGGCGATACTTATTACAAATTCCAACAAAGAATTGATGCTATATTTAATCCAATTGGATTAGATGATACACCTCTTATACCAAACTCTTATGACAATGTAATTTATGGCTTTAAACTTCAACCACTTGGAAATCAGGCTTCTTTAAAAGCATTTGATTTACACTTTGAAAATTCTCCATTTAACGCAATTTCTGGTAATATGAAGTTAATCCGCTCAATTGATAATAGTTATAATACTGGTGCCGATAATACTGAAATAGACTTAACAACTGATTTAATTATATCTGCAAATAATACTTATACCTTTGAAATAGATGATGAAGAAATTTTTGATGAAAATGGTAGATACTACTTTGTTAAAGTAGATTCAGTTTCTGCTAACGCAAATGACGGTACATTAGAAATGAAAATTGGTATCCCTCAACAAAGTTTAACAAGTACACGAGCTGCACCTGTAGCTGTTGATACAGTATTTGGTATTGATTATTCATTCACAGACTTAGATGCATATATTACTTCTACTTCTTATATTTCTAATGGAACAATATATAAAAATGGTAGAAAACAAAATTTATTTGGTTTTGTTTTAGAAACCGAAAATAATGCTAACTTATCAAAAATAATTTTAGAATATACTACAACAGGTAATTTATTACCTGTTAATCATTTTTCTAGTGTACACTTATGGCAGGATCTTAATAATAACAAAGTAGCTGACCCAGATGAATTAATCGTATCAGGAAATATTGATTCTAAATATATAGTTTTTGAAAATTTTGCAACAACTGTTAATTTCAGTGGTTCAAAGAATTTTATAGTTACTGCAGAAGTTAGAAATAGTGCTCCTATTAACTCAACTATTCAAATGATTATTCCAAACGAATCTTATATTATTTTTGATACTCCTGTTAAATTAGAAGCAGGAGGACCTTTCTATGGATCAGTTAGAACAGTTAAAAATGCAAATATTCCTACTTCTATGATTGTATCTCACATTTTCCCTGATTTTATTCAATCAGGTGATGATATTGATGTTACAATAAAACTTCTTGATTCTGATGGAAATGAAACAATTTCTGATAATAGATATGATTTTACTATAAATGCCATTGGTGATGTTACTAAATCTGGAAACACTGCAAACAGTATTAATAAAGGTGAATCATATATAACAATTCAAAACTATAGATTAACTAATGATGCTGGAGCTTCTCCTGTTTACATTATTGCTTCTTGTAATAGTTTTGCTAATGCTAATTCAGCAACATTTACAATTTTCCCTCCTGGTCCTGTTGCTCATAGTTCTGACTTATTATTAAGTGCTGGAGACCCAGCAATCAGTTCAATATCAGTTAATTCTTGGACTAATGGTTCTGGCGATGGTAGAATCATTGTAGCTCGTTTAGGTAGAAGCCCTGAAGCACCAACTAACAGAACAATTTATTCAGCAGAAAATAATGCTAATTTATCGCAAATAAACTCTAATCAAACTGCACCTGGCTCTTATGTTATTTATAATGGCTCGGATATATCAACTCAATTCAAATTTAAGGGATTAGCTTCCGGTCAAAATTATTATTTTAAAATATTTGATTATAAAATATTCAATAATGAACCTGTTTATATAAATAGTAATGATAATCCAACTTATGTATATAAAACACAGTTTAGTTCTGACCCTTACACTACTAATGTCGATTCTGATAATGCGGTTACAATTTATGAAGATGATGTTATCAATGGTGCATTATACAGTGATGAAGAAGAAGATTGGTATAAATTCACAAAAACAGGTAAGAATTTATTAGTAAACTCTTGTGGGGAATTCTTATATATAGATTTATATAAATATGATGCAACAGCAGGAAGAATTAAACTACTTAGAAGAACTCAAAATACTGGTACTAATTGTCAAATTATTATCCTAAATGATGAAAATGCTGATGAAGAATATTTTTTAAAAATTCATAGATTACATGGAGTTTTAGAAACTCAATATCAATTTAGAGTTAGGTCTTATAATTTTGAATTATTCTCACGTCAATCTTGTGATTGCCCATAAAAAAAGACTATTAAGTAAATCTCCTAATAGTCTTATTAACAATAAATTATCTATAATTAATTAAGATAAATTAATACCACATTCAATTAACTCATCAACCATTTCCATATTTTTAGCTTCACTATAAATTCTTAATAATGGCTCTGTTCCAGATGCTCTAATTATTAACCAACCACCATCTACAAAAAACTTATAACCATCTCTTGTATCAATACTAATTACATCATAATTTCCTAATTTACTTGGGCTATTTTTGCAAGCATTCATAATTCGAGATTTAACTTCTTCTTTCACTTTAATATCTTTTCTTCTATATCTATGAACACCAAATTCTTCATCTAATTCATCTGAAAGTGCCTTCAAAGACATGTTTCTTTTAACCATTACTTCAAGTATTAACATTGCATTAAATATACCATCTCTTTCAGGTATATGAAGTTTAGTAGATAATCCCCCACTTTCTTCGCCACCAATCAAAATATCTTCTTCAACCATTAACTTAGCAATATATTTAAAGCCAACAGGAGTTTCTATTAACTCGATATTATGTTTTTCACAATACATATTAACCATAGTAGTTAAAGAAACAGTTTTTGCTACTTTACCCCTTAGTCCTTTATGTTCATAAAGATATTTTAGAAGAATCATAAATATTCTATGTGAATCAATAAAATTCCCTTCATTATCAACAGTTCCAATTCTATCAGCATCACCATCTGTCGCAAATGCAAAATCATAATCAGACTTTTTCATAATATCTATTAACTCTCCTAAACATTCTGCTATTGGTTCAGGATGGTCAACATTCCCAAAATTTGTGCTATGATAATTATGAATTGTATCAACATTATCTAATAAATATTGAATGTTTTCAATCCCAGCACCAAACATTGGGTCATACATTATTTTTAGATTTGATGCTCTAATAGATTCAATATCAATTTGCTTTCTAACATAATTATAAAATTCAGTTTTAAAATCAACTAAACTAATTAAGCCCTTATCAATATAATAATTTGTATCTTTTAAATCTATTAATTTACCTTTTGTTTCTGCTATATTTACTTCTTTTTCTATCGCTTCAATTTCCTCAGGAGTTGATGGTCCACCAAAAGTACCTTTTACTTTATAACCTGAATATTCTGGAGGGTTATGCGAAGCTGTTATTACAACGCCTAAGTCTGCATTATTTATTTTTGTAAAGTAAGATACTTGTGGTGTTGTTGAAATAGAATCAGAAAGAATCACACTAATTCCATTCTCCGCTAACACTTTTGCAACTTCTGCTGCAAATTCTGCAGACAAAAATCTTGTATCGTACCCAACTACAACTTTTAAATCTTTTTTATTTTTTTTCAATAAGTAATTAGCAGTTCCAAGAGCTGCATAATGTAAATTTTCAAATGTGAAATCTCGAGCAATATTTGCTCTCCATCCATCAGTTCCAAATTTTATCATTTTTGTTCCTTAAAAAATTTATTATTTGAATTTAATTCCAATTCTTTTTCTTTCTCTATTTTAATTTCTTCTATTTTTAAATTATATTTCTCTTCAAATTCAGGATACCTTTTCATCAAAGCTTTAAATGCTTTAATTGCCTCATCATAAGCTCCTTGCTCAAAAAATATATTCGCCATTGTTTCAGTAACTAATTCTTCAAGTTTATACTCATTCTCTTCTGGTTCTGAAACTTCTTTATCACTTAATTTTATTTTTACATTCTCAATTTTACTTGCAAGCTCTTTATATTTATCATTATTTTTTAATTCAATCTGATGATTTTCTTTAAATACACTTGGAAAGTTTTTGTAATTAAAACTTAATAAATCTAATTTAGTTTCAAAATTACTTTGAATAAAAGCTGCAGGAGAATTTAAACCACTTATCAAATTTATATCTTCATAATCTAAATATAATTCTTCGTCATCTTCATCAAAATCAGAAATTTCATCAATTTCAATTGATTCTAAAATATTGTTATCTTCTAATTCTACTTCTTCATCTTCCGGCAAATTAAATTCATCAGCATTATCATACTCTTTAAATTCATTTTCATCAACTAACTCAATAGAATCTACTTCTTCAAGTTCACTTGAGATATTCTTATCAAATAAGTCATCATCATAAGATAATTCAAAATCTTCTATCTCTTCAACAACTTTAATTACTTTTTTTGGAATTTCAATATCATATTTTTTCAAAGTTTCTAAAGCACGGTTGAAAGGATTCTTAATCATTGCATTATCTAATATTTCATTAGCTTTATCGCTATCACCAGATAATTTATAGCATCTCGCTAACACTGCCTCACCCGCAGGGTAACCTGGGTAAGCTTCTAATCCTAATTTACATAATTCAATTGCATCATCTATCAAACCTTGATCTAATAGTTCTTCAGCATCTACAGCAAAAAGTGGTGTAATATCCATTTCATTTGATTAATTTATTTACGCAAATTTAAGAAATTATTAATACTCTTCAATAAAATTAAAAGAATAATTTGAAAATTACAAGAAAAATATTATTTTTGAAAATATATATTATTTAAATATAGGAATTAAATTATGTACTTAATATTACTATTATTATTTCAATTTTCACATTCAGAAGATACATTTCAAGAAGTTATTGAAAGAGGCATCAAATTATATAATAGTGAAGAATATGAGAGAGCATTAAAAGTATTTGAAGATGCTGAAGAGAAATATGGAGAAAATGACTATGTTTTTTATCAAAAAGCAAATATTCATTTAAAATTAGAAAACTATGAGAATGCAATATCTGAAGTTCAACTTGGTTTAAAATTTAATTTAAATAACATAGATTTACATTTATTACTTGGTGAGATATATTTTAATAATGAAAATAAAAAAAAATCAATGATGTGTTTTTACTATTATTTATTATTAAATCCTGATAAAAAACAATCATCAGAAGTATATACTAAAATTCTAAATTTTTACATTAGAGAGAATTATAAGGATATTATAAATAGTATTAAAAATAAACCTCAATCAATTACATACAGTTTCAATTCTTATGATCCTCGAAATAGCTCACAATATTTAGATACTAGGGATCAAGTACAAGCTTTTGATGATATATTAAAATTGTTTTTTGAATCTCAAATAGATGTTAATAGTTTAGATGCATTTTTCCTAAATAACACTATCGAATTAATAAATACATTTGAATATGTAGCAATCAAAGTTGATCAAACTGAGCCTGATATAGTTAATAATATTTATATTAACTTATTTAAAGATATGGTAAAAGATAATCAAATTGATACCTTTTGTTATTACATAAGCCAAACGACAAGTGATTGTGCTGCTGAGTGGCTAAATGAAAATCCATTCAGAATTGAAGAGTTTATAGTTTGGCTTCAAGGAGGGTAATTTAGTGAAAAATATTGATAAAAAAAGTATAATTATTTTTAGTCATACAAATACAACCCATATAAAATCAAATCCTTTATTAAATGGTTGCAAAAAGCAAATTAATCTTATTAATACATTTAATATCTTAAACTCCTATAACTCTTTAATGTATTAGAAATAATTTTAAACATTTGGAATAAGAGTAAAATAGTCGTAGTTTTGTATCGTCTTAATTAACAAAAACAATTATTATGTTAAAATTATCAAAAAAAACAGAATATGGAATTTTAGCAATGCAATATCTTGCTGAAAATCATAGTGGTATAAAGACAGCTAAAGAAATGGCAGAAGAATTAGAAATTTCTTTCGAGTTCCTTGCAAAAACCCTTCAACATTTAAAAAGAGAAGGTTTGGTAAACACTATTCAAGGTATGAAAGGTGGATATGTTTTAAATGTTGACCCTGAAACCACAAGTTTGATGTCTATTATATCTGTACTAGAAAACCATCCAGAGATTGTTGAATGTACAGATGATGATCATAATAATTGCGAAAGAAAGGACTTTTGTTCAATTAGACATCCAATGCTAATTTTACAGAAGAAAATTGATAAGATTTTCAATGAAACTTTTCTTTCAGAATTTGTAAGAAATAAGCCAGTTGAATTAAATTTAAAAATGAATTGAAATAAGAAAGGATATTATGTCTGATGAAATGGAACTTCTTGAAGAAGTTACCTCGAACGAATATAAATACGGATTTGTTACGAATATTGAACAAGAATTTGCTCCTAAAGGTTTGAGCGAAGATATTGTTAGGTTTATTTCAGCTAAAAAGAAAGAACCACAATTTATGCTTGAATGGAGATTAAGAGCTTATAGATATTGGCTAACAATGAAAGAACCTCATAGCTGGGCAAAATTAAATTACCCACCTATTGACTATCAAGACCAATATTATTATGCTGCTCCTGTTCAAAAAGTTAAACCAAAATCTTTATCTGAAGTTGACCCTGAATTATTAGATACTTTTAAAAAATTAGGTATTTCAGTAGAAGAGCAGAAAAGATTAACTGGTGTAGAATCTAATATCGCAGTCGATGTAGTAATTGATTCAGTTTCTGTTGGAACTACATTCAGAGAAACATTATCTGAACTTGGAATAATATTTTGTTCAATGAGCGATGCAATAGAAAGCTATCCTGAATTAGTTGAAAAATATATTGGATCAGTTGTACCATACACTGATAATTATTTTGCTGCGTTAAATTCAGCTGTATTTTCTGATGGCTCATTCTGTTACATTCCAAAAGGTGTTAGATGTCCTATGGAATTATCTACATATTTTAGAATAAATGCGGCGATGACAGGTCAATTTGAGCGAACATTAATTATCGCTGATGAAGATAGTTATGTTAGTTATTTGGAGGGCTGTACAGCTCCCATGAGAGATGAAAACCAACTACACGGTGCAGTTGTAGAAATTATTGCTCATAAAAACGCAGAAGTAAAATATTCTACTGTTCAAAACTGGTACCCAGGAAATAAAGAAGGAAAAGGCGGAGTTTATAATTTTGTAACTAAAAGAGCTTTGTGCGAAGGTGATTATTCTAAAGTATCTTGGACTCAAGTTGAAACAGGTTCTGCAATTACATGGAAATATCCATCTTGTGTATTAAAAGGTGATAATTCAATTGGAGAATTTTACTCAGTTGCTGTTACTAATAATTTTCAGCAAGCCGATACTGGTAGTAAAATGATGCACATTGGTAAAAATACTCGAAGTAAAATTATATCAAAGGGTATCTCTGCTGGTCAATCAAATAACTCATATCGTGGTTTAGTTAAAATAAATAAAAAAGCAACTAACTCAAGAAATTTCTCACAATGTGATTCACTTTTAATTGGAAATAAATGTGGTGCTCACACTTTTCCATATATAGAAGTTGACAATAGCACTGGAATTGTTGAACACGAAGCAACAACTTCTAAAGTATCTGAAGATATTTTATTCTATTGCCGTCAACGAGGAATGAGTGAAGATAACGCAGTGGCTTTGATTATCAACGGATTTGCTAAAGAAGTTATGGATCAAATGCCGATGGAATTTGCTATTGAAGCAAGAAAATTACTAGAAATTAGTTTAGAAGGTAGTGTAGGTTAATTCAAATAAAAATTTTATAAACAAAGAAAGATTAATAAATGTCACTTTTAGAAATTAAAGATTTACATGCTAAAGTAGAAGGCAATGAAATATTAAAAGGATTGAACTTAACAGTTAATGCTGGAGAAGTTCACGCTATTATGGGACCAAATGGAAGTGGGAAAAGTACTTTAGCATCTGTTATTGCTGGAAATGATAACTTTGAAGTTACATCTGGTGATATATTATACAATGGCAACAGCATACTTGATTTAGAGCCAGAAGAAAGAGCTCGTGAAGGAGTATTTTTAGCTTTTCAATATCCTCTTGAAATTCCAGGAGTTTCTAATGCTAATTTTATGAAACAAGCTGTAAATGAAATAAGAGAACATAGAAAACTTGATAATTTAAGTGCTGGTGAGTTTCTTAAACTTATGAAAGAAAGAGCTGCATTTGTAGAACTTGATAAAAGTTTTCTTTCAAGAGCAGTAAACGAAGGTTTCTCTGGTGGTGAAAAGAAAAGAAATGAAATATTTCAGATGGCAATGTTAGAGCCAAAATTATGTATTATGGATGAAACAGATTCCGGTTTAGATATTGATGCACTTAGAATTGTTTCTAATGGTGTTAACAAATTAAGAAACAAAGACAATGCCTTTGTTGTAATAACTCACTATCAAAGATTGTTAAATTATATAATTCCTGACTTTGTTCACGTATTATCTGGTGGTAAAATTATAAAATCAGGTGGTAAAGAACTTGCACATGAACTTGAAGAAAAAGGTTATGATTGGTTAAAAGATGTTCAAAATTAAATTAGGAGATTTATAATGTCAAATTTATTTGATAGATTAGATGATAAATTTTCTGAATTTAATGATGAAAGTTTATTCTTAGAATTAAGAAAAGAGTCATTCGCTTATTTTAAAGAATTAGGTTTACCAACAAGGAAAAATGAAGATTGGAAATATACAAATATTGGATTTCTAAATAAACTTAAATTTGATTACAATCCAATAGATTTTGATATTACAAAAGAAGAAATTGATGAATTATTAATACCAAATATTAATGAAAACTTATTAGTTTTTGTTAATGGTCATTATATTAGTTCCCTATCAAAAATTATTGATACTGAGGGAATTACAATTGATACAATTAAAAATGCTTATCAAAATAATTCTGAACTTATTAATTCAAATTATTCTAAACATTTTGATAATAAAGATCATGCATTATCAGCATTAAATACTGCATTATCTGAAGATGGAGTTTTTGTTATTCTTGATAAAAATATAGAATTATCAAATCCAATTCATATTTTAAATATTAGTAAAACAGTAAACTTAAGTACTTTTTCTAATACTAAAAACTTAATTTTTGTTGGTGATAATTCTAAGTTAAAAATCATTCAATCAAATCATACTCTTGGAGATAACTCGTCAGTTTTAAATACATCAAATGAATTTATCTTAGGCAAAAATTCAAAATTATATAATTATAATTTCCAAAATGATGGTAATAATAATTATGTATTTAGTACTTCGCAAGCTACTCAAGAGAAGGACTCATTATTTTCAGATACAACAATCACACTTAGTGGTAAAATTGTCAGAAATGATTTGAGAACAAAACTAAATGGTGAAAATACTGAAGTATTCTATAATGGACTTTACTTAATAGATGAAGATTCGCATGTAGATAATCATACATTCGTAGATCACATTGCACCTCATTGCCATAGTAATGAATTTTACAAAGGTATTATTGATGGAAAAGCTAAAGCTGTATTTAATGGAAAAGTAATGGTTAGACAAGATGCTCAAAAAACAGATGCTTACCAACAAAATAGAAACTTAGTTTTATCAGATGATGCGGCGATATACACTAAACCAGAGTTGGAGATCTATGCAGATGATGTAAAATGCTCACACGGTGCAACAACAGGTAAAATCGAAGAAGATAAACTCTTTTATATGATGCAACGTGGATTGTCAAGAGAAAGTGCTAAATCATTATTAATGTACACTTTCTGTGCTGAGATTATCAGCCGTATAGATATTCCTGAAATGAAAAACTATATCGAAGAACTCGTTAAAAAACGATTGAACATAGAATTTGAAAGTTTAGAAGAGTAATTGTAAATAATATAATTAATTAAAAAATAGTAAAGCTACCTAATAGGTGGCTTTCTTTTTGTATATCTCTGAAATTCAGAGCGAAGCGATTAGAACCTTACGAAGGTTTTGAGAGGCTGTCTAAAAAGGTTAAATTTATTGAAAAATTAATTTTAAAAGATGAAGTGGCAATTCATGAATTGCCATTACAACTATTTGTTATTTTTATGGATATGAGATAATTGTTAATTAATAGAAATTATCAAAAATTG
>JAUIIX010000148.1 GCA_030431515.1 bacterium
AGGGACCCTATTCTATAAATAAACATAAAAATATGGATAATAAGATCTTATTTATTAATGGTTCAGAAAATGTAAATGTTAAGGTAATCGGCTTTAAATTATAAAAAAAAATAAAATCCAAATCAGATTTCAATATATTTAGTAAAATATATTGAAAAATAGAAAGTGAATAAATAAAAAAATGGATGCTGTATTGTCCTATTTATCAATAGGGTCTAAAACAAAGTTATATTTAATTTGATCCCGCTCAGCAGCATTTGCAATGCTGCTGAAATCTATATTGGCATTTTTAATGCCATCACCAATTAGGTTTTATATTTGAGCGAAATTAGCAAAATATATTCAAATTGAATTAAAAATTCAATGAAATTAGCAAAAAATGTTTAATTATTGAGGGCCAATGAATAAATTTGTAATAGCCATTTAACCTATATAAATTGAAACTTTTTTGCCTTTTAGCTTATTCAAAGCAGAAACTAAAGTCTGAACTCTATCTTCTATAGGTGTGTTATTAGCTAAGGCTTTAGAAAATTTGTTTAATTCATCAATAATGTATGGAATATCTTCTTGCGTGAATAAACTACCAGATTCAAATAATAATAACCATTCTAAATTCTCATTTTTTACGATTGGTAACCATTGTTTGTCAAATGTTTCTTGTGTAGCAATAGGAATTAATTGATCTAATTTTTTCCCATCAACTTCTTCGATTATAAGTGATACTGACATAAATTAAATATTATTTACTACCAAATTCTGCTGTAAACTCCCACTGTGGGTACTTTGTGTTTACACTGTTTGCAACAAAAAAATAGCCAAAGTTATTGTAAATCATTTAGCTCATATGCAATTATACCTTTCCATGTATCAAAGCTGATTTCGTCTTTGTATGTAATGCAGAAATTATCTGGAGCTTCAACTAAATTGTGGGCAAAAATCATTGATTCTCCACTATCAAACTCGAACTGAATGCCCACTGCGTTAGGAAGTCCTTCATGTTTTGAGTTGAGTGGTTCTCTCTTTAATATTTTTATAGAAACAATCTCTTGACCAATTAATCTTTTTTCTCTGAAAGTAGTATAATTATTATCATTTGCACCAATCAAATGATTTTCAGGATCATTTCGAAAGTAATCTTTATTTATTTTACCTGATTGATCCTTTTCAAGCCAAACTGTTATAGAAGACAGATTATCTAATGAACTGAACCCAATTTCAAGTAAACCACATTCAATAATTACTGCCCCGGAAGTAAACCTGAAGAAATCATTTTTCTTGATGCTATATAAACCTTCTGGGTCATAATCAGTAAATAAATCCCAACTACAACGTATTATATTGCTTATTTTTTTACCTAATAAGCATTTCAATAACTTAATTTTTTTTGTTGCTATGTCTTCTTCAAATAAATTAATTGTTTTTTCTTCCATTTGCTCTTGCTTTTTCAATTAGTAAATCGATCATCCTAATATTTTTATTAGAAGGTTTGTCAGGGTGTATATGAAGTGGGTCTGCAATAACCATTGAACCATCTTTATCTATTAAAAATTGTAAATCATCAATTTTAATTTTTTCAATTGCAAACAAATCATATTTGGCGAGTATACTTAAAATAGAAATTAATATATTGATACGATTCCTTTTTTTGACTTGATTTTTTGGGTCAAAAATGGAGATGGATCCCATACCAGCTTCAAAAAAATCGTAATGCCATTCAGCTATGCCATCTTGTCCTTCGTTTATACGTTTGATGATCATTATTCCTTAAGATATTCTAATAATTCCTTTATATTCTCTTCAAAATACTTGATTGCTTCCTCATTTAATTCCCAAGGTTCACTAGAAGTTTCAAATGATTGAGGCAAAATAATTGCGCCTTTTTCGTAATCAACCCAAAACTCATAATCTTCATCATCATAGATGTTAATACCACCATAGCACTCTCTTGAGTTAGACATGTGTCTACTTAAATCATAATCCCAAACAATCCCATTTGTATTTTTTAATAAAATGTAACATTAGTGTCTACTAAAAATTAATATACGTTCTTTGAAATCCTTGGCAATTCACGATTAGGAAGTTTTTTTATGTGGTGACGATTTGAATTGATTATGTTGGTCATTAAAATA
>JAUIIX010000149.1 GCA_030431515.1 bacterium
TTTTCAACTCAAAATTAATAATGGTTGTTGGTGATGGTAAAGTATTCTGCGATGGAGAACATATCTATACAGCCAAAGATTTGAAAGTAGGACTATTCAATAATTAATTAAATTAGGTTTTTTATTTTATGGCTGGGCATAGTAAATGGGCTAATATCAAGCATCGTAAAGGAAGACAAGATGCAAAAAAAGGAAGGATATTTACTCGTATAGGTAATGAAATAACTATAGCTGTAAGGGATAATGGTCCAGACCCTGATTCTAATCCAAGACTAAGACTGGCTCTAAAAGTTGCTCGACTTAATTCAATGCCAGGTGATAATATTTCTAGAGCAATAAAGAAAGGAACTGGAGAAAATGGTGGTACAGCATTTGAGGAAATCACTTTTGAAGGTTATGCTCCAAATGGAATTGCTATTATTGTTGAAACACTTACTGACAATAGAAGAAGAACAGTACCCAATATAAGAGCCACATTTTCTAAATATGGTGGGAACTTAGGTGAAAATGGTTCTGTAATGTGGAATTTTACTCGCAAAGGTGTCATCACTATAAAAAATGATGGTAAAAGTGAAGATGAACTTTTAGAACTTGTTTTAGAATGTGGTGGAGAAGATTTACAATACAATGATGATTCAAGTAGTATTATTTGTGAATTAAATGCTTTTGGCGAAGTAAATAAATACTTAGATGAAAATGATATTATTATAGAAGAAACTCAATTAGAATATGTAGCAAATGAACTATTAACTATTTCTACACTTAACGAAGCAAAACAAATTATGAAGTTTATAGAAAAAATGGAAGAATTGGATGATGTTCAAAATGTATTTACTAATTTTGAAATTGATGATTCTATTATAAGTGAGTTAGAATAATGATAGTTTTCGGAATTGACCCTGGTTCAGTAAATTGCGGTTGGGGAGCAATTTCCTATGAAAATAATAAGTTTGAATTAATTGAATATGGTGTCGTTAATTTAAAAAAAATGGAAGAAGATTTTCCAAAAAGAATTGATTTACTTTTTAAAAAACTTTCAACTAAAATCAAAGATAGTAAAGCTGATATCGTTTGTATTGAGTCAGTTTTCCATGCAAAAAACACCCAATCTTTAATTAAGTTAACCCATGCCAGAGCTGCTGCAATGCTTGCTGGTACTACTAATGATGCAGAAATATTTGAATATTCACCCAATGAAATTAAAAAATCCGTAACAGGAAGAGGGCACGCTTCGAAAGAACAAGTTCAGTATATGGTTAAAACTATTTTAAAGATTAAAGAAACACCAGAACTATTTGATGCTACTGATGCATTAAGTGTTGCACTTTGCTATTGTATCTCTCGAGGGAAAACTAAAAAATCTAAAAATAATTGGAAAGATTTTATCAAAGATAATCCTGATAGAGTTTTATAGATTATTTTCTAATAAAATTCTATATTTATATAGAAAATATGAAACAAAAATCTTAAATTTGCATAATAAATATAATTAATTTTAAAAACTATAGGGGCTACTATGTCTAAAATGATTACTATTGTAATACTTTGCCTGTCATTTTCATTAGCATCTGCTAAATTTGACTTAAACAAAGAATTACCAAGAAGTAAAGATGTAATATATGATTCATTATCTAATGGATTAAAATATTATATTAAGAAAAATGCTAAACCAGAAAAAAGAGCTGAAATTCAGTTAGTTGTAAAAGCTGGTTCCTTACAAGAAAAAGATTCTCAATTAGGACTTGCTCACTTTTTAGAGCACATGGCATTTAACGGAACAAAAAACTTCCCCGGTAATGAAGTAATTAAATATATGGAATCAACTGGAATGAAGTTTGGTTCTGATATTAACGCATCTACTTCTTGGGAAAGAACTTATTATACTCTTCAAGTGCCAACTGATAACGATAAAATGTTTGAAGATGGGTTCTTAGTATTAAAAGATTGGCTTACTGGAATAACTTTAGATATTGAAGATATTGATAAAGAAAGAACAGTAATTATTGAAGAATGGAGAATGAGAACTCAAAATGCTCAAGGTAGAGTTCAAATGAAACAATTTGAATTATTATTTGAAGGTTCTGCATATACTAAAATGCCTATTGGTGATACTACAATTATTAT
>JAUIIX010000150.1 GCA_030431515.1 bacterium
AGTAATTCTAATGGTGTCTATTTACCATCAGATGCATTAAAAGCCACCCTTCCCCGCTTATTTTTGGTTTCTGTGCATAAGCTATTCTCTATAGCCAACTAAAAATATTAATTCTAACTCACTTAGAAAGTGTTGTTACAATAAGTCAAGTGATCAACCTTGGAATAAAGGGATATTTTACAAAAAATACAGAACCTAACGAACTCAAAAACGTTATACTTAATCTTAATAATGATGGTTATTATATTGAAAAAATCTTCGCCCAATATTAGACTTCATTGATCAAGAGGATAATAATGGAATAAAAATTGGTATTGCTAATAGCTTTACGATAAGGGAATTAGAAGTTTTAAATCTCCCCATTCAGCAAAATAGTGGGAATATGATTGCTGACAAATTATTTATTAGCCCAAAAACAGTTGAAAAGCATAAAAGAAACCTAATGGCTAAAACAGGGTCAAAAAATATTATAGGGGTTATTATATACGCTTTAGTGAATAATTTTATTTCTTTATATCAAGACCATTAATCTTATGCAAACTTATATTTTTTAGGTCTTTAGGATTTTTTGACGTATACATTTTCAATAAAACGAAAATTACGGGAAAACCCTAATTGATTGGTATTGCATATTTCATTTAATTCACAAAGACTAATTTAAAGACTTCTAACTATTAAAAATAAAAATATGTATTATCCAAAACTTCTTTTATTTCTGACATTCATTCTATTCCTAAGCTGCAGCGAAAACACAAATGACGATGTTTTAGTGCAAAATTGTTCACCAGATTCCGAACTGGGTATTTTTGAAATCAATGGTCATTGTAGAGAATTTAATATAATCGATGGTAAATCATTAAATCATATTGATGACGACAACAAGACATTCTTCTATGAAACCAATTTTTCTGAGGATTTTGTTATTGAAAGAATGGAAGAACTAAATATTAGTAAAAAGACTATTGATAATCTTTACCGGCTAGAGCTGTTTATTGAAAAAAAGTCTCCTTCAGATGAATTTCCGATATTGGGCGGTAGATTGGTTTCTGCAATAGTACATTACAAGGACAATTATAATAATCTAAGAGTTAAATACTTTGGATTAGAAGAAGATTTAATAAAAGAAATTCCTGAATTAAGAAAAATCGTGCCCTATGTAAGCGCTTCAAGTTCATACTTAAATTTCAAACAGTTAAAACAAAGGGGAATAATAACAAACAGTTATTCGTTGTACAATCCAAACTTAGAAGATTTTAATGAAACAAATGCTGTAACATTTACTAGGCCATTAACAGAATATTTATCTCAAAAAAACTATCTGGTAAGTTTTAATAGAAATGATGAACCAGTATTTGACGATGGAACTAGTGATAGATGTGATAGTTCCAACAATCAATGTAATGGAGATTTCGATGATACATGCAGAACTCAAGGGAGTTCATATGAATGCAGCAATGGGTCTGGTGGTACCTCATGCACAGCAACAACAATTACTAGCGATTTAGAGGCTAATGAAATGACAGAGGAAAGCTCGCTTCTTACTGGAACATTTGAAAGTCTTTATCAATTTGAAAGTTTTTTAAGCGAAAGTCAAAAAGGACAACAAATGGCAGGTTTTTATTGGCTTTTTAGCGATTTGACAAGTGACGGAACGGTCTCTTTATCATTACAAAATAAAATAGATATTGCCATATTTGCTAGTAATAATATTTACCTTATAAACGATTTAATGAATGGGAATGGTTCTAATATACTTTATGACAGTACAAAGTCGACAGAAATACAGAATTTTTTGATCTCATTAAGACAATTGAGTAGTAATTCTGATTGGGTAAATTTATTCGATACTATAATTGCTGAGATAAGATATTATGAGAATCAGACAATTAATACAATTAGAAATGATTTCTAAATTTGTCTTCATATATTTGATTGGAATAAATGCATAGCGTTGGCGATTTAATCTTGGCAAAATGAATGAAAATAAAAAAAAATATTATATTTTATTTAGCTTAGTTTTCTTAGTGACAAGTTGTTCTATTACATCGATTACAAAAAACAGTAATGCTAGTTGCTCTCCATCGTC
>JAUIIX010000078.1 GCA_030431515.1 bacterium
AATGCACTATCCCAATAAGTGCTTATTTTTACCTCTTGTTTTGTTGGTTGTGGAAATGGTGGGAATGTATATAGATAGTTTCGTTGCTCGGTTTTTTCGACGGATGTAAGAGTAATTCCAAGTTCTTCTAAATCTCTATGGAATATACCTCCACCACTGCAATAAACTAATTTATCATCGTATATATAAAATTCTTTTCCATTACTCATAGCACTATTCGATATACCATCGTTAATTTCTTCAAAAGAATCGCCATTATCTTTGGAATAAAATACACCTGAAGTAGTGCCTACAAAAACATAATCTTCAATATTATAAACATTTAAAAATCTTATGTCGTTATAATCATTAAACCTATTTTCAATATTTTCCCATGTTTTACCTTCATCTGTTGACCGACTAAAATCAATTGTTGAGGGCTCAACAAGATTTCCTTTAAAACTAATTGAAAAAATGCTATTTCTAAATTTTGAAATATTAAAAATCTCTCTATTATATTCATTATGCGTTATGTTTAATAAAGGCTTCCAATAACTTAACTGATCATCAGTTTCTAATATTCTACCACTACCGTAAAAATAAATTTTTCCATTTATTCTTTTAATATTAATTATTTTTGATAAATTTTCATTTACTACAAAATCTTCAGTTTTAAAAATTCCCCAATTTTCACCAAAATCAGATGCTATATATAAACTATCGTTAGAAGCAACAAAAATTGTATCTTCTTTTAACAATAATACAGTTCTAATATTTATTTTTTCATTGTTTAATTTAATTGTTTTCCAACTCACACCATTATTACTTGATAATATTATTTGATTATTATCACCTTTTGATGAAAATGAAACAATACGGGCAATTATACTTTTATTATATTTGGATAATGAATAAAGTCCTTTAGTTAGATTTTCATCATAAATAATTGAATTATTATCATCAATTTTAGATTTAGAGTAAATATAATTTTGAGTAAAATTATAAGTAGAAAAATATAAATTAGGATAATCTAATAAAAAATCACTCAATGTACTTTCTTTAATAAAATTCAATTGTTTAAAATGATTTTTATCTTGTGACAAATAAGAGTAATAATTAGAATAATCTCTATCTCTTGAAGATACGAATAAATTATTTCTTTTGTAATGTATATCATTAACAAATTGTAATTTGAATTGAGGAATTTCAACCCATTCTTTCCATAAATTTAATGCTTTAAATAATCCAAATTCTGTTGCAATATAAACTGTATCATCAACTATTTCAATTTCATTAATATAAGTATTGTAAATAATACTTCCTGCTCGTTTATAAGATTCTCCAAAGTTTTCTGAAAAATAAAATCCATCTTTAGTACCTACAAAAATATTATTTTTGTGAATTTTTAAACAAGTGATATTTCCTAAACCTAAACCATTATTTCTTTTTTCCCAAGTTTTACCTCCATCAATAGAAACAATAACTCCACTATTTACGGGTCCAGAAGAGCCAATTGCACCAGCATCTGCTACAACTATTGTATCATTTTTAACATCTAAATAATTCATATAGTTGATATTTTTATCCCACAATCCTAAAGTATCCCAAGTTTCGCCAAAATCAGTGCTTTTAATAATAGATCGAAAACTGTAAGGTAGGACATAAATAGTTCCATTTTCTACCTTTAAATCATTCAAAATCCGATGATTTGTATAATTTTGATTTTCACCTACTTTATTCCAATTCATGCCTTTATCAATAGTAAAGTAAAAATCACTTCTTAAACTTAAAGACCCAACACTTGATAGCACATATACAATGTCATCATCTACAACAAGTTTATCAATAGTACCGAAATCTTCTGGTAGACCATTATTTCGTAATTCCCAAGTTTCGCCTCCATCAAAACTAAAAAAAGGCATCAAAGACGCACCAACAATAAAATCATTACCACTTGTTATATTCTCTAAATTGCTTAAATTCTTTGGTGTAACTAATTTATTCCACTTTGGAAAAATTATTGAAGTTAATAAAATAATATATAATAAAAACATATTTAACCCTTTGAATATTTGATAGAATTATACAAAAATAAAAAATTTTTTTATTTTTTGTAATTATTCTATATCCAATTAACTTTTTAGAAGCGATTTTGTTACATTTTGGGGTGGAATATTTTCTCAGAATCACGGATTTTATGGATTACACGGATTAAGATGTTGGTAATTTTAACGAGATATTTCGCTTCGAACTAAATAATATAGAGTTTTTAGAAGCCATGATTAATCGATTGTGCTACGAATTCAATGTGTTTTTTGCAGTTTTTAGCTTCGCTCAATATGACGTAACGATGAAAATGTAGTGAACGCAAATTTGCGTTCACTACGAATATAATGGATTCCACACTTCGCTTTGAATGACAATGAAATTATTATTTTCGTATTTTTTGCGTTGAATTATTTAATAAATCTAAAATTAAAACACCTTCTTCTTTCTCATCAAAATTACACATTAATTCTCCTTGTTTATTCCAAATACCAGAATTACCGTAGTTAATAAAGTTATCGCTTTCGCCTATTAAGTTTGACATTAATACGTAAGATGTATATTTAGTTGATATTTTTTGGTACAGATTGTATGATTTCTCAACTCCATCTTTTGACTTGGCAACACTTACCAAATAAATATTAGCACCATTATTAAATACTTGTTCGTGATGTTTTTCTAACATTGATTCATAACAGATTGCAGGAGCTATTTTATTATTATTAATATTCAAGTATAATTGTTGCTTTCCTTCAGTAAAATACGGTGTTTCATCAGAATGAATAATTTGTTTGGAATATACTTGTCTTTCTTTATTCTTATCAAAAAACATTAAACTTATATTAATTCCATTATTTGTTTTTAATGGAAGTCCAACGCCAATTATTATATTAAATTTATCACTTAATTCTTGAAAAATATTTAATTTTTTATCATCATAGGTGAAATTAATTTCATGAACTATTGTTGGCTCGTAAGAAGTTATTGAAAGTTCTGGAAATACAATTAAATCAACTTTATTGCCGATTGCTATTTTAATTAATTCAATATGATTTGAAATATTATTATAAATATCTCCTTTTTTACATTGTAATTGAGCAACTGCTATTTTCATAATTCTTTCTTTTTTTTCTTTTTACTTGCTTTAGCTAATGGATTAAATTCCAATGCTTTATCAATCCAAAAATTAAATTGTTTGTCAGTTTCCATACGACTTTCATCTACATAAATATAACCTTTCATTGGTCTTTTAGTAAAATCCATTGGTCTGCAACCTTTTAATTTTATTAAATCTTCAAATATATTAGGGTCAACTCGACACATCAAATCATCTTTAATAACACCTACGCACATTTTACCATTATACATAAAGGCAATTCCACCCATCATTTTCTTTTCTTCTACGTTGGATAATGCTGCAAAAGAGTTTCTTATTCTATCGGCGATATTTTCATTATAAGCCATTTTCTTACCTTAGTGTTTTTTTTATTACAAAAATAATGAATTTAATTAATAAAAAGCATTTAATTTAAAATATTTTGCGTCTTTTTTATTATATATTCGTCTTATATAAAAAGGTAAAGACTATGACATTAGAATTAATATATATTGAATTTCAAAAATCTCTTAAAGATTATATTTTTTCAAAAGTAAAAAATATCCATTTAACTGAGGATATTTTGCAAGATGTATTTTTGAAAATTAATGATAAAATTGATACTCTTAAAGATTCAGATAAATTAAAAAGTTGGATTTTTACGATTGCTAGAAATTCAATTATTGACCATTTTAGAGCTAATAAATATCATCTTGATATTGATGAAATTGAGATTCCAGAAGAAAGCCCAGAAAATAAATCGGACTGCTATCACAAATGCTTAACTCCTTTTATAAATAATCTTGATGACAAATATAAAGATGCCTTATTAAGCACAGAGCTTGGTACTTTATCTCAAAAAGATTATGCTGAACAATTAGGAATATCATACTCTGGTGCTAAATCAAGAGTACAACGTGCAAAATTACAAATAAAAGATGCGTTTATTTCTTGCTGTATGATAAAAAAAGATGCCAGTGGAAACACTTTTATTGATGACTCTGAAGAATGTACTTGTTAATTTGCGTCTTTATTAAAAAAATTCCGTCTTATGTATGAGTTTTTCAAACAAATATAAAGGATTAAAAAAATGGATACTACTAATCAAAACAACTGTACTTGCAATTCAAATTGCAACTGCCAAAATAATTGTCAATGCAATTGTGATAATAACTGCAATTGTAACTGTAATTGCAATACAAACAATTCTTGTAATTGTTAATTAATTAAAAAAAGGTGTAGAAATAAAATCTGCACCTTTTTTTTATCTAAAACCGTATAATTTAAGATTAGGATTTATTCTAATTGCTGGTAAAGGGAATTTATATTTATCTAATACTTCAATTAATAATTGCAAATAATAATAATTTTTAATAAAATCATATTTATAAAAATGATTCCAGTTTATATCTAAGCCAATATATATTTCGTGATTTCCTGCTCCGTGTCTATCAATATTATTTACAGAATGACCAATTGATAAGCCGACAATATCCAAATATTTCGTTTCCACATCAAATAATTTAAACATATCAATTGTGAGCCAATGATAAGTAGATTCATAATCATTAATCAAATAATCATATCCAATTTTATCAAAATTATCTGATTTATTATATGAAATTTTAAATGTAAAAGCATTTAAATTTGGGTAATAATATTGAAGAATTGGAATACTGGCTCCAGATATATTCGCAAGCATATCGAAATTAGAAAAGCCCAAAAATACTTCATTATCAGAAAAACCATCATTTATTTCTACATAAGTTTGATGAAAAAGCGAAACTCCACTGCCAATCCAAATACGTTTTTCTTTTTCTAATCCAGTCCATTCTAACATTTTTGAATATGTTTTTGCAATTGTGTAACTTGCAAAAAAATGCCCTGCTTTATCTGCGAGAAGAGCATCATCATACTCTGTTTTCAAATCCATAAAATGAAACTTTGAAGGATTAGACCAATAAATATCTTTTTGAATAATTTGGCTTCCTATAAATGCACCAGCAGAAATCGAACTTAAAATTATTAATCTATTTTTATCTAATGAATCAGGTACTTGTGCTTGAATTTTTGCAAATGAAAATAAAAATAAGAAGGCAAATAAAGTTTTCATAATTATCTGTTTGAATATTTAAGCATTTAGATTTAAATCATTTATTTTCAAAAACAGAGTATTACAAGATTATTTAACTTGTAAATAAAAATATTAATACATTTAATACTATTTATTTCGACTAAAATCTTGTTTTGAATGTATAATGTTTAAAATGGTAATATCACTCTCAAGGGAATAAATTATTCTGTAAGGTGATAAAATAATTTCTCTTATGTTTGATTCGTTCAATTCTGGTACTACTCTTCCTATTTCTGGAAATAATTCTATAGTTTGTATTTTTACTAAAATCTTATTAATAAATCTATCGGCATAATAAACAGAATCAACTGCAATATATGAATGTATATTTTTTAATTTATCTATTGCAAGTTCAGTAAACTTTATCTGCATTAAATTGCTCTTTTACAATATTAAAATCTACTAATTTATTGTTTTTTACTTGTTCTAAAGATTCCTCAATAGATTTAATGACATAAATTTTATACATAACATCATCCCAATTAGAATTATCGTCTAATTCATTTATTAATTTATTCATTTTTTCTTTAATATTCATTTTAATATCCTTTTTTATATTCGACGAATATCTTTTATATTTAATTTATTTTTCATCTTATATAAGCAAAATTAGTTATATCTGCGAAAACTTTAAATTGATTTGATTTATCTTTTTCACTTACTGTTGGTCTTAAATCTAATCTTGTAAATACATGTAAATCTGAATCTATCATTTCTACATTTATTTTTCCATAATTTGTTTTGATGCCTTTATAAAGTAAAACAGCACTAACAGGGTCAGCAGCATCATCTTTTAATGATTTGTAAACTGTCATTTTCACATCACCAATACCCAAATTATCTTCAAGTTGCTTTCTAACTTTTATTATCAAACTATTTAATTCTTTCAATGTTTCATAAGGACGGTATTTATACCAATATTTTTCTTCACCTTCGCTTAAATCTGATTCTACATATCCTAAAATAGGACCAGCAACACCAACTATACTCAACATCTTGTCAGAAGGAACTATTATTGGGTCTATCAAAAATACTTCTTTTAATTCTTTGCCGAAATATTTAATATTTAATAAATCAAGAATTAAAGGACAGCCAGTAGAACTCCCAACTAATGTAATATCTGTAAAACCTAATGCTATTAATTTATCATATTCTGCTTTTATTGATTCTTGCCAATCTTCATAAGAACTTGCTTTAAATTCTTCGTAAGAGCGACCATGACCACCTAATAATACTTGTGAAAGTAAAACCGTATCAATATTTCTATTTTCAATAAATCTTCTTAATTCATCCCATTCAAAAGTAGATGCAGAAAATCCATGAACAGCAATTATTACTTTTTTGTTTTTTTCTTCTTCTGTTGGGTTTGGATATTTCGCAGATACTAAATAATTTTCTGGATTTAATAAGGAAGAGTCTAATATCTCAACTGAATCTAATAAATTTGTGTCAATTTCTGGGTCAGAAGAGCAAGATAATATTATTAAAATACTGAATATATAGATTAAATTTTTCATTTGATATATTCCTTAATTGGTATTTTCATTCCAAATTGGAAATAAAAAGGATAAAGAGTTCCTATCCCATTTGAACCATCACCATGAATAAAATTATAGCCAAATGATAAATTATAAATCGAAAAACTTTGTGATAATTCTAATGCTAAAGTCATTGTAGAATTAGGAATATCTTTAAATATATCGCTTTCGTAATCAGAGTAAAAATATCCAGCATTTAGAATAACTGAACTTTGATAATTCTCATATTTTAGAAATTCATAAGCCACATTTAAAATATAATTCTCTTGTTGGATAGCATTGGAACTAATTGCAGAGCCAAGTCGAGTAGTATGAAATCGAAATCCATAGGAGAGTCTTTTCAGATTATTAGGTGTATAATTTACCAAAAATCCATTTGACCAATATAATCCTACAGATTTATTAATAATAGGACCAACTGAAAGTATAGATTTTTCATTTATACTTTCAGTTTCTTCCGATAAAGATATGCTTGTATTTATTAAATAAATAAATGCTAATAATATTATATATTTCTTCATTCACAAATTTAAGAAATTATCTCAAATATACTATCAAATATTTCAGAAGCACCTATAAAAATACCAATACCTAATGTAATTTTTCTACCATCTAATCTCATAATTATATAAGGTAAGCCCACTATACTTAATGTTACATAAGCATAAACCATAAGTAAAGTGTTAAATATCGTTAACATCGGTGAATTAAGCATAAACAAAGTCATTGCACTGACTATTGTCAATGCTATTGTTGCGTAAATTGATCTTATTTGTAATTCTCTTTTACTCCAGTAAATCGAAATAGGGAATGAACATAAAGCAGCAAAAACTAAAAGCATAGTAGCAATTGAAGAATTTGAAAAATCACCCATTAATCTTAACTCATATATATTTTGAGGAATTACATAAAAAATAAAACTATGTGCTAAGCCCAAAACTAATCCAATTGCAATAACCATAAACATAGAAATACTCTGTTGTCTAACTATACTAGGGTTAGTTCTTAATTCAATCTCATCTTTGGTTTGTCTGATAAAAAACATTCCGGACCCAACAACTAAAACACCACCAGTTATAAATGTTCCGCTTGGTCCTAAAAAATGAATTAAATCAATAATTATTGGCTCAATAGAATAAGTTAGTTCTGATGTGATAAATAAGGCAGCCATCAGCGTAGGAAGTTGATTTTTGGGTGCGAATAAGTCAATTAAAGAATTAGCTGGCGAAACAAATAAATTCATCGCCACAAGCCAAATCACCACCATAACTGGCAATACAAAGAATGTAAAAGTAGATGGCTCTAAAGGAATCATCGACGCAACAGCCATAAAGGTCATACCTGCGGCGGCAATCCCAATTGAATAAACCGTGAAAAACTTATTATTCTTTTTCATTAAATAATCAGTTAAAAATCCAGCAAATACCGGTATAACTACTAAAACTAATGCTTTACCATAAGTTAAAACTCCGATTAAATGTTCTAATCCAAATTTTTCTACTAAGACTGGTTGATATTCATTATATGCAATCCAAGAAATGATAAGAGATATGTTCATCAAAATTAAGGCACTTAATTCTGGTATTTTAATTTTACTAATATTGCTCAATTTTTTCCTTCAATAATAAAACTAATAATAACTTGAAACAATAAAAGGGTTCAAATTAATTTATAAGTTCATTTTTTTAAATTGTAAATGGAAATTGTCGGATAATAAGTATATTTATTGTTTTTTATTTTTTCGAGTAAATCTGGAGAATGATTTTTTCTGAAAATTCCAAAAGAAATTGAATTGACCGAATAAAAATCCCCATGCTAATAACAAAACTTGGTATGATGGTATAATTGTAATAATATAAAGAGGTACAACAAAATACAATGGAGTATCATCTGTGATTCCTATTAGATCAAATACATATTTTTTAACAAATAATGCACTTGTTCCTGTTATTCCAAAAACTATAAATATTATAATTAATTGAAAAACTGAGTTAATACCATAGCGTTTTTTTAGTTTATCTAATATGTTCATTTGAATATGTTACCAAGGAGTTGGAGTAACGACCTTATCTTTAGTGATTTTTACATTTCTAATTGTAGAGCCAGGCGAACCAAATGGCTCAAGAACTTTTCCGTTTCTTGAATATTCCAATGCACCATAATTACCTTGATATATAATAAAATACTCTTTTGCTTTCCAGACTTTAGTTTGTTTTGGAACAAATAATACTTCATCAGACCTTTGACCATCCATATCAATTCTCACCCATGCAGTATCAATAGCAACAACTTTTAAAGAAATTGAATCTGGTAAAAAAGTCTCATCTTCAATATCATCAT
Organism: bacterium; assembly: GCA_030431515.1. Lineage (GTDB taxonomy): Bacteria > Bacteroidota > Ignavibacteria > Kapaibacteriales > UBA2268 > JAJRPT01. Next base: position 9,134 of record JAUIIX010000078.1, read on the forward strand.
TAGTAATAATAATTTGTTCATCATCAGGTATTAATTCTGTTTGCACATCTAATTGAGGTTCATCAGGTAAATCTTTTTCATAAAAAAGTGAAATATAAAGTAAAATCAGAACTAATAATCCAAATGCAAAGTACAATGCATAATTCATAAAGTTCGGATTTAACTCTATCCCAAAAATTTTAACAGACCCCTTAATAGACCCATAATCTTTAATTGGAGCTGATTGCTTTTTCTGAACTTGTTCTTTTTCTTTTTTCTGAATTGGACTAAAATATTGCGAATACTCCTCTTCTGGAATTTCAAGCGTAATAACGATTGTTTTCAGAAAAGAGATACCATAAACAGGAGGCAATACGGAAAAATCTCCTTCTTCAATAGCAGAAAGAATATTTTTCCTTATTTTTGTCTTATCGGATAATTCTTTTAAAGAAATACCTTTTTTTTCACGATAAGATTTTATTATGTTAGATAATTCGTCCATAGATTTCCCAAATATACGGAAAAAATCTCAAAAATCAAGCCAATATTTTATTTTAATTAATTTATTGTTTTTATTATTACTTAATACATCTCTTTTTTCAGAAGAATCTATTGATACTCTTAATAGAATGAAAAAAGAAGACTTTAAATACGCCGATGCTCAAAGATATAGATTAATAAGTGGAACACCACCTTTGGAAACTAATCTTCATCAATCTACTTATGGATGGATAGGTCTTGGGGTAGGAGCATTATTTGTTGGTCAACATATAGCACAATCTCAAACCATCTGGAAAGATAAAGCAAAATTTAGAATTATAGAAGATGGTGTCTATGGTTTGTATGTTGATAAAGGAGGTCATTTTGTAAGTGCTTATATTTCTGCATCAATAATAGGCGAAGCAATGTTTGCTGCTGATATGAGCGAAAAAGATGCAAAATTATATGGTGGGATTTTAGGGCTTGCTTATATTAGTTATATTGAAGTAATGGACGGATTTGGAGCTAATTTTGGTTTTTCTCCTTCTGATTGGTATTTTAATGCAAGTGGAGCAGGTTTTTATTTATTACAAAGTTATGTGCCATATTTAGAAAATTTCACTCCTAAATTTCAATATATTAATGCAGAAGCACACGGCGATAAAAGCAGAGTTCCTCACGATTTTTGGGTTGATAACTACGCATCTCAATCATTTTGGATATCAATGAATATCCATAATATGTTGCCAGAGAATCTAAAGAAATATTGGTTGCCATGGTTAGAGATAAGTGTTGGATATACAGCAAGAAATTTAAGGTTCGCTGGTCCAAATGATAAATATAATGATATGAATCCTGATTGGGGAAACAGAGAACTTGGCTATTATGGAGAACCAAGATTTATGATTGGCTTGGATTACAACCTTAAAAAACTTATCCCAGAAAGTAAATATAACTTTGTAAATTGGATGGTACAAAACTTAGATCATTATAAACTACCAGCCCCTGCAATCGAATTTGACATAAAAGGAAATGCACGCTTTGTGTTATTATTTCCATTTTTGTGAAGTTTACCTTTATATTAATTTTCTTGTTAATCAAAAGGTAGTATAAGCCCTTTATCTTTTTGCATATCTTTGAAGAAGATATCGGAGTGATTTCTAAGAAACTATTAAATAACTATCTAATATTACGACCCTTCCGATGCTTCCAAAAGCTTCGGAAGGATAAAACCCTAAAAAATAATTCACTCTTTGCTGTGACATTTTCCTAAAAATTGTGTCTATGTATATATAAACTTTGCAAATTCTAAAAACAATTTGTAATTTTAAGAAAAATTAAAGGAAAATAATGAAAATCTTAATGTTATTAATACTCCTAACATCAACCTTATTCTCACAAAAATTGTGGGAA
>JAUIIX010000151.1 GCA_030431515.1 bacterium
AATGTTGTTCTGGTGTTCACTTTTTTTTTCATGGTATTAAATATTAAAGATTACTTTTGCAAAGTAATTGAATATTAGAAGATTAAAAGCTACCGAAGGTTTAGTTCAACACTATGTATCTTCAATGGCGAGGTTTGGGAGCTGAAACCAAAAGTTCGGGATTTATTTGCTAAATTTACGACTGAAAAATAAAGGGCTGTGCTTCTTTGGTCGCCACTGAAAGATACACTTCCCGTTGGCAATAATATAATACACTCCTACTTATTATAGAATTGTAAATACCTCATTTGAACAATCAAGAAATAAAATTTTACTTCTAAATGAATTGTTTCCAATCATTCCCTCCATTCCTGACACAGAGAATAATAGTTTTACAAACCATGGAAAACCCTCTATATAAGTTACATTACGCAATTCTATTTTTTTACCAGCAATAGTCATTTTACTTTCGGACTCAGCAGTAAAAATCTCGAGTTTTCTTCCCATTTGATTCCCTTCACTTTCTTGAATAATTGCATCAGGTTTTTTTAATTTTTCAAAATCACTTTTTGAAGTAATTAAATCAAAGGCGCTAGCTCCAGAATCCCACATAACTGTTCTTTTGTTACCATTTATTTCAACATCAATATAAATTCTTCGATTTTCAAAATTGAAATAATTCATTTCTTTATTGGATAAATAATTTGGAGTTTCTATAAACAAATTCAAAATCGAATTATTAAAATCAATAAGTAATTTTGTCCTTTCTAATAAATCAGTTCCTAGTGTACCAATTATAATATTATCTGTTTGCTCAATTTCATCTATATTCTGACCATAGCTCGCAACTTTTATAGTTTCAAAATTTGCTTCTAGCTTTCCTATAAATATATCAAACTTAGATGTTGGTTGGTTAATGTTTAAACTTTTTAGCGTTTTACCATACAAGAAGGAATATGGAGCACCCATATCCAATTGCATCCAATAAATCTCTTTAGATTGGTTTGATAGTTTTACTGGTATTAACAAAGCACTTCTATCACTAAACTCATTCTTTTCCCAAAATATATTTATTTCTCCTGAGTCATTTTTAACATTTACGGTATTTAAAGGAGGTTTAAATAGGTTTTGTAAATAAAAATAGCTTCCAAAAAGAATCAAACCCAAACCAATAAGAACCGAATAAATAATTGTTTTTCGCATAATATAATTTTTATGCAAATTGAGTTCTTAATCGTAAAACACACAAGGTATTTTCTAGGACACTTTAAGGACATTATGTGGTATTTATACAAAAAAGATGTTTAAATTACATTAGGTAGCTTTTCGATAAAGCCAAAGTCTTCTTTTGACAACTGCAATGCAATTTTAATTGTAATACCTAAATTTAAAAGCCAGAAAAGTAAATACGTAAATAGAATACTTCCAAAAGATGTTATGAACACTATATTTAAACTAACCCTTATAAAAGGGGCTACTATTAAGAACAAAGCTGTAATGATACTCCATAATAATTGAAAACTCACAATCCTACTTCCATATTTATTAACCAAGTATAAGCTCTTATACTTAGTGAAGAAAAGTACTGGAAAAAAAAGATTTGTCAAGGGAATAACAATCATAACCAACACTGATAAGTTCATTTTTTTTAATTCATCAATTCCAGCTTCATTCAATTTATCTATTGAATCTAATTGCTCAAAAGAATTTGTTAATATTTCAATATCTATATCTAGAGTATCGGCTATTTTTTGAAGCGTAAATCCTCGTGGATTAGTTAAATCATTTTCTAAACGTTGTATAGTTTTTGCAGATACCCCACTTCTATGTGATAATTCTTCAATTGAATATCCCTTACTCTTTCTTTTTGCCTTTATTATTTTCCCAACATTTGAAATCATAACATCAAAAATAATTATTATAATTAAAAACTATTGCCAACAATGGTAGCTGATGCACAACCCTTAAATTTCAAAAACAAAGACTGATTTTAAGCTCTTACTAGGGCTTTTTTCATGTTGAATTGGATTATTGTGCTTTTATCATTTGCATATTTTGAAGGCTAAAAAG
>JAUIIX010000011.1 GCA_030431515.1 bacterium
GGAAAATTGGAAAAGACCGATGGATGAAGTCAATGGTTTGATGAAACTATTGGATTCATTTATGAAACAAGAGATTGAAGAACTTCATAGAAATAAAGTTAGAATAAATCTTATCGGGAAAATTTCTTCTTTACCTAAATATGTTCAAGACACACTACATTTTGCAACTCAGAAAACTAAAGAGAATGAAGGACTAACATTAACATTAGCATTAAGTTATGGTGCAAGGTGGGATATTACCCGTGCTGTTCAATTAATTGCTATGGATGTAAGAAGAGGTAATCTTTCACCAGAAGATATAAGCGAGGAAACTTTTGCTTCTTATTTGAATACAAATGGAATGCCCGACCCAGATTTAATGATTAGAACAAGTGGAGAATATAGATTAAGTAATTTCCTGTTATGGGAGTTGGCTTATGGAGAGATTTACATTTCAGATAAACTATGGCCAAAATTTAGAAAACAAGACTTGTATAATGCCCTTTTTGATTTTTTAAAACGAGAAAGACGTTTTGGAAAAACTTCCGACCAAATTAATAATTCAGATTCATATTTTAAAAAAGTAGTAAATGCAATTAAAAATTCTTAGTATTATTTTTATAATATTCTCATCGTCTCTATTTAGCCAAGATTTACAAAAGAGTTATAAAATAGCAGGTATTTCTGTTGAAGGTAATGAATATATTGCTGATGAAACTATAATATCTATTTCTGGTTTAAATGTAGGTGAAAGCTTTAATTATCCTTATGATGAAAATATTACTAATTCTATAAAAAGATTATGGAATAGAAAACAATTTCAAATGGTAAATGTAGTTGCAGAAAGAGTAGTTGGCAATAATGTTTATTTATTAATTGAAGTGAAAGAGAAAAATAGATTAAGTGAATATCGAATTAAGGGAAGTGACGAAGTAAATGAATCTGATATTAAGAAAGCAGTTTCTCTGTCAAGGGGTGATATTTTAGGACCTTATGAATTATTTAAAGTTAAGGAAAATATTCTTGAATTGTATAGCAAAGAAGGTCTTGGATTTGCAAAAGTAGAAATTGAGACTTTTGATACTGATACGACAAATTATAAATTGATGGAAATTAATATCGAAGAAGGAAATTTATTTAAAGTTTCTGAAATTGATTTTGTTGGGAATGAAGAATTAACAGATAAAGAATTAGCAGGAATTTTCAAGGAAACAAAAACTAAATCTTGGTATGAGTTTTGGAAATCTTCTAAGTTTAATAAACAAGAATATGAAGAAGATAAGAAGTTAATAGATTTTTATTTTAAAGAGAAAGGTTATATTGATGGTAGATATATTTCAGATACTTTAATATATGATGCTAGTAAAAAGAAAGTGAAAATACAAATTAATGTATTTGAAGGTAAGAAAATATATATTCGTGATATAGAATTTAGAGGTAATACAGTTTTTACATCTGAAGCCTTGAAAAGCAGATTAGAATTTGTAAAAGGTGATGTTTATAATCAAAATCAATTTGATATGAACTTAAACCTTAATCAGGAACAAACAGATGCAAAGAGTTTGTATAATAATACTGGATATTTATTTGTAGAATTTAGAAAATCTGAGAAAAGAGTAAGTGAAGATTCTGTTGATATTACTGTTGATATTTTTGAAAATTCAAGAGCAAAAATTAGAAAAGTAAATATTTATGGAAATACTAAAACTAAAGATAAAGTAATTAGAAGGGAGCTTTATGTTAGACCTGGTGATTATTTCAATAGAGGTGCTATTATTAGAAGTGTAAATGCTCTTAATGTTTTGGCATATTTTAATCCTGAAAATTTAAGACCTGATGTGAAACCGGTACCAGGTGATAATACTGCAGTAGATATAGAGTTTAATGTTGAAGAAAAATCAACTGATACATTTAATGCTTCATTTGGATTTGCAGGTTCTTTTGGTTTAACTGGCTCATTAGGGTTTTCATTTAATAACTTCTCAATCACTGAACCACTAAGAGGTGGAGGCGGTGAAATATTTAATCTGAATGCAGAACTTGGATTTTCTCAGTATCGTTCATTTTCTATAGGATATACACAACCATGGCTTTTTGATAAACCATATACAGTTGGTGCAAATTTATTTAGTACAAGTTTTAATTATGGTTTGAAATTAAGAAGAACAGGAGCCGCTCTTAATTATGGAATGAGATTAAGATGGCCAGATGATTATTTTAGAGTGAATTGGTCTTTACGTGCTCAACAGAATGATGTTGAGTTACAAAGTGGACAAACATCTAATTTTTATAGAGAAGGTATAACTAATGAATATACTATAGGTCAAGTTCTTTCTCGTGTTAGTATAGATAATCAATTTTTTGCAACTACTGGCTCCAAATTTACTTTATCAACAAATTTTGCAGCAGGTGCATTAGGAATCGGTAATACTGATTACTTTAAAAATGAAATGAATTTTGAATCTTATAATCCATTGATGAGAGTTGGAGAGTTAGATAGATTAGTATTGTATTTAGGTACTAGAATCGGTCATATCTTGTCAATTAAGGATAGAGATGCTATTAATCCAATAGAAGTATATAGAATGGGTGGTAACGGTTTAAATGGATTTGGTGTTATACCTTTGCGTGGATATGATGATAGAGCTATTAGTGATGGTGGTAGGTCAATGGCTAAATTTACAGCTGAATTAAGATTTGCAATAGCTATGAATCCGATGCCTATTTATGTTTATGCATTTGGTGAAGCTGGAAATGTTTGGGATGATATTAATACTTCTAATCCATTTAATTTGAATAGAGCAATAGGTTTAGGGCTTCAAATGTTCTTGAATCCTATTGGAATAATTGGGGTAAGTTATGGTTATGGATTTGACCCTACTCGATTTAGTCAAGGTGAGCCAGGTGGATGGAAATTCTTACTACATTTAGGTAATAATAATTAATTTTACTTAAATTCTACTTTTTCTTGTCTTTATTGTTAATAATTGCTAATTTTGGATATGAAAATAATATATCTAATAATATTGATTTTTTTATCAGCTTGTTTTGAGAAAGAATTAGCAACACCTGCTGTTATTAATCAAGAATTAGAAAATGTTCCTGATTTTATAATTGGCAAACCAGTTATAAATTTTTACGACTCTACGAATATAAAAGCAGTACTAAGTGCCGATACTGCTAAATCATATAAGAAATTTCAATATACTATTATGTATCATAATGTCCATATTGATTTTTATCAAAAAGAAAAGAATATAATCGAAACTTTTATGGATTCTGATTCTGCAAAAATAGATGAAAGCAATAATAATATGTTTGCTTTTAATAATGTTTATGTTTGGTCAGAAAAATCAAAAACTTCCTTAAAAACAGATTTTTTAGAATGGAATGAAGAAAAGGGTATGCTTTTTTCTGATAAGTTTGTTAGGATTGATTCTCCAGTTGAGATTATTGAAGGTTATGGAATGGAATCAAATCAAGATTTAACTAATTATAAAATTTTTAAAGTAAGTGGAGTAATTACAAAATGAAAAAATACTTTATCGTAGGAAATTGGAAAATGAATATGGCTTATAGAGAAGCTGTAAAACTTGTAAAAGATATTGATTCAATGACTAAACCATTGGATAGTAATCTTGAAGTAGTTTTATGCACTCCATATATTCATATTCCTGTATTAGTAGAAACATTAAGTCATTCGGCTGTTAGAATTGGTGCTCAAAACTGTAACGAAAATAAATCTGGTGCATTTACAGGTGAAGTTTCTGCTGAAATGATAAAATCGTATGATTGTGATTATGTTATTTTGGGTCATTCTGAACGAAGAGAATATTTTAATGAATCTAATGAATTGATAAATAAAAAAATTCTTATTGCTTTAGAAAATAATTTAAAAGTAATTTTATGTATTGGTGAATCATTAGACGAAAGACAAAATGATGAAACTAATAAAGTTTTAAATACACAACTTAGATTTTGTTTATCAAATATACCAAAAGAAGAGTATGAGAACATAATCATTGCTTACGAGCCGATTTGGGCTATTGGAACTGGATTGACAGCTTCTAATGAGCAAATAAATGAAACACATAATGCAATTAGAAACTACTTAATTGAGATTATGGGTGGAAAAGGGATTTCTGTTCCTATATTATATGGTGGTAGTTTAAATGACAAAAATGCTAGCGATATATTAAAAATAAAAGAAGTGTATGGTGGTTTGATTGGTGGTGCTTCTTTAAAATCAGAATCATTTGTTAATATAATTAAAACGGCTGAAGGATACACTAATATTTGATGATATTTTCAATTCCAAATATAATCACTTATTTTAGGGTATTAGTAGTTCCTGTATTTTTGTTTATGTACTTCTCAAAAGATGATTATTTAATAAGCATGTCAATAGTGCTTTATTTTTTTGGTGCTATATCAGATTATTTTGATGGGTTAATCGCAAGGAAATATAATAGTAGTTCAAAATTAGGACAGTTTATAGACCCCTTAGCTGATAAATTTATAGTTATTGCTGCTTTAGTTGCCTTTAATATTCAAGATATTATTCCCTTATGGATGGTTATTGTTATTATCTTGAGAGATATTATAACAACAATAATGAGAGTTATTGCTGATAAAAAGAATTTAGATATGGAAACAAGTAAGTTAGCTAAATGGAAAACATTTTCACAATTTTTATTCATTGGCTATGTTCAGACACTTATTTTTGTAGCACATTCTAGTTTGTTTCATATAAGCAAAAGTTCTGCAAATGAGTTTATATACTCTGATTTGACTTACTATTTTATGTTTGCACTTACAGCTTACACATTCCTAACTTTAGTAGATTATATCTTTAAAAACAAAGCAATTTTTAAATAAATGGATAATAAAAAGAATTTTAGTCTGAATTATTTATTTGCTACTTTCTTTTATTCTGGCTATTTACCAAAAGCTCCTGGTACATGGGGCACACTTGCCTCTCTTATTGTATTATTAATCCCATGCGATTTACGTTTTATTTCAATTTTATCTTTAATTATAGTTTCATTTATTGTGTCATTATATTCTATCAAAATCATAGAAAATGAGTCAGGATATGATCCAGGTTTTGTAGTAATTGATGAAGCGATTGGTATGTGGATATTGTTATTATTTGATTTTATAGTCAATGATATTTACTTTTTAATTGCTTCAGTTATATTGTTTAGAGTGTTCGATATTTGGAAACCTTATCCAATTAAGTTAGTTAACAATAAAAAAGGAGCATTTTTTGTAATATTTGATGATATTTTAGCAAGTTTGTTTACTTTGACAATTTTAGTGTTTTTGTTTTATTTAACTGAATAGTATAAAACAATGTATTATAAGAAGATAAGTAATAATAAAAATAAAATAATTTATTAAAATTACTTCATAATATTAGTTGAATTTAATACAAATATCCTCTATTGTTAAAAAAAATCAGTGTGTTAATAAAAAAAGTTATTGCTAAAAAAAAAAATCTTTTTATTTTGCATAATTATATTTTACTAAATTAATAAAAGGGGTTTAAAAAATGAATAAATCAGAACTAATTGATGCTGTAGCATCTTCTACTGGTTTTACTAAAGTGAATGCTGAAAAAGCAGTAGCGAGTGTATTTTCTACTATTTCAGACGAATTATCTAAAGGTGGTAGTTTCTCTCTGATTGGATTTGGAACTTTCTCTGTTTCTCAAAGAGCTGCAAGAGTAGGTAAAAATCCACAAACTGGTGAAAAATTAAATATTGCAGCAAAAAAAGTTGCAAAATTTTCTCCTGGGAAAGCTTTAAAAGAAGCAGTTAATAATTAATTTATTAATATTAGCTTAAATTTAAAAGGATTAGTTGATTTCAATTAATCCTTTTTTCTTTAAATGCAAAAAGTAGAATTAAGGATGCAATTAATCCAATTTGCATTGGTTGATAGATTGAGTTTTGATTTGTTTGTAAAATCAATGAAATCAAACTAATTACAAATACTATAAGCATATATAAAATAATTTTATTATCTTTGATTTTAATTTTATTTGAAAAGGAAAGTAAAAGAGGTAAAAATATACTTGGTATTGTAATTGAAGCAGTTTTATAAAAAATATCAATGACTGATGGAATGTAACTTGCTATTATTATAGATAAAATAGCGGATATTATAATTCCAATTTTAGTTGGATTTTTAAAGTTAAATTCTAGTTTTTTCAATATATCATTTCCAATTGTAACTGCACTCAAAAAGCCATAAGAATTTAAAGTTGACATAATTGTAGCGATAATTGCTGAATAGAAAATACCTTTAAAAATCGGAGGTAAAACTAAATCACCTAATAGCAGGTAAGTGTTAATTGGTTCTGTAGTTTGAATATTATTAATAGCATAAAGACCAGTAATTAGTGTCAGTAAGTCAAAAACAATCCAAAATAAAATAGAGTAAAGGATACCATTTCTTGCAGTTTTTACGTCTCTTGCCGCTGAACATCTTTGAAAAAAACTTGGATCGATAAAAGTTTGCAATGCTATAAAAAACCATGATATAATGTATGGTAGATTTTCATAATTTAATGTGAAAATATACTTTTCGGGTACAGAATCTAACAATGTTAATGGTGAACCAAAACTATCAATTAAAAAATATAGAAAAATAGCAAATCCAAGATACATTATTACAAATTGACTTAAATTCGCATAAATATCTGAATTAAAACCACCTTTATAAATATATGAGAATGAGAATACTGTTCCTATTATTATTGATGCAATTATTCCTAAACCAGTCAAATCACTAACAACAACCCCAAGCATTAGAACATAAGCACTTGGTAGAGTAACAATAAGAATAATTAATGAAGCTAAAATAGAAGCTTTTTTACCATAAGTAATTTCTATTTGGTGGGGTATTGATAATACATTTATTGCTCTAATTTTACCAGAAAAGAATAAAGCAAATATGAGTGCTGAAATATAATAAGGAAAGGCAAGACAAAGCCATGCAAGTGTTCCATAATTGTAAACAAATTCACCTACTCCTAATATACTACCATACCAAGTAGCCACTAAAGTTGCTACAAATAATGGAGTTGTTAATTTTCTACCAGCAAGTATATAACTCTCTTCATTATTCTTAGTTTTTTTAGATGCAATAAAACCAGAAAAGAAAGTAATTGAAAGTAAAATTACAATTACAAGTATGTCAATAAAATCTAAATTCATATTCTAAATTAAAATAATGCAAATTTAAGAAAGCATATTGGTTTATCTTGTTAATAAGTAGATTATTTTATTAACTTTTTTATTTATATTTTTGTTTTTTTATAAAACAGCATTATGTATAAAATAAAAATACCTACATTTGAAGGTCCTTTTGATTTACTATTGTATTTTATCAAAAGAGATGAACTAAATATCTATGATATTCCAATTTCTCAATTAACATCTGAGTTTTTAGAATATATTAGAGTTATGCAATTGTTAGATTTAGATTTAGCAGGTGAGTTTATTGTAATGGCATCAACTTTGATGCAAATTAAAACTCAAATGTTATTACCAAGATTTGTAGATGAAAATGGTGAAGAGATTGAAGACCCAAGAACTGAATTAGTTCAAAAACTACTTGAGTATAAACAAATTAAAGAAAGTACTGAAGAGCTTAGGGAATCTGAAGAAATTAATAAATATCATCTATATCGCGAAAATTTTGACAATGAGTTAGCAATCTCAAAACAGAATAATGATGGAATTGATGTTGGTATATTTGATTTGATAAATGCTTTAAATAAAATAATTAAACGAAGAGTAGTTAGTGAAATTACACATAATGTAAATTTATTCAATTACTCTGTTGATGAAGAAAAAGATAATATTCTCAAAGAGTTAAATATTAAAACAAACTTATCATTTCTGAAGTTGATGTTGGAAGCACCAATACAAAAAATAGTTGTTAGTTTTTTAGCTTTATTAGACTTAGTAAAAATGAAAGCTATTCTTGTTGTTCAAAATAGCAATGGAGATGATATATTGATAAGTAAAATTCAAAACCTAAATTAAAAAATGAAAAGTTTTCAACCTTATTTTCTAACTTTAAATAGAGACGAACAGTTAGCCACTATTGAAGCATTAATATTTTCAAGTAGTGAAGTTTTAAGTATAGAATTGTTATTCAATCTTTTATTCAATAAAGATGAATATGATTCGATGAATAAAGAAGAGAAAAATAGTACATTCAAAGAGTTTGAATCGTTTATATTTGAGCAGTATCACTATGATACTAATAGAATTGAAGATTTTATTAAAGAAATTAATAAAGAGTTAGAAGCAACTCGAAGACCATTTACAATAGTTAACTTTGCTAATGGATACCAATTCGCAACTCGAACAGATTTTGGTGATATTGTTTCAAAATTATATAATTATAAAATAAAGAAGAGATTAAGTCCTGCTGCAATTGAATCTTTAGCAATAGTAGCTTACAGACAACCAATTTCTAAGTCTGGAATTGAAGAAATTAGAGGTGTAAATTCGAATGAAATTGTTAATTCACTTCTTGAAAAAGGATTGATAAGAATTACTGGAAGAAGTGAAAGTTTGGGGAAAGCTTTAGTTTATGGAACAACAGATGAATTTCTTAAATTATTTGGTTTAAATAGTTTAAAAGACCTACCTAAATTAAGAGAGTTGGACGAAATAGCAAGTTTCCAAGAATCTATAGACAATCAAGTAAATATAATAGAAATTGAAGAGAAAGAAGAAACAAATAATTAATCTTTCCATACAAAATCAAATAATAAATAAGATGCTGTAATTAATGCCCCTGTGTAAGATGTAATTATTATTAAATCATTGGCATTTGGCATTTTTTCAGGGTGTAAAGTCGAAGCTAATAGCTCTGTTGAGATAATTAAAATAGGTAATAAGACAGGGAAGGATAATATAGGTAATAATGTTGATTTATTATTTGCCTTTGAAATTAAAGCAGATAAAAGAGTAGTTCCACTTCCAATAGCAATTCCCGTTAAGAAAAGATTAGCAAAGAATACCCCATGATTGTAAATCACAAAACTATCTATTAGCAATAAAAATAATAATAAAGTAATTAAATTAACTAAACTTATGAGAATAAGATTAAAAGTTAATTTCCCAAAATATACTGATAATGGGTCAGAATATAATTTTAAAAATAATGTAGTAGATTTTTCTTCTTCTGCAACAAAAGTTCTGCCTAATCCAGTCATCGCTGAAAAGAAAATTACAATCCAATACAGTCCTGATAGTAATGTTGTATCGATTTCCTTACCACCTGCAATAAAATATATCAATGCAACAGTGATAAATACAAACAAAAATAAAGATGATATAGCATATTTTGTTCTATACTCTGATTTAAGATCTTTTCTAATTACTGCTTTTATATTCATTTTACTGGAATTGCAATTTCATAATGTTTACCTTTTGGTGGATGTGGCAAGTCTCTACCAAGTATCCATGGATTAAGTAGTTTAACAGATTGATAATTTGTATTATAAGATTCTGCCCATTCTGCTAAATTTACAATAGATCTACTTTCTTTCACAATTTGAAATTTATCCTCTTTCCAATAATCATTTTTATCAAGTAAAAAACCATATTTCTCTTTATTTTCCATAATTTCTTTAATTAAAGCAATTCGAAAAATATATCTTGAAGTCTCAGAGTTTAAATACAAATCAAAGTAGTCATTTGATTTTTGAAACAATTTATTATTATCTAATCCATTTTCTCCCATATTGTATGCCGCTGCAGCTGATATCCAAGATCCAAATCGTTTATTCAACATTGTTAAATATTTAAATGAAGCAATAGTGCTTTTTTCAACATGTCTTCTTTCATCTATATTTTTATTTATTAATAAACCATAACTTTTTCCAGTAGCAGCCATAAACTGCCATAAGCCACTTGCACCAGCAGAAGATGTTGACATATATAATGCACTTTCTGCAACTGATAGATATTTAATATCTGAAGGCATTCCCATTTCTTTTATATGTTTTTCATAAGTTGGGAAGTATTTACCTGAACGCTTTAGATATAACATGATTTGACCTGGTTGCTGAAGTAAAAGATAAAATTCACGCTCGGCTCTTTCTTTTATATCTTCTCTTTCTAAAGGTATATTTTCCCCAAATAACATTAGCTTTTTTGGTAACTTTACACTTGATACATCATTCAAATAAGTAGTAAAATCTTTACTTTTATTTTGAGCATAAGCTTTATCATCTTGCAAACAAGAAGTTAAAGTTGAAATAATTAAGATAATGATAAAAATGAATCGCATAGTTCTAACTCTCTAATTTCGTTTGATGCTAATAAAAGTGTAGCACCTTTTTGTTTATATTCTTTTAATATCTCAAAAAGTACATTCATGCCATCTACATCTAAGTTTGTGCTTGGCTCATCAAGAAAAATTATTTCTGGTTCAGACAAAAAGCATAAAATTAATTTTGCTCTTTGTTTCATACCAGAAGAAAAATTCTTAATCTGTTTATTCAAATGATCATTTAAAGCAAATCTTTTAGATAAATCATTAAAAAGTTTTTGATTTAACTCAATCTTTCTAAACTCACAATATATCTCTGAAAGTTCAATTAAGGTAAACTCTTCATATAAATTAAAATAAGGAGCTGAAAATGAAGTTTTACTTAAAAATTCTAATAAACTAACTTTGTTTCCATTGTCGTAATAATCTATATTTCCTTTCTCAAATTCAAAATCGCCTAAAATTAATCTTAATAAAGTTGATTTTCCTGCACCATTTGAACCTTTTATGGCAAAATAATTGCCTTTATGTAATTTAAAAGAAACAGAATCTATTACTTTACGTCTATTAAATGAGCGAGAAACATTATTTAATTCAAGTAAGATTAATTCTTCTGTGTTCATCTAATATTTTTCTCTAATTTTACATTTTAAATTTTACTAATTTAATTAATTATATTTGATTTTGAAATTATCTGAAGAAAATAATACTCCCATAGTAAAGAAAAAGAAAAGAAGGTGGCTTCTTTATATCTTTATGTTCTTTTTCTTTATCATTACAAGTATTGGTATTACCATATACTTATTGCCCAGAGTTGAATTTTTACAAAGAAATTTAGCAAATCAAGTTGTTAAAATATTAAATAATGAATTGAAAGGACAGCTCGAATTAGACAAAATAATTTTCCACAATTATAATGATATTGAATTAGTTAATGCTAGATTATTAGTATCTGGGGATACTTTGGCATTTATTCCACAACTTAAATTGAAATTCAGATTACGAAATTTGCTTACAAATGATATTTCAGTAAGATATTTAAAACTATATAAACCAAGAATTAAATTATTAAGATTAAATGATAGTAGTTGGAACTATGACCATATAGTTTTTGAATCTATTGATAATGATACAAGTAAAGCATCTACTCCGCCAATTTTTGTTAGAAAACTAGAGATAGTTGATGGTAGGTTTTTCATGTTTGATTCTACAGATAAAAGTGAAGTAAGAAAAGGGTTGTTAAATTTTTCAGATTTAAAAGTTACTAAATTAAATTTAACATTATCTGGAAAGTTAGAGTTAGATGATAATGAACATGACTATGATATTTCAAAATTATCCTTTAGAGAAAAGAATAGTGGGATAGTTTTAGATGAATTTTATGCTAATAAAATTAAATTTAGAGACAAAAATACTTCAGTTGAAAAAATATTTTTAAAATTTCAAGAATCAGAAATTACATTAAATGCTGAAGCTGATGAATTTTCAGTTGTTAACTCTGATAACTTTGATTTGGAAAAAATGAATGCTAAGGTAAATGTTTACACTAAAGATTTTAATTCTGATTTGATAACACATTTCACAGATACGATATTAACTAAAAATCAAAAATATGATGCAGAGATAATTGCAAATGGAAATCTTAAAAACCTTCTTGTTAATAAATTTGATATTAAAGGTAAAGGCATAAATTTTAATGGAAGTGTTAGTTTAAAAAATATTCTTCACCCTGATTCACTAAGATACACAACTGATTTAAAAGGTTCAACTATTAATGTTTCATACTTTAAAGATAAAATGTTTTTTGATACAGAAGCTATACCAAAGTTAGGTTTAGTATTGTTTAACAAGTTAGAAGTTGATGGTGGAATAAACGATTATTATGCTAACTATGAAATTAAATCAAATTTAGGGAATCTAAAAGGATTTACTAAGTTAGATATTAGTAATATTCCTATTTATGAAGCAGATGTCGAATTTAGCGATATAGATTTGAATAAATTAGCAAATATAGAGCAAGTATCAAAGTTGAACGGACATTTAAAAGTTAATGGTGAGAGCTTTGATACTGACCAATTAAGTGCTGATTTAGACTTAAGATTAAGCGAAAGTATGTTTATGAAGGAATCGATAGATTCTATGTCAATTCAAACAAAAATTGATAAGGGTCTATTAGATATAACTGACTTTTATCTTTTCAGAGGAAAAAGTAATTTAAAAATTGATGGAAAACTTGATATTTCAAATCTCAATGATCTAAAATATGATTTAGTAATTAACTCTTACAAATTAGACTTATCAAAATTTATTGAAGATTTACCTGATAATATAAGTGCAGAGATTTTTGTAAATGGAAATGGAATAGATATCGAAAATATGAATACTGTTGTAAATACTAATATAAAAGATTTTAGTTTGTTTGGAAATAGTATTGAAAATTATAAATTTGATTTGGATATTGAAAATAATGAAATCAAAAAGGATATAAAATATAAATCAAAAGAATTAGATTTTAATATCAATGGGGTTTTCTCATTTGAAGATTTGATTAATGTTATTTTAAATGAAATTGACTACTTAAAGTATGAAATCAGTAAGTATAATAATGAAATTTTAGGAGAAGAATTAATAGAAAAAGCACTTTTATTAAAGAAATATCCAAAAATAGATTTTAATTTGTCTTTAGATATAAGAGATTTAAAAAAAATTGAAGATATTATTGATGTTCATTTAAATACAAATGGAAATATTGAGTTTAAAGTAATGGCTGATTCTAATTACTTAGATATATCAATTCCTAAATTTAATTTAAAAAATACTTATTATGAGTATAACAATGAACCAATTTCAAGTAAGAATATTGATTTAAATTTCTTTTTGAAGAAATCAGTTATAAATGATTCAGTTCAATTAGATTTTATCAAAGGATATGTTAAAACACCTAATATTTATCTTTTTGAAAACAATTTAGATAGTGTTAATATTACATTTAATTTAGAAGATGATATTTTTAAAACAGCTATATCTACTAAACTAAATGAGAAAATTAAGTTCAATAATTATTTAGATATTTCTAAAATTGGAGATAAATTAAGTTTTGATATTTCTAAATTAGAACTTACAATCAACGAAGAATTAGATTTTAAGAATATAAATAATTTGAAATTTGATATTGATAACTCAATTTTAAAATTTAATGGCTTTAATATTAGTAATAAATCAAATGAAGAAATTAATATAGCTGGAGAATTTGCAATTAAAGATGAATTTTTCAGAAATCTCAATATAAATCTAAGTGATTATGAAATCAATAATTTAATTAAATTGTTAGAATTAGAGGAATATCTATCTACTTTAAAAGGAAAAATAAATAATTTTAACATAAATTTAGATGGTAGTTTAATTGAACCATCTATTAATTTAGATATTGTTGGTAATAATATGTTATTTAATGAAGTGAAGTTGGGTGATTTGAACGTTGATTTGAATTTTAAGAATCATAACTTCAAAGGTGATATAAGTTTATTGAAAAAAGGGAATAAGTTTTCATTAAATGTTAATAAACTTCCATTTAATATGAATTTTATTGAAAATGATTTTTCATTGATTGAAGATGAAAATGTAAATATGATTTTTCAAATGGAGAATATAGATGCAGCCGTTTTAGAGCCATTTATCCCAGGAATATTAGATATAAAGGGACAGTTATCAAGTAAAATTGAAGTAATAGGTAGTCAAGCAAAAGGAATAGAGTATTCTGGTGATTTTAATTTAAATCAATCATCTTTTTTGGTTGAGGCAACGAATATAATTTATAATGCTGATGCTAAAATTAAATTAAGCAATAATCTATTTGAAGTTGAAGAAGCATCAGTTAGAAACAAAAGTGCTGACTTAAATGGTGGTAAAGCTAATCTTTTAGGTTATTTAAAAATGGATGGCTTTGAAGTTGATAATTTTGAATTTAAAGTTACTTCTAAGAAATTAAAAGTATTAAGAGATGAAACAAGATTAACTATGCCAGACCTTTATGGAGATTTTATAGTAGCTACAGGGAAGAATCCCATTGTGTTTAGTGGGAACTTTGATTATCCAAACTTGTCAGGTGATGTTGATATATTAGATGCAAAACTACAAATGCCTAATGAACTTATTTCTCAAGTTGTAGAATCCAAACTTCATTATGAATTTTTAAATAATGTAGTAAAGATATCATTAAATGATTCGAATGATGTGGAAATTGAAAAAAGGAAAAAAATTGAGACTCCTTTTTTAGATTTGATAAATTACGGCTTGAATATACGTTTTATTGGTGATTTTGATATTAAGATGGAGTTAAATGCTTTAACTAAAATGAGAATAAATTTAGGTACTCAATATAAAAATGATGTTGTTATTTTTAAAAAAGATAGAAATGAAGAAGATGCTGAATTTATAGGAGAAATTATTTTAAAGAATGATTCAAACTTGTCATTTTTAGGTAAAAAGTTCGCTACAACTGGGAAAGTATCTTTCCCAACAGGTGAGATTGCAAATCCTCAGTTAGATATATTAGCAAAATACTCAAATTATACTCAAACTGGTATTCCGTTTGAAGTTAGAATAAATATCACTGGTTTTAAAGAAGAACCAATTTTGAATTTTTCGTATATTTACAATAACTCAGAAGTTAATGGTGAAGAGTCTGAAATTAAACAAAATGCTTTCTCACTATTAACTTTAAATATGTTAAAAGAAGATGCTTTAGGAGATAATAGCCAAAATACTAATCTTCAAGGAGAAGTTTTGAACTATGGAAATTCATTTATATCAAGTTTAGCATCAAAATCTTTAAATGATGCACTTTTAGAATATGGATTGAATGCTGATGTTGATTTAGATTTGAATAATCCAGATAAATCAGTTGTTAAATTACAAGGTAATATATTCAAAAATGTTAAGTGGTCAGTAGGTGGGAATATTTCTAATATTGAAAACAATCAAATAACTATCGAAATACCTTTAGACTTATATAATGCATATTTACCATATCTTTTAATTTCAAAACCAAATAATCCTTTTGTTGTTAGAGAAAATCAAATTTTATGGGAAGCAAAGTTTAAATATGGAAAAACTTGGTAAAAAAAAAGATAGCTATTGCTATCCTTTTTTATAAAACACATATTGTTAATTATTATCTTCCAATACCTTTATAAATTAAATTATCTGAATCCATAAATTCATTATTTAAGCAGTTTTTACCATCAATAACAATCTTAACATCATTGTCAATAAATTTACTTAAAGGAACTTCACTAACAACCTTATGATTAGTTGCAATTACAATTGCATCACATTTCTTTAATATTTCATCTAATGATGTGCAAGTACTCATATCCAAGAAGTAAGGATCCCAAATTTCTAAATCTGCTCCTTTTTTTTCTAAAATATCTTTTAGGATTAAAGCAGGACTTTCTCTTAAATCACCAACATCAGCTTTATAACTCAAGCCAATCATTCCAACTTTAGTTCCTTTTACTGATTTTTCTATTTCATTAAGTTTATCTGCTAGTAATTCAACTGTATATTCAGGCATTGAGTTATTTATTTCTCTTGCAAGTTTTAAATACTTATGGTCAAATCCAGATTGTTTTGCTCTTTCAATTAAATAATAAGGGTCAACTGGAATACAATGTCCACCTACACCACAACTTGGGAAGTGTGCCATAAAGGCGAAAGGTTTATTAGCTGCAGCTCTTATAACTACATCTAAGTTAATTCCAAGTACATCAAAACTTTTCGCAAGTTCATTAACAAAAGCAATATTTATATCACGAAAAGTATTTTCTATGATTTTAGTAGCTTCAGTTGTTTTCAAGTCTGGCATTTCATTAATTACTCCTGAGATAGCTTGACGATACAAATCAGCAGCTTTTTTAGTCGCTTCAGGTCTTGTAGAGCCAATATTTCTTGGGATATTATAAACATTCCAAACTTTGTCACCTGGGTTTATCCTTTCAGGGCAATGTGCAACGTCAAAATCTACTCCAGCTTTTAATCCAGATAATTTTTCTGCTAATGGAATTACTATTTCATCACATACACCAGGGTTAATTGTAGATTCAATAATTATAATTTGACCTTTTTTAAGATACTTTGATATTATTTTTACAGCACCTTTTACAGGACCTAAATCTGGAGTAAATCCATCATGAACGGGAGTAGGTACACAAACAATATAAATATCAGAATCTTTAATTATAGAATCTTCAGTTGATACATCTAAAGTTAGTTCTTTAATATCTGCTTCCGCTTGTTCATCATCAACAGGGGAGATGCCTTTTTTTATTTTATTTACTTTATCTTCACTTAGTTCAAAACCTACTAACTGATTATCTGTTTTTTTTGCTAATGCACATAAAAGTGGAAAACCTACATAGCCTAATCCAAGGACTGAAACTTTCATAAAATATAATTTCCAGTAATTTTTAAAATACTAAATTATCAAAAAAAAATATTTTATCATTAATTTGTTTAAAATAATTATATAAATTTTAAAAAACATATAATTTATCAAAAAAAAAAGTAACAAAAATAGGTCTATATTATTAATTGAATAAATCAAGTTAACAAATTTTTGAAATATTTTGTGAAATTAATTTATCACTGTGTAATTTTAATGACATATTAATCTTTAAATTAATACAAATAGCTTGAAAAACAAGATTTTTAACTTGTTAGTTGTTATATATTAAACTAAGTTTGTAAATAATTATTAATCAATAAATTTTGGAGTATTTATGAGTATTTTTTACATTGTATTATCTTTAATTCTATTATCTAATAGTTTAGAAGCAAAAGATGAAGCTGCAATAAATTCACAATTAGTTGAAATGTTGCAAGGACCTAATAATGTAGGCAAGGATTTTTGGATAACTGTGCCTCCACCATATTTAGTAGCTGACCCTAGTAATTTTACACGAATTTTTGTTGCATCAAAATATGATGCAAATGTGCGTATTAGTAGAATAAATGGTATAGACATGTCATTACAGTTAATAGCAGGTGAAGTTAAGAGTTTCGATTTAAAACCAGGTGAATGTCAACCTTATGTTCATAATTTAAGTGATAATTATGGCTTACCTGCTAAAGTTCATGAAAAGAAGGCATTAAAAATAACTTCTGATGTTCCAATAGTAGTATATGTAATGATTAGATACCAATATACTACAGATGGTTTTATGGCTATTCCTGAACCAGTTTTAGGTAAAGAATATATAGCTACAAATTATGATGCACGGGAATGGAATCCGGGTAGTTTACCAAATTTCTTAACGATTGTTTCACCTAATGATAATACTAACGTTGAATTCACTTTAGGTGGAAATGATATTTCTCAAGTAAAATTAGAAGATGGAAAAATTCTCAAACCAGGAGATAAGACTACTTTTTATATGAACAAAGGTGATGTTGTTGTTATTTCAAATATAGAACAAGATGAAACATTATCAGGCTCATTAATTAGTGCAGATAAAGATATAGCTGTGATATCTGCAAATTACTGTGCTGACGTACCTCTTAGAGTTAGAGCTTGTGATTATATAGTTGAGATGGAAACACCAATTTCATCTTGGGGAAATGTTTATGCTATTCCTAATTTCGAATATAGAGATAAACCAAGTATTCTAAGAGTTTTTGCAAAAGATCCCGAAACTACTGTATATCGAGATGGACAAGAATTATTTTATTTTACTAATGGTGTTGGATTAAATGGAGGTAAGCAAAATAATGCTTGGTATGAGACTAGAGTTTGGCCAGTTGGATTAGAAAAAAAGCCAGCGATTTATAGTTCAGATAAACCTATTTACATTATGCTTTATAATCCATCATCTCAAGATGATGGTCAAGAAACAGATCCGTTTCAGATGTTAATTTCACCAGTAGAACAATATCAGAAAGAAGTTCTTTTTTATTCACCAAGTGCAGCTGGTGGATCGAATTTTCAATCTAATATTGCAAATGTGATTTTTGAAGTTGACGAAAAAGGCTTTGTTCCTGAAGATATGATGTTTGGAACAGTAGAGAAAAGTGGTGAAGTAACTTGGGAGTCCTTCAGAAAAGTATATAATGCAGAAGTAGATTTATTTACTGAAATTGGATCTGGAATGGATAAAGTAGTTTTGAATAAGAATATGCTAAAGGGGAGTATTTTTGGACATAAACAAATAGAATTACCAGGAGAAGGCACTTATATCATTAAATCAACGGGATTAGTTAATGTATTTTCGTCTGGTTTTAATAATTATGATTCTTATGGTTTTCCAGCAGGAACTTCAGTTAAAATTTTAAATTCTGGAGATTCTCTTGCTCCAAAAGTAGAATGGACAATTGGCTGTGATGGAAAAGTAATAGGTGAAACTTCTGAAATGTTTGAAAACAACACAAATATTGGTTTATTTGAACCATACTCATTACCTGATGATGCTATAAATTTTAGTCAATTAATTTTAGATGAAGAATTTGTGAAAGGATCGAAAAGTATAAATTGGACTGCAAATGTTTTAAATATAGAAGAGCCAGCTTCATTAGTAGTTACTTTTTATGATTTAGCAGGAAATTTCACAAAAGATACAATTAAGTTTGATCCTAAAGACAACTCATTAGATGATCCAATAGTAAATATTGATGGAGAATTATTACTTTGTAATGAGCAAGAGAGTGTAAGTTTAGTTTTAGAAGATGGAAATTATACTGAAATAGAATGGTCAAATGGAGAAACTTCAAAAACTTTAACTACAAACATAGCAGGGGATTATTATGCAACTATTTATGATGATAATGGATGTACTAAAACATCTGAAATTTTTAATGTTAAGGTTGCAAATAATAATTTAATTAAGATATTAAAGATTGGTAATAGTATAAGAAATTGTATTGGTGATACAGTAAAGTTAAAAATACCCGATACTTATCTTGGTGGGGAAATAACTTGGTCTAATGGTGAAAGTACTAGAGAAGTAAGTATCATAGAAAGTGGAGACTATTGGTTTACTTATAATAATGAAGATGATGATTGTGATTACTTTTCAAATACTTATACTGTTGAATTTAATGAAGTTCCAGAAAAACCAATTATTCGTTTGGAGAACTATCTTTTAAAGGTTGAGACTTCTGAAAATCAAATGGAATGGTATTATGAAGGACAAAATTTTAATAAAACAAACTTGAAAATTATTGCTCCAACTAAAAATGGAAAATATACTTGTGAAGTGTTTAATTCTGCCGGTTGCTCTACTATGTCAGACGAGTTTGAAGTAGCATTTGTAAGCGTTGAAAAAATGACTGGAAATGAATTATCTATAACTCCAAACCCAAATAATGGGAATTTTAATTTAGAAATAAATTCGAAGTATTCTGGAAAAGCAAAACTTACAATATTTGACTTGAAAGGGCAAGAAGTATTTTCAAAGGATTTGAATCTATCAAAGAATAAATTTGAAGAAAACATTACTTTGAATAATGCAGCTAAAGGTGTTTACTTGCTAAATATCAAAACAGAATCAGGTGAAGTTAGTAGCAAATTTGTTATAAAATAGAATTTGAAATTATATTTTATTAAATTTGGGGAGTTTTACTCCCCATTTTTATTTGGAATGAAAAAAATAATAATATTATTAATATTGATTACTTATATTTCTTTAGCACAAAAATCTAAAGAGAGGGTTAAGCATTTTAATAACATGAGATTCTTAAATTCTAATATTAATAGTAAGTTGAATGAATATAATTTTAAAGATTCAATTGTAAAATTTGAAGAGTTAGGTCCATTCAATACTAAAATTACTAATTATGAAAGTCAGGGTTTAGGTAGAATAAATGATGTTTTGCTATCTGAAAATGATAAAAATTTAATTTTGGCAGGTGCTGCTGCAGGTGCTTTGTGGAAAAGTTTAGATTATGGTCAAAATTGGGAATATGTAAAAACTGGCTTTGGTAACTTTGGAATTTCAAAGTTATATGAGTTTGATGGAGTTGTTTATCTTCTGACAGGTGATTCTGAATTATCTAATATTAGTAGTGCATTTTCAAAAGGAATAATTTATTCAGATGATAATCTTAGTACTTTTAAAAAAATTGAGATTTTAGATACTTTTGATTTACTATTAACTTCACTTATCGAATTAGATGAGAAACTAATTGTGAGTTCTAACTATGGATTATTTGAAGTTGAAAATAATAACTCAAAACTGATTTATAAAAGACAAGGTAAAACATTTCGCTCTCTAACTAAATATAAAAATAATGTTTATTTTAGTTTTTTAGACAAAGATAGTTCAGGTATAATTGAATATAATCCAATCACTAAGGATTTTAAAGACATATACTTAGATACTACTTCGAGAATAGAACTCGAGAATCCAATATCAGACCCAGAATATATATATGCTTTAATAGCTGAAAAAAATCTATCAAATTTTAGTTTAATTAAAAGTAATGATTTAACATCTTGGATAAATATTAATATTGATAAGTCATTATTAAAAAATCAATTAGATTATAATTTAGATATTGAGTTTGCTCCTTACTCAAAAGATATAGTACTTTTAGGAGGAGTACCACTTTATAAAAGTAAAAATTCTTTTAAAGACTTAGAAAAAATCAAAGACCTTCATTTTGATATTCATTCTATTAAATTCCATCCACTTACAAATGATGTATTTGTATGTAGTGATGGAGGACTTTATAAAATAAGTAATGACTTTGATAATATTGAATATTTAAGTAAAAGTATGAGTATCAGTCAGATATTTGATTTCGATGTTTCTAAAAACCATAAAGATTTAGTAAGTATTGGTGCTATGGATAATGGCACTCTTCTTTATAAAAATGGAGAATGGGAATATATAGGTGCTGGTGATGGAATGACTACAAAATTTATTGATGATGAAACTCTTATTACCAGCTATCAAAGAGGAAGTATTTTTAAGCATAATTTAAAACTAAATTCTTCGGAACTAATTTCAAATAAGATAATTAATAGTAGTTTTACACCTTTTTATACAAATTATGAATTTGCTAATGATTCTTTGTTTTATCTGAATAAAAAACTAAATTTATATGATTTAAGTAATGATACATTAATTACTTTCAAAACTCCAGATTTTGAATTTTCCTCTATTTATAAAGAAAATAATTTTATTTATGCTGGAACAATTAATGGGGAGCTTTTAAAATTTAATATTAAATCCAAAACATTAGAATATTTAAACTCAAATAATTTAATAATTTCTGAAATAAAAAAGAAGGGTGATAAACTTTATATTTCGAGTTCTTCCAATCTTGTACCAGGTTTATATATTTATAACTTATCAACTAATAAAGTTGAAGTGATTGATGAAGAATTAAGAAAAGTAAGTATAAATTCATTCGATTTGAATGAATCTGATTTCTATATTGGGACTGATGATGGCTTGTTGAAATATAATATTGAAAGTAAACAGATCACCAAAATAATCAATTCAAGCATAGATATAGGAGTAGTTTCAAGAGTTAAATTAAGAGAAGAATTTGATTATTTGTATGTTTCAACATTCTCAAATGGTTTATTTCGTTTAAAACTTAATAATTGTAATCTCGATGAAGTAAAATTAAATATAAAAGATACAATTTCTATATGTAAATATGACTCAATTAAAGTAGATATTCAAAATTATAATTCTAATTATATTTATACTTTAAATAGTTCAAATACTATAAGTAAAGAGATTTACTTAAAAGAAGAAGGAGAGTATTACATTAATGTTGAAAATGAGAATTGTATAAATAATTCTAATTTTTTTAAAGTTAAATATCTAATAAATCAAGAAGTAAATATATTATCGCCTATGGGAAATGAAATTTGTGATGGTGATTCTATATTAATAAGTTTGAATATTGATCTTAGTCCTAATACAATTATACAATGGAATAATGGCAAACAAGGTAAAAGTATTTGGGTTAGTGAGGGTGAATATTATGCAACTATTAAAAATAATACGAGTTGTGATATTTATACTGATACTTTAAGAGTCAATAATTTGCCTTTGCCTAAAAAACCAATTTTAAGTAGAAATGATAGTTATCAAATTACATCAGACACAATAGTAGATTGGTATTTGAATGATACATTGGTAAAAAAAGAATCAGATTTTATAAATATTGAAAGTTATGGAAATTATTATTCAAAGAATATTGGAATAAAGTGTAAAAATGTTTCTGATACTATAACTATTTTGCCAAAAGATGAGATTAAATATTATCCTAATCCTCTTGAAGATGAATTGAATATTGAAACATACTTTCATAAGGAAATATTTTTCACTATAATATTAAGTGATATGCAGGGCAAAGTCGTCTATAGTGAAAATTTTAAAAATGCTAATAAACCACATTTCATTAAAATTAACTTAAAAAATGAAAATAGTGGTTATTATTTTATTAATGTCAAGTACGGTGACAATGTAATCACCGGCAAATTTCTTAAATTATAAGGTGTTTATATGTTGAAAAATCTCTTAATTATCAGTGTATTAATTGCTTCAATTAACAATCTATTTTCTGCAAATAAATTGACAAATCAAGAAAAAGAAATATTAAATGTTAAAACTGAAAAATATGAAGATGCAGTTATTAGATTTAAAGAATTGTACAATAAAGATGTAACTGAATTAAAGAAGTATAAACATTTTCAAAGATGGAATTATTTTTGGGGTAATAGATTAAATTCTGAAGGTACACCTGATATGAATGAAATTTTAAATGAAATCTATAAAGAAAATAATAAATTAAATCAAAATCAGCTTTTAACATCCGAAGTTACTTGGGAGGCATTTGGTCCTTCTAATTCACCTATCAATGATGAAGGTTTAGGAAGAATAAATGTGGTAAAATTTCACCCGCAGAACTCAAGAATAATTTATATAGGTTCTGCTTCTGGAGGTGCTTGGGTATCTAAAAATAATGGTGAAACTTGGAGTTTATTACCTACAACTGATTTTCTTAGCTTATCCATTGCTGATATTGAAATTTGTAAAAATAATCCAAATGTAATATATATTGCAACATCTGATCCGAATTCGGCTTCAGGTATTTCTGGTCCAGTTTATGGAATTGGTTTAATTAAATCAACTGATGGTGGTAATACTTTTGCACCGACTTCTTTAAAATATAATTTAGATAATCAAACATTTGCAACTTCTATTGTTGTACATCCTGAAGACGAAAATATTATTTGGGTAGGAACTGACAACGGTGTAGTAAAATCAACAGATGGAGGAGATACTTTTATTAATTTAGGTCCTCAAATTTTTGTTAAAGATTTAGAATTACATCCTACTAACCCTGATATTATTTATGCTGGAGCATATATAAGAAGTCAAGATAATGCCAGAGTTTATAAATCTGATGAAGGTGGAGAAAAATGGAAGTTAGTTCAATCTTATTCAGGAGCAGTAAGAACTGAATTAGCAGTTACTCCTGCTATGCCTAATAGAGTTGTTTCGATTGTTTCTCAATCAAGACCATATAGTTATCATTCTTACAATATTTCTGATGATAGTGGAGAAACTTGGAAAGTTCAATCTGATAAAGATAATCATGCTAATGTGTTAGGTAGAAATCATGGAGCTTACCCAGCTCAAAATACTACATTACAAGACCAAGGTTGGTATGACTTATGTGTTGCAGTTAGCCCAACTAATCCTAACTTTACTATAGTAGGTGGCATTTGGCTATGGGGTTCAGCAAATGCTGGAGTAAATTTTCAAGAGTATGTTGAATCTTATCATGTTGACCAACATTATTTAGAATTTTCACCTTCAGGTGATACTGTTTATATTGGAAATGATGGTGGTCTTTATAGATTTATTCCTAAAACTAATGAATATGAATTTATTAGTGAAGGAATGAATATTACTCAATTTTATAAAATGTCAGTTAATCAAGACAATTTGAATATGGTTATTGCAGGTGCTCAGGACAATAATACTATGTTAAAAAGAGCAAATGGGAACTGGTATAATGTAAGAGGTGGAGATGGTATGGATTGTCATTTTGATCCAAAAGATCCAAACTATGTGTATGCTTCATCTCAAAATGGTAATTTTGGTTACTCTACAAATGGAGGTAATAACTTCAGACAGTGTATCAGTTCTTATAATACTAATGGTGAAGAAGGTGCATGGGTAACACCTTTTGCCGTTGACCCTATTAAAACAGGTTATGTTTATGCTGGATATTATAATGTATGGAGAAATACAAATCATGGACAATCTACTAAATGGGAAAAAATATCTGATTTTGGAACATCAAGTTCACTGAAAATATTAACTATAGCACCAAGTAATTCTGACTATATTTATGCTAGTGAAGGAGGTACAATTAGGTTTACTAGCAATGGGGGGCAATCTTGGTCTAATATTCCGAGTCCTGGTGGTACTGTTTCTGATATTGAAGTTAATCCTTCTGATCCAGCTAAGATATATGCATCACTATCTAACTATAATAGGTTAAATAAAGTATTTGAATATGATCCAACAAGTAAGAAATGGAATAATATGACTGGAAATTTACCAAATGTACCAGTCAATAGTATTAAATATCAAGCTAATTCTCCTGAAAGGTTATTTGTAGGGACTGATATTGGAGTATATTATACTGACTATAATTCAAGATATTGGGAAAGATATGGAGAAGGTTTACCATTTACTTTAGTTTCTGATATTGAAATATTAGAGGAAAGTAATAAAATTTTTATTTCTACTTATGGTAGAGGGATTTGGAGTACAGATTTGATTGATTGTAATTCTGAAAAATTAGAAATATTTACTGATCAAGAATTAGAATTCTGTTTTGGAGATTCTATTAAACTTGAATTATTAGATGATGTTGATCCTAATAATGTTTTATGGTCAACTGGTGAAAAAGGAAAGTCAATATGGGTAAAAGACAAGGGATCATATTCTGTTTCATTAAAAGAAAACGATGGTTGTACTTCAAAATCAAATTATATTGAAGTAAATACAATTTCTGTATCAGATGTGAATCTTAAATCTTCAAGAGGTGAATTTATTTGTCAAAATGATTCAACTAAATTAACTGCTAATTTTGGTCATCCTGAATATATTTGGGAAAATGGAGAAACGGGACTTTCTCGTTGGGTTTATGAACCTGGAACTTATAGTATTAAAGTAAGAAATAAAAATGGTTGTTTTAGTTTCGATACTATTACTATTAAAGAATTTATTGTTGAGAAACCAGAAATTGAGTTAATTGATAGTGTATTATCAACAGATGCTGAAGGTTTTTTACAATGGTATTACAATGGTGAATATGTTGAAGGTGCTAATTCATCAACATTTAGACCAATTGATAAAGGTGAAGTAATGGTTGAAGCTAGGGAAAATGGATGTAATGAGTTTTCTGATTCATTTTTCTATGAGTATTCAAGTGTAGACTATTCTGATTATTTCAAGATATTTCCTAATCCAACTAACGGTATAGTCAATATTTCATTATCTGAGAAAGTGATAACAGATATTACATTTGAAATAATAGATTTAAATGGAAATAACATTGATCTTAAATCATCAAAGATAAATAAAAAATCTAATCAAATTCAAATAAACATATCTGAATTGATAAATGGAACATATATATTAAATTTAAAATTTAATAATCAAAAATTCACGTCTAAAATAATATTAAACAAATGATAGCAAACTTAAACGGTAAAATATTAGATAAAGAAAGTACTAAAGTAATTATTGATGTAAATGGTGTTGGTTATGAAGTTTTTGCTTCAACCAACACTATTTCTAAAATAGGTGAAATTTCTGATAAAACTAGTTTGTTTATTGTTACTATAGTTAGGGAAGACGCACTTTTATTATATGGATTTGTGACTAAAGAAGAAAAAATGCTTTTTAATATGCTTATTTCAATTAATAAAATAGGACCTAAAATAGCATTGGGTATTCTTTCAGCTATATCACCTTCAGAATTACAATCGATAGTACTATCAGGAAACTCACATGCTCTTTCAAAATTACCTGGAATAGGTGCAAAGACTGCTCCAAAAATTATTTTAGAATTAAAAGATAAAATAAGTAAATTAAATATTGAAAACAACTTAAATTCTTCATCAATTATGATAAATGAAGCAATTTCAGCTCTTGTATCTCTTGGATATTCAAGTGTATTAGCTCAAAAGTCTGTTATGAAAGCAAGTGAAGAATTTGCTGAAAAAGAAATAAATATTGAAGACTTAATTAGAAAGTCTTTGAAAAATGCAACAAAATAATTAACATTTTTCTTAATTTTGTTTATTATTCCAGCTATTTTTATTAATTTTACAAAATTAAAAATAAAAAACTGAAAAAATATTCCGAAAGGGGTTCGTATGCCAAAATTTATTCTCGATGGCAGAGAAATTGAAACAGCACAAGGCAAAACAATAATTGAAGCAGCATATCAAAATGGTATAGAAATTCCCCATTTTTGCTGGCATCCAGAATTATCTGTAGCAGGTAATTGTAGAATGTGTCTTGTTGAAGTTGGAAGTCCTCGCCGTGATAGAGAAGGAAACTTTGAAAAAGATGAAAATGGTAATCCAATAATAGCTTTTATTCCAAAATTACAGATTGCATGTGCAACACCTGTAACTGAGGGAATGGTTGTTAAATCTGTTTCTGAAAAAGCAATTGAAGCTCAAGAAGCAGTTATGGAATTTTTATTGATTAATCACCCATTAGATTGTCCAATTTGTGATGAAGCTGGGGAGTGTAAACTTCAAGACTATGCTTTTAATCATTCAAAAGGTCAAAGTAGATTTATAGAAGAGAAAAACCATAAACCTAAACGTCAAGTTTGGGGTCCAAATGTTATGTTTGATGCAGAGAGATGTATATCTTGCTCTCGCTGTATTAGATTTAGTCAAGAAATTGCTAAGCAAGAAGTTCTTACTTTTGTTCAACGTGGTGACCATGTTACAATTGAGCTTTTTGACGGAACAGTTTGGGACAACCCATATTCTATGAATGTTATTGAAATATGCCCTGTTGGTGCATTAACAAGTCCTGACTTTAGATTCAAGTCTCGTGTTTGGGAAATGAGTTTTAATCCATCAATTTCTTTTGCAGATGGCTCAGGTTCTAATACATTCTTAGGTGTTAGAAACAATAAAATCTTAAGAGTTCAACCAAGAACTAATATGCATGTTAATAAATATTGGTTAACTGATGATGCAAGATTAAATTATTACAACTTTGTAAATGAAAATAGAGTAACTGACCCAATGATTAAAGTTGATGGTAAATTAAGAAAATCAACTTGGGAAGATACCAATGCGTACTTTAAAAAATCTTTATCTACAATTATACCTGAAAGTATAATGGTATTAGGTTCTGGTAAGGCAACAAATGAATCTAATTATATATTAAAAAAGTTTGCTAACGACATATTAAAAACTAAAAATATTGATTATTTAGAGCATATTGACAAAGGAATGGAAGATGATTTCTTAGGTAATGCTGATAGAACTCCTAATTCTTTAGGGGCTAAAACATTAGGTATTAGTGCAAATGGACCTGTAAATAAATCCAATTTAGTTGATAAAATAAATAAAGGTCAAATTAAGGCTCTAATTCTAATGGAAGAAGATTTAGATGGATATAAGGATATTTATGATTCATTAGATAAATTAGAAGTGTTAATAGTGTTTGCTTATAACGATACTGATTTAACAAGAAAAGCCAATATTGTATTTCCAGCTTCAACTTATGCTGAATCTGAAGGAACTTATACAAATACAAAAGGTAGAGTACAACATTTTGAACCAGCTTTAGTTACTAAAGAAAATCTTAGAACTATGGGAATGAAGTTAAGTAGATGGGATGCCTTTGGTGAAGGAAATGATAGATGGACAAAACATGAATTGCGTTCATGCAGACAGTCTTGGAGAATTTTATCTGGTTTAGCTAAAGAATATGGTCATACTTGGAATTATACTAAGAGTAAAGATGTATTTGGAGAGTTAACTTCTAATATTGAAGATTATAAAGGAATGGATTATAACTTGTTGGATACTCATCAAGGAGTAGAATTAGGTAAAGCTGAGAATCCAGATCCAGTAGTTTTAAATTATTCATCGCATAGAATGAAGCCGCAAGATGATGCGAATCAATTTATCTATGCCACACATAATTCACATTAACAGGAGAAAAAATCTAAAATGAGTGAATTACAATTTGTATTATTAGAGACTGGTATAAAAGCTTTTGTTATAGTAAATATAATTTTAGTGCTTGCATCAGTTGAAGTTTATTTAGAAAGAAAAATATCCGCATGGATACAAAATAGGGTTGGACCTAATAGAGTTGGACCTTTTGGTTTATTACAACCTATTGCCGATGTAGTAAAATTATTTATGAAAGAAGATATTGTGCCTGATGCTGCTCATAAGGGCTTTCATAGATTAGCACCACTATTATCATTAGCGATCGCAATTGCTGTTTACGCTGTGATACCTTATTCAAGCTATACTAATGTTGACTTTGGTGATGGTGTAAGACAAATTCAATGGGCATTAGCTCCAGATATTAATATTGGAGTATTATTTATTTTAGCAATGACTTCACTTGGAGTTTATGGAATTACTTTAGCTGGTTGGTCTTCAAATAGTAAGTATTCTTTACTTGGTGGTTTAAGATCAGCAGCTCAAATGATTTCTTATGAATTAGCAATGGGCTTATCTTTAATGGGTGTTATTTTAATTGCAGGTTCATTATCAATAAATGAAATTATTTTAAATCAAGGTGGTGGATTTTGGAATTGGAATATATTGTATCAACCTATTGGTTTCTTTATATTTCTAACATCTGCTTTTGCAGAAACAAATAGGACGCCTTTTGACTTACCAGAAGCAGAGCCAGAGTTAGTTGGTGGTTTTAATACAGAATATTCAGGAATGAAATTTGGAACATTTTTCTTAGCTGAATATGCAAATATGGCTACTGCATCTGCATTTATTTCAATTATGTACTTTGGTGGCTGGCAATTACCATTTGACAACTCACTATTAGGATTAGAAGACGGTAGTTTACTATTATCATTACTTCAATTTGGTGCTTTTGCTACTAAAGTTGGATTTTGGATAATATTCTTTATATGGGTTAGATGGTCTATTCCGAGATTTAGATATGATCAGTTAATGAATTTAGGTTGGAAAATAATGCTTCCTATTGCTATCGTTAATGTTATTGTTACTGCTATATTTATAGCAATTTTTGATATGTAAAAAACTTTTTTAGAAAGGCAAAATAAATGAATAATACTAAGAATACTGAAGCAGAAAGACTTACATTTTGGGAGAGTTTGTATCTACCAGAAATTGCAAAAGGTTTAAGTATTACTTTAAAACAAATATTTCAACCAAAATTTACAAGACAATATCCAGAAGAAAGATGGGAACCAACAGGTTCATATAGGGGTCGTCCAGTATTAGTTGAAGAAGAAGGTCAAGAGAGATGTGTAGCTTGTGGTTTATGTTCACGAGTTTGTCCTGCGTTGGCTATTGAAGTTCAAGCTGGTGAAACAGAACGTGAAAAAGAAAGATACCCAGAACTATTTGAAATAAATATGTTACGATGTATTTATTGCGGATTCTGTGAAGAAGTTTGTCCTGAAGAAGCAATTGTTATGAGTAAGGATTATGACATAGTTTTTACAAGTCAAGAAGACGCTATTTTAGGTAAAGAAGAACTATTAGTTCCAATACATAAACTTCAAGATCGACTAGAATTCTTAAGACAATATAAATAAAATAACTAAAAAACTATCATTTAATGATAGTTTTTTTTTGAAACTAATTCCATTTACAATGTTAAAAACAATAATAATATTACTTATTTTACATTTCCCTACATTTTCAAATGACTTAGACTTTAAATTAGAATTAGAAAAAATTGAAATTCCTGATTTTGATGGATTACACTCATTTGCTTATGCAAAAATTGAAAAATATATAATTCTAATAGGTGGAAGAAAAGATGGTATTCATGCGAGACAGCCATTTAATACTTTCCCTTCAGATCTAAGAAATAATGAGATACTTATTATAAATACTGAAGACTTTAAAATAACTAAAAGAGAAGTTGATTTTACTTCTGAAATTACAGAACAATTGTTATCAACTAATATGAATTTTACTCAGGTTGATAATGATTTATATATTACTGGAGGATTTGGATATTCAACTGAAATTCAAGATCATACTACTTTTCCATATTTAATTAAAATTGATGTTAATAAACTGCTTAACTCAATATTAAGTGGGATGGATATTAAAAACTGCTTTAAGTATATAAAAAATGATCTGTTTGCAGTTACAGGTGGGAATTTGACTTTTATGAATGATTATTTTTATTTAGTCGGAGGGCATAAATTTAATGGACGTTACAATCCAATGGGACACTCTACGTTTCAACAAGAATATACAAATCAAGTAAGAAGATTTCAGATTAAAGAGATTCTTGGAAATTTAGAACTTATAGAGATTAATAAAATTACTGATCCAATTAATTTAAGAAGAAGAGATTATAATTTAGTACCACAAATTAATAATAATGAATTATATTTTACTATTTTTTCAGGCGTTTTTCAATTAAATGCTGATCTACCATTCCTATATCCCGTAAATATATATGATAATAAAATTGAAGCTATTCATGAGTTTAGTCAATACCTAAGTAATTATCATACTGCTCATCTGCCAATATATAACTCTCAAAGAAATGAAATGTTCACTATATTCTTTGGCGGTATTAGTCAATATTTTTATAATGAAAATAATGAATTAGTGAATGATGAAGATGTACCTTTTGTTAAAACAATAAGTTGTGTTAAACGAAATAATAATGGTGAGTTTGATGAGATTTTATTACCTATCAAAATGGATAACTATAAAGGAGCTTCAGGTGAATTTATTTTTAATTCAAAAATTGAACTCTTAAAAGAACAAGTTTTTGATTATTCTATTTTAAAATTAAATGAAAGTATATTGATTGGATATATAGTAGGTGGAATTAATAGTAATTCTCTAAATCCTTTTAGTACAAATAATTCAGCTAATACTAATGCAGATAATTCTATTTATCAAGTTAAATTAACAAAAACACCAACTTTAGAAGTAAAATATGTAAAAATGCTTAAAAAATTTGATTTTAATATTAACCCTAATCCTGTTGATGAAATAGTTAAATTTAATATTAATTCTGATGAAAATATTCAGAACTTAGAATATGTAATAACTAATGTCGCTGGAGATATAATTGAAAAGAATAATTTGCATCTTAAAAATCACGAAATTACTACTTTCAAGGTTCCAAAAAATCAAGAGTTATTTATAACATTAATATTAAATAATAAATACTATAAAACACATAAATTTATAAGAAAATGAGTTGATATTCAACTCTAAAAATAAAATAAATTAAGAATCATATTATAACATTTTATTTATTAAAACGTTAATATGCTAAATTAAAACATAGCTTATTATTAATGAAAATTATTTATTTTTCCCTTTTTATTTTACTAAATTCAAACTTACTCTCCAATCATATTTTATCTGGCTTTATTAGAAATTCTGAGGATTTGGAAACAATAATTGGTGCGAGCATTTATCTAAATGGATCTAAAAAGGGTGCTATTAGTGATAAAAATGGATATTATATTATCAATGGAATTGAACCTGGAAAATATACTATAGAAACTTCGTATATTGGATTTGAAAAATTTATATATGAGATTGAAATTAAGAAAGATACTCGATTTGATATTAAATTAAAACCAAGTTCAATTTTATCTGAAGAAGTAATTGTGAGTTCTGATAGAGATAATGATAAAAGAAATATTACTATTAGTAAAGTTGATATTCCAATGACTCAGTTAAAGGAAATTAGGATAGGAGGTGAGTCCGATGTTTTTAGAGCTTTACAATACTTACCTGGTGTATTAACTTCATCTCGAGTATCAAATGGTTTGTATATTAGAGGTGGTTCTCCTGACCAAAATTTGATATTAGTTGATGGTGCGACTGTGTATAACCCTTCACATTTATTTGGCTTTTTATCTACTTTTAATGCAGATGCAATTAAAGATGTAGAGCTGATTAAAGGTGGCTTTAATTCTGAATTTGGTGGTAGATTGTCAGCTGTTGTAAACTTAACCCAGAGAGATGGAAATGGAGAACAATATGGTGGTATGTTTAATTTAGGTGTTTTATCTTCAAAACTTTCTGTTGAAGGTCCACTTGGTAATGGTTCTTTTTATCTTGGAGGGCGAAGAACGTATTTTGAATTAGTAAAGACATTTATAAGTACATCACCTGATGACCCACCAATACCAGATTATAATTTTTATGATTTGAATGCAAAAGTTATTCAAAAAATTGGTAATAATGATAAATTATCTTTCACAGGCTTTTTGACAAAGGATAATCTAGCTGTTCAACAATTTGGTATAGATTTGAATTTGGGTTTAGGAAATACAACTGGTTCTGTAAAATGGGATCATATTTTTAAAAATAATTTAGTTTCAACAGCTATTTTAAGTTACTCTGAGTATGATAATAAATTATTTGGGAATATAAGTGGTAATGATTTCTTAACAAAAAATACGATTACAGATTATTCTTTCAAATATGATTTAGAATGGTTTACATCAGATATTTGGACTAATAAATTTGGGGTTGAAGTTAAATCCTTAGAATTTGCCTATAAACAAGATTTTACTGGGAATAATGAAGAAAGTATCCCTGACAGTTTAAATAATTTCCCTAATTTTAAGATTAATGACATTCATTCTTCTGTATTTGCTCAAAGTAATTATAATGTAAGCGATTTAGTAGTAGTTCAGGGTGGCTTAAGACTCTCACATTGGAATTTTTTAAATGAAGTATCATTAGATCCAAGATTAGCATTTTTATGGCAAGCAGAAGAAAATTTAAAGGTAAAACTTGCTTGGGGTATTTACCATCAAAATTTAAAATTAGCTACTCAACCTGATATAGCAATTTTTGATACTTGGCTTGGAACTGATACTACAGTTAATATAGCACAATCTCAACATTATATTCTTTCCTTAGAAACAAAACCAATTGACGGGTATGATTTTAATTTTGATATATACTATAAAACTTTAGAAAATATAAATGAATTGAATAGATATGCAAATCAAATCAAAACTGCAAAAGATGCACTTTATGAAGGAACTGGGGAATCGTTTGGAATAGAATTATTTCTTCAAAAGAAGTATGGCAAACTTGGTGGTTGGATTGGATATGGCTTTGGATTTATAAATGCAAGATTTGATAGTATTAATGGGGGAGATTGGTTTAGACCTAGATACGACAGAAGGCATGATTTTAAAGTTGTTATTCAATATACAATTAATGAAAGTTGGAATGTAGGTACTAATTTTACTTATCAAACCGGTCAGCCATTTACTCAGCAAGTTGCAAGAAGTCAAGCATTTCTGCCTGGTGACGAAATTGGAAGAGGAAAAACTATACCTGCACCAAGATACAATCTTAGATTACCTGACAGTCATTTCTTAAATATTAATGCTACTTGGTCATTTGAATTTTTTAAATTAAAATCAAGTTTAATATTTGATATTTATAATGTTTATAATAGACGTGATGTTTGGTTTAGGCAATATAGGTCAGTAGAAGATGTTACTACAGTCGAAGATATTAAACTATTACCTATTATTCCATCAATTTCTTGGGAGTTAAAGTTTTAATGAAATTAACAATTACAATAATTATTTTATTATCATTATTTTCTTGTGTAGAAGATAATGAAAATACTTTCAAAGAAGAGTATATCTTAGAAGCTTTTATGATAGTAGGTGATCCTATTACTAATATTAGATTTATGAAAACTATACCAATATTAGATTCATTTTCATTAGAAAGAGCATTAATTAAAGATGCTGAAATATATATTTATGATGAAAATGGAGATACAATTAAATTAGAATATAATTTAGAAAGCAAGTTAGGGTATGATGCTGTAAATAAATCCTATTTAGTTAAAGAAATGACTAAGTATGATATTAGAGTAATTTACAAGGAAGATACTATTAAATCGTTTACTACAACTCCTAAATCATTTAACTGGGTAGAAAAAGCACCAGATACTTTACAATATCCTATCGACCTAAATAATGTTGAGGATCAAGTAAAAGTAAAATGGGAAAACCCTGGGTCATTTAATTTCTATCATATTGTAACAAGATGTATTGATACCTTAGAATATGGAAAATATTTAAATCCCCAAACTGAAGAGTTAAATAGTAGAATACTATTATGGAGAGATGAAGATTTCTTTTTTAGAAATACTACTAATCACGGATTATCACCAACTAATGAGGGTTCAATTATTTGGACAACATTCAAATGGTATGGAATGCAAGAAGTAACAATCTATAATCCAGATTATAATTGGTTTAGATGGTTAGGTCAATATTTTCAATCAGAGTATAATGACATATTAAGTTCTGTAGAAGGCAAAAATGTTAGAGGAGTTTTTGCATCAGCTACAGCAATCAGAGATACTTCGTTTTTGAAAAAATATAAAAAATAACTAAGATTTACGGACTAATCGAGCCGCAAAAGCACCATCTATATTATGAATATGAGGAAAAGTCATCATCATTCCATCCCTACATACTTCTGGGTGGATGTACTTTTCAGCTTTATCTAATTCAAAATTAGTGTTTTCTTTTAAAAACTCATTAATTACATTTTCATTTTCTTCTTTTTCAATTGTACAAGTGGAATAAACAATTCTTCCACCAACTTTTACTAATTTACTAGATAGTGTTAGAAACTCTAATTGAATTTTATGAAGTTTAGCTATACTTTCTTTTTCAAATGACCATTTAATATCTGGTTTTTTAGAGATAGTACCTAATCCAGAACATGGAACATCTAATTGAATTCCATCAAATAAAACTTCTGTATTATAAGTTCTTAAATCAGCGGCTTCCACTTCTATAGATTTATAACCTAATCTTTTAATATTTTCTTCAATTAATTTAACTCTTGCTTCAAATAAATCAACTGCAGTGACTTTTCCTTTATCATTCATATCTTCAATAATTTGGCTTGTTTTGCCACCAGGAGCAGCACACATATCTAATATATTTTCATTCTCTTTTGCAGTTAATAATTTAGCAGCAAGCGATGCTGATGTATCTTGAATTGTAATCTTACCATCTTTAAAAAGCTCTGTTTTATGCATTTTAACTTTTTGAGTTAATATTTTTATTGAACCTTCTAAAAATTTTGATTCTTGATATTCAACTTTATGTTCTTCAAATAATTTGAATATTTCTTCACGAGTAATTTTAAATGGATTTATCTTTATTGTTTGTTGTGAAATCTCATTGTTTTTTCTTAATAAAGCAAGTGCCTCTTCTTCTCCAAATCTCTCTATCCATTTTGAAACCATCCATTTCGGATGAGATTCCATTATAGATATATAAAATGCTCTATCATCATTCTCTTTAGGAAATCTAATGTTTTCAATATTTCGAGCTATATTTCGTAGAACTCCATTTATTAGTCCTGCTGTTTTCTTTCCTTGCTTTCTTTTTACAATTTCAACTGCTTCGTCAATCGCTGCAGAATTAGGAACTTTATCAAGATATAAAATTTGATATAGACCAATTCTTAATGCATTTTTGACATAATTAAAACATTTCTGAAAATCACCATGAAAAAATCCAATTAGAACCCAATCTAATTTAGCTTTCCAACGAGTAACACCATAAACAAGTTCTTTCAATAATGCTTTGTCTAAATCAGATAGATTATTGGAATTAAGTTCGTAGTCAACTAATTTGTCAATATATGAACCACTTCTTTCTAATCTATTTAAAATTTTAACAGACATTAATCTTGCTGGATTAACTTCTTTTTCGTATTGAGAGTCTTGTGAGTTTTCTATCATTAAATTGTTAAATTAACTTTTTTAAAAATGCAATTTAACAATTTACAACGATACTTAATAATTATAATTCATAAAAAAAGGTAAGCCGAGACTTACCTTATTAAATTGTTAAATAATAATGAGCTTAATTTTTAATAAATCTCAATATCAATATATCATTTCCTTTTGATAATTTTAATACATAAGAAGATGAAGTCAAATCTGACACATCTATTTTAATACTATTTTTATTAACTAAATCTACTGATCTAATATGATTACCATTTAAATCATAAAGAGATATTAAATCAAAATCTATTATTCCTTTATCAACTTCTAAAGTAATATATTCTCCAGCAGGGTTAGGAAATAATTTGAATTCTTGACCATTGTAATTTTTGATATTAACATTCATACCAATTTCGGCGGCTAAAGTTGTGAATGACCAAATTTCACTATACTCAGATTCACCATCAAGATTACTCGCTTTCACTCTCCAAAAGTACTTAATTTCAGAATCTAGTTTAGTTAAATTATATTCTGTAATAGTAATATTATTTTCATTCAGGAACATTGAACTAAAGTTTTCATCTGTTGAAACTTCAACTAAATACTTATTAGCATTATTTGATGCTTCCCAAGTTAATTTTATAGAATTAGTATCTATATCAATAGCTCCATTTACTGGTGTCAATAGTGTTACTTTATCAGGTAAAACTAATATTTTAACAACATCAAAAGACCAAGTTTCTGAAAATTCAGTAAAACTATTCCCTATTTTGGCTCTTACTCTCCAATAATATTTTTTACCAAATTCTAAATTAGAAACTAAAAAGGCATCATCATTTACTGATTTGTTATCTAAAATTTTAGATGCAAAAGTAATATCAGTAGATAAGTCTAATTGATATTCACTTGCACCTGAAACTTCGTTCCAAGCAAGAATAGTGTCCAGTTTATTTATTTCCGAATTATCAGTTGGACTTATTAAAACAGGAGTTTCAATTGGTGTAGAAAACTTCCAAGTTTCTGACCAATCAGATTTATTAGC
The DNA here is from genome assembly GCA_030431515.1 of bacterium. Taxonomy (GTDB): domain Bacteria; phylum Bacteroidota; class Ignavibacteria; order Kapaibacteriales; family UBA2268; genus JAJRPT01. The sequence goes on from JAUIIX010000011.1 coordinate 37,348, forward strand.
TGTATTTAATGCTTTAATTCTCCAATAATATACTTTATTAGGAGTTGAATTAAATTTGTATTTATTAGTATTACTAATTTCTTCATCAACTAATAAATTAGAAAAATCGATTTTATCTGAAATATTTATCAAATACTTAGTAGCATCACTTACTTGTTTCCATTCTAAATCTGAATTAACCACAACACTATCAGCATTGTTTAAAGGCAAAGATAATTTTGGTTTGTTTAGTTTAATTCTAAAATTATAAATTTCTGACCAATCACTTTCACTTTCAGAACTTATTGCTTTTACTCTCCAATATAATAATTTATTATAATCTAAATCAGGCATATTAAAATTAATAGCATCCATTCTATCATTAACAATTAACGTTTGGAATGTAAAGTCTTCACTTACTTGTAATAAGAAAGAATCAGCTAAAGCAACATCAGTCCAAATTAATGTCAAGTTAGTATCTAAATAATTTGAATCATTAGGAGGATAAACTAAATTAGAACTTGCAATTTTTGTTGTAAAATTCCATACTTCTGACCAATCTGAACTTGAACTTGAATTGTTAGCTTTAATTCTCCAATAATATTTTTTACCAAATTCAAGATTTGCTGTTGTATAGTCAATTAAACCATGATTTGTAATTTGTTTAACCAAACTACTAAAATCTTGATTGTCATCTATTTGGATGTCGTAAGTTTGTCCACCATTAACAGAAGACCATTCTAATTTAGTATTAATTGATAAATTAGCGGAATTATTTGATGGAATATTCAATGCTGGAGGACCTAATTTCACAGTAAAATTCCAAATTTCTGACCATTCACTTAGTCCATCTGGTCCTAAAAGTCTTACTCTCCAATAATATTTAGAGTTATATCCAAATCCGCTTAAAGTAATACTTGTATTACTCGTTGAATCTACTTTTACTAAATTTACAAAAGTAGGAGCATCAGAAACTTCAATATAATATTTTAAAGCAGAAGAAACCGGATTCCATCTAAAATCAGGATTAGAAACTTCGTTAAACTTATTATTAGAAGGAGATACTAATGTTGTTTTACCAATTTGAGTTTTGAAACTCCAAACATCTGACCATTCAGATTCATTACCACCAGCTTTTGCTTTCACTCTCCAATAATATGTTTGATTATTAGATAAAGTATTTATAGTAAATGTAGTATCTGGGGAGTTTGTTATCTCATATTCAATGCTTGAAAAATTGTTCAATTTAGATACCTGAACATGATAACTCGTTGCTAAGTTAGAAGAAAACCATTTTAAATTTAAACTATTTATAGGTAAATTTTTAGTTAAGTTAGCAGGATATTCAAGAACAGGAACGTCTAAATCAATATCTATATCAATAAACCAAACTCCTCTACCATAAGTACCAGCATACATTCTACCTTGGCTCTCATTGATCACGATGTCATTTACAATAACATTAGGTAATCCAGATGAAAAATAAACCCAACCATTAGAATTGTCGTCTCTATAATAGATACCAATATCTGTTCCAATATAGATTCTATTATTCATATTCTTTTGAAATGTAACACAGTTTACTGGTAAGTTAGGTAATCCAGAAGAAATATTTGACCAATTTGATCCTCCATCAGTTGAATAGAACACTTTGTTACTTGAACTCCAACCTGAATTTGTAGCCCATAAAATATTTTCATTTTCTGGATGAACACAAAAATGAGATATTGTTTGATTACCGGGACTAGAGACTTCTGTCCAATTATTTCCTTTATTAATAGATCTAAAAAATTGATTGTTAGTTGAAGCGTAAACATAATTATTATTATTGTCAGCTACATACATCTCTTCAAATTTATTAGAATTTCCAACACTTATTTTTGAAAAATCAGTACCACCATTAGTTGATTTCCAAATATTATTCATTCCAAGATACATAACATCTGTATCTGTTGGATCTAAAGCATAAGGTGTAACCCATGCTCCAGTTTCATCAATATCATCATATTCATAATCATTATCTGAATCGTTAATTCTTTTCCAAGACAGACCATTATTAGTAGAACGAGCAATCGGATCACCATATTGAACAGAAGCATACATAATGTCTTCATCAGTTGGGTCAATTAAGCAATACATTCCATCTCCTCCTAAAACATCACCCCATTGACCGTTCTTCCTTTTTAACATTGTTCCATTGTCCTGCGATCCCAAAAGAAAATGATCAATAGTTGTTTGAGATGTTGATATTTTATAGCATTGTGTTATTCCCATTCCTTCACTTTTATAAACCCAATCTGTACCTTTGTTGGTAGAAGCGTAAACACCTCCATCATTACCAACTAAGAAAGTACCATCTTTTGCAAAATGAAAGAAATGTTGATCAGCATGAATTGTTTCAGTATTTGGTATATTATACCAAAAAGTATTTAATTCCCAATCTGTACCTAAATTTGTAGATTTCCAAACGACAATTCCACCTATAAAAATTGTATTTTTATCGTCAGATGGTACAGCTATTGTTAAATCATACCAACCTTGACCACTAGTACCTTCACCTTTTTCATCACTTGATAACATATTTGGTGAGTCTGCTAATAATGAAAATGAATCTCCTGAATCTGTTGATAAATATACACCTCGAAGTGCTGAACTATTATTACAAGCAACTAAGTAAACATTATTATTGGCATCAGGTGTTACAGCAATTTCAATTCTTCTAATATTAGAAGTCGGTATTCCATTCGTTATTTGTGTCCAATTAGAACCACCATCTGTAGATTTATAAACTTGACCTGGATTATATCTTGTAGCATATACTGTGTTTGGATCATTTGGTTTTAATTTAATATCCTTACAGTTATTTGTAAGAGTTCTATTCCAATTAGCTCCTCCATCAGTAGTAATATAAATACCATTATTAGTTGCAGCGATTAACTTATTTGTGTTAGATGGGTTTATCACCATTCTATTTACAATTACATAACTATTAACTCCATAAGAAAAACCAGTAGTATTCCAACTTGTTCCACCATTTGTTGATTTTAAAATACCTACGCCATAAGTATTAGTAGCATCTCTATCACCAGTACCAATATACATTATATTTGAATTACTTGGGTCTATAATTATATCTGAAATACCAAGTGTTGTTAAGTTTTGAATATTGTCAGTATCTGTTGTCCAAGATTGACCTTTATTAGTAGATTTCCATAAACCACCTGCTGCAGCACCTGCCCACCAAATATTACTATTATTTGGGTCATCTTTTACAACAGATACTCTTCCAAGTCCATTATATCCACCAGGTGAGGATGTTCTACCAATAAACTGCCATTCAATAGAACTTTGTAAATTTGGATTTTTACTTTGTTTTGTAGAATTAAATGCTTGTTCTATTTCTATACCAGTTGGAAAACTTCCATCTTCATAAACTCTATGTCTCCAAAATTCTTCCCATCTTTTATATTGCTTTATTCCTTGACCTTTTTTGTTTACATCTTTATCTGCAACCCATTGATTAAAGCTATTTTGAATTTCATAAAAATTATTTTTTTGGCTATCACTTAAATCATCCATCCAGGGCTGGGAATACAATGTCCCTGTTATAAAAAATAGTAGTAAAAAGTACATGTTTAATGTTCCTTATTTTGATTATAATTGAAAAGAAAATGTGAAATAATTTATTTGTAAATTATCAACTTGTTTAGAAGTATTAATTATGAAAATATTTTGTTTATAATTTTCTACAATAAGAATTGCTAATCCTGATCCAACAACTGCTCCTAATAATACATCAGTTAAAAAATGTTGTCCAGATATTACTCTTAAAATACCAGTAGAAGAAGCTAAACCTAAAGAAGTAATCCAAACTAAATTTTTTGATAGTCTTGAATAGTCCATATTTTCAATCGAGTAGGCGAGAAATACCGCACTTCCAAATGCAATAGTCGTATGTCCAGAATAAAATGAATTTCTAGCATCACTGGACATTTTTTTATTAATATCTAGATTATTATCATAAGCATAAGGTCTATATCTGGTAAATATATTTTTTGTCCACATATTTATTCCAGTGTTTAATAATTGCAATTGAACATACTTAAAATTGTAATTTATTATTTCTTTTGTAGTCATTTCTGAAAAAAATGAATATAAAATTGGTAAAGCAAGTGAAGTATAAACGGTAATATCAGAAGCAATTTTTAAATCGGAGTTATAATTATAAACAAAAGATTTATCAAAAATATTAATATTTTCTTTATTCAATTTAGTAACTGTTTCAAAACTGCTAAAATCTTTATTTTGCAATAAATAAGCACTCCCACTTAAGATTAATCCAGTAGTTCCAAGATAAAAATCTTCATTATTTATTTCTTTAAAAACAAAATCATTTGAAAAAATTTTCTTAATTTGAATTTGATTAATTAATAAAACAAATAATAATGAAATGAAAAAGTATTTTATATTTATTTTTCTTTTTGTCATAATGGCTTGTTCCGAAAATACGGAAAAAGATTTAAAAAACATAAATTCTATAGCAGAAGAGTATGTAGTTTTAGTTCATATAATAGGAAAATATGATACAGATTATGTAGATGCTTACTTTGGACCTGATTCATTAAAGCAAAAAGCATTGAATGATAGTAGTAGTTTAAGAAGTGTTAAACTTAGAATATTAGACTTAACAAAAGATTTAGATTCTTTGATAAAAATTACTAAAATAGATTTAGTTAAAAATTTAAGAATTAAGTTCTTGAAGCAAATGCTTAGTTCAATGAATTTTAAAGTAAACTCGCTCTTAGGGTTCAAATCAACATTTGATGAAGAATGTAAAGAGTTATATGGTGCTGTATCCCCAAAATATAATGATGAGTATTATCAAGCAATAATAAATGAACTTGAATTAGAATTACTAGGTAAGGGAAGTATTTTAGATAGATATAAGGTTTTTAAAGAAAAATTTATAATACCTACTGAAAAAGTTGACACAGTATTTAAAGTTGCTCTCAATGAAGCCAAAAAACAAACTAAATCTTTCATTGAAATGCCACATTCTGAAGATTTACAACTTGAATATGTAAGAGATAAGGCATGGAGCGGATATAATTGGTTTCAAGGAGATGGATTTTCTTTAATTCAAATTAATTTAGACCAACCGATATATATTGAAAGAGCAATTGACTTGGCTGCTCATGAAGCTTATCCAGGGCATCATGCTCACCATACTTTGATGGAAGACACTTATGTGAAAGATAGTAATTGGGTTGAATTTACAATTTATCCTTTGTTTTCACCAATGTCTTTAATTTCTGAAGGAAGTGCAAATTATGGAATAGAAGTTGCATTCCCAGGTGAATCAAAACTTAAATTTGAAAAAGAGTATTTATATCCATTAGCTGGATTGGATTCAAGCTTAGCAGAAAAATATAATAAAATTCAATCTTTAATTTCAAAATTAGATTATGCTGGAAATGATGCAGCAAGAATGTTTTTAGATGGTGAGTTTAATGAGGAGCAAACTATTGATTATCTAGTTAATTACAATCTGATGACTAAAGAAAGAGCGAAGCAAAGATTGAATTTTATAAAGAAATATAGAGCTTATGTAATTAATTATAATGTAGGATTAGATATGGTGAGAGATTTTGTAATTAGAAATGGTGGAACATCTGATAATCCAAAGAAAAGATGGTTGATTTTCGAAGATTTGATTAGAAATCCATATTTACCAAGTGATTTAGAAGTTAAATAGTTTTATTATTAAGGGGTTTTATATGAAAAGCACGAAATTATATTTATTGCTAATAGCAATGGCATTTTTAACGTTTTCGTGTGATGAAGATGATGATAATGTCAATGATTCAATTTATTTATCAGAATATAATCCAAGTGATTTTATGTTTCAAGATGATGTAAGTTATGTTTATCAAACATATTATGATGATTATTCTGATTCAATTGATACAAAATTAGCTTCTTGGGCTTTAAAAACAAATGTAATTGGAAAATATGATTATGATAATAAAATGTGTTATGAATTTTTAACTATTGAAGTAGATTTAGTTTATACAAATTATATACTAAAAGATGATAGATACTTGTATAATATAGGATTAAGAATTGTTAACAATGATCATGTTAGGAACTTACCTCACGATACAAACTCATATACATATTATGATACATTAATTGATTTTAATAAAAACAAATGGACAGTAGCTGATGTTAATTACAAATATGAGTCAGAAAACGAAGGAAAATATAACATATTTGCATCAGGTGAGTATATAGGCACAAAAGATATTTATATTGAAAATATGAAATATAAAGCGATAGGTGTTTTAATTAAATCAAATTATAAGAGATATACTAATGATACTAATTCAATTATGTCAGGAATAATATTCAATAGAGAAGAAGAAATGTATTTTGTAAAAGGAATTGGTTTTGTTGAAGGAATCTCAGAAGAAAGTTATACTTATGGTTTTAATGGGAAAATCAATGTTGGAAAAGGGAAATATGAAGTTAGATTAGTAAATTTTCAAAAAGAAAGTCAATGATATGAAAAAAAAAATAATAATTTATCTCCTTTTTTTAACAATCTTTGTGATTTCTTGTGATGAAGAAAAAGAAGATAATAAAAATGATTTAGAATTAGTTGAAAAGATATTAGAAGTAAGTAATAATTGGATTGAACCAAACAAATCATATTTGTATAATTATGAAACATATTATCAAAATAATTTAGATGAAATTAGTTTCTATAGTAATAATATAGAATTTTATACTTTAGATACTTTTTTATTTGACAATAAAGTTATACAAGAGTATTACTTTGATAATTATTTTGAATTTAATTCTGGCTCAAACTTAATGTTTGATAGTAATTATATTATATCCAAACAGGGGTTTGTGTTTTTATTTGATTCTGTTTATAGTTTAATTGAATCAAATGACACAATATGTAGATTTGATTTAGATAAGTGGATAGTTTCAAAACCAATAATATTAGAAGAGAAGAACAACTCAATCTTATATTTACTAAAAGAAGCAGAATTTCTTCAAGATTCAATATTTTACTTTAACGATAGACCTGTACTTTCAAAAACTGTTGAGATTAAACATTTCAAAATCAAAGAAGAAAATTCAAAAGTTATTGAAAAAGTTTTAGATAAAAAAGAAATTTTTAATTTCACAAAAAATCATGGAATTATTCATTATAAAATTGAAAACCTTAATTTAAATTTTGATTCTAATGTTGAATATACAGATGATAAATTAGTATCATTAGAAATATTTCTTATACATATAGAAAATCTCAGATGAATAAAAAATTAACTCAATTAATAGAAATTTTATTTTGCAAAAAATTGAAAAGTTGGAATAAAAAAAAGTCCTTGAGAATTTTCAAGGACTTGATTTTTGCTTTAGTAGCGGGGACACGACTCGAACGTGCAACCTTCGGGTTATGAGCCCGACGAGCTACCTATTGCTCCACCCCGCGGTTATTAGATTACAAAATTAGTGAATTTATTAATACAAAACAAATTTATTATGATAAATATATTAGAAGAAAAAGTTGAAGATTTATTAGATTTGAATAAATCTAACCGAGAACAAAGGTTAGCCATTTTCTTAGATAGACATAGTTTTATCTCAGCTAATGCTGGGTCTGGTAAAACAAGTGTTTTGATTAAGAAATATATTTATGAATTGATTAAAAATGAAAATATTGATAATAATCCTGAGAATATAGTTGCTATTACCTTTACTAAAAAAGCTGCGTCTGAAATGCTAAAAAGAGTATATGAAAGCTTTGAAAAGATATTAGAAGAGGATAAGTTTGCAGAATGGGGTTTTTCTCGATACGAATTTGAAAAAATATATAGAAATTTATCTAAAGCCAGAATTTCTACTATTCATAGTTTTTGTGTTGAAATAATTAAAAATTATCCTTTAGAAGCTGGTTTAATACCTGGTTTTAGAGAGATTAATTCTGATGATATAAACGATGAATGTGAAGAAATTATTAATGGTTATTTAAAAACAGTATTTAAGAATGAAGATGATAAGTATAAGGATGAAAATGAATTAATTGAAAGATTAGAACTTTATAAATTCAGAACACTTATATCAAATATCTTGAAAAAACATAATAGATTCAATAAAATGAAAGATATAATTAATAAAGATAATTATATCAGTGAAATAAAAAAAATATATGAAGAGTATTTAATTTATCAATTAGAATTATGTATTAATGAAATAGAGTTAATGCTATTAGAAATGAATAACTTCACTGAGGATCTAGATAAGAATTATACTCAACAACTTTCAGAATTTAATAATAAGTTTTTAAAGATTAAACTACAATTTGAAAATAATGAATTTGAGGAAATTAATTTGGTTAGTGTCAATTATGGAAGACCATATTTTTTAAATAAGGTAGATAAGTTTTTAGAAGCTAGAGGATACAAATTTAAATTATTTATAAAAATTGCTCAGGAGATTGATAAGTTAATAGAGGAATATAAAATTGAAAATAATTTAATTGATTTTGATAATATTCTATATTTTGCAAATAAACTACTTGATAATGAGACTATTTGTAAAAAAGTAAGATCGGGTATCAAATTGTTAATGGTTGATGAATTTCAAGATACCTCTGATGTTCAATATGAAATAGTAAGAAAAATAGTTGGTGATGGAGACTTAAATGAAATAAAATTACTAATTGTAGGTGATGAAAAACAAAGTATTTATGCTTTCAGAGACGCAGAAATAGGTGTCTTTAAAGAATCTAAGGTGTTAGTAAAAGAGTTAAATGAGAGTTTGATTTTTAAAGGAAAAATAAAAAGTGAATTCAGACAAGGTGATATAATTGCACAAAATGAAGAAAAATATGGTGTTGTTTCACTTTTAACAACATATAGATTACTTCCACATTTAGTTGCATTTATTAATGAAACAAGTAGATTGTCATTCACATATTTAGATAATTATAAGTATAATTATTTTAAAAATATTATGAAAAGTAATGTAACTCATTATAATGATTTTGTTTATGGAATTAAAGATAATATTAAGCCAGATAATCCTTCAATAATTGAAAAAATTAACTCAAACCCAATTGAGTTTTTATATTATTTGAAAGAGTATGATGAAGATAATTATCAATATTTTGCAAGTGAAGATAATTCAAATTATGATGAAGTAAAAAATATTGAAGAAGTTAAAATGATTGCTATTAGAATAAAAGAACTTCTTGATAGCGGTCATTCTGCGGGAGAAATAGGAGTTCTTTCAGTTAAAAGTAATGATTTTAATAATTTATCTATTGAATTAGACAAATATAATATTCCAAACGTTGTTCATGGTCATAAAAAGTATTATTTAAGTAGAGAAATAAAAGATGTTTACTGTTATTTAAGATTTTTAATTGAGCCAGATTATGATTTAAATTTAGCTGCTTTGTTAAAATCATATTTCTTTGCTTTTTCTGATTCTGAAATTCTTGAATTATCAATAATGGGCGAAAAAATTAGTTTACTTGAAAAATTAAAACTTGCGTCTGACCAGGATAAAGCAAAGTATAAAACTGTATATAATTACTTGATAAGTGCATTAAATAATTATGTAGTTTACGATATTAATGGGCTTATAAATTATTTGAGATTAAATTCATTTTGGTATAAAAGTTTAAATGTTTTACAAATTAATGATGAAGTTGAAGATAATATAAATCTACTTATAAGTTCATTAGAAGATTTCTTAGAAAATAAATCTAATAATTTTTCTGATATGATTGATTATATAACTTCTAAGATAAATGATGAAAAAGATAAAAGAGAAAAAGAAGATGTATTAATTCAATCAGATAAAGTCAATATTCTAACAATACATTCTTCAAAAGGACTTGAGTTTGATATTGTAATAATAATGAATATGTTTAATCAACTACAAATAACATCTAAAGTAGAAGAGTATTCTAATAATTATTCATTTGTTTTTAAACCAAATATAGACAAAAGGAGAAATGTTGATACTCCTCTATCTAAGTTATTTTCAATTGAAAAAAATATCATTGAATATTCTGAAAAAATAAGATTATTATATGTGGGCATGACTAGAGCAAGAAACAAGCTAATTTTCACTAATCAAATTAATTTTAATAAAAATGGTAGTATTTCTACAAGAGACACTTTCTCTAATTACATTATAGGTTATTTAACTGATAAGTTGAATTACGAAAACTATACTGAGAGTATGGTTGAATTTGAATTTAATGATAATATATATGCTCAAGATCTTGGAACAACTAAGCAAGAGTATGATATTAAATATAAGATTATTAAAAAATATTACAGACTTAATGATTTAAATTTTACTTCCGCTATGGAATTAAGAGATGACTATGAAAACCCTAAAAAATATTTAGATAAAAAAATACCAATTAAAATCACAAAAGAAGATTTTACTGCAACTAAGTTTAAAAATATTAATGCTTATGAAAGTGAATACTTTAAAAAGTATATACTAAAAGTACCAGAAGAGCTTTTAAGTAAAGATTATGATTTTACTGATTTTGATGGAAATAAAATTGTAAATTCTGCAGCGAAAGGTAATGTAATACACTTCCTAATGGAAAATCAATATAGATGGCTAACTTTCGAATTAAATGTTAGACATGATAGATTAGAAGATTTGATAATAGAAGGTAAGAAAATTTATAACATAGATGCCGATATTAATTCAGAACTTTTTAGAATTTGTAATAATTTTGCAAATAGCTATTATTTAAAGAAATATGATAAGTTTCTTTCAGAATTTATTTTTGAACTTGCTATTAAAATGCCTTTAGGTAAATCATATTTAAGTTGTAAAATTGATTTGTGCTTTATGAATGGTGATACTTTGGAAATCTGGGATTGGAAAACTGACAAAATAGAAGATGATGTAGATATTGAAAAAAAGAATAAATTATATATTCATCAGTTGGAAACTTATGTTGTTGTTGCATATTATTATTTTAATAAACCTAAAAAGATTAAAGCAAAACTATTATATTTAGATTATCTTGTAGATTATGATAATAGTGATAGATGGGTAAGTGAATTTGAATTTACAGATAAAGATATTCCTAAAATTGTGGATAATCTTAAAAAATCACTTATAAAAACAAATAAAATGAACTATGGAATAGTATGATATTAAATTTATTATCAAAAATTTATTCCTATTTTGTTGATAGAAGGAATACTAATTTTGAAAATGGAAAGATAAAAACTTACAGATTGAAAACTCCTGTAATTAGTATAGGAAATATTATTGCAGGTGGAACAGGCAAAACACCAGTTACTATACTGATTGCAAAATTGTTAATTGAAAACAATTTAAAAGTGGGCGTTGTTGGTAGGGGATATGGTAGAAAATCTAAGGGTTTGAAAATAGTTAGTGACGGTACTAATATTTTAGATGATAGTGATGAAGTTGGAGATGAAATGTTGTTAATTGCTAAAAAACTTAACATTCCCGTAGTGATAGACCAAAAAAAATATATTGCAGCTCAAGAAATTGAAAAAAGCTTCGATTTAGATGTAATATTAATTGATGATGGTTTTCAACATCGTTATTTAGAAAGAGATATTGATATAATACTTGTCAACAATAATACTTTAGATAATCCTAATACATTTCCTAAAGGGTATTTAAGAGAAAAATTATCAAATTATAATAGAGCTGATATAATTTTAATTGAAGATATTAATAAAAAGGTTCAATTTGAAAGAAATAATAACAAAGTGTTTGAGTATCAAAAACATATCAGCAAAGTAAGACAAATATCAACTAATAATATTAGCTATTTAGAAGACTTTTCTCTTCAAACCCTTGCTATTTGTTCTATTGCCAATCCAAATAGTTTTGTTAATTTTGTGAATATTCTTGGCTTTGAAGTGTTAAAATCAATACCTTTCAAAGATCATTATGCATATACTAAAAGCGATATAGCATCTTTTATTCAAGAAAGTAAGGTGTTAAACGTCAATAATATTATTATGACTGAAAAAGATTACGTTAAAATTGAAAAATTTAATGGTATGATATTAGATAATAATATTAATATTTTAGTTTTAGAAATGGAAATAAAAATTGAAAATGAAAAAGAATTTATTAACTATATTCTTACTAAAATTAATTCTTATATTTAGTTTTAGTAATTTTCTTATTTCACAAGAAACTACTAAGATAATTATATCAAAAGGTAGTGGACATCCTGCTTATTTGAATTATATAAACTGGGTAAATGAGTTAAATCCTGATATTGAAGTAATAGATGTATATGCAAAGGATAGGGGGTTTATAGATTCAGTTCTCAAAATTAGTTCTGGCTTATTGCTTTCAGGTGGTGTTGATGTTCACCCTGGTAGATTTGGTAAAGAAAAGGAAGCTGATAAATGTGAAATAGACTTAATGAGAGATACACTTGAGTTTCATTTAATCGATGTTGCATTAAAAAATAAAATGCCAATATTAGGTATTTGTAGAGGTATGCAGATAATGAATGTTGCTACTGGAGGATCGCTTATAGTTGATATTCCAACTGAAATAGAAAAGCATCTTGATCATCAAAATGGCTTACCAGAAGATTCTTATCACAAAGTTATAATTGATAAAAACACTGAACTAAGTAAAATATTGAACTCTACAGAAGAAATTGTTAATAGTAACCATCATCAAGCTGTTGATAAACTTGGTAAAAATATTAAAGTGAGTTCTAAAACTTATGATGGTGTAGTCGAATCAATTGAATGGATAAAACCAAACAACAAATCTTGGTTTATTGGTGTTCAGTGGCATCCAGAGAGATTAATTAATACTAATGCAAGTGTCCCAATATTAAAAGAATTTGTAAAAAATGTTTTAGAATACAAAGAAATAAATAAAAAATGAAATTTTGGCCAATACCTAATAGTTTTAATGACTCACTGCCCAAAAGAAATAATCAAGGTTCATTTTGGGAAGATAGGGGCGATAGGTTTAATGCTGGAGTTGATATTTATGCACCTGATAATTCTGAAGTATATGCAGTTGAACATGGAATTGTGATAGATATTGATGTGTTTACTTCCTCAGATGTATCATACCTACAAGATACAAAATATATCATTATTAAATCTCCTGATAAAATAAATTATAAGTATTGTGAAATTAGTAATATAAAAGTTGAGATAGGTGATAAAGTAGAACCTGGACAACATATAGCAAATTTAAAATCTATTATAAATAAAGAATCTTTGAATGATGATACTCCATTCTTTATTAAAGAACTTATTTATGAAGAACTATTTACAAAACTACATCTTGAAATGTACAAAGCACCATTTACTGAAATACGACCTTATGAATTAGGTAATTACCTTGGAGAATCTAAACCCAGTTCTATAATTGACCCTAATGTTTATTTTATGGGTATCAAAAAATCATCAAAAGCACTTTAATCTAAAATATCATTTGCATCTTTATACTTTTTAAGTATTTCAACTAAATTTTCTTTACTGATATCTAAATCTTCATAAGGAATAGATAGTTGAATTTGTTCATCGATTAACTGAATCTGTAGAAAAGTTTTATAAAGCAATTCATTTTCTCTATCAAAATCTTTAAATTCTATTCTGCCAATAATTGCCCAAGGATATAATTTGTTCATTCCTCTTATCCATACTCCAAGTTCATTTATCAATAATTCCGGCTCTCTATTAGCCATTTTTTGATATGTATAATATCCTATGTACGATGCAAAAATTAAATTTACTATACCAACTCCAATATGAAAAGTAGAATCTAAATTAAATAATATCATAGTACTACCTAAAAACAAACATATTGAAAATAGAATCAAACTTATAAATAACTGATGCTTAAATTTTGCGTATAATTTGTATTCATTCATTACTTTACAATATCTCCATTTACATAACTCCAAAAAAGTAAGTCTATCTCATCTAAGTCTATATTTACTTCATTCGCAAATAATTTGAATTCTTCTTCTACTTTAAAGTATTTTTTAGGACTTGATATATCAGGTATTTCTTCATAAACATTACATTCAACTAATATTCTTAAAATATGTCTATCTAATATTCCTAAACCTTTAAATCCAATATTTCTAAGAAAATGCGACGCTTCTTTAAGACCAATTCCATTAACCATTTTAGATAATTGATTCCTTTTTGTAATATTATCTAATTCAGAATTTATCAATAACTCAACTTCATTCCAATTCTTTTTTAACTCATTTAATCTTTTAGCTTTTTGATTATGAAATCTAATATAATTTTCTGGACTTCGTAATATCTCGGTTACATCAATTTCATTGTTGAAAAAATCTAACTCAATTAACTTATTTTGAACAAGTAATGCTGATTTTGCTTTCGACTGGGGAGTACAAATGCAGAAACATAATTCATAGAAATAATCAGATTTTGCTACTAATTCAAATTCTTTTAATCGTTGTTTTATTAAATGTTTATTCTTATTGTAATGCGTTGCTAATTCTATTGGTAAATTCATTAAATTTCAAAGTTAATAATTAAATTTAGCAAATTTATGATATTTTAATTAAATTTGCTTAATTTAAAACACACAATTAAAAATTAATGAAAGAAGAACTAAAAGATATTATAGATAAAGAGTATAAAGTACTAGACAAAGGTTTCGTTAGATTAATTGATGTTATGGGTGATGATGCCTCAATTGTACAAGCCGCACGAGTTTCTTATGGAAAAGGAACTAAATCAGTAAATGAAGATAGAGGATTAATAAGATACCTACTTCGCCACAAGCATACTACACCATTTGAGATGGTTGAATTCAAATTTCATATAAAAGTACCAATATTTATTGCTCGTCAATGGATAAGACATAGAACAGCAAATGTAAATGAATATTCTGGTAGGTATTCAGAAATGAAAGATGAATTTTATCTTCCAGATTTGGAGCAGATTAGACCTCAATCTACAATGAATAAACAAGGTAGAGGAGATGAAATGCTAGAAGAAAATGTTGCAGCTGATATTAGAAAGACTTTACTTAATACTCAAGTTAAATTATTTGATGAGTATAAAGAAGTTTTAGATAAAGGATTATCTCGTGAATTAGCGAGAATTAATTTACCATTATCTAACTATACAGAATGGTATTGGAAGATTGATTTACATAATTTATTTCATTTCTTAAGATTAAGAATGGATTCGCACGCTCAGTACGAAATTCAAGAATATGGTAAAGTGATGGGACAAATAGTAAAGCAAATTGTACCTTATGCTTGGGAAGCTTATGAAGATTATATCTTAGAGGCAGAAAATTTCTCGAAGTTGGAACTTAAGATGTTAAAAGATCTTATATCGTTTGATAAATTAGAAAATTTAGATTATGAAACTTATGGTCTAAAAAAACGTGAATATAATGAGTTAGAAACAAAGTTAAACAAAATTTTAAATTTATAAGGAAATGTATGTTAAAAACATTACTAATTGCTTTCGCAATTATATCATATAGTGCAAATGCAAATATTGCACAAAAATTAGTCGATAAATCTCATGATGCCAGAGGTGGTGCAGAAGCAATTAAATCTATCAAAAATTGGGACATAAAAGGTGTTTCAGTTAATGTTATGCAGAACTCAAGCGATAATTTTGAATTGAAATTTCAAGATAATTCTTTTTATGCAAAACAAGCTGTAAATGGAAGTGATAATTTATTTGTGTATAATGGTAAAGAAGGTTGGTACTTAGCTCCAATGATGCAAGTAAATGAACTTTCTCCATTACCTGCTGAAATGGTTGAACAAGTAAGAGCTTCTTTTGAAAATCAAATATTAAATTCATTAAAGGGTTTACTTATTGATTCTAAAGAAAAAGGATTAGAGTATGGGTTTTTAGGTAAAGAAGATTTAGATGGTGAAAAAGTAAGTAAAATCAGTGTTAAAAACCCGAAAGAACCTGATACAGAAGGTACATCGATAGCTTGTTACATTAGTACAAAAGATAATTTTGTTAAAAAGTTTTCAATTACTTCAGCACAAGGAAGTTTTGATTATATTTTTAAAGAATATACTAAATTTGGTAATTTCACTTTTCCAAAATTAATTGAAATTGCTATGAATTCTAATGTTGTAGCTAAAATTCAGATTAATGAATTGAATGTTGCACCAAAATTTGATGCTACTACTTTTGCTAAACCAAAAATGTAATAAAAAATCTATTATAGTTAATGAAGCTCTTCTTTGAAGGGCTTTTTTTTTGAGTATAATTACTGATTTTAAAAAATATTCAAAATAAAATATTACTCAATTCGACTTATACTTATGATTTCACAAATATCAAATAATAGTTTAGAAAATAGATTCTTGGAGAGATTTGCAGAAAAGTCAATGGAATCAAAATCAAAAGTTGATGATTTGACTGACGAAGAAAAACAACAAGTTCAAGAATTAAAAGCACGTGATAGAGAAGTAAAGCAACATGAATTGGCTCACATGGCTGGAGGTTCAGGGATTATTTCTTCTGGTCCTTCTTACCAATATCAAAGAGGTCCAGATGGTATCCAATATGCTGTTGGGGGAGAAGTTCATATAGATACTACTATTATTCCAGATGACCCTGAAGCGACATTACGTAAAATGCAACAAGTCCAAGCTGCAGCAAATGCTCCGTCAAATCCCTCGACACAAGATAGAAAAGTGGCTTCTCAAGCGGCTCAGGCACAAGCTAATGCAAGAATAGAACTTGCACACCAAAAACAAGAACAATTTAAACAAGGAGATGAAGTTTTCTCAACTTATTTTAAAGAATATCAAGATGCTATTGTAAATTATTTAATGTAATTAATTTTTTACAACTTCTAAATCTATGTAAGAATTTTTCAAAACAACTTCACCTGATAATGGAAATTGACCTAAAACAGTTCCATTTTGATAAGTTTCATCTTCAATATGTATTATAGAACCTACTTTAAGACCTAATTCTTCCAATCTTTCCTCTACGTCTTCTAATGTCATAAATTTGAATTCAGGTAATAATAATTGATTTTTAGAACCCATACTGACTGTTATATTTACAGGGTCATTGTAATTTAAACTAATATTTTTTGAAGGAGATTGAGACACAACCAAACCAGCTTCAGTTACATCTGAATAGATTTCTGTAATTTTTCCAACATTTAATCCAGAGTTTATTAATTCTACTCTTGCTTGTCTTACTGTTAAGTTTATTAAATCTGGAGTTTTAATCTCCTCTATACCCTCAGATACAGTAAGATATACAATTCTATTTTCTTTAATTTGTCTTCCAGGACTTGGAATTTGTCTAACGATTGTACCTTTAGGTAATTTTAAATCAAATTGTCTTTTGATTATTTCATATTTTAGGTTTTTATCATTTAAAGTTACTTGTCCTGTACCTAAACTTTTACCAATTACATTAGGAACAATAATAGTGTTTCTATTATGAACCATATCATTTATTATATATGAATCTAGAAACATTACTATTAAATAAACAAATATAGCAAAAGCTAATGTAGATATTAAGTACTTAGAATAAGTATTATATTTAATAAATATACTTTTAATTTTATTAATTATGTATTTCATATCAATATAATTAGATTCAGATTCTTGTACATTTATATCTTTAGACTTATTGATATCATCTGAATCTTGTAAAGAATTCTCTGAATTTTTATTCTTATAGAATTCTCTTAATTTATCAATATCTTTTTTTCTTTCATCCATTCAATTTACTTCAATTCACTTAATAATGCTTAATTTTGTTTTTTTCAATTCTCAAATTAAGAAAAAAATATGAAAAAACTAATAGACTATAAAAGTTTAGATTTTATTAAATCAAGAATAGATTCATATTCATCATTTATAATTACGACTCATCAAAGCCCAGATGGAGATGCCATTGGGTCTTCATTAGGATTACACTATTTTCTTAAACTAATCGGCAAAGAAAGTAAAGTTATAAATTGCAACCCAACTCCTAATT
Source organism: bacterium (assembly GCA_030431515.1). Lineage (GTDB taxonomy): Bacteria > Bacteroidota > Ignavibacteria > Kapaibacteriales > UBA2268 > JAJRPT01. Next base: position 55,383 of record JAUIIX010000011.1, read on the forward strand.
ATTTAAAATATTTAGATGTAAATAATGAAATTGAAGTTTATGATAAATCTAAACATTATGAACTATTTCAAAAATGTGATGTGATTATTGTTTTAGATCTTAATAATTTAAAACGCTTAGTTGATGTGGGAGATGCTGTTAGTGATTCTAAGAAAGAAAAAATTGTAATTGACCATCATATTGAACCAGAAAACTTTGCAGATTATTATTATGTTGATACAGAAATTGCATCAACTTGTGAAATAATTTGGAATTTATTATCCTTATTTGAACAAGACTATACAATAGATACTGCTAATGCTATATACACAGGAATTATCACTGATACTGGTAGTTTTGGTTTTGATAGAACAACTGAAAAAACTCATTTAATAGCAAGTGATTTAATTAAGCATGGTGTAAAACCTCATAAAATAAACGAATACATTTATAATTCATCTTCATTAGCATCATTACATTTATATGGATATGCTTTAAAATCTATTGAATTATTTTATAATGAAAAGTTAGCAATTATGACTATTACTCAGCAAATGTTAAAAGATGCAGGTTTAGGTGAAGGAGAATTAGATGGATTTTCGACTGCACCATTAAGAATAGATAGTGTTAAAATATCTTTAACAATTGTAGAATTAAAAGAAAAAGGTGTATTCAAACTATCTTTCAGAGCTAAAAATGGTAATCCAATTAGAGATCTCGCATCAATATTTGGCGGAGGTGGTCATCAATTGGCATCTGGTGCAAGAGTTAAAGAGACTACTTATGAATCTTTAAAAACTAAAATAATTAATGAAGCTAAAAACTATATTATTTAAATCCTTCATTTGCCCAAGTCTTAATTTTATTAATATCACATTGAGATAGTTTTCCACCTTGTGGCATTGCTGAATATCCAGTTTTATGTTCTATTGAAGGTATTAATCTACCCTTATTAATTACGTTTTGACAATTAGTTTTAGTTGTTAAATCAATTCCCCCAAATTTAGAAGTAGTACTATGGCATCCAATACAATTATTTGCTATGATTGATTTTATAGAATTATCATAAGTGATATTTGTTAAATCACAATCAATTTCTTCTTCGCAAGTCCTATTATTAGCTCCTTCATTAATCCATTTTCTAATTATTTCAATTTGTTCAATTGTTAATTTACTATAAGGTGGTGGTGGCATTATTTCATCATCATTTCTAGTTATTACTTTAAAAATTTTAGAATCAGATGTGTTAAAAGGTTTGATTTTTTTCATAATTTTAGAATAAGAAGTTAAAGGTAAATCATCTTCAGGGTTTATATCTGAATGACAACCACTTAATGCACAATTAGCACGAAAAATAGGCATAATATCTCTTTCGAAGCAAACTAAACTATCTTTTATTATTTTATTTGTATCTAATATTGTAATAATTAACTCTCTAAAGTTAGAAGGGTCAGATTCAGGAAAGCTTTTAATAATTATTGTTTCATTTTTTGAAACTTCATTCGAGCTTAAGATAATACTATCACCAGAATTAGAACTCAAATATGCAAAATTAGAATTTAACTCCCAAGTTATATTTGATGTTTCTAAAACATATTCTAAATCAATTAATTCAGCATATAATACAAGTTTTGAGTTTTCATTTATACTTTGATTTTGAGTTATAATATTAAAAGTGTAATTTTGTTTTTTATCATCAACGATATTTTCATCTTCGCATCCGTAATAATCGCATGATACAAAATTCAATAAAATTATTGCAAATATAATAGATTTTTTCATATTTATCCAAATTAATTCAATGTACAAAATTACAAAAAATAAAATATATGATACAAAAAAAAGATAATAAAATCCCAATCGGTATATATTTACATTTTCCATATTGTAAAAATATTTGCAGTTATTGTGATTTTGTTGTGGATAAAAATTTAGATCAAATTGAAAGATATTTAAATGCTTTACTGATTGAAATAGAAGAAACAAGTAATAAGTATTATGATAGTACAAAATACTACATTAATACTTTATATATAGGAGGAGGTACTCCAAGTTTATTAAGTCCTTCGCAGATGTCTCTGATTATTAATAAATTAAACAATCATTTAGATTTATCAAATGCTATAGAAATTTCGATGGAATCTAACCCCGCATCTTTAGATTTGCAAAAGATGAAAGAATACAAATCAATAGGAATAAATAGAATTAGTATTGGTGTGCAGAGTTTTATTAAGAAGGAATTGGGGATACTCAAACGGAATCATTCTCCAAATAGTGCAATAAAATCTATATACGAAGCAAAAGAAGTTGGATTTAATTCAGTTAATTTTGATTTAATTTATTCAATTCCTAATCAAATTAACAAAGATTGGATTTCAAACTTAGAAAAGGCACTTGAGTTAGAACCTGATCATTTATCTTGTTATAATCTTACTTACGAAGTAGGTACGCCATTATATACAAAGTTAAAATCTGGGTTGATTACTAAAAACAATGAAGAATTAGATGCTAATATATTTCTTCAAACTTCTGAATTATTAGAAAAAAATGCTTATAAACATTATGAAGTATCAAATTATTCAAAGGTTAATCATGAATGTCTTCACAATTTAGAGATTTGGAGAAATGGAGAATATTTAGGGTTTGGAGTAGGTGCTCATTGGTATATTAATGGAATTAGATACGAAAACTCAAAATCTATAAATGATTATCTTACCAAAATTGAAAAAGGTATTGAAATATCAAGAAATGTTAAAACACTTAATGAAAATGATAAATTTGAAGAGTATATTATTTTAGGATTAAGAGCTGAAGGTATAAACTTAAATACATTAAAAGAAAAATATAAAATAAATCATAACATCTTAGATTCATATATAGTTAAGAAAATGATTGCTGAGAATTATATAAAAATTAATAAACTTAACATAAAATTAACAAAAATAGGTTATCTTTTAGCAGATTCAATAACTTATGAGTTTATTAAATTGCTGATTGTGCAAAAGTAATATTGTTTTATGTTTAAAAATCAGTAATTTTGAATTGTATTATAAAAAGATTTATAGAAAAAACTAATCTTAAAAGTTGTTAAATTAAATTTAGGTATATGTGGATACTCATTTAATAATAGTAATAGTGTTAGTCGCTTTAGCCATAGTTGATTTAATGGTAGGAGTTGCAAACGATGCAGTAAATTTTTTAAATTCTGCAATTGGTTCAAAAGTAGCAAATTTCAAATTAATATTAATTGTTGCATCTATTGGAATCCTATTAGGTGTATTTATGTCTGGTGGAATGATGGAAGTTGCTCGGAAAGGAATATTTAACCCAGAGTTCTTTTTTATGCCCGAACTCTTAGTTATATTTGTAGCTGTTATGTTTGGAGATGTAATTTTATTAGACACTTATAATACTTTTGGCTTACCTACTTCTACTACAGTTTCCATTGTCTTTGGTTTATTTGGAAGTGCATTAGCAGTTTCTATAATTAAGGTGTTAAACTCCGGACAAGATATGATTGTTGTTTTTGATTATATAAAATCAGGAACAGTCTTAGCAATTATAGGAGGTATTGTTTCATCCATTTTTATAGCATTCTTTGTTTCGAGTATAGTCCAATATTTAACAAGATTAATATTTTCATTTGATTATGAAAAGCGATTTAAAAAATATGGACCAATTTGGGCAGGTTTTGCTTTGTCATTTTTAAGTTACTTTATAATAATTAAAGGTTTAAAAGGTTCAACAATAATTCCAGAAGAAATAAACCAATTTGTCAAAGGGAATTTTCTTGGATTTTTTGGAATCTTATTCTCTTTTTGGGCTATTTTAATTTTTATTTTATCTCTATTTAAACAATTTAACCCTTTAAAATTTATTGTTTTGTTTGGTACTTTTGCACTTGCATTAGCTTTTGCAGCAAATGATTTAGTCAACTTCATTGGTGCTCCATTAGCTGGTTTACATGCTTATCAACTAGCACAAGGAATGGAAAATCCTTTAACAACTGGTATGGTTGTTATGACACAAAAGATTAAAGCTGAGAACTGGATATTACTTGTATCAGGAATTATAATGGTATTAACATTATTTTATAATAAAAAAGCATATTCAGTATCTAAAACAACAATAAGTTTAACTAGACAATCTGATGGATATGAAAGATTTGAATCTAATGCAATAGCAAGATCATTAGTAAAAATGTTTATTAATATAACACCAGAACCAATCCAAAATTATGTCAAAGAAAGATTTGATCAGACTAAATATGTTCCTTTTGTAGATGAAAAAGGTGAGAAAGCATCTTTTGACTTAATTAGAGCAGCAGTAATATTAGTAGTAGCTGCAGCTTTAATCTCTGTAGGTACACTACTTAAGTTACCTTTATCTACAACTTATGTTACTTTTATCGTAGCAATGGCAGCAGCTTTACCAGATAATGCTTGGGGTAGAGAGAGTGCCGTATTTAGAGTGTCAGGTGTGATAACAGTTATTGGAGGGTGGTTCTTTACAGCAATATCAGCAATGCTGGTGTCAGGTATTATTGCTACAATAATTTATTTTGGAGGAATATACGCAGTATTAGGATTTTCAATTGCAGTGATGTATTTATTGTATAGATCAAGTTCATTTCATAAAAATAAAGAAGATCAACATAATCAAAGAGAATTTTCGAATAAAATCGGCAAAGCTAATAATAATAATATAATGGATGAGGTTATTAATAATGCTTATTTGATAAGTAATGATGTAAAAAATATTATTGAATTATCAATTGATTCATTTATTAAAGAAGATTCTTCAAAAAGCAAAATGGCATTTAAAAAATCTAAAAATATTGAGTTTGAATTTAGAAAATTAAATGCAGATTTGTTGATGATTTTAGAATTTGATAAGAAGAATGAGTTTGAATATGCTTCGATGTTTGCAATTACTTTATCTGGCTTTAGAGATATAGGTGTTAGTACTAAGAATATCACTGAACAAATTCATCAATATATAAACAACAATCATTCTCCTTTAACTGAGGAACAAAGTGAAGATTTACTTTTAGCATCTTCTGGATTATCTGAAATGTTAGACTCTTTTACTAAATTATTAAAAGATAAAGACTTTGAAAAATTAGATGAGTTTAGAGATGAAGAAACTGAATTCCTTAAAAAGCTAAAAAAATTGAATAAAAACCAAGTAAAAAGAATAAAAGAGAAAAAATCTAAAACAAGAAGATCAATTTTGTATTTTAATATTATCACAGAAATGCGTAATATTGCATATATTTCTGAAGAATTAATTGAATCAATTCATGGATTGTATGTTACAAATGATTTTAACAATATTGAAGAAGAATAATTTATTTATCTTAATCATTTTATTTTCTAATACTTTAGTAAGTGCTAATCAAAAAACAGATTGCCACCCATCGAAAAATTTAGTAGGAATAAATCTATGGAGTTTTATTCCTACTGATAATGTTACATTTTATAATATTCAATACAACAGAAAAATTACTTGTAAAAATGTGTTTGGAGTTGATTTAAAACTACCTGTTAATTCAAATGTTGATGGATTTGGAATAGGTGTTGAATATAGACATTATTTTTATGAAAATGCATTTAAGGGTTTTTATTTGAATCCATCTTTAAGTAATATAAACTTGAAGAGTAAAAAAACAGAAAATAATGAAATAGAAGAAGTAGATATTTATGCTTTTAACCTTTTAATTGGATACACATTAGTATTTGGAAAACATTTCAGCTTGGATTTAGGTGGTGGAATTACCTATAATACTGGTCCAAGTTTACAAGAAACAACATTAAAAGAAGGACAGAGTAACACATTACCAAATTTTAGATTTTCAATAGGGTGGGCATTTTAATATGAATTTTGAACAAAGTCCAATATCAATAATAATATTTTTAACAACTTTTGCAATCAGTTTATATGGATTCTATCGGGATCCAAGAATAATTCATAAGTTTATATTACATCCTTATAGTACAATTAGAAATAATAGATGGCATACAATGGTTACTAGTGGATTTATACATGGCGATTTAATGCATTTATTGTTCAATATGATGACTTTTTACTTTTTTGCATTTGCTTTAGAAAGTATTGTCGGATGGCTATCTTTTATTATTATTTATTTTGGAAGTATGGTAATTGCTGATATACCATCAATTTTGAAGAATAAGGATAACCCAGAATATTATGCTTTAGGAGCTTCTGGAGGTATATCTGGCATATTGTTTGCTTTTATTTTATTTAGACCCGATATAAGTATGTATCTTATGTTCATTCCAATTCCAATTCCATCACCAATATTTGGAATATTCTATTTAGTATGGTGTTGGTATGTTGCAAGAAATGCAAAAGATAATATTGGACATGATGCACATTTATGGGGTGCTTTATCTGGTATAATACTTACAATTATACTATATGGAGAACAAGGAATAATTAATCATTTTATTAATAATTTATTTTAAAGAACTTGAACCATCAAATTACAGATATGTTAACTGTTGCTATTGAGTTAAATATTATAGCTCAAAGATGTAATGAAGAAAGAAGAAAAAATCTTCATGTCAAGTATATGGATTTGATTATAAAAGAAGCATTAAGAATTCAAGAATATATATTATTAAACCCTGGGAAAGAGCTTCCAATTAAGACAGTCACACATTGGTTAAACAATTTATTAAAAATTGATGAAGATTTAGCAAAGTCTGCAGTAGGTGTTTTACTTAAAGAATTTTTAAGAAAACATAGCCAAGAAGATGAGACTAAGTAAAAATACTTAGTTTATTTAAAAAAAATTTTGTAATTTTATGGTTTCTAAAAATTAAATTCGATAATTTATGATTTTAGCTTATATTTTATTTGTTGTTGGTTTTGTTTTATTGATATTTTCTGCTAAGTGGTTAGTGGAAGGTTCATCTTCAATTGCTAAGAACTTTAAAATACCAGATTTGATAATTGGTTTAACTGTTGTAGCATTTGGTACATCAGCACCAGAGCTAATTGTAAACGTAATTGCTGGAGTATCGGATAAGCCAGATTTAGCAATTGGTAACATTATAGGAAGTAATATTTCTAATATTATGTTAATTTTAGGTGTTACAGCTATTATTATGGAGATTCCTGTTCAAAAATCAACAATCCTTTCTGAAATTCCTTTCTCATTAACAGCTGCTTTATTATTTGGTTTTTTGGCAAATATAACTATTTTTGAAGATGAAAAAACAATAGGATTATCACAAATAGATGGTTTAATTTTAATATTCTTTTTCTTTTTATTCTTATTATATATTATATATATGGCTAGACAAAACCAAGATATTGATACTGATGAAATAGGTGATTTATCTACAGGTAAAGCAGTTATATTTTCTATTATTGGAATTGTCGGTTTATTTGTTGGTGGTAAATTTGTTGTTGACAATGCTTCTGAAATAGCAAGAAGTTGGGGCTTCAGTGAGACTTTTATTGGTTTAACAATAGTAGGGATAGGTACTTCGCTTCCTGAACTCGTTACTTCTGCAATTGCAGCTTTAAAACGTAACGCTGATATAGCTGTAGGTAATATAGTTGGTTCAAATATATTTAATCTGTTGTGGGTATTAGGAATTACTGCAATGATTTCACCTTTAAAATTTGATGTAGTATCAAATATTGATATATTAGTAATAATAGGTTCAAGTGCCTTACTAATTTTATTTATGTTAATTGGTCGTAAATATACGATTGATAGATGGCAAGGAATTATTTTTGTTTTATGTTATGTGATGTACTTATACTATTTAGTAGATAGAGACGGAAAAATATCTATGTAATTAATATTAATTCTTTTTCTTAGCAGGTTTACTTAATAATCTGTTTGATTCTTCTGTCATTACAGAAACAGATTTTCTCAATTCTTTATTAGTATTTTCAATCTCTGAAAATATATCATTCACTTCTAATAAAACGCTTTCAGTTCTATGTGTTAGAATAGAAATTGAATTAGCAAGATTATTCATTAAAGTATCATATTTATCATAAGATTTATTTATAAATTTTGCCAATTGCATTGAATCTAATTCTCTATTTAATGAAATAGTAAATTTTTCTAATCTATCGGCAGTTTTTAAAAGTCTATGTCCTGTTGAATTAATATCTTCAATAAATGTTGAATTATTGGCTTGTTCCATAAAACTATTTAATTTATTTGATGATAATTTTAAATTTTGTATAGTTTCATATAAATCTTTATTTCCCATAAATCTTGTTGCCGTATCTAAAAAGTTAGTAGAACTATTTAAAAAATCTATGGTTTTATCAGAAATTTTTCCAATTTCTAAATTCTTTAGATTTGAAATCACCTCATTAGCTGCAATTTGAATTTCTTCGATATCAGAAGGTGCTGATTTAATTACCTTAATCACTTTTTCTGGCAATTCAAAATTAACTTTAGGATAAGATCTCATTGATATTGGGTTATCTGTATAGTGTAATTGTAAAAATTTACCACCAGCTAGACCAGATATAGCTGATTTCACTCTAATAGAATCATTTATATCAATTTTTGGATCTATTTCCATTTCTACTTGAATGATCTTTCCATCATCTGCTACTGATATTTTATTTACGTAACCAACTGGTACACCTTGATATTTCACAGGTGAACCTAAAGTTAACCCCTCTACACTTGTATCAAAATATGTAACATAGAATTTTTGTTGCTTGAAAAATTCATTAGCTCCTAACCATACAATAGTTAAGACAACTATGAATAATCCTATAATTGTAAACATTCCAACTAGGAATGGTCTATTCTTTTTTCTTGATTTAATTTCTGACATAATATTTTTGTAATTAATATAATCCTAATTTAGTAATAATTTAGTTTAAAATCAAATTTTAAAATAATTTCTATAAACATTAACTATTTATTTGTAATTGAAATAGAGTTTAGGTATTTTTGTATTTTGTATAACATAAGTAGAAAAAAAATGGGTTCAACTAATGATTTAAGAGTCGGTGCAGTTATAAAATATAATAATGATAATTATATAGTAGAAACATGCGAATTTAGAAAACCGGGAAAGGGTGGAGCTTTCTTTCAAGTTAAATTGAAAAATTTAATAACAGGTAATAAAGCTGAAAACAAATTCCGTTCTGGTGAATCGATAGATTTTGTAAGAATTGAGAAACATCCATATCAATATTTATATAGAGACGGTGATTTCTTTGTTTTTATGAATAATGAAAGTTATGAACAAGTATCTTTACCTAATACAATGGTAGGAGATCAAGAATTATATATGAAGGAAAATGAAGAAGTATCAATAAGCTTTGAAGGTGAAAAAGCTTTAGCTGTTGAAATTCCACTTCATGTTAACTTGTTAGTTGTTGAAACTGAACCTGGGTTAAGAGGAGATACTGCAACTAATGTATCAAAACCAGCAAAATTAGAAACAGGTGCTTCTATAAGTGTTCCGATTTTTGTAAATGAAGGTGATAAGATTAGAATCGATACTAATACTCACTCTTATATTGAAAGAATTAAAGATTAAAAAAATAATTTAGAAATTAAATTACTAAAAGGTATATTATGGATTTAAAATACGTAAAAAGTTTACTAAAACTATTCGATGAGAGTACTGCAACTGAAATTACTATTGACGAAGAAGGTGGTAAGATAAAACTATCTAAAAAAGCCGATAAGTCAAGGGTTGACCAACAATACTATGTTCCTCAACAATATAACTCAGCTCCTGCAGCGGCTCCAGTTCAGACTGTAAATAATGTAAATAATGAAGAAACTTCAAGTACCAAAGATGAAAATGCTGGTCTGCATGAAGTTACTTCTCCAATAGTAGGTACATTTTACAAAACTCCTTCGCCAGACTCTGATCCTTTTGTAAAAGTAGGTGATAGAGTTGAAGTTGGTCAAACTTTATGTATAGTTGAAGCAATGAAAGTAATGAATGAAATTGAAAGCGATGCTTCAGGTATTATTGAAAAAATAGTAGTAGATAACGCTCAACCTGTTGAGTATAACCAAGTATTATTTTTGATTAAAGCAGAATAAAAATGATAAAAAAATTATTAATTGCAAATAGAGGTGAGATAGCTTTAAGAATAATAAGAGCTTGCAAAGAGTTAGGAATTCAAAGTATAGCTGTTTTTTCTGAAGCTGATAAATATTCTTTACACACAAGATTTGCAGATGAAGCTGTTTGTATTGGACCACCGCCTAGTAAATTAAGCTATTTAAAAATTCCAAATATAATAGCCGCAGCTGAAATTACTAATGCTGATGCTATTCATCCTGGATATGGTTTCCTATCTGAGAATGCTTCATTTGTTAATATTTGTGAAGAACATAATCTTATTTTTGTAGGCCCTACAGCAAAAGCAATAACTAAAATGGGGGATAAGTCTGTAGCAAAAGAAACTATGAGAGCCGCAGGTGTTCCTGTTGTACCAGGAAGTATCGGTGTTGTTGATACACTTGAAGACGTTCAAAGAGTTGCTAAAGAAATTGGATATCCACTTTTATTAAAAGCAGTTGCAGGTGGAGGTGGAAAAGGAATGAGATTTGTTTATTCTGCCGAACAATTAGAACGAGCATTTTATACTGCTCGTAATGAAGCGGAAACCTCTTTTAATAATCCCCAGTTGTATGTAGAAAAAATTATTGAAAACGCAAGACACGTTGAAATTCAAGTTTTTGGTGATAAATATGGTAATGTCATTCATTTAAATGAAAGAGATTGTTCAATACAAAGAAGAAATGAAAAACTAATTGAAGAAGCACCAAGTCCAGTAGTTTCTAAAGAACTTAGAAAAAAAATGGGGGAAGCTTCTATATTAGGTGCGAAATCTGTTAATTATTATGGACCAGGAACTATTGAATATTTACTTGATAAAGATGAAAATTTCTATTTTATGGAAATGAATACGAGAATTCAAGTTGAACATCCTGTTACAGAAGAATCATTGACAGTTGATTTAATAAAAGAACAAATTAGAGTTGCATCTGGATTAAAATTATCATATAAGCAATCAGAACCAAGATTACATTCTATTGAATGTAGAATAAATGCTGAAGACCCAGAACATGACTTTAGACCGTCTCCTGGTAAGATAACAGCATTACATTTTCCTGGTGGTAGAG